>NZ_JBIWPG010000004.1:0-373801 GCF_044768135.1 Streptomyces sp. NPDC101165 | reverse complement strand
CGCGCCGGACCCGCAAGACCGCCGCTGCCGCCGCCGAGGCTGCCGTGGACACGGCCGAGGCCACCGAGGCCAAGCCCCGCCGCACCCGCAAGGCCGCGGCCGCCACCCCGGAAACGGTGGAGGCCGAGGTCGAGGCCAAGCCGCGCCGGACCCGCAAGACGACGGCCGCCGCCCCGGAAGCAACGGAGGCTGAGGTCAAGCCCCGTCGCACCCGCAAGACCGCGGCCACCGCCCCGGAAACGGTGGAGGCCGAGGTCGAGGCCAAGCCGCGCCGGACCCGCAAGACCGCCGCTGCCGCCGCCGAGGCTGCCGTGGACACGGCCGAGGCCACCGAGGCCAAGCCCCGCCGCACCCGCAAGGCCACGGCCGCCACCCCGGAAACGGTGGAGGCCGAGGTCGAGGCCAAGCCGCGCCGGACCCGCAAGACGACGGCCGCCACCCCGGAAGCAACGGAGGCTGAGGTCAAGCCCCGTCGCACCCGCAAGACGGCCGCTGCCGCCGAAGCAACGGTGGACGGCGCAGAGGTCGCTGCCGCGCCCAAGGCTCGGCGGACCCGTAAGGCCGTTGCCGCGGCAGCCGCTCCGGAGATTCCGGCGCAGGCCACCGAGGAGCCGGAGGTCAAGCCGCGCCGCCGGACCCGCAAGGCCGCGGAGCCCGTGGCCGAGGCCACGGAGGTGGCGCCGAAGCCTCGCCGGACGCGGAAGGCGACGGCGGCCGTGGAGGCCACCGAGGCCTGACCGGCCCCACGGCAGAACAAGTACAACCGCCTCACCCGACGGCCCGGACCCACCCCTGTGGGACCGGGCCGTCGGTCTTCTCCGCCCCCATCTCCCCCGTCGCCCCGCCCTCCCCCTATCTCCCTCTGCCTCCCCCTCCCTCCACCCCGCCCGCCCGCCGCCCGATAGCCTCTCCCCCATGAGCAGGCCTGCCACCTTCGTCCCGCCCCCCGGTGCCCGTGCGTACTCCCTGCGGACCGCGCGCGGTGAGTTCGCCGTCGTCGACGCGCCCGTGGCCGACGGTGTCGAGCCGAAGGGTGTCGCGCTGCTGCTGCCGGGGTTCACCGGGAGCAAGGAGGACTTCAATCCGCTGCATGTGCCGCTGGCCGAGCGCGGGTACCGGACCGTGGCCGTGGACGGCCGCGGGCAGTACGAGTCGGACGGGCCCGAGCACGACGAATCCGCCTACGCGCAGGAGGAGTTGGCGCGGGACGTGCTGGCGCAGGTGGCGGCGGTCGGAACGCCGGTGCATCTGCTGGGGCACTCGCTCGGCGGGCAGATCTCGCGTGCGGCCGTGCTGCTCGACCATGCGCCGTTTCTCTCCCTCACGCTGATGGCCTCGGGCCCGGCACAGATCTCGGTCTCCCAGCAGCAGCGCGTGAAGCTGTTGCGGGACGCGCTCGGCGTGATGACGATGGCCGAGGTGTGGGACGCGATGCAGGCGATGGAGGCGCCCGAGGAGACCGCCACGGGCGAGCTCGACGGCGGCCTGGTCGGCCGGGACGATCTGCGGCGCCGCTGGCTGGGCAACAAGCCCGCCCAACTCATCGCCACCGGACGCCAGTTGTGCACCGAGCCGGACCGTATCGCCGAACTGGCCGCCGTACCGCTGCCGTTCCACGTGCTGTCGGGCTCGCAGGACGACACCTGGCCGCCGGCGCTGCTGGACGAGATGGCGGTGCGGCTTCAGGCGCGGCGGTCCGTCATCGACGGGGCCGAGCACTCGCCCAACACCGACCGCCCGCTCGCCACGGCCCGGGCGATCGCCGACTTCTGGGACGAGCACCTGGGCTGAGGCCGGTGGCGGGCGCCCGAGGCGGGGCTAGTACTGCGTCTGCAGGTGCTCCCAGAAGCCGTCCCTGAGGGCGCGGCGCAGATCCGCCTGGCCACGCAGGGAGTACTGGAGCAGCCCTTCGGCCTCGACCAGCAGGTCCTGGTCGACGGAGCCGGGCAGGTAGGGGTGGCCGGGGAGCAGCTCGACGAGGGCTTCGCGGCCGCGCGCGGACAGCCACTTCGCGGCGATCTGGGCGCCGACGAAGCGGACGTCCTCACGCGTGGGCCGGGTGCCGGCGGGGGCCTCGTAGGCGGCGGCCGTACGGCGGGAGACGTACGGCTTGAAGAACTCCAGGTCGAGGGTGCGCTGGCTGTCGACCTCCCAGAGCAGCGGCTCGGCCTGGTTGCGGCCTTCGGGTGCCTCGATGCCCCACAGGTGGACGCGGGCGCCGTAGCCCTGGGCCGCCTCCACCGCCGAGACCAGGTCCTCGTCGCCGCCAAGCAGGGCCGCGTCGCTGATCGCGCGGTGGCGGGCGAGGGACTCCAGGTCGGAGCGGATGAGGGAGTCGACGCCCTTCTGCTGGTTGTTGGCGTTGAGGTTGCCCAGGCGGACCTTGACGTCGGGCAGTTCGGCGATGGACTGCTGCTCGGCGGTGTGGATGCGGCGCCGGGCGCCGTCGTACCAGTAGACGCGCAGCAGCCGGCTGTCCGCGAAGATCGTGCGGGCCCTGTCGATCAGTGCCTCGATGAGGCCCTCGGCGTCCAGGTCGAAGGCCCGTCGGTCCTCCGTCCCGGCGACCAGCCGGCCGGCGGCCGCGTAGAGGTATCCCGCGTCGACGAAGATCGCGTGGGTCGAGGGCGTCTTCGCCACCTCGGCGAGCATGCGCTGCAGCAGCTCGTTGGTGTGGTCGATGCGGGCGGCGAGAGCCGCCAGGTCGTCGTTCATCGCTTCCATTGTCCCGGCGGTCACGCTGCGAACACAACCGGTCCCGGTCAGTCCCACGGGCCCCACCTACCGGTCGGTAATTAGCTGTTCGAAAAATTTCTTTAGCGTAGGGAATGTTTGTAACACGCATCCCGTTGACTACCTACGACAGCAGGACACACCAGTAGTTCTCCGCAGGAGGATGACCAGACGAAGGGAGAAGCCATGCGCTTCGAAATCATGCGACTCGACGAGGTCAACGGCACCACCGTGGACAGCACCGTCGTGGACGCCGCCTCCGTCAACCGGATCGTTCAGCAGGCCGCCGCCGTCGGACAGCGCCTGTGGATCCGCCCGGCCGAGACCCCGGCCTCGTAACACGGACCGCCACTCAAGCTTTCCGGGGGAGCCGAGCCCACGTCTCAGCTCCCCCGGATCACCTGAGTGACACCGTTGATGATCTGCTGCACCGCGATCGCGGAGAGCATCATGCCCGCGAGCCGCGTCACGAGGACCACACCGCCGTCCTTGATGACCCGGATGATCAGCAGCGAGTAACGCATCACCAGCCACAGCACGACGTGGATCGCGACGATCGCGGACCACACCGAGACCTGCGTGGCCACACTGCCGGCCTTCTGCACGGCCAGGATCACGGACACGATGGCACCGGGCCCCGCCAGCAGCGGCATGCCCAGCGGTACGAGGGCGACGTTCACGTCCTTGGTCTGCTTCGGCTCGTCGGTCTTGCCGGTGAGCAGGTCGAGCGCGATCAGCAGAAGCAGCAGACCGCCCGCGATCATCAGCGCGGGGACGGAGACGTGCAGGTAGTTCAGGATCTGATGGCCCAGGACGCCGAACGTGGCGATGACCCCGAAGGCCACACAGACGGCCTGGAAGGCCATCCGCTTCTGCACCTTGGCGGGGCGCCCCGCGGTCAGCGCGAGGAAGATCGGGGTGATCCCGGGGGGATCCATGATGACAAAAAGGGTCAGGAACAGAGAACCGAAGACAGCGACGTCGAACATGGCGGAAGTACAGGCCTTGCGGGAGAGGGAGAAACGGGCGTGAGAGGGCGCGGGGTCGACCCCTGAGGGGTCTCAGGCCCCGCCGGTGCCCGGCACCGGGAAGGCGCCGGTGGCCCGCCGGATGATCTCCCCGTACACCTCGGGGTCCGTCGTGTACTCGCCCAGCGACACGGTCTTGCGGCTGCCGTGGTAGTCCGAGGACCCCGTGACCAGCAGCCCCAGCTCCTTCGCGAGGCCCCGCAGGCGCTCCCGGGCTTCGAGGTCGTGGTCCATGTGGTCGACCTCGATGCCGTCCAGGCCGGCCGCGGCCATCTCGACGATCGCGGACTCCGGCACCGTGCGGCCGCGCTTGGCGGCGGCCGGGTGCGCGAAGACGGCCACGCCGCCCGCGCCCTTGATCAGCCGGATCGCCTCGAAGGGGTCGGTCTCGTGCTTCTCCACGAAGGCCCGGCCACCGTCGGCCAGCCACTCCTCGGTGAACGCGTCGCTCACCGTGGGCACCACACCCAGCTCGACGAGCGCGGTCGCGACATGCGGACGCCCCACCGAACCGCCGGCGGCGATCCGCTCGACCTGCTCCCAGGTGACCGGCACGCCCAGCGCGTCGAGCTTGGCGACCATGCCCTGCGCCCGCGGCACTCGATCGTCCCGGACCAGCTCCCGCTCGGCGAGCAGGGCGGGCTCCTCGGGGTCGAAGAGGTAGGCCAGCATGTGCATGGAGATGCCGTCGACACGGCAGGACAGCTCGGCGCCGGTCACCAGAGTGAGCCCCTCGGGCACCGCGGCGATCGCCTCGGCGTACCCACGGGTGGTGTCATGGTCGGTCAGCGCGACGACGTCCAGCCCGGCGGCAGCGGCATTGCGCACCAGCTCGGCCGGGGTGTCCGTACCGTCGGAGGCCGTGGAGTGGCAGTGCAGATCGATGCGCACGACACGAACTCCAGGCGGTGACGGGACGGAAGGGGACACCTAAGGATAGCGGTCGCGAAGGGATGCCCTGTCACACCCGCACCCGCCGAGCACCCCCTACAAGGCGGCACGGCCACCAAGAGGCGCGGGGAACTGCGCAAAGGCGGCACTGCCACCAAAGGGGCGCGGGAACTGCGCGACCAGCCACAACGAACCCGCAGCCGCCGGCTGTCGGCTCACCCCACCCCGGTGGGCGCTACGGCTGAAGCAAGCGCGGCGAAAGCGCCCCGCACGGCACCAGATCCAGTTCCGCCCCCGCATCCCGCAGATCCGTCAGCACCAGCTCGTCGTACATGAGCAGGCCGGACTTCTCGGGCCACAGCACCGCCCACAGCCACAGCCCCAGAGCCTCGCCCGCGAAGACGGCGCGATCGTCGGGGGCACTGGTGACGTGCCAGAGCGGGGTCGGACGGCCGGCGGCCAGGACCTTGGCCTGGGGCGGTTTCTCGACGTTCATGTACGCCCCCGGGTCGGGGCCGTCGATGCCCGCGTACCGCGCGCCGAGGCCGACGCCGAGTTCCTCGGCGACCAGGATGAGCTCGCCCATGCCGCCGAGCGGGGCGGGACCGGAACAGGCCACGGCGCTGGCACGGCCGCCGCTGCGGTCGTCACCCGCATAGGCCACACCGGTGAACAGCCACCCGACCGGCAGCGGCCAGGGCATCCACACCGGGACCTGCGTGCGATGCAGCACGACGTTGAGCGCCTCGACGCTGGGCGGGATCACGGGCTGCAGCGGATGCACCGTCCCATGCGCATCGCACTGCCAGGAATCGGCGAAGAGACCGGGAGCCCTGACCCGGCCACCACACTTCGGGCAACTGGGTTCGCCCCTCATAGGGCTCCACGGTCCTACCCGGACCGGCCCACGTCAAGGACGATCACCCGTCCGGGCGGAACGCGCGTGACAACCCACCGGCCAAAAGTAGATGCATATTACATTAATTGGCTGGAGCCGGTGGCATCCTCCGGCAGCCCCGCGCGGTCTGGGCCACGGCCGGCGCCTCCGTGGTCGCCGGGCCCGCCGGCACGTCGGACCCGGTCGCGCAGCTCGTCGGCTTCCGGGTCGGCCGGGGTCTCGGCAAGGCGCTGTTCGTCTCGACCGCCCTCGCGGTCGTCGTCGGCGCCGCGGCCGGGGGCAGCGCGGCCGCGATCCTGCTGTACGAGTCCGCGCTCGGCCTCGGCATGGCCTGCGGCCCTCTGCTCGGCGCGGTCCTCGGCAACGTCAGCCGGCGCCATCCGTTCTTCGGCACGGCCACGCTGATGGCGATCGGATTCCTGTGCATCACGGCGTCCCTGAAGGAGCAGCCGAAGCCTGCCCGCAAGGCCTCGGTCCTGGACCCGATCAGGGCGCTCGGCCACGGCGGCCCGCCTCGGCGGCGGTCTCGGCGTTCTTCTACAACTACACGCTCTTCACCGTGCCGGCCTTCACGCCGTTCGTGCCGAACATGGCCCCCTACCGCTCCGGCGCGGTGTTCTTCGCCTGGGGCGTGCTGCTCGCCGTCTTCTCGATGATCGTGGCTCCGCGGATGCAGCGGCGGTTCGGTTCACCGAAGGTGCTCGGCGGCTCGCTGATGCTGCTCGCAGCGGACGTGCTCGTGCTCGGCTACGGCGACCACACCACGGCCGTGGTCTGCCCGATCCTGTCCGGCGCCTTCATCGGCGTGAACAACACGGTGTACACCGAGTTGGCCCTCGGCGTGTCGGACGCGCCGCGCCCGGTGGCGAGCGCGGGCAAACAACTTCGTCCGCTGGTTCGCTGCCGCCGCGGCACCGTACTTCGCGCCGAAGATCGAGGAGTGGAGCGACATCCACATCCCGTTCGTGGTCGCGGCGGTCACCGCGGTGCTGGGCGCGGTGGTGGTCGTCGTCGTCGGAAAGCCCTCACCGAGGAGGCCGAGGAGCCGGAGACGGCGCACGCCACCGAGGACGGTGTCACCGTCTTCGCCAACTGACCGATTCCAGCCTTGCGTTGGTGAGATCGGTCACTCCGGGTCAGTCGAGCGGGACGGACCTGCGGGCGGGGTCCCTCAGGTCCGTGCCGTTCGCGAGCCAGCGCTCCTGGAGGGCCTGGGCGCCGTGCACCCGCTTCCAGGCGGCCTCGTTCGGGGTCATCGGCAGCAGCGGCAGGAACCGTACGGGTTCCATCGGATCGTCCAGCTCCAGATCCTCGACGAGCCCGCCGGGTTCGCCGACCAGGACCGAGCTGAAGGGGGCGCCGGGCCACAGCGGGTCCCCCACGTCCAGGGAGGCGCCGGGGGTCACCACCAAGCCCTCCACCTGCGGGGACGCGGCGAGTACGGCGAGCGGACGGAGTACCTTGTCGGTCTCCGCGAGGCCCGCGCGGACCGACAGGACCAGCTCGGCGCGGGGGCCCTTGACGGGGTCGGCGAGCATCGCCGTGGGATCCGTCATGGGGTGCACGGACATGCCGAGCGTGGCGTAGCGGACCACGTCCCCCTCCTGGAAACGGAGCACCTCGATGCGGTCCGTACCGAGGAAGGTGACCGCGGCGCGCGCGTCCGGTGCGCCCAGCGCGGTGGTCAACCGGGCCTCGACGAGGGGAAGAACATCAACCATGCGGTGAGCATAGAACTCGTCAGCAGCGGGCAAAGCGGCGCCTTGACACTATGGGCTGCTGCTACGCTGAGCCGGTGGTTCGGGGCAGCACGCAGAAGCGTCGCTATCAAGTCCCGACGCCGATGAGACTCCCTTACGAGGGACCGGCCGGAGGAGGTGGGGCTGTCATGGATCGAAGTCGACCTGGTAGTACCACTCGCTCTTCCGGCTGCTGATGTAGTTCCTGGCTGGCTGCCGCCTTCCCGTTCACGTCTTCGTTCGGAAGAGCACTTCGTTTCGCTTTGCCTGATCTGTCTGACCTGAATCAGTTCTGCATCAGTAGCGAAGTCGCCACCGCAACGGTGCGGTGCTCCCCGCTTTGTGGACGTGCCAAACATCCGCAGTCAGGACGTCCCCATTCCGGGTAGTTCCACCCGTTGCCGTGCGCTTTCGCTGCCCGCCTGCGAAGGAGCCTGCCCATGTCGATGATCCGCGACCTGCGTGCCGTGGTCCGTCCGTCGTCCCGTGACGCGCTGCGCAAGACGACGAGCACGAGCGCCTCGTACGACACCACGCGTGACCCGGCCACGCCCTCGGCCGTCGTCGACTGCGCGGTCTACCGCGACGGCGCCCGGGTGCAGAGCGCGGGGCCGCTGACCCCGCAGGAGGCGATGCGGCAGGTGCGTCGCGACGGCGGGTTCGTGTGGATCGGTCTGCACGAGCCGACCGAGGCGGAATTCGCCGGTATCGCCCGCGAGTTCGGGCTGCACCCGCTGGCCGTCGAGGACGCGGTCCAGGCTCACCAGCGGCCCAAGCTGGAGCGGTACGACGACTCGCTCTTCACCGTCTTCAAGACCATCCACTACGTCGAGCACGACCGGCTCACCGCGACCAGCGAGGTCGTCGAGACCGGCGAGGTCATGTGCTTCACCGGCCGGGACTTCTTCATCACCGTCCGGCACGGCGGCCAGGGCTCCCTGCGGGCGCTGCGCCACCGGCTGCAGGACGACCCCGAGCTGCTCGCGAAGGGCCCCTCGGCCGTGCTGCACGCCATCGCCGACCATGTCGTGGACGGCTACATCGCGGTCGCCGACGCGGTGCAGGACGACATCGACGAGGTGGAGACCGAGGTCTTCTCGCCGGGCCGCCGGGGCGGGGTCTCGCGTGGTGTGGACTCGGCCCGGATCTACCAACTCAAGCGTGAGGTGCTGGAGTTCAAGCGGGCGGTGGCTCCGCTGCTGCGGCCGATGCAGCTGCTGAGCGAGCGGCCGATGCGGCTGGTCGACCCGGACATCCAGAAGTACTTCCGGGACGTCGCCGACCACCTCGCCCGGGTCCAGGAGCAGGTCGTGGGCTTCGACGAGCTGCTCAACTCCATCCTCCAGGCCAACCTGGCGCAGGCGTCCGTCGCACAGAACGAGGACATGCGCAAGATCACCGCCTGGGCCGCGATCATCGCCGTGCCGACGATGGTGTGCGGGGTGTACGGCATGAACTTCAAGTACATGCCCGAGCTGCACTGGAAGTACGGCTACCCGGTGATCATGGGGATCACCGTCGTGCTGTGTCTGGGCATCCACCGCACGCTGAAGCGCAACGGCTGGCTGTGAGCGGGCCTGGATAGGCTGGGCGCATGACAAGCGAGCTGCTCGACCTGGCCCTCATCGAGGAGGCCAGCAAGAAGTCCGGCCTCATCTGGGTCAGGGGTGCCGACGCCCCGGCCGCGCGTGCGCTGTGGCACGTGTGGCACGAGGGCGCGGTGTGCCTGGTCGGCGACGGGCCCGGAGAGCAGCCGCTGCCCGGTCTCACCGACGGCGGCTCGGCCGAGGTGACCGTGCGCAGCAAGGACAAGGGGGGCCGGCTGGTGAGCTGGTCGGCGACCGTGTCCGAGCTGGCCTCCGGCTCACCGGAGTGGGAGGCGGCGGTGGCCGAGCTGAAGGGGAAGCGGCTCAACGCCCCCGACGGCGAGGAGATGCCGGGGCGCTGGGCGCGCGAGTGCCGGGTACTGCGCCTGGTGCCGACGGGGACTTCGGTGCCGTTGCCCGCCGACAGCCTCGCGGAACGACCGTTGCCGACTCCGGCGACCACGCGTCAGCCGATCCCGGCGGGTCTGCCGCGACTGCTGGCCAAGCGCCGGAAGAAATAGCGCCGGGGCCGAGCAGGGTTCGGCACCGCAGGGAACGTACGTCGTGACTGATCACCGTCGCGGCGGAGAAGAGGAGCCGGCCGGAGCCGGTTACGACGTCGGCAGCTGCTTGCCGTAGTCCACCGTCTCCGACTTCGCGGGCTCGGTCACGGTGAAGTCCTTGCCCCAGTCCGAGAAGCCGAGCATTCCGGCGCTGCCGGCACGGACCAGGCGGAGGGGATACGGCTTGCCCTGGAGGGAGACGTCGAGGGTGCCACCGGAGCCGCCGTCGCCGGTGATGCGGATGGTGCGGGTGCCGGACTGGTCGTGGTGACCGTCCGTCGCCAGCTTGCCGTGCAGGGTCAGCAGACCGTCGAGGAGGACAGCCTTGTCCGTGAAGCCGCTGAACTTCTTGTACGCGGGATCGCCCTGCGGCACCTTGACGTACTTGCCGTTGAGCTTGCCGGCCGCCCCGGTGTCCCCGCCGTGGCTCCAGAAGTCCGCGTCGGCCTTCAGATACAGCTGCTCGCCGACCCGCAGCAGGCCGAACGTCGCCC
Organism: Streptomyces sp. NPDC101165; assembly: GCF_044768135.1. NCBI lineage: Bacteria > Bacillati > Actinomycetota > Actinomycetes > Kitasatosporales > Streptomycetaceae > Streptomyces > Streptomyces sp. NPDC101165. The sequence continues at coordinate 363,869 of NZ_JBIWPG010000004.1, read as the reverse complement.
CCTGGGACGTGACCGAGCCGGTGCCGCCGTCGGCCTTCAGCCGCATGTCCAGCTTGTACGTACGGCCGCTGGTGACCACGGTCCCGGACAGCCGTACCGCGGGCGCCGCGTCCGCCGCGGCCCGGGACTTCGTCTGGATCCGGTCCGGGGACAGCTTGCCGACCCCGTTGGTCCCCGCGTCCGGGTCCTCGCTGCTGCACCCCGTCAGCACCATCGCTCCCGTCACTGCCAGTGCGCATGCCGCGCTCACCAGCGTGGCCCGGCGGGTACGGCCCTGGGGAATCGCAGTCACAGGTGACGCTGCCTTTCTGACGAGTCCTGAGCGGCGTACCGCAGCGTACCGGGGCCCCACCCGCCCGGCGGAGCCAGTCCGTCCGGACCGCCCACCAGGGCGTATCCGATCGGTACGGGCTAGCCTGAAGCGCACGCGAGCGGGCAGAAAACAGCAATTCCCACGCAATGCGAGCAAAGGAAGCACAGCCATGGCAGCCGGCGCCCCCCGGATCTTCGTCTCGCACCTCGCCGGGGTCCCCGTCTTCGATCCGACCGGCGACCAGGTCGGTCGCGTACGCGAACTGGTCGTCATGCTGCGCGTCGGGCGACGGCCCCCGCGCGTCCTCGGGCTGGTCGTCGAACTGTCCACCCGGCGCCGAATCTTCCTGCCCATGACCCGGGTCACCGGCATCGAGTCCGGGCAGGTCATCACCACCGGCGTGCTCAACGTCCGCCGCTTCGAGCAGCGGCCCACCGAGCGGCTGGTCTTCGGGGAGCTGCTGGACCGGCGGGTGACGCTGGTGGAGACCGGCGAGGAGGTCACCGTCCTCGACGTGTCCGTGCAGCAGCTGCCCGCCCGCCGGGACTGGGAGGTCGACCGGGTCTTCGTCCGGAAGGGGAAGAAGGCCGGCGCCTTCCGTCGGGCCAAGGGCGAGACGCTGACCGTGGAGTGGTCGGGCGTCACCGGCTTCTCCCTGGAGGAGCACGGGCAGGGCGCGGAGAGCCTGCTCGCCACCTTCGAGCAGCTGCGCCCCGCCGACCTCGCCAACGTCCTGCACCACCTCTCCGCCAAGCGGCGCGCCGAGGTCGCCGCCGCCCTGGACGACGACCGCCTCGCCGACGTCCTGGAGGAGCTGCCGGAGGACGACCAGATCGAGATCCTCGGCAAGCTGAAGGAGGAGCGCGCGGCCGACGTCCTGGAGGCCATGGACCCCGACGACGCGGCCGACCTGCTCTCCGAGCTCCCGGAGGAGGACAAGGAGCGGCTGCTGAGCCTGATGCAGCCCGCCGACGCGGCCGAGATGCGGCGCCTGATGTCGTACGAGGAGCACACCGCGGGCGGCCTGATGACCACCGAGCCGATCGTGCTGCGCCCGGACGCCACCGTCGCCGACGCGCTCGCCCGGGTCCGCAACCCCGACCTCTCCCCCGCCCTGGCCGCCCAGGTCTACGTCTGCCGGCCGCCCGACGAGACCCCGACCGGCAAGTACCTGGGCACCGTGCACTTCCAGCGGCTACTGCGCGATCCCCCGTACACCCTGGTCAGTTCGCTGGTGGACGACGATCTGCAGCCCCTGGACCCCGACGCCACCCTGCCGGTCATCGCCGGGTTCTTCGCGACGTACGACATGGTCGCCGCGCCCGTGGTGGACGAGTCCGGTTCGCTGCTCGGGGCGGTGACCGTGGACGACGTACTCGACCACATGCTGCCCGAGGACTGGCGGGAGACTGAGTTCCATCTGAACGAGGAGAACGGGGCGGCGAGCGAGGGGGCGAGTGCACATGGCTCCTGAGCGCGAGAGCAACCGCGAGCGCACCCCGGTGGGCGCCACGGCCGCCACCCGGCACCGCACGCCCCGCCTGGACCAGCCGCGCCCGCCGCGGCGCCGGATCCTGCCCGAGTGGGACCCGGAGGCCTTCGGGCGGCTGTCGGAGAAGATCGCCCGCTTCCTGGGCACGGGACGCTTCATCGTCTGGATGACGGTCGTCATCATCCTGTGGGTGGTGTGGAACATCGCCGCGCCGGGGGAGCTGCGCTTCGACAACTACCCGTTCATCTTCCTGACCCTGATGCTGTCCCTGCAGGCCTCCTACGCGGCCCCGCTGATCCTGCTCGCGCAGAACAGGCAGGACGACCGCGACCGGGTCAACCTCGAACAGGACCGCAAGCAGAACGAGCGGTCCATCGCCGACACCGAGTACCTGACCCGGGAGGTCGCGGCGCTCCGCCTGGGCCTGGGCGAGGTGGCCACCCGCGACTGGATCCGCTCCGAGCTGCAGGACCTGGTCAAGGAGCTGGAGGAGCGACGACGCCACGACGGTCATGTCGTATTCCCGGCGGAACGGACAGAACGGTCGCCGGGACGTGACGCAGACGACCGCTGAGGGGCTACCCGGAGGCCCCTCGGCGCGCCGTACCATCGTCCTTATGGCTACGGAAGACGCGGTGCGCGAGGCACTGGCGACGGTGAACGACCCCGAGATCAACCGACCCATCACCGAACTGGGGATGGTCAAATCGGTGGAGATCGGCGCGGACGGGGCGGTCGCGGTGACCGTCTACCTGACCGTCTCCGGCTGCCCCATGCGCGAGACCATCACCCAGCGGGTGACCGAGGCGGTCTCCCGGGTCGAGGGCGTCACCCGGGTCGACGTCACGCTGGACGTGATGAGCGACGAGCAGCGCAAGGAGCTGGCGGCGGCGCTGCGCGGCGGCACGGCCGAGCGCGAGGTCCCCTTCGCCAAGCCCGGCTCGCTCACCCGGGTCTACGCGGTCGCCTCCGGCAAGGGCGGCGTCGGCAAGTCCTCGGTGACGGTCAACCTGGCGGCGGCGATGGCCGCCGACGGCCTCAAGGTGGGCGTGGTCGACGCCGACATCTACGGCCACTCGGTGCCGCGCATGCTGGGCGCGGACGGCCGTCCGACCCAGGTCGAGAACATGATCATGCCGCCGTCCGCGAACGGCGTGAAGGTCATCTCCATCGGCATGTTCACCCCGGGCAACGCCCCCGTCGTCTGGCGCGGCCCGATGCTCCACCGCGCGCTGCAGCAGTTCCTCGCGGACGTCTACTGGGGCGACCTCGACGTACTGCTCCTGGACCTCCCGCCCGGCACCGGTGACATCGCGATCTCCGTCGCCCAGCTGGTCCCGAACGCCGAGATCCTGGTCGTGACGACGCCCCAGCAGGCCGCGGCCGAGGTGGCCGAGCGGGCCGGCGCCATCGCCGTCCAGACCCACCAGAAGATCGTCGGAGTGGTCGAGAACATGTCCGGCCTGCCCTGCCCGCACTGCGGCGAGATGGTCGACATCTTCGGCACGGGCGGCGGCCAGCTGGTGGCGGACGGCCTGACCCGCACCACGGGCGCGACGGTCCCCGTCCTCGGCAACATCCCCATCGACGTCCGCCTCCGCGAGGGCGGCGACGAGGGCAAGCCGGTCGTCCTGACGGACCCGGATTCCCCGGCGGGCTCGGCCCTGCGAGCGATCGCGGGCAAGCTGGGCGGCCGCCAGCGGGGGCTGTCGGGGCTGTCGCTGGGGATCACGCCGAAGAACAAGTTCTAGGGCAGCCTCAGGGCAGTTTCAGGGCCTCTGCGACGAAGGGGGCGCCGTCCGTTGCGGACGGCGCCCCCTTCGTCGTAGAGCCTTGCTCCGTACTCGCGCTAGGCGTACGTCGCGATGTCCTTGATCATGGCGAAGCCGAGGCCGTAGGCGCTCATTCCTCTGCCGTACGCGCCCACGTGCACGCCCTCGTGCGTGGAGCCCGCGAGGACCCAGCCGAACTCCGACTCCCGGTAGTGGAAGGGCATGGGAGCCCCGTCCACCGGAAGGGAGAGGGTGGACCACTCGGGTCCGTCGAGGTCATCGGCCAGGGCCCACGCGGTCTCCGTCTGCTGCTCCAGCCAGTCGTCCCGCAGGCTGTGGTCCATCTGGCCGGGCCACGTGAACGACAGCAGCCCCACCCCCGCCAGCCACGCCGCCGAGGAGACCGAGGTCGCCTCCAGCAGGCCCGTGCCGTCGGCGCTCCGCCGGGAGGGGTTCGCCGCCACGGTCACCACGACCGCGAACTTCTCCCGGGGCTCGTCCGCGGAAGAGGCGACGTGCTCGTTGCGGACGGAGGGCTCGTCACCGTGCCCGATCGACCCGTGTTCGACGGCGCCGTCTGCCGCCGCGCCTACCTGCATCAGCCAGCGGGGCCCCGTGAACGCCTCGTCGAGGCCGTACCAAGGGAAGGGCGCCTGCAGGTAGCCGGCGACCGTACGCCGGGCAGAGAGGAGCTGCTGTCCGCCCTCCGCGGCCGGCGCCTGCGCGCCCACCCGACTCGTCGTCTCCATCTCCCGGACGCCTCCTCGCTCTCGTCGGACCGGGGTGGCCCGCCCCCCTTCGGGCGTACTGTCCGGTCCGCACAACAACTCGGCAGCATATCCACACCGCTGAGAGCAGCAGGGAAAGCGCCCGGCGCGTGGGTCGCGCAGAAGGCCTGTTCACGCCGTGAGCGGCGGGTGCGCGCTATGAAACGCGTCACGTCCGCCGCTCGATGCGCGTGTCGGGTCCGGTCAGGTGGCGTCCGCGTCGAACGGCGGACGGTCGTCCTTGTCGGTGTCCTCGGGCTTCTTGGTCATGTCGATGCGCCCGCCGGAGGAGGACGAAGAAGACGAGGACGAGGCATCGCTCTCGCGGCTGTGGACGGCGTCCGTGACCTCGGCCATCTCCTTCTTCAGGTCGAAGCCGTTGCGGATCTCCTTCAGCCCCAGTTCATCGTTGTCCAGCTGCTTGCGGATGAACGTCTTGGGGTTGAGGTCCTCGAACTCGAAGTCCTTGAACTCCGGGCCGAGTTCCTCGCGGATGTCCTGCTTCGCGCTCTCCGAGAACTCGCGGATCTTCCGGACCGTGCGCATCACGTCCTGGATGACCTTCGGGAGCTTGTCGGGACCGAAGACGAGCACAGCGAGCACGATGATCGTCACCAGCTCGAGTGGTCCTATGTCATTGAACACCTGACGCTCCCATTGCGATGTTCTCGGTCGCTCAACGGTACCCGGCGTAGCTGTCAGACCGGTACCGTCCCGAGGTGAGACTTCTGTCAGTTCTGGTCCGCAGCGCCCAACACGAGTGAGACCTCCCTTGTGCCGCCGTGTTCGACCGACAGACGCAGCCCGTCGCCCGGCCGGTGGGCCCGGATCTTGACGATCAGTTCCTCGCCCGAGTGGACGCGCTGTCCGTCCACCTCGGTGATGACGTCGCCCGCGCGCAGGCCGGCCCGGTCGCCGGGACCGCCCTTGGCGACGGCGGGGCCGCCGTCCCGGGCCTTGGTGTCGATACGGGCGCCGTCGCCGGTGTAGCCCATGTCGAGGGTGACGCCGATGACGGGGTGGCTGGCATGGCCGTCGTTGATCAGCTCCTCGGCGACTCGCCGGGCCTGGTTGACGGGGATGGCGAAGCCGAGGCCGATCGAGCCGGCCTGTCCGGTCCCGGAGTCGGTGCCGTCGTCGGCGGACCGGATGGCGGAGTTGATGCCGATGACCCGGGCCTGGGAGTCGAGGAGGGGGCCGCCGGAGTTGCCCGGGTTGATGGGGGCGTCGGTCTGCAGCGCGTCGACGTACGACACGTCGCTGCCGTCACCTTTCTCCCCGCCGGCCGTGATGGGCCGATCCTTCGCGCTGATGATGCCGGAGGTGACGGTGTTGGCCAGGTCGAAGGGGGCGCCGATGGCGACGACCGGGTCGCCGACCTGGACGTTGTCCGAGTTGCCGAGGGGCATGGGGGTGAGCCCGTGGACACCACTGACCTGGACGACGGCCAGGTCGTATCCGCTGTCGCGGCCCACGACCTTGCCCTTGGCGGTGGCACCGCTGCTGAACGTCACCGATATCTCACCGCCGGACGCGGCGGGCTCGACGACATGGTTGTTGGTGAGGATGTGGCCGCGGGCGTCGAGTACGAAGCCGGTGCCGGTGCCCGCCTCGTCGGCCCCGCGTACGTGCAGGGTGACGACGCTGGGCAGCGCCCGTGCGGCGATCCCGGCGACACTGTCCGGCGCCCGTCCGGCCGGCACCTGTCCGGCCTGCGGCAGCTGTACGTCGCCCACGCCCTCGCGCTCGACATAGGCGCCGGCGATCCCGCCGATGCCGCTGGAGACGACGGCGACCAGCAGCGTCCAGCCGAGGAGGAGCCGCCTGCCCCGCTTGCGCCGCTGCTCCTCGGTGAGCACCGCCGCCCCGGTCTGCTGCAGCGGTCCGGGCACGAGGGGCTGCTGTCCGGCGCCGGACGCGGCCCAGGGGTCGTAGCGCTGCCAGGGGCCGGCGTCGGCCGGTTCCGGCGGAACGGGGGCACCGGCCTCCGGCGAGGCTGCGGGCACGGCGCCGGGGTCGGAGTCGGGCAGCTCCCCCGGCGCACGCACCGGCGGCGCGCCCGGCGCGGATACCGAGGCATCCACCGGCGGGGGCGCACCCGGGTCCGCGGGGGCGGGCGAAACCGGAGCCCTGTGCCCCGGCGCGGGCGGCACCGCCTGCGCCGGAACCTGTGAAGGCCGGTGCGCCTGAGGGGCGTCGTGCGCTTGTGGAGCGGTGGGTGCCTGCGGGGCAGTGGGTATGTACGGAGATGCCTGTGCCTGCGGGGCAGCGGGTGCCTGCGGAGATCCCTGTTCCTGCGAAGCGGCGGGTACCTGCAGGGCAGACGGTGTCTGCGGAATCGGCGGCCCCTGCGAAGCGGCCGGAGTTTGTGCGGCCGCCTGTGGCTGCGTGAGCGCCGGTGCCGGCATTCCCTGGGCCGCTGTCGCCGCCGGGTGCTGGACCGGTGGTGCGGGTGCCCAGGGGCCCGGCTCGCCGTAGGGCGGGGTGCTGTAGGGGTCGGGGTCGTGCAGGGGCTTGGGGCGCTCGGTGGGCGGCACGACGACGGGTCCTGCCTCGGCCGACTCGGCCGCTACCGACTCTCCCCCGGCCGGCTCGCCAGCGGCCGCCGCCGACTCCGCAGCCACCCGCTCAGCCCCCACAGGCTCAGCCGCAGCAGGCTCGGCAGCAACGGGCTCAGTCGCGCCGCTCGCGGCCCCGCCCGTCCCCGTGCCACCCGGTGCAACCACCGCAGGCTTCGCCAGCTCGAAGTCGCCGTCAGCGGGCTTCGCCGGTGATTCCCCCGCCGAGGTCTGTTCCCCGTGTTCCCCCTGCTCCCCGGGCGGGACGGACGTCGGGTTCCCCTCGTTCATGCTCTCCCCACGGCTGGCCGCGGCCGCGCGCTTCGGCGGTGACCGCGGAACGTCGACTCCGTGCCCGGGTCAGCGCCGCGGGCACGGCTTCACAGGATTCAACCAGGTTCGACGGCCACGGCGAAGAGGCAGGTCAGGGCGCCTGATGAGAGGGGGAGGCGGAGGGAGCGGAGGTGGTGTCGGGGACGGGTGCGGACAGCAGTCCGGGACCGGTCACCTGGGGCGACGCGGACCCGGCGGTCAGCGAGAACGGGGGGATCTCGCTCAGCGGGCGTATCAGCGGGGAGACCGCGGCCGCGCCCGCCATCACCGGGGCGGTCAGGTCGTGCACGGCGTCCTGGACCTGTCCCGTGGCCGGCGCGGGCACTCCGGGCACCAGCGGCGCGGACATGGAGGTCGGCGCCACCGAGGTCTGGCCGAGCAGGCTGCTGCCCTGGGCGAGCAGCGGTCCCACCGCGCGACGGCGCTGGGAGTCGGGCGTCGCGGCGCCCGTGCCCGCCGAACGCGTCGGGGACACGTTGCCGCTGCCGGAGCCGCTGCGGGCGTCCGCGGCCATGTCGCCGGGGATGGCGGTGGTCACGCCGCCGAGGGCGAGCGCGGCCAGCGACACCGCACCGGCTGCGGCGAATGCGAACCGCAGCCCGCGCGAGGCGGAGCGGTCGGCGTCCGGGCGGCCGACGGGATGGATGCGGAAGCCGCGGTCCTCGGGGGCGACGGAATGGGCGGGCGAGGCGGGGACGTAGCCGAACTCGAAGCGCTCGCCGCGTCCCATGCCGAAGACTCCGGCCTCGGGTCCGCGCCCGAACAGGTCGCCCGACGGCGACGACGTGCCGTCGCCGTCGGTGTCACCACCCCCGGGAAGGCCCTGGAGGCGGGCCAGGAAGCTCTCGGAGGGCGGCGGCGGGGCTGCCTGCGCGAAGACGCTCTTCAGGCGTCGCTGGGCGTCCGCCTCCGCCTTGCACCGGGCGCAGGTGGCCAGGTGGGCGAGGACGCGCTCACGCGACTCATGACCGAGCTCTCCGTCCACCAGGGCGGAGAGTCGGTCTCCCAGGTGCTGCTCGGCGAAGTGCGCCGGCGCAGGTTTCGGTCGGGATCCACTCACGCGGTCGCGCCCCCTCCCCCCAGAGCGGGGACACGGGCCACAAAGGAACGCCGTTCGGCCTTCCGTGCCTCGGGCGAACGGTGCGCGAGGGCCTTGCGGAGCTGGGAGCGGCCGCGGTGGATACGGGAGCGGACCGTGCCGAGCTTCACGCCGAGGGTCGCGGCGATCTCCTCGTACGACAGTCCTTCGATGTCGCACAGGACGACCGCGGCGCGGAACTCGGGCGCGAGGGTGTCCAGGGCCTGCTGGACGTCCGCGTCGAAGTGGGCGTCGTTGAAGACCTGCTGCGGGGTGGGCTCGCGGCTGGGCAGGCGCTCGGCCGCGTCCTCGCCGAGGGCGTCGAAGCGGATGCGCTGCTTGCGCCGGACCATGTCCAGGAAAAGGTTGGTCGTGATGCGGTGCAGCCAGCCCTCGAAGGTGCCCGGCGAGTACGTCGACAGCGAGCGGAAGACGCGGACGAAGACCTCCTGGGTGAGGTCCTCGGCGTCGTGCTGGTTGCCCGTGAGGCGGTATGCCAGTCGGTAGACCCGGCCGCTGTGCGTGCTGACGATCTCCTCCCACGTGGGCGGAGTCCATGCCTGCCCGTCCGCGTCGGTGGAGAAGGTCGCGGTCTGGGCCTCACCCGCGGCGGAGCCGGCGGTGTGGCGGTGGTCAGCAACGGTGTCGGTCACGGATTTCGGCCTGCCCGCCGATCCGAGGAAGCGCCGCAGCACTCCTCCCCGGTCCTCGGGCGCGGCCGCACCTCCCCTGTCGGCTCTGGTGGTGTCCAGTGGAGCCCCTACCATAGCCACCTCGCCCGTTAGCTCCGGATAAGCGGTTTTACGAGAATTTGATACGCGCTGATACGGCTCATACGGCTGCGTCAGCATGTGCTCGGCGTCCTGATCCACCTCTTACCCCCCGTCGCGTCCCGGGCCACCGGCTCAACCCTTTTAACGCCCAGTCCCATCTGCGGGTTCCCGGCACCAACGGATACAGTCACGCCGAGGCAACCACGGGGACAGGAGAGGGTCATTACCGGCAACCGGCAGACGAGCTGGGCGTTCGCCGACGCCTTTGTCGCCGAGGACGAAGCGCTGCGCTGGGCCCGGGACCGGGCCCGGGAGGCAGGGCTGCGCTCGGTGTCGCCCGGCACGGGCGCCGCGCTCGGCATGCTCGCCGCCTCCGTGGACGCGAAGGCGGTCGCGGAGATCGGCACCGGCTGCGGGGTGTCCGGAATACATCTGCTGCACGGCATGCGCCCCGACGGGGTGCTCACCACGGTCGACCCGGAGCCGGAGCACCAGCAGTTCGCCCGGCAGGCCTTCCGCGCCTGCGGCTTCGCCAGCAACCGGGCGCGGTTCATACCCGGCCGTGCCCTGGACGTGCTGCCCCGGCTCGCGGACGCCGGCTACGACCTCGTGTTCTGCGACGGTGACCGGCTGGAGTACTCGGACTACCTCGCTGAATCGTTGCGCCTGCTGCGTCCGGGCGGCCTGGTCGTCTTCGAGGGCATATTCGCCAACGGCCGCACGGTCGACTCGGGACCGCAGCCCACGGAGGTGCTGCGGCTGCGCGAGCTGCTGCGCACGGTGCGGGAGAGCCAGGAGCTGGTGACGTCCCTGCTGCCGGTGGGCGACGGCCTGCTGTGCGCCGTCAAGCGGTGACGGGCGGGACGCGAGGGTCCGGGAACGCGGCTGCCCCGGCACCGCACACGATGCCGGGGCAGCCGATAGGACTGGATCGCGGGCGCGTCAGACGACGACCTTCTTGAGGGCGTCGCCGAGCGCCTCGGCCTCGTCAGGGGTCAGCTCGACGACGAGTCGACCGCCGCCTTCGAGCGGAACGCGCATGACGATGCCCCGCCCCTCCTTGGTCACCTCGAGCGGGCCATCGCCCGTCCGCGGCTTCATGGCCGCCATGCTCGTTCCCCTTCCTGAAACCAGCTCATCATCTGCCGACGGCCCGGGAGGGCACGCCGCGGTCCGGAGCGGACGCGCGACACCGGCATCGAACACATTGCTTCCAAGCCATTATCCCGCATCTCAGGACCCGATGACCAACATCAGTCGGCATCGCTTGGGCAACGCGCGCGAGCAAAACCACTCAATTCGGGGATGTGGCTGCGATACTGCGCCACCCCGCGGACGCTCTCCGGGCGACTCCACTCCGGTTTTCTTTGACGCAGGTCACACGTCCGGTCCGGCCCATGGACGGTGATCTCCGCCATGCTGTCCTTCGGACAGGGGCGTACTGAGCGGTACGTCACCAGCGACGACACCGGAGGGGATGCACCATGGCCGACACCGTGCTCTACGAGGTGAGCGACGGACTCGCGACAATCACGCTGAACCGCCCCGAGGCGATGAACGCGCTGAACATCGCGACGAAGGTCGCCCTCAGGGAGGCGGCGGAATCCGCGGCCGGGGACACCGCCGTACGGGCGATCCTGCTGACCGCGGCCGGCGACCGGGCGTTCTGCGTGGGCCAGGATCTGAAGGAGCACATCGGGCTGCTGGTGGCGGACCGTGAGACGGGGTCCGGGCAGACGATGAGCACCGTCAAGGAGCACTACAACCCGATCGTGAAGGCGCTGACCGGGGCGCCGAAGCCGGTGGTCGCCGCGGTGAACGGGGTCGCGGCCGGGGCGGGCTTCGGCTTCGCGCTCGCCGCGGACTACCGGGTGGTGGCCGAGACGGCGGCGTTCAACACCTCGTTCGCGGGTGTCGCGCTGACCGCGGACTCCGGCATCTCCTGGACGCTGCCGCGGGTGGTCGGCCCGGGCCGCGCCGCCGACCTGCTGCTCTTCCCGCGCAGCATCAGCGCCCAGGACGCGCTGGAGCTGGGCATCGCCAACCGCCTGGTGCCGGCCGCCGAGCTGCGGGCCGAGGGCGAGAAGGTGGCCCGGGCCCTGGCCGAGGGCCCGACCGTGGCCTACGCGGCGCTCAAGGAGGCGGTCGCCTACGGCATGACGCACTCCCTCGCCGAGACCCTGGAGAAGGAGGACGAGCTGCAGACGCGGGCGGGCCGGTCCGAGGACCACACGATCGCCGTGCAGGCCTTCGTGAACAAGGAGAAGCCGAAGTACCTGGGCCGCTGAGGTCACGCAGCAGCTAGCGGGCGGGTTGGTCGGTGCGGCTCACGCACGTTTCCAGGTGGTCGTTCACCAGCCCGCACGCCTGCATCAGGGCGTACGCCGTCGTCGGGCCGACGAATCTGAGGCCGCGTTTCTTCAGCGCCTTCGACAGGGCCGTGGACTCCGGGGTGACCGCGGGGACGTCGGCGAGGGTCTTCGGGGCCGGGCGGGCGGCCGGGTCGGGGGCGTGGGACCAGATGAACTCGTCCAGCTCGCCCTCCGCCCAGTCGGCGAGCACGCGCGCGTTGGCGACCGTCGCGTCGATCTTGGCGCGGTTGCGGATGATGCCCGGGTCGGCCAGCAGCCGCTCACGGTCCTCGTCCGTGAACGCGGCGACCTTCTCGATCCGGAAGCCCGCGAAGGCCGTACGGAAGCCCGGGCGGCGGCGCAGGATCGTGATCCAGGACAGGCCCGACTGGAAGGCCTCCAGGCTGATCCGCTCGAAGAGGGCGTCGTCGCCGTGGACTGGGCGGCCCCACTCCTCGTCGTGGTACGACACGTAGTCCTCGGTGGACAGGGCCCACGGGCAGCGCAGCGCTCCGTCCGGCCCGGCGAGGGCGGTCCCCTCGCTCATCGCTGCCCCTCCTGGCCCGGCCGCTCCAGGCGGGCGTGCGCGGCGGCCGCTCTGGCGCCGGCCAGCGCGGACTCCAGGTCGGCGATGCGGGCGTCCCGCTCGGCGAGTTCGGCGGCGAGGCGGGTGAGGACGTCGTCGACGTCCGCCATGCGGTAGCCGCGCGGGACGAGCGGGAAGCGCACGCTCTCGATGTCCGCGCTGCCGACCGGGCGGTCCGGGGGCAGCGGGTCCTGCAGCCGCTCCGGGGCGGCCTCCGGCAGCGGTGCGCTCTCACCGCCGCTCACCACGGCGAGTGTCACCGCGGCCACCACGACGGCGAGGGCGACGACCAGGAACAAGAACATAACCATCGCTGAGGTCCCCACGCTCCTTGCGCCCGACGCTGTGCCGGAAGCTGAATGTGTCAGGCTCCGATCGTGCCATGCGAGTCTGACAGTTAGGGTCGCAGGCGGCCGTACTGCGGGACGTACTAGGAGAGGTCACAGCGGATGCTCAGGCTGGGCAGGCGGGAATTCGGGCCCCACGAGCCGGTGATCATGGCGATCGTGAACCGGACGCCGGACTCCTTCTACGACCAGGGGGCGACGTTCCGCGACGAGCCGGCGCTCGCTCGGGTGGAGCAGGCGGTGGCCGAGGGGGCCGCGATCATCGACGTCGGCGGGGTGAAGGCCGGGCCGGGCGAGGAGGTCACGGCCGAGGAGGAGGCGCGGCGCACGGTCGGGTTCGTCGCGGAGGTACGACGTCGCTTCCCGGACGTGATCATCAGTGTGGACACCTGGCGGGCCGAGGTCGGCGAGGCGGTGTGCGAGGCGGGGGCGGACCTGCTGAACGACGCGTGGGGCGGGGTCGATCCGGGGCTCGCGGAGGTTGCCGCGCGGTACGGGGTCGGGCTGGTGTGCACGCACGCGGGTGGGGTCCAGCCGCGGACCCGGCCGCATCGGGTGACGTACGACGACGTCATGGACGACATCCTGAAGGTGACCGTGGGGCTGGCCGAGCGGGCCGTCTCGCTGGGGGTGCCCCGGGAGTCGGTGCTGATCGATCCGGGGCACGACTTCGGGAAGAACACGCGGCACAGCCTCGAGGCGACGCGGCGGCTGGACGAGATGGTCGCCACGGGGTGGCCGGTGCTGGTGTCCCTGTCCAACAAGGACTTCGTGGGCGAGACGTTGGACCGCCCGGTGAAGGGGCGGTTGATCGGGACGCTGGCGACCACCGCGGTGTCGGCGTGGCTCGGGGCGCAGGTGTACCGGGTCCACGAGGTGGCCGAGACCCGCCAAGTGCTCGACATGGTGGCGTCGATCGCCGGCCACCGGGCCCCCGCGGTCGCCAGACGAGGCCTGGCCTGACCCCCGGGGGCGGAGCCCCCGGGGGCGGGGTCAGCGGGCCGCCTCCTTCGAGACCAGGGCCACCGCTTCTTCGACCTCGTCGGTCACGTGGAACAGGAGCAGGTCCTTCTCGGCGGCCTTGCCCTGGGCCACCAGGGTGTTCTGCAGCCAGTCCACCAGGCCGCCCCAGTACTCGCTGCCGAAAAGGACGATCGGGAAGCGGGTGACCTTCTGGGTCTGGACGAGGGTGAGGGCCTCGAAGAGTTCGTCGAGGGTGCCGAGGCCGCCCGGGAGGACGACGAAACCCTGCGCGTACTTGACGAACATCATCTTGCGGACGAAGAAGTACCGGAAGTTGAGCCCGATGTCGACGTAGGGGTTGAGCCCTTGCTCGAAGGGCAGCTCGATGCCGAGGCCCACCGAGATGCCACCCGCCTCCAGCGCACCCTTGTTGGCCGCCTCCATCGCCCCGGGGCCACCGCCCGTGATCACGGCCCAGCCGGCCTCGACGAGCCCTCGGCCCAGCCGCACCCCGGCGTCGTACTCGGACGAGTCCACCGGCGTCCGCGCGGAGCCGAACACGCTGATGGCGGGGGGAAGTTCGGCCAGCGTGCCGAAGCCCTCGATGAACTCCGACTGGATCCGCAGAACCCGCCACGGGTCGGTGTGGACCCAGTCGGACGGCCCGCCCGCGTCGAGCAGCCGCTGGTCGGTCGTACTGGCCGTGACCTGACTGCGCCGTCGGAGGACCGGGCCGAGCCGTTGCTCGTCCGGCGGCTGCTTCTTCCCCTCGGGGTTTCCGGTAGCCATGTGCGCTCCCTCCGCTTGCCGGTAGTTCGACCTCAGACTAGATCTACGCGGGTTACGGAGGGGGGACGTATGCGTGTCCGCCGTGAAGCGGCGTACGGGAACCTTTATGCCGTGAGCCAGGTGCGCAGCCGTTCCTCGCCCGCCAGGATCTTGACCACCTCGACCCGTTCGTCGCGCTTGTGCGCCAAGTGCGGGTTGCCGGGACCGTAGTTGACGGCCGGAACGCCGAGCGCGGAGAAACGGGAGACGTCCGTCCAGCCGTACTTGGGCTGCGGGGTGCCGCCCACCGCCTCGATGAAGGCGGCCGCGGCCGGGTGGGAGAGGCCGGGCAGCGCGCCGGGGCTGTGGTCGTCGACGACGAACTCGGACACGCCGCAGTCCGCGAACACCTCGTGGACGTGCGCGATCGCCTCCTCCTCGGTGCGGTCGGGGGCGTAACGGAAGTTCACGCTCACCACGCACTCGTCCGGGATGACGTTGCCGGCGACTCCGCCGGTGACGCGGACCGCGTTCAGGCCCTCGCGGTACTCCAGGCCGTCGATGAGCGGGTAGCGGGGCTGGTAGGAGGCCAGCCTGGCCAGGATGGGGGCCGCCGCGTGGATGGCGTTGGAGCCCATCCAGCTGCGCGCCGAGTGGGCCCGCTCGCCGGTGGTCTTCAGGAGGACCCGCAGCGTGCCCTGGCAGCCGCCCTCGACCTGGCCGTCGGAGGGCTCCAGGAGGACCGCGAAGTCGCCCTGCAGCCAGTCCGGGTGGGCCTCGGCGACGTGCTTGAGGCCGTTGCGCTCGGCGGCGACCTCCTCGTTGTCGTAGAACACGAAGGTCAGGTCGCGGTTGGGGGCGGGAACCATGGCCGCGATGCGCAGCTGCACCGCCACGCCGGACTTCATGTCGCAGGTGCCGCAGCCCCAGAGCACGCCGTCCTCGTCCAGCCGGGACGGGACGTTGTCCGCGATGGGCACGGTGTCGATGTGGCCGGCCAGGATGACCCGCTCCGCACGGCCCAGGTTCGTCCGGGCGATCACGTTGTTGCCGTACCGGTCGACGGTGAGGTGCGGCAGGGCACGCAGGGCGGTCTCGATGGCGTCCGCGAGGGGCTTCTCGGCGCCGCTCTCGGAAGGGAAGTCCACGAGTTGTGCGGTGAGCGCGGCGGCGTCCAGCGTGAGGTCAAGCGAGGTGTCGGCCATGGTCCCGACCCTAGCGCGCACGCACGCCGGGTATCGGTGGGCGCTGCGCTCGGCGGACCGGGCGTGAGGGGCGGGGAGGCCTCCAGTACCTTGTACGCGTGCCAGAGCCGTCCCCCACTCGCCCCAAGCGCCGCGGCCGCCTCGTCCGTATCGGTGCGGCCCTCCTGGTCCTGTGCGGCGTCGCCGCCTATCTCGTGGTGCAGTACGTCACCGGAGGCCCGGGCGCGAGAGGCTGCAGAGTGGTCTCCGGCACGGCTGACGGGACGTCGTACGAGTTCACGCCCGAGCAGGCGGTGAACGCGGCGACGATCGCCGCCGTCGGCACCGGGCGGGGCATGCCCGAGCGGGCGGTGGCCATCGCGCTGGCGACCGCCATCCAGGAGTCGGGCCTGCGCAACATCCAGCATGGCGACCGGGATTCCCTGGGTCTGTTCCAGCAGCGGCCCTCGCAGGGCTGGGGCACCGAGCAGCAGGTCATGGACCCGGCGTACGCGGCGGGCATCTTCTACGCGCACCTGGCCAGGGTGCCCGACTACACCGACCTTCCGCTGACGGTGGCCGCCCAGCGGGTGCAGCGCAGCGGCTATCCGGAGGCGTACGCCAAGCACGAGCCGGACGCCACGCTGCTGGCGGCCGCGCTGACCGGGCGCTCGGCGGCCACGCTGACGTGCGACGGGCGCCCGGAGCGTACGGCCGAGGCGACCGGGCCCGACGCGGTACGGGCCGCGCTGGTGCGGGACTTCGGGCGGGACGCGCTGCAGGAGACCGGGGCGGAGGTGGGCGGTACGGAGGTTCCGTCGCCGTCGCCGTCCCCGAGTGTGACCGCGACGGCGCACGGGCGCACCGTGACCGTGCCGGTGCCCGAGGGCCGCCGGACGGACACCGCCGGGCGCGACGAGCGGGAGCGGGGCTGGCAGCTGGCGCAATGGGCCGTGGCCAACTCCTCGTCCCTGCACATCCAGCGGGTGGCGTACGCGGGGCGGGAGTGGACCGCCGGGAGCAACGGCGGTCAGTGGCGCACGGCCGGCACGCAGGGGGCCGCGGGGGCGGAGAAGTCCGCCGGGGCGGTTCGGATCATCACCGGACAGTAGTACGGGGGCTCACTCGGCCGGGTTGTGCGGCTTCGGGGTGGGCGTGTTTTCCCGTGGATTTCGGCGTGGATTCGGGATCCCTTGAAAATCAAGGGCTGTAAGGATTCTGCGGGATCGCACGGCGGCGTTCTTTGCCCGTTTTTATCCACAAACGATAATGCGATGCGTTATCCATTCTTTACCTTTGGCCTCCGCAACCTTCATCGGCTTCGAGTCGGTAGTCACGGCGTCCGAGTCCGGACACATTCACCGTTCTCCACCCGTCGAATGGAGCATCATGTCCCTCCCTCTGACCCGCCGGATCGCTCGTGCCGCGCTGCTCGTCGCAGCGGGAGCGGCCGCCGGGGTCGGTGCGGCCGGCTCTGCCGGCGCGGCCACGAACCTGCCGGCTGCGCCCGCGAACCTCGGCGGTGTGACCGCCCTGGACGGGGCGCACGTCGGCAGCACCGTCGACGGTGCGGCGCAGCACGTCACCGATCTGGCGGGTAACGCGGGCGGCAAGGCGGTCAAGCAGGCGGTGCCGGCCGCGGGCAGGACCGGCGGTGGTGCCGTGCACAAGGCGACGCCTGCGGTGCAGAAGGCCGCGGGGGACGCGACCGGGACCGCGGCGGGTGCCCTCGGGAACACCGCGGCCGGCGTGACGAAGGGCGGGCTGCCGACGGAGGGTCTCACCAAGGGTGGGCTGCCCACGTCGTCCCTGCCCACGTCGTCCCTGCCCACGTCGTCCCTGCCCACGTCATCTCTTCCCGCGCAGGGTCTGCCGCTGGGCGGCTGAGGTCCGGTTACAGCGACGGGGTCCGGGGAGTTCCCCTGGGCCCCGTCGCCTTTTGCCTGCGTCGGCAGGGGCCGGGCCGTGCTCAAGCCGTGCCCGGCGCTGCGGGCCGTGCCCACCCGTTCCGCCCTGCGGAACGACTGCCCACGGCGGTGGCGGCGGTAGCGGCGGCGGCGCAAGCGGCTGGAGGGCGGTGGCGGGAGCGGCGGCGGTGGCGGGAGCGGCGGCGGCGGGAGCGGCGGCGGTGGCTGCGACGGTGGGCGGCGGCGGTGGCGGCAGGCACTGCCGCGGCGGGAGCAGCGGCTGGGGCGGCGGCTACGGGAGCACCAGCGTTCGCTGCGGCGGCGGTGGCAGTAGCTGCTGCCACGGCGGAAGCGACGGCTGGGGCTGCGGAGGCGGCTGTGGGAGCACCAGCCGTAGCTGCTGCGGCGCCGGTGGTTGCGGTGGTGGCGGTAGCTGCTGCCGCGGCGGGAGCGACGGCTGGGGCCGAGGCGGTGGGAGCAACGGCGCCAACTGCGGCGCTGGCAGCCACTGCCGCAGCAGGAGCGACGGCGGCGGCTGCGGCCGGGGCGGCTACGTCGTCAGGCGGGCCACCGCTGCGCGGACCCTCTCGTCCGTTGCTGTGAAGGCCACTCGTACGAAGTTCTCGCCCGCCTCGCCGTAGAAGTCGCCCGGGGCCACGAGGATGCCGAGGTCGGCCAGGTGGGACACCGTGGTCCAGCAGGACTCGTCCCGGGTCGCCCAGAGGTAGAGGCTGGCCTCGCTGTGTTCGATGCGGAAGCCGTGGTTCTGGAGGGCTTCGCGCAGGAGGGCGCGGCGGGCCGCGTAGCGCTCGCGCTGGACGTGGACGTGCTCGTCGTCGCCCAGGGCCGCCACCACCGCCGCCTGCGTCGGCGCCGAGGTCATCATGCCGCCGTGCTTGCGGATCTCCAGGAGGGGCCCCAGGACCGCCGGGTCGCCGGCCACGAAGGCGGCGCGGTAGCCGGCCAGGTTGGACCGCTTGGAGAGGGAGTGGACGGCGAGGATGCCGTCGTAGGAGCCGCCGTTGACGTCGGGGTGCAGGACCGAGACCGGGTCGGCCTCCCAGCCCAGCTCCAGGTAGCACTCGTCGGAGACGAGCAGGACGCCGTGCTCGCGGGCCCAGGCGACGATGCCGGTCAGCTCGTCCTTGGACAGGACCTTGCCGGTGGGGTTGGAGGGCGAGTTCAGCCAGAGGAGCTTCAGGTTCGCCGGGTCCAGCTCGCGCGGGTCGTCGTAGACCTCGTACGCGGCGCGGGCCAGCCGGGCGCCCACCTCGTAGGTCGGGTACGCCAGGCGCGGGTAGGCAACCTTGTCGCCGGGGCCGAGGCCCAGCTGGGTCGGCAGCCAGGCGACCAGTTCCTTGGAGCCGACGATCGGCAGGACATGGCGGTGGGTGACCCCACGGGCGCCCAGACGGCGCTCCAGCCAGCCGGTGATCGCGTCACGCAGCGCGGGGGTGCCCCAGACCGTCGGGTAGCCGGGCGAGTCGGCCGCGTCGACCAGAGCCTTCTGGATCAGTTCGGGGACCGGGTCGACCGGGGTACCGACGGACAGATCGACGATGCCGTCCGGGTGCGCGGCGGCCGTCTTCTTGTACGGCTCAAGCTTGTCCCAGGGGAACGTCGGAAGACGGTCGGAGACTGCGGACACGGGATCTTGCTCGCTTTCGTCGGTACGGCAAACGCCTCGGTCCCGCACGGCGTGATCTGGGCGATCGGGCCGTGCGGGCCGAGGCGATGGGGTCCCCCGCTCGGGCGAGGCCCAGAGCTCGGGGGAAGGTGGCGGGCCGCTGGGCCGCTCGAACGTGACTAGGCCTGCGGCGGCAGCGCGGCAATGAAGGGGTGGTCGCGCTCGATCAGACCCAGCTTGCTGGCCCCACCGGGAGAGCCCAGTTCGTCGAAGAACTCGACGTTCGCCTTGTAGTAGTCCTTCCACTCCTCCGGAGTGTCGTCCTCGTAGAAGATCGCCTCAACCGGGCAGACCGGCTCACAGGCACCACAGTCGACGCATTCGTCCGGGTGGATGTACAAGGACCTGGAGCCCTCGTAGATGCAGTCGACCGGGCACTCCTCGATGCACGCCTTGTCCTTGACGTCGACACAAGGCTGCGCAATGACGTAAGTCACGCTGTCGTTCCTCCTCGATAGGGCGCCGGCGGGCCTCCATAGGCTCCGCCGCCTGGCGCGCGGGAGCGCGGCGTCGTCGATGCCCGCCCCTAGTATCTCCGTTCCGGGGCGTGATCCATACAGGAGGGGTGAACTGACCAGTGGAAATCTCGGCGAAAGGGCGCCTCGAGGTCCGTATCACCGCTGCTGACGTGGGCAAACGGGTCTCGGTGCGGCGCTTGAGCGAACCTGGAGTGGCGGCGGAGAAGTTCACCGACACGGTGGGTGTTCTCACATCATGGGACGACGGCGTGCTCATGATCACACAGCGGGACGGACGGAGTGTCCGGATCCCGGAGTCCGTGCTGGTCGCGGGCAAGGTGGTGCCGGCCGCGCCGGCCCGCCGCCGGGGTCCGGCCGCGAGCTACCCGGAGCTGGCGCGGATCGCCGCGCGCGCGTGGCGGCCGGTGGAGAGCGAGTCGCTCGGCGAGTGGGAGCTGCGCGCCGCGGGCGGGTTCACACGGCGGGCCAACAGTGTGCTGCCGCTCGGTGACCCGGGACTTCCGCTCGACGCGGCGCTGGGGACCGTACGACGCTGGTACGCCGAGCGCGGCCTGCCCGCGTATGTGCAGACCGCCACCGGGGCCGAGGGCACGCAGGAGCTGCTGTGCGCGGAGCTGGAGCGGCGCGGCTGGGTGCGGGAGGTGACCGCGGAGCTGTGGATCGGGGCGCTGGCGCCGGTCGCGGACCGGGCCGAGGGCACCGGGGTGGAGCTGTCCCGGGAGGCGGACGAGGCGTGGCTCGCGCGGTACCAGCGCAAGGGGGTGAGCGAGGTGGCCCTGCGGGTGCTGAACAGCGGACCCTCGGTGTGGTTCGCGACCGTGCCCGGTGCGGCCGGGGAGCCGCCGGCGGCGATCGGGCGGTGTGTGGTGGACGGACGCTGGGCCGGTTTCGCCGCCGTCGAGGTCGATCCCGCCCGGCGACGGCAGGGGCTGGCCACCGAGGTGATGGCCGCGCTGGCCCGCCGCGCCCTGGACGAGGGGGCCTCGGCGGCCTGGCTCCAGGTGGAGGACGACAACGAGGCGGCCCGCGCCCTGTACGCCGCCCTCGGCTTCGCCCCGCACCACACGTACCACCACTACCGGGCGCCGGAGGAGAGCGGCGACGAGCACCCGCACCCGGCTCCGCAGAACACTCGCGTCGAACGGTCGTAGGGATCGCTGTGGACGGGCATGAGCCAGGCATGCAGCACCGTTACCTTCCGCCTCCGTATCCGCCCCCGCCGGAGCGGTCCGCCGAGGTGCGGCGGCGGTTCGGGGAGGAGGCGCGGTCGGAGCGGCCGGATCTGTCGGCGCTGTGTCTGCTGATCGGTGCCGAGGCGGACGGGACGCTGGACGAGGCCGGGATGGACACGGCGCAGCTGGAGCTGGACCGGCTGGCCGGGCTGCTGCCGTACCGGCCGGGCGGGCCGCTCGCGTGGGCGCAGGCGCTGTGCCGGCTGCTGGGTGAGCGCTACGAGTTCCACGGGACCCCGTCCGACTACCAGCGGCTGGAGTGCTCGCTGCTGCACGAGGTGCTGCGGCGGCGGCGCGGGCTGCCGATCCTGCTGTCGGTGGTGTGGATGGAGGTGGCGAGACGGGCGGGCGCCCCGGTGTACGGGGTCGCGCTGCCGGGTCACTTCGTGGTCGGGTTCGGGGCGGCGGAGGAGCAGGTGCTGGCCGATCCGTTCGACGGCGGGAAGGTGCTGACCGGGGCGGATGCCGAGCTGCTCGTGGTGGGGGCCACGGGGGCGCCGCTGCAGCCGTCGATGCTGGTGCCCGCGACGTCCCTGGAGGTCGTGCAGCGCATCCTGAACAACATCCGGGCGTGGGCCTCGGCCCGGCCCGAGCGCTCGGACGTCGCGCTGCGGGCCGTGGAGTTGAGCCTGCTGCTGCCCGCGCATCCGGCTCGGCTGCGCTACGAGCGGGGTCAGCTGCTGGTGCAGCGCGGTGAGTTCGCGGCGGGGGCCGAGGAGCTGGACACGTACGCCCACCTGATCGAGGTCGTCGACGAGTCGGCCGCCCGGAAGGTGCGGCAGCAGGCCCACTCGGCCCGGTCGATGCTCAACTGAGCCCTCAGAGCCAGCCCTTCTCCCGCGCGATCCGCACCGCTTCCGCCCGGTTCCGTACCGCGAGCTTCTGGATGGCCGTGGAGAGGTAGTTGCGGACCGTGCCCTGGGAGAGGTGGAGGGCCTGGGCCAGCTCCGCGTTGGTGGAGCCGTCGGCCGCTGCGCGGAGCACCTCGCGCTCCCGGTCGGTGAGGGGGTTGGCGCCCTCGGCCAGCGCGGCCGCGGCCAGGGTGGGATCGATGACCCGTTCCCCGGACAGCACCTTGCGGACCGCGTCGGCGAGTTGGGCGGCCGGTGCGTCCTTGACGAGGAACGCGTCGGCGCCCGCCTCCATGGCGCTGCGCAGATAGCCGGGGCGGCCGAAGGTGGTGAGGACGACGAGCTTGACCGCGGGGTACTCGCGGTGCACGCGGGCCGCCGCCTCGATGCCGGTGCAGCCGGGCATCTCGATGTCGAGCAGCGCCACGTCGACGCCGTGCGCGCCGACGGCCGCCAGCACCTCGTCCCCGCGCGCGACCTGGGCGACGACCTCGATGTCGTCCTCCAGGCCGAGCAGGGCGGCCAGCGCCTCGCGGACCATCGACTGGTCCTCGGCCAGGAGGACCTTGATCATGCTCGTCATGCCCCGGATCCTAGTGCCCCCGCCCTAGTCCGCCGAGGCGGCCACCGGCACCCGGGCGACCAGCCGGAAACCGTGCTTGACCCGGCCCGCCTCCAGCGTGCCGCCGGCCTTCTCCAGCCGCTCGGTCAGGCCGGTCAGACCGTTGCCCGGGCCGTTGCCGGAACCGCCGGATCCGTTGTCCTCGACGCAGAGTTCGAGGACCGGCCCGTCCAGGGTGTGGCGACGCAGGACCTGTACGACGCACCGGTCGGCGCCGCTGTGCCGGACCACGTTGGTGACCGCCTCGCGCAGCGCCCAGGCGAGGGCGGACTCGGCCTCCTCGGGGATGCCGTCGAGGTCGGGTTCCCCGGGCACCTCGGCCACCACCCCGGCGGCGGTCAGCGCGACCTGGGTGCCGGCGAGTTCGGCGGCGAGGCGGGGGCGGCGGTAGCCGGTGACGGCCTCGCGGACGTCGACCAGGGCCTGGCGGCTGACCTGTTCGATGTCGGCGACCTGCTGGGCGGCCTTGTCCGGGTGACCGGGCAGCATCCGGCCGGCCAGCTCGCTCTTCAGCGTGATCAGCGAGAGCGAGTGGCCCAGCAGGTCGTGCAGGTCGCGGGCGAGGCGCAGCCGCTCCTCGTTGGCGGCGAGCTGGGCGACGGTGGCCCGGGCCTTGCGCAACTCGATGGTGGTCCGCACCAGTTGGCCGACGCCGGTCATCGCGAACCCGATGAGCAGGACCAGCAGGAACAGGTCCTGTGCATCGCTCTCGCCGGAGTGCAGGCCGATCAAGTACATCACCACGGCCGAGGCCGGGATGGCCCAGTAGGCGGCCCGCAGTGGCAGGGTGGCGCCCCAGGCGACCGACAGGTAGACGAAGAGGCCCAGCCAGGCGCTGCCGAGGGTGTAGGCCAGTACGGGGGCGAGGATGCCGAGGATGCCGCCCAGGGTGAGCACGACTCTCGCGGCGAACGGCCGGCCGATGTTGCGGAAGACCAGCGTCAGATAGACCCCGACGAAGGCGGCGAGACCGAGCGAGCCGGCCACAACGGCGGCGGTGGTGTGCCCGCCGTTGATCAGGTCGTCGACCGGCCCTCGGAGAAAGACCAGCCAGACGCCGATCCACAGCACCCTGACCAGCAGCTCGCGCCGGTTGCGGGCCGGCCAGCCCACGGGCGTGTGCTCGGGGGCGTAGGCCGTCCGGTCTTCCGTCATCGTGCTCACGCCTTCAGCGTGTCCTTCCGGTACAGCCAGGCCGCGCCGCCCGCGAAGAGGACGAAGGAGACGACGAGGATGGCGATGTCCTGGGCTTCCGGGGCCTGGCTCTGTTCGATCGCCCGCCCCAGAGCAGCGTACGCGTGCGTGGGGAGCCACTTGGCGATGTCCTGGAGCCACTGCGGGAAGGTGGTGGTCGGCATCCACAGGCCGCCCAGCATCGACATGCCGAAGTAAGTGATCATCGTGATCGGGCGGACCGCGTCCCCGGTGGCGAGGTAGCCGATGGCGACGCCGAGCGCGGCGAAGACGAGGCTGCCGGCCCAGATGGCGCCGGTGAGGGCGAGCCACTGCCAGGCGTCGAGTCGTACGTCCTTCACGGCCGCGGCGACGACGAAGACGATGACGATCGACGGAAGGCTGACGACGGCCGCGCTGGCGGTCTTGGCGAGGACGTAGCCGCGCCCCGGGAGGGTGGTCAGCCGGAGCTGCCGTACCCAGCCGCTCTCGCGCTCCTTGGCGATGCGCTCGCTGTTGCCCATCAGGACGGCGGTCAGCGCACCGAAGGAGGCCATGGAGACCATCATGTAGGTCGGCAGGGTGAGGCCGGAGCCGTCGATCTTCGTCTTGGAGTCGGCGTTGCCCGCGATGAGCAGGAACAGGGCCGAGGGGTAGATCACCGAGAAGAACAGGAACTTGCGGTTGCGCAGGGCGCGGGCGAGTTCGAGCTTGATCAGGCTGCTCATGACTGCTTGGCCTCCTCGGCCTCCGTGATGGCGACGAAGGCCTGCTCCAGGCCGAGACCGGCGACTTCGAGGTTGCGGGGGTAGACGCCGAGGCCGTACAGGGCGTGGACGGTCGCGTCGGCGTCCGAGGACTGGATGCGGACGGTCTGGCCCGACACATCGAGGGAGGTGAGGAAGGGCAGGCCGCGCAGGGCCGCCTCGTCGATGGTCCCCTCCAGGTCGAAGGAGACCCGGCGGGCGCCCGCCTTGGCCTTGATCTCGGCGGCGGTGCCGTCGGCGAGGAGGCGGCCGCGGTGCAGCACGAGCACGCGGTCGGCGATGGCGTCGGCCTCTTCGAGGTAGTGGGTGGCGAAGAGGACCGTGCGGCCCTGGTCGGCCTGCTCGCGCATGGTGGCCCAGAAGGCCTGGCGGGCGGAGACGTCCATGCCGGTGGTCGGCTCGTCCAGGACGATCAGATCGCTGTCGCCCGCGGTGGCGAGCGCGAAGCGGACGCGCTGGGCCTGGCCGCCGGAGAGCTTGTTGACCTTGCGGTCGGCGATCTGCGTGAGGCTCGCGCGGGCGAGGACGTCCGCGGGCTTGTACGGCTTCGGGTGCAGCGAGCAGGCCAGCTTCACCAGCTCGGCGACGGTGACCTCGTCCATCAGCCCGCCGCTCTGCAGCATGGCCCCGACCCGTCCGGCGACGATCGCCTCGCGCGGGCTGGTCCCGAACACGCTCACCGTGCCGCCGTCGGCCTGCTTGAGGCCGAGGAGCAGGTCGAGGGTGGTGGACTTGCCGGCCCCGTTCGGGCCGAGGAGGGCGACGGTCTCGCCCGGGTACAGCTGGAGCGAGAGCCCGTCGACGGCTCGTACGCTC
The DNA here is from genome assembly GCF_044768135.1 of Streptomyces sp. NPDC101165. Classification (NCBI taxonomy): domain Bacteria; kingdom Bacillati; phylum Actinomycetota; class Actinomycetes; order Kitasatosporales; family Streptomycetaceae; genus Streptomyces; species Streptomyces sp. NPDC101165. Next base: position 339,050 of record NZ_JBIWPG010000004.1, on the reverse strand, counting down.
CCGTACGTCTTGGTCACCTGGTCGAACCCGACCACCGGGGTGGTGGTGGCCGGTGCCGCTGTCGTTGTCATGCCCACCATGCTGGCCGTGCAGGCCCCGGAGGCGGCAGTGTCGGCGGTCCCGACTGCCGGATGACAGATGTCATGCGGTGCGGGTGACACGCGTGCGGGGGGTGCCCGGCGGACGCCCCCTGCCGGTCGCGCTAGCTCGGGTTCGTGGGAATGACCGCGACCCGGTTGGTCTTGCTCATCAGCGCCTGGCGCAGGGCGACGTAGACGTCCTGCGGTGTGACGGCCGTCTTCTTGCCGTTGGCCCGGGTGATGAGCACGCCGTCGAAGGCCTGGCCGTACAGCTGCTTCAGGGCCACCAGGTCGGGCTTGTCGGTCAGCTTGCCGTCGGGAGTGGCCTCGACCCTGAGGAACTTCCACAGCGAGTTCTGGGGGCTCAGCGGGACCGAGTGCGCCGCGTCCGTCTGGACCGTGACGCGGGCCGACATCGCCGGTTCGGCGAAGGCCTTCATCTCGCGGTCGACCTCGGCGTTCGAGACCGTGGGCTGCTTGGTGGTAGTCGGCACGGCCACCGGGGTCGCCTTGTCCGTCTCCACCAGCGTGCGGTACGCCTGTTCGACCGCCTGGGTCGACCGGGCCGCGTCGATGGCCTTGCCCGCCTTGCCGTAGACGGCCACGGCCTTGCCGGCCTTGAACGTGATGCCGCCGTCGGCGACCGCGCCGGAGCCCGAGCCGCCGCCGGCCTGTTCGAGCGCGGCCTGGAGCTTCTCGTCGTCGACCGGCATGACCGGCTCGACCTCGCGCTTCTGGCCGAAGAGGGAGCCGATCACGGAGAGCGGGTTGTAGTCGCTCTTCGCGGCCTCGCTCACGGTGCTCTGGAAGTCGAACTGCAGGCCCGCGTTCTGAGGCGTCAGGGACACCGTCCGGCCGCCCACGGAGAGCTGCAGCGGCTTGTTGACGCGGCTGCCGAAGGCGTCGTCGAGCTTCTTGACGGCCTCGTCGCGGGTGCCGCCGCCGATGTCGACGCCGAGCACGGTGGTGCCCTTGGGCACATCGGTGTGGTTCATCAGCAGGCCGGCGCCGTAGGCACCGCCCGCGAGGACGAACACGCCGACGCCGAGCAGTACGACCTTGCTGCGGCCCTTCTTCTTCGGCTTGGCCGCGGCCTTGGGCTGCGGGGCCGGTTCGGGCAGCTTGGGTGCCGTGTGCGGCACCGGGCCGTCCGGGTGCGCGCCGACACCGAACGGGGCGTTCCCGGCGGACGGGACGACCGGGATACCGCTGGTGACGGTGTGTCCGGAGACGTTGTCCGGGGCGCGGTAGCCGGGCGTGCCCGGTTCGGGGGCCGGCTTCTGCGGGGTGAGGATCGCGGTGTCGTCGCTGAGGCCGCCGCCGGGTGCCGTGCCGGGGCCGGAGAAGGCGCCGGTGGCGAGCGGACCGCCCTGGCCTGCGGGGCCGTTCGCGCCGCCGGGCAGGGGGTGACTGCCGGTGTCGTAGCCGCCGGGCCGCTGATGACTGCCGGTGTCATAGCCGCCGGGCAGATGGTGGCTACCGGTGTCATAGCCACCGGGCACCTGGTGACTGCCGGTGTCGTAGCCGCCCGGAGAGTCGAAGGACTCGCCGACGAGGTCCCGGTCCAGGTCGCTGAGCGAGCTCCGCGGAGGGGCCGGCGGGACGAACGGTCCGTCGCCGGTGACCGGTCCGCCGGTCGGGCCCGCGGGGCCCTGCGGGCCGCGGCCGCTCTGGCCGTTCGGCCCGTTGAAGCCGCTGGGACCGCCGGGGCCGCCGGACGCGCTCGCGCCGGGGGTGCCGCCGCCGATTCCGCTCGTGCCGCCGCTCTCCGCGAAGTACGGCAGGTCGTCGCGGCTCGGTTCGCCGCCGCCGGTCGCGCCGGGGCGGGAGCCGCCGCGCGGGCCCGCGGCCAGCGCCTCGGTCACGTCGAAGGAGCCGGTGCCGCCGCCGTGCCCCGGAGCCACGGGGCCGCCGGTGGCGCTGGGCAGGCCCGAGCCGTTCGTACCGCCGGGGCGGGAGCCGCCGGGCATGCTCATGGAGCCGACCACTCCACCGGGGCGGGTGCCGCCGGGTCGGGTGCCGCCGGCACCCGAGCCGCTCGGACCGCTCGGCTGGGCGCTCGGCTTGCTCTGCGCGGCGGCGGAACCGCCGGGCGTCCCGGCGCCGTTCGTGCCGCCGGAGCCCGGACCGCCCTTGGGGGCGCCGGACTTGCGGGGCGCGAACCAGTCGCTGCGCTTCTCCTCGGCCTGCGGGGCGGGCTCGGCGGGGGATTCGACGGTGCCGGTGGACATCGCGGCGGCGGGGGCCGGCCGCGTGTCGGCGCCGGAGTCGTCCGCGACGGCCTCGCCGTCGCCGACGGGCTTGCGCACGACGACCGGCGGGATGGGCCGGGATCCGGGGATGTTGATCCGGATCCGCGTCGTCAGCGTGGTCTCGGTCTTGCGTTCCTCGGGCGGGGTGGCCGAACGGCCCGCGTCCGCTCCGGCGTCGGAAGCCATGGGGGTTCCGTACGGCGGCGTCCCCGAGGGGTATGCGGCTCCACCGGACCCGTTGGGCCCGGAGGACGGAGTGTCAGTTTCACGACTCAAGGCAGGTTCTCCCGGTTGGCTCCGCCGCCCGTTACGACCTCAGCGGGCAGCTCGGCGGCGCGCACCACCATACTGGCCACGTCTGGCGCGTATCCCATGACCGCCGAGGAAACCCACACCGGACTCGCACGTGCGCCGCACGGCGAAGTGGTACGTCACTTGCCAAGTCGGACGGGACCGTCGACGGGTTGCCGTCCGGGCGCAAGCGTGGCGCAGATCACAGCCAGGGCCATGCCGCCGAGCAGAAAGAGGTAGGAGCCGACTCCCGCGCCGAACAGGAAGTCGCCCTCGGGGCGGGTGGAGGTGAGCAGGACGACGGTGACGATCCAGCCGGCCACCGGCGCGACCGCCCCGGCCCGGCCGCCGAGCGCGTACGCCCCGCCGAGGAACAGCCCGCCGGCGCCCGCGAGAGCGAGCAGCAGCCCGCCCGGGAACCAGGCGGCCTGGACCAGGGCCCCGGCGATCCCGACGATCGCGCCGAGCAGGAACAGCCCGAGGTAGGCGGCCATCCGCCCGGCCGAGGGCCGCCGCATCGGCTGGGCCAGCATCGAACCGCGTCCGGCGGTGCTCATGACGCCTCCCCGGTGGCGATGCCGGCGAACAGGTCGGTCTCCCCGGGCTCCGCCCGCCCGCGCACCAACTCGTAGTACTCGGTGGTGAACAGCGGCTGGGCGAGTTCGTTGGAGAGCGCGAAGTACGGCTCGGCCACGTCGATCTGGGTGGCGTGGGCACGCATCGCGGCGGCCTTGGCGGCGGCGTGGGCGCTGCCGTCGACCGCGGTGGTGATCCGCTCGTCGTCGACCACGCCGGGCACGTCGGCCAGGGAGGCGCTCTTCGCGAACGGGAGGCTCGGCAGCTCGTCCTGGAGCCGGGCGAAGGCGGCCTCGGCCACGGAGCGCGGGACGCGGTTCCAGTAGACCTTCTCGATCCGGTGGCCCTGTTCGGCCGCGAGGTCGACGGCTCGCATGGCCACGCGGTGGGCCTGGATGTGGTCCGGGTGGCCGTACCCGCCGTTGTCGTCGTACGCGACGAGGACCTGCGGGCGGACCTCCAGGATCACCTCGCCGAGCGACCGGGCGGCCTCGTCCGGGTCGGCCTGCCAGAAGCAGGCGGGGTCCTCGTTGTCGGGAATGCCCATCATGCCGGAGTCGCCGTAGCGCCCCGCTCCGCCGAGCAGCCGCAGGTCGGCGACGCCCAGCTCACGCAGGGCGGCGCTCAGCTCGCCGCGCCGGTGCGCGCCCAGCGCGGCGCCGGTCAGATGCCGCAGCTCGGGCGGGATGACCTCGCCGCGCTCCCCCAGGGTGCAGGTGACCAGGGTCACATGGACACCCTCAGCCGCATACCTGGCCATGGTCGCGCCGTTGTTGATCGACTCGTCGTCCGGGTGCGCGTGCACCAGCAGCAGACGGCGCGCGCAGCGCGATGGGGGTCCACCCGGCCGAAGGTCGGGGGAGGGCAGTTCCGTCATGGGACCACCCTACGAGGCGGCGGCGCTTCCCTCGGCCACCTCCTTACGGGTCGCCGTCGGCTACTCCTCCTCGGGCCGCCCGGCCGTGACCAGCAGGCCGGCGAGGAGAGCCGCGAGCAGGGCGCCGCCGGCCGCCCACCAGAAGGCGGCGGTGCAGCCGCGCAGCATCGCCGCGCCGGTCCATTCGGATCCGCCGAGGTGAGCGAAGAGGACACCGGCGACCACCGCCGAGCCGAACGCCTCGCCCAGGTGCTGGGTCGCGGTGACGGCGGCCGACGCCCCGCCGGAGTGCTGCGGGGCCACGGCGTCGGCCGCGAGGGCGAAGACCGGCATGAGCGCGATGCCGGTGCCGAGACCGACGAGGAGCGTGCCGGGCAGCACCTGGGTCGCGTAGCCGCTGTCGGTCTTCAGGCCGGTCAGGAGCACCAGCCCGAGGACCGTCGTCACCAGACCCGCCACGATCAGGACGCGGGGCGGGGTGCGGTGCAGCAGGCGGGCGGAGACCTGGGTGGCGCCGATGACGATCGCGGCGGCCAGGGGCACGAACGCCCCGCCGACCCTGATCGGGGGGTAGCCCTGGACGCCCACCAGGTAGTAGCCCAGGGCGCCGAAGAGGCCGACGACACCGGTGCCGGACAGGAGCATGACGAGGTAGCCGCCGACGCGGCTGCGGTCCTTCAGGACGTACGGCGCGACGAGCGGGCTCGACGTCCTGGTCTGCCACCACAGGAAGGCCCCGAGCAGCAGGGCGCCGACCGCCAGGACGACCAGGAACCGCGGCTCGGTCCAGCCGAGCGAGGCGCCCACGAGGACCCCGGCGATCTCGTTGAGGCCGTACGTGAGGAGGACGAGTCCACCGGAGCCGAGCAGCACGCCGAGCACGTCGAGGCGGGCGCCGGTGCGGCCCGGCCGGTCGTGCACCAGGGTGAGCACGACGATCAGGGCGAGCCCGGCCAGGGGGACGGACGCGTACAGGCCCACACGCCAGTCGACGGCCTGCAGCAGGAATCCCGCCGTGAGCATCGCGAGTGCCGAGCCGCCGCCACTGACCGCGACATAGATCCCGAAGGCCCTGCGGCGTTCACGATGGATCAGGCCCGCCTCGTGCACGGCCCGCAGGGCGAGGGCGAGACGGCCCGCGAGCACATGGACCGAGTGCTCGGGCAACGGCCCGAAGTCCTCGGCGACCACGCTGTGCAGGTCGGGTCCCGGAATGTACTGGGTCGCCACCCAGGGGACGGCGGCCTCGGGGTCGGCGTCGAGCACGTCGGCCGTCCAACTGCCGCCCACCCGACGGGCGGAGGCCACCTCACGGGCGAAGCGCCTGCGGAACTCGGGATGCCCGGCGTACTCGGTCTGCACGACCTTCACGGCCACGGTGCGACCGGCCTCGGACCGCCCCAGGTAGACCAGCCCCATGCCCCCTCGCCCAGCCGGGCGATCAGTCGGTACGGGCCGATACGGCCCGGGTCACCCGGCGTCAACTGATCCACGGCTGAAAGGTAGTGCAACTATCCAACCGGACGCGAGGTCGCCTCAGAACTTGATGCTGCCGATCATGCTGGCGACGTTCGTCGTCAGCTCGCTGATCGTGGGCGCGATGGTCGAGGAGGCGAGGTAGAAGCCGAGCAGCATGCAGACGACCGCATGACCGCCCTTCAGACCTGACTTCTTGATCAACAAGAAGACGATGATCGCCAGCAGCACCACCGCCGAAATCGAGAGTGCCACGGCGGCTCACCTCCAAAGATCCCAGGGACGCGGGGGGTTCGGACTATGGGGGTTGTCACTCAGGTGTAGATCAGTAGAGCAATTTCATGCACACGCCAGCAGGTTCATACCCACTCAGCGGTAGTGATCATAACTATCCGTGCTCGCGCATCGCTCGGCGCACGGCCGCACAAGGGGGCGCATGGCCAATATGGTCGGGGTATGACGACCGAGGCTGACTCCTTTCCCCGTCGGCACGCCCGCACGCAGCGGTTCACGCTCGGCGCGCCGCGTGCGTTCACCGTGGCACCCGACGGTTCGCGTGTAGCGTTCCTGCGTTCGAGCTCCGGCACGGACCGGGCCAACTCCCTGTGGATCCTTGATCCGGCGGACGGCGCCGAGCGCCTGGCGGCCGATCCGCACGCCCTCCTGGAGGGCGCCTCGGAACAGCTCTCGCCCGAGGAGCGAGCGCGCCGGGAGCGCAGTCGGGAGGGCGGGGCCGGCATCGTCGGCTATGCCACCGACGCAGCCGTGGAGTTGGCGTCATTCGCCTTGTCAGGGCGGCTTTTCACAGCCGAGCTGCGGGCCGGTACGGCGCGCGAACTCCGGGTCCCCGCACCGGTGATCGACCCGCGTCCGGCGCCGGACGGGCGGCACATCGCGTACGTGGCGCAGGGCGCGCTGCGGGTGACGGGCGCCGAGGGCGCGGACGACCGGGCGCTGGCCGAACCGGAGGCCGATCAGGTCACCTACGGGCTCGCCGAGTTCATCGCGGCCGAGGAAATGGGGCGTTCGCGCGGATTCTGGTGGGCGCCGGAGTCGGACCGGCTGCTGGTGGCGCGCGTGGACGACACGCCGGTGCGGCGGTGGTGGATCGCCGACCCGGCCCACCCGGAGCGTGAGCCACAACACGTCGGATACCCTGCGGCGGGGACGGAGAACGCGGACGTACGCCTGTTCGTGATCGACCTCGACGGCAGCCGCACGGAGGTCGTCTGGGATCGTGCGCGTTATCCGTATCTGGCGCATGTGCACTGGTCAGAGGCGGGTGCTCCACTGCTCCTGGTCCAGGCCCGGGACCAGCGCAGCCAGGTGTTCCTGGCGGTGGATCCGGACTCGGGTTCGACCCGGATGGTGCATGCAGATGAAGATCCAACATGGCTGGAACTTTTCGCCGGAGTGCCCTGTTGGAGCCCGTCCGGACAGCTTGTCCGCATCGCGGACGAGGGCGGCGCTCGGGTCCTGGCGGTGGGCGAACGGCCGTTGACCGGACCGCAGTTGCACATCCGTGCGGTACTCGACGTGACGGCCGACGACGTGCTGGTCTCGGCGTCGGCGGGCGAGGAGGCGGAGTCCCCGGAGACCGGCGAGGTTCATGTCTACCGGGTGAACGAACTCGGCGTGGAACGCGTGTCGCAGGAGCCCGGGGTGCACTCGGCGGTGCGCGCCGGCGGCGTGACGGTCCTGGCCTCCGCGACGCTCGACAGCCCGGGCAGCCGTGTCCAGGTGCTGCGTGACGGAAAACGAACGGCAACTGTCCGGTCCTGCGCCGAAGTTCCCGGTTTGTCGCCGCGGGTGACGCTCACCGAGGGGGGCGCACGCAGAATTCCGTGCGCCGTACTTATGCCTACGGACTACCCCGGTGACACTCCCCTGCCCGTGCTCCTGGACCCCTACGGTGGCCCGCACGGCCCGCGCGTGGTGGCCGCGCACAACGCGCATCTGACCTCGCAGTGGTTCGCGGACCAGGGCTTCGCGGTGATCGTCGCCGACGGCCGGGGCACACCGGGTCGCTCGCCGGCCTGGGAGAAGGCGGTCCACCGCGACTTCACGCTCACCCTGGACGACCAGATCGAGGCCCTCCAGGACCTGGCCGAGCGCTACCCCCTCGACCTCTCCCGGGTGGCCGTCCGCGGCTGGTCCTACGGCGGCTACCTGGCCGCCCTCGCCGTCCTGCGCCGCCCCGACGTCATCCACGCGGGCATCGCGGGCGCCCCGGTCACGGACTGGCGCCTCTACGACACCCACTACACCGAGCGCTACCTCGGCAACCCGGTCGAGGACCCGGCGACGTACACGCACAACTCCCTGGTCACCGACGAGGGCCTCTCCTCCCCCGCCGAACCGCACCGCCCCCTGATGATCATCCACGGCCTGGCCGACGACAACGTGGTGGCCGCCCACACCCTGCGCCTCTCCTCGGCCCTGCTCGCCGCGGGCCGCCCCCACGAGGTGCTCCCCCTGTCCGGCGTCACGCACATGACCCCCCAGGAACAGGTCGCGGAGAACCTGCTCCTGCTCCAGGTGGACTTCCTCCGGCGTTCGCTGGCACAACCGCGCAAACACGCATGAACTGCGTTTACACACAGGCAACTTCACGGAAGCGGTACCGATATACGGACGCGCGAGTCTGAACAGCGTACGGCCGTGCGGGTGCCGTAAGCGGGCCGGGGATGCGCATGTCACCCCGGCCCGTTGCCGTTCACTCCGCTCTCTTCCGGCGGGACCACCGACTTCTCCTCTGCGAAGTGACACGCCGAGTCGTGGGCGGCGGGGCCGGTCGTGCCGCGGAACGCCTCGGGGACCGCCAGGAGCGGGACCTCCAGGGTGCAGCGCTCCCGGGCCTTCCAGCAGCGGGTGCGGAAGCGGCAGCCCGAGGGGATCTTCGTCGGGGACGGGACGTCGCCGGCGAGGATGATCCGCTCACGGTGGTCGCGGGCCTCGGGGTCGGGGACCGGGACGGCGGACAGGAGCGCCTGGGTGTAGGGGTGGGTCGGGTGGTCGTAGATCTCGGCGTCCCTGCCGATCTCCACGATGCGGCCCAGGTACATGACCCCGACCCGGTCCGAGATGTGCCGGACGATCGACAGGTCGTGCGCGATGAACACGTAGGAGAGGTCGAACTCCGACTGGAGGCGGTCCAGCAGGTTGATCACCTGGGCCTGGACCGAGACGTCCAGGGCGGAGACCGGCTCGTCGGCGACGATCACCTCGGGGCGCAGGGCCAACCCCCGGGCGATCCCGATGCGTTGGCGCTGGCCGCCGGAGAACTGGTGCGGGTAGCGGTTGATGTACTCCGGGTTGAGGCCGACCACGTCCAGCAGCTCCTGCACCCTGCGGCGGCGGTCGCCCTTGGGGGCGGCTTCCGGGTGGATCTCGTACGGCTCCCCGATGATGTCCCCGACCGTCATCCGGGGGTTGAGGGAGGTGTACGGGTCCTGGAAGACCATCTGGATGTTGCGGCGCACCGCCTTCAGGGCCCGGCCGGACAGCCGGGTGATGTCCTCGCCCTTGAACCTGATCGAGCCCGCCGTCGGACGCTCCAGGCTGCACAGCATCTTCGCCACCGTCGACTTGCCGCAGCCCGACTCCCCGACGATGCCGAGGGTCTCGCCCTTCGCGAGGGCGAAGTCGACGCCGTCGACCGCCTTCACCGCGCCGACCTGCTTCTTGAACACGATTCCCCGCGTCAGCGGGTAGTGCTTGACGAGGCCGCTGACCTCCAGGATCGGCTCAGCCATGCAGGCACTCCCTCCAGAAGTGACAGGCGCTGCCGCGCTCCTCGGAGACCTCGTAGAGCGGAGGTACGTCGGTGCGGCAGACGTCCTGTGCCATCGGGCAGCGGGGGTGGAAGGCGCATCCGGGCGGGATGTTCATGAGGTTCGGCGGCAGGCCCTTGATGGCGTACAGCTCCTGCCCCTTCTGGTCCAGGCGCGGGATGGAGTCCAGCAGACCGCGGGTGTAGGGGTGGGCGGGCGCCTTGTAGATGTCGTGGACGGGGGCCGACTCGACGATCTTCCCCGCGTACATGACGGCGATCCGGTCGGCCACGTCCGCGACGACGCCCAGGTCGTGCGTGATCAGGATCAGGCCCATGTGGTACTCGCGCTGCAGCTCCGCGAGCAGGTCCATGACCTGGGCCTGGACGGTGACGTCGAGGGCGGTGGTGGGCTCGTCGGCGATGATGAGGGCCGGCTGCAGCGCGAGGGCCATCGCGATCATGATGCGCTGGCGCATACCGCCGGAGAACTGGTGCGGGTAGTCCCCGACCCGCTCCCCGGCGGCCGGGATGCGCACCCGGTCCATCAGCTCGACGGCCTTGGCCCGCGCGTCCTTCTTCGACATGCCCCGGTGCACGACGAACATCTCGCCGAGCTGGTCGCCCACGGACAGCACGGGGTTGAGGGCCGACAGCGCGTCCTGGAAGATCATCGCCATTCCGGCGCCCCGGATCTTCCGCCGCTCCTCCTCCTTCAGTTTCAGCACGTCCTTGCCCTGGAAGAGGATCTCGCCCCCGGTGATCCGCCCCGGTGGCATGTCGAGGATGCCCATGACGGCCTGCGCGGTGACCGACTTGCCCGATCCGGACTCGCCGAGCACGGCGAGCGTCTCACCCGCGTCCACGCCGTAGCTGACACCGTTGACGGCCTTGGCGACCCCGTCCCGGGTCCCGAACTCCACGTGCAGATCACGGACTTCGAGCAACACGACGACTCACCTCAGCTTCGGATCGAGGGCGAAGCGCACCGCGTCGCCGAGCGCGATGAAGGCCGGCACCGTGCTCGCCGCGGCACCGGAGGGCCGCCGGCGGGCCTGCGCCGGCACACGACTCCCCCACCCCGCCCCCGGCCCCAACCCCACGCGCACCTCACACACTTCGACCGGCACGGCGGCTCACCTCAGCTTCGGATCGAGGGCGTCGCGCACCGCGTCGCCGAGCATGATGAAGGCCAGGACCGTGAGGGCGAGGGCTCCCGAGGGCCACAGCAGGGCGTGCGGGGCGTTGCGGATGTAGGGGGAGGCGGCGGAGATGTCGATGCCCCAGGACACGTTCGGCGGCTTCAGTCCGACGCCGAGGTACGACAGGGTCGCCTCCAGCGTGATGTACGTGCCGAGCGCGATGGTCGCCACGACGATCACCGGCGCGACCGCGTTGGGCGCGATGTGCCGCATCAGGATGCGGGAGTTGGAGGCGCCGAGGGAGCGGGCGGCCTGGACGTAGTCGTTCTGCTTGGCGGTGATGACCGAGCCGCGCGCGATGCGGGCGATCTGCGGCCAGCCGAGCAGCACCATGAACCCGATGACCGGCCAGACCGTGTTGCTGGTCACCACGGAGAGCAGGACGAGACCGCCGAGGACGACCGGGATGGCGAAGAAGATGTCGGTGACGCGGGACAGCACCGAGTCCCCGAGGCCGCCGAAGAAGCCCGCGAGTGAGCCGAGCACCGACCCGAGGACGGCGACGCCGAGCGTGGCGCACACGCCCACCGTGACGGACGTACGGGCGCCGTAGACGGTCCGCGTGTAGACGTTGCAGCCCTGGCCGTCGTACCCGAAGGGGGCTCCCGGCTGTGAGCCCTGCTGGGCCTTGGACAGGTTGCACGTGAGGGGGCTGCCGGAGGCGATCGCCGAGGGCCACAGGGAGATGAAGACCAGGAAGAGGATCACCAGCCCCGAGACGATGAAGACGGGGTTGCGGCGCAGGTCGCGCCAGGCGTCGGACCAGAGGCTGCGGGGTTTGCCCGCCGGGCCGGTCCCTTCCGGTCCCCCTGGTGTCTTCTCCAGCGTCTCCGCCTCGCTCGCCGCCAGGTCCATCCCGCCGCCCGCGCCGGTGGGCGCGATCGCGCGATCGGGGTCGTACGGCTGCTCAGGCATAGCGGATCCTCGGGTCGAGCACGGCGTAGAGCAGGTCGACGAGCAGGTTGGCGATGAGGAAGACCAGGACGAGGATCGTCACGAAGCCGACCACGGTCTGCGTGTTCTGCCGGACGATGCCCTGGTAGAGCTGGTAGCCGACGCCGTGGATGTTGAAGATCCGCTCGGTGAGGATCGCGCCGCCCATCAGCGCGCCGATGTCGGCACCGATGAAGGTGACGACGGGGATGAGCGAGTTGCGCAGCAGGTGCCGGGTGACGACGCGGTGTCTGGGCAGGCCTTTGGCGATCGCCGTACGGACGTAGTCGGACCGCTTGTTCTCCGCGACGGAGGTGCGGGTCAGCCGGGCGACGTAGGCGAGGGAGACGGACGCGAGGACGAGGCCGGGCACGATCAGCTCGCTGAAGGGGGCCTCCGGGGAGACGGACGGCTGGATCCAGCCCCACTGGACGCCGAGGAGGAGCTGGAGCAGCAGGCCGGTGACGAAGACGGGCACGGAGATCACGACCAGGGTGCCGAGGAGCACGCCCGTGTCGAGGGGCCGCCCGCGGCGCAGGCCCGCGAACACGCCCAGGGTGATCCCGATGACGATCTCGAAGAGGATCGCGACGATCGTCAGCCGGATGGTCGGCGGGAACGCCGTCGCCATCAGCTCGGTGACGGGCTGGCCGTTGAAGGCGGTGCCGAAGTCGCCGGTGAAGAGGTTGCCCATGTAGGTCAGGTACTGCTGCCACAGCGGCTTATCGAGGCCGAACTCCTTCTTCAGCTGGGCGGCCGTCGCCGGGTCGCAGGCCCGCTCGCCGCACAGCCCGGCGATGGGGTCGCCCATCACGTTCACCATCAGGAAGATCAGCAGGGTGGCCCCGACGAAGACCGGGATCATCTGGAGCAGCCGCCGGACGACATAGCGCCCCATGGCGGCTCAGCCGACCTTGATCTCGTTGTAGACGGGAACGCTGAACGGGTTGAGCGCCACGTCGGACAGCCGCGGGGAGTAGCCCGCGCTGCCGTTCTGGTACCAGAGCGGGATGGCGGCCATGTTGTCCCGGACGACCGCCTCGGCCTTCTGGAAGGTGGAGACGGCCTGGGCGGTGTCCGTCTGGGCGTTGGCCTGGTCGACGAGCTGGTCGAAGTCCTTGTTGGACCACTTGCCGTCGTTGGAGGAGGCGTTGGTGTAGTAGAGCGGCTGGAGGAAGTTCTGGATGAGCGGGTAGTCCATCTGCCAGCCCGCCCGGAACGGGCCGCTCATCTTGTGCTGCCCGATCTGGTTGCGGAAGTCGGCGAAGGTGCCGACGGGGTTGCCCACGCACGCCTTGTCGTTGCCGAGCGCGTTGTTGATGGAGTTGCACACGGCGTCGATCCACTCCTTGTGGGAGCCCGTGTCCGCGTTGTACGTGATCTTGACCTGGCCGCCGGGGAGCCCGCCGCCCTCCTGGATCAGCTTCTTGGCCCCGGCGGGGTCGTACTCGCAGGCCTTGCCGCACAGGCCGTCCTGGAAGCCGCCGGCCGTGCCGAGGACCGGGGAGGTCCAGTCGGTGGCGGGAGTGCGGGTCTTCTGGAAGATCGTGTCGGTGATCTGCTTGCGGTCGATCGCCATGGACAGACCGGTGCGGACCTTCTCCGAGCCCGCCTTGTTCCAGGCCGGGTCGTAGTAGGGGAAGGCGAGGGTCTGGATGATGCCGGCGGGTGTGTTGATGTACCGGCCGCCCAGATCGCTCTTGACGTTCTTCAGCTGTGCGGCGGGGATGTCGTCGACCAGGTCGAGGTTGCCGGCCATGAGGTCGGTGTAGGCGGTGTTGTTGTCGGTGTAGACCTTCAGGGTCACACCGCTGTTCCGGGCCTTGTCCGGGCCCGGGTAGCCGTCCCACTTCTTCAGGGCCATCTGCGAGCCCTTCGTGTAGGACTCGATGGCGTAGGGCCCGTTGCCGACCGGTTTGCTCAGCCAGGCCGAGTGGTCGGTGAAGAACGACTGCGGCAGCGGGGCGAAGGCCACGTAGCCGAGGGTGTCCGGGAAGCTGGAGAACTTCTGGCTGAGCTTGACGGTGAAGGTGTGGTCGTCCACGACCTTCAGGCCCGACAGGGTGTCCGCGCTCTGCGACCCGCTGTCGGGGTGGACCTTGTCGTAGCCCTCGATGTAGCCGAAGAAGTAGGCGTTCTTCTGGTTGTTCTTCAGGCTCGCGCCGTAGTTCCAGGCGTCCACGAAGGACTTGGCGGTCACCTTCTCGCCGTTGGAGAAGGTCCAGCCGTCCTTCACCTTGATGGTGAAGTTCTGCGAGTCCGTGGTGTCGATGCTCTGGGCGAGCATGTCCTTGGCCTGGCCGGTCTTCGGGTCGTACCGCTTCAGACCGCGGAAGACCATGTCGAGGACCTTGCCGCCCTGCACCTCGTTGGTGTTGGAGGGCTCCAGCGGGTTCTGCGGGTCGCCCCAGGAGGAGCTGAGCACCCCGGCGGCGGTCCCGCCGCTCGTGTCCGCGCCGCCCCCGCAGGCCGCCGCGGCGAGCGCCACCGCCACCGCGCCGGCGGCCCGTCCGGCGTGCCTGGCTCCGCGCATGGGGGTACCTCCTCGTGGTCGCGCCGCGTGCGCTGTGCCGCCGACGCCCTCGACAGAAAGGACGCTGATACGTTATCGGCTAATATCACATCAAAAGGTGCACCACGCACACGTTCCCTCTCCTTCGAGGAAAGGTGTGGCAGACGGAGTACACGGAATCGCGAAATCGCTTACCCGCCACCCGGACCAGCGGGCAGACTCCCGGCATGGTCGATCGTGTTTTCCGTGACGTCGAACTCGCCGCGCTGTACGAGAGGTTGAACCCATGGGGCCCCGGTGACGACTTCTACCTGGAACTCGTGACGGCGGCCGGATCGGTCCTCGACCTCGGCTGCGGAACGGGCCGGCTGCTGCGCGCCGCCCGGGCGGCCGGGCACCGGGGACGGCTCACCGGCATGGATCCGGCGGCCGCCATGCTCGTGCAGGCGCGGCGGGCGGAGCCGGACATCGAATGGGTGCTCGGGGACTTCGCGACGCACCGGTGGGAGGGGGCGTTCGACCTGGTCGTGATGACCGGTCACGCCTTCCAGGAACTCCTCGGGGACGGGCAGGTGCGCGGCACGCTGCGCGGGGCGTGCCGGGCGCTGGCCGACGGCGGCCGGTTCGTCTTCGAGACCCGGAATCCGGCCGCGCGGGCCTGGGAGCGCTGGACCCCGGACCGGGTGCATGAGTTCACCGACGGGGACGGCGCCCCCGTACGGGTGTGGCACGAGGCCGAGCCGGACCTCGTCGGGGACCGGATGACGTTCACCGAGACCTATGCCGGGACGCGCTGGGAGCAGCCGCAGGTGTGCCGGAGCACGCTGCGGTTCCTGGACGCCGACGCGCTGGACGGCTTCCTCGGCGAGGCCGGACTGGCCGTCGCCGAGCGCTACGGGGACTGGGGGCGGAGGCCGATGGCCCCCGCCCCCAGTCCCGAGATCATCACCGTGGCCACGGCCGCGGATCAGTCCTCGGAGGCGTGCTCCTCCAGCGACCTCAGCGCCGGGTCGAGGACGACGTCCTCGTCGCGCTGAGTGGTCGGCTCCTCCGGGAAGTGGCAGGCCGTCAGGTGGCCGTCCCGGTTCCCGGAGATCTGGACCAGCGGCGGCTCCTCGCTCGCGCACTTGTCCTGGGCCTTCCAGCAGCGGGTGCGGAAGCGGCAGCCGGACGGCGGGGAGATCGGCGAGGGGACGTCACCGGAGAGCCGGATCCGCTCGCGGTCCTCGTCCTCGATCCCGACCTCGGGGACGGCCGACAGCAGGGCGTGCGTGTACGGGTGGCGGGGCCGGTTGTAGATCGCCTCCCGGTCGCCGACCTCGACCACCTTGCCGAGGTACATCACCGCGACGCGCTGCGAGAAGTGCCGCACGATGGCGAGGTCGTGGGCGATGAACAGGAACGCGATGCCCAGTTCCTTCTGGACCTCCTGGAGCAGGTTCACCACCTGCGCCTGGATGGACACGTCGAGCGCGGAGACCGGCTCGTCCGCCACGATCAGCTTCGGGTTCAGCGCCAGGGCGCGGGCGACGCCGATGCGCTGACGCTGACCGCCGGAGAACTCGTGCGGGAAGCGGTTGTAGTGCTCCGGGTTCAGGCCGACGAGCTCCAGCAGCTCCCGGACCTTCTTCTCCCGGCCGCCCTCCGGCTCGATCCCGTTGACCTCCATCGGCGACTTGATGATCGTGCCGACGGTCTGGCGCGGGTTCAGCGAGGAGTACGGGTCCTGGAAGATCATCTGGATCTCGGACCGCACGGGCGCCAGCTGGCGGCGCGAGGCCCGGGTGATGTCCTGCCCGGCGTAGGTGATGCTGCCGCCGGTCGGCTCCAGCAGGCGGGTGATGAGCCGGCCCGTGGTCGACTTGCCGCAGCCGGACTCGCCGACCAGACCGACGCTCTCGCCGACGCCGACCGTCAGGTCGATGCCGTCGACGGCCTGCACCGCGCCGACCTTCCGCTTGATCGGAAAGCCGCCGTAGATCGGGAAGTGCTTGGTCAGGCCCTTGACCTCGAGGAGGGTCTCCGACGAGGTCGCGGTGGAGCCCTGCTGTTCGGGGAGGGTGAGGTTGTCGCTCATGTCTCGGTGCTCCCTAGCGCAGCCGGGGCTGGATCTGGTCGATGAAGATGGTCTGCTTCTGCTCGGGCGTGAGGTGGCACGCGGAGGCGCGTCCCTCGCCCAGCGCCGGACGCGTGTCCGAGCAGAGGCTGCCCGGCACCTGGTCCTTGAACGCGCAGCGCGGGTGGAAGCGGCAGCCCGAGGGCGGGTTGAGCAGCGAGGGCGGGCTGCCGGGGATCGGCGACAGCTTCTCGTGCAGGTCGCCGTCCAGGCGCGGCATCGAGCTGAGCAGGCCCCAGGTGTAGGGGTGCTTCGGCTCGTGCAGCACCTCGCGGACGCTGCCGCGCTCCACGGCCCGGCCCGCGTACATCACCAGCAGGTCGTCGGCCATGTGGGAGATGACGCCCAGGTCGTGGGTGATGAAGATGATCGCGGAGCCGAACTCCTGCTGCAGGTCCTTGAGCAGGTCCAGGATCTGCGCCTGCACGGTCACGTCGAGCGCGGTGGTCGGCTCGTCGGCGATCAAGAGGTCGGGGTCGCACATCAGGGCCATGGCGATCATGGCGCGCTGGCGCATACCGCCGGAGAACTGGTGCGGGTAGTCGTCGAAGCGCACCTTGGGCTGCGGGATGCCGACCTTCTCCAGCATCTGGATGGCCCGGTCCTTCGCCTCCTTCTTGGAGGCGCCGCGGTGCTTCATGTACGGCTCGGACAGCTGGCGGCCCACCGTGTAGAACGGCGACAGCGCGGTCAGCGGGTCCTGGAAGATCATCGCCATCTTGTTGCCGCGGAGCTGCTCCAGCTCCTTCTCTTTGGCGGTGACGAGTTCCTTGCCGTCGAGGACGATCTCGCCGTCGACGGTCGAGGTGCGGGGGTTGTGCAGGCCCAGGATCGTCAGGTTGGTGACGGACTTTCCGGAGCCGGACTCGCCCACGATGCCCAGGGTCTTGCCGCGCTCGACGTCGAAGGAGAGGCCGTCGACGGCCCTGACGATGCCGTCCTCGGTGGAGAACTGCACCTTCAGATCGCGGACCGACAGGAAGCTCTCCGCACCGGTCGGGGCCGGAGTGCCCTCGGTCTTGGTCAGTGTGGTCACGGTGGTTCGTTCTTCCTAGGAGAGCCGGACGCGCGGGTCGATCCAGGCGTACGCGATGTCGGTGAGGATGTTGAAGAGCAGGATGAAGAAGGCACCGAACAACATGACGCCCATGGTCAGCGGGAGGTCCTTGTGGACCGCGCCGTCCACGGCGAGCCGACCGATTCCCTGGAGGGAGAAGGTGAGCTCGGTGACGACGGCACCGCCGAGCATGCTGCTGAGGTCGATACCGAGCACGGTGACGATCGGGATCATCGAGCCGCGCCAGGCGTAACGGAAGAAGACGTACTTGCGCGACATGCCCTTCGCGCGGGCGGTGCGGACGTGCTCCTCGGCGAGCTGCTCGATCATCGAGGAACGTGCCATACGGGTGTACTGCGCGGTGAAGATGGTGGCCATCACCAGCGTGGGCAGCAGCATGCCGGTGAACCAGCCCCACGGGTTCTGGGTGATCGGCACGTACTGGGGGTTCTCCATCCAGCCCGTGCTGTAGACGAAGATGATCAGGACGATCGGACCCAGGAAGTAGATCTGGAACGAGCTGAGCACCATCGACGCGCCCGTGGCGATCTTGTCCACCATGGAACCTCGCCGGAAGGCGGCGACCATACCGGCGCCCACACCGACCACGAGGAAGACGACCGCGCCACCGAGGGTGAGGGTCAGCGTCGTCGGGAAGCGGTCCATGATCGTGCCCCAGACCATGTCGCCCGAGTAGAACGACTGCCCGAGGCACGGGGCGCTGCAGTGTCCGGTCGGGAAGTCACGGCCCATCACGATGCCGGTCATGAAGTCCCAGAACTGCTGGACGATGGGCAGGTTGAGACCGAGGGCCTGGCGGATGTCCTCCAGTCTCTGGGGAGAGCAGTCCTTGCCACAGGCCAGGGAGGCGTAATCGGAAGGCGCGGCGACGAACAGGAAGAACGTCGCGGCGGAGATGAGGAACAGGGTGACCAGGGCACCGACCGTGCGCCGGAGGATGAACTGAAGCATGGCGGGAGGGCTGCTCTCTGCGGAGACGAGTGGGAGGTTTCACGGAGGTGCGGGGACGCGCTCCGCCTGGTGCGCGTCCCCGCGATCAGCCGTAGAGAGTTACGACTTCTTCAGGAACAGGTGGTTGATGTCGATGAGGCTCGACACCGACCCGTAGCGGGCGCCGCCCACGTTGGACCCGGAGAGCTGGAACTGCTTGGTGTACCACAGCGGAGCGGCCGGCAGGACCTTCTCCATCAGGTAGTGCTGGGCTTCCTTCCAGGTCTTCGCGGCCGCGGTCGGCTGCTGGGTCAGCGCCTTCTTGATCAGGGCGTCGACCTTCGGGTCCTTGACGTGCGAGTAGTTCGGCGAACCGTCGGTGACCTGGGTACCGTCGTAGACCGGCGTGACCACGGTGGACGCGGACGGCCAGTCCTGGCCCCAACCCGTGATGTACATGTCGTACGGGTTGTCCAGCTTGCCGATCTGCTCGTAGTAGCTCGCGGCGTCGACCTCCTTGGAGACGACGTTGAAGCCGACCTTGGTCAGCGCGTCCTCGATGGCGACCTTGCGCTTCTGACCGTTCTCGCTGTTGCCGTAGGCGAAGACGACCTTCTTCTCGGCCGCCGGGACGCTCTTCAGGAGCTCCTTGGCCTTGGCGATGTTGCCCTGCGGCGTCGCCAGACGGCCGTACGGGTCGTACTTGGCCTCGTAGCCCGGCAGCGTCGGCGCGAAGTAGTTCGGGGCCACGTCACCGCCGTAGACACCACCCTCACCGGCGATGAGCGACTTGGAGTTCACCGCGTAGGCGATGGCCTGACGGACCTTGAGGTTCTTGACGCGGTCCAGGTTGAAGGACAGCTGCATCACGTAGGGCTGGTAGCCCTTGACCGTGCGCTTGTTGGCGGCCGGGTCCTTGATGACGTCCTGGATCTGCGTGGCCTCGACGCCGCCGGTGAGCTGGATGGCGTTCTTGTCGTCGCCCTGGTCGGCGATCAGACGCTTGGTCTGGGTCGACTCGGTGACGCCGAACTGGAAGTTGAAGCCGTCCACGTACTGGTGGCGCACGGAGTCGGACTTCGGGTCCCAGTTGGCGTTCTTGACGAGCACCAGGGACTTGCCGTTCTTGTACGACTGGACCTTGTACGGGCCGGTGGCGACCGGGGCCTTGTCGTACTTCTCCTTGGTGTCGTCCTTCGTCGGGACGATGGCGTAGCCGGCCATGGCCAGCGTCTGCGGCAGGTCCGGACGCGGCTGGTCGAAGTGGAAGACGACCGTCTTGTCGTCCGGCGTGTCCAGGACCGACTTCGGCAGGTGCTTCTTGCCGAAGCCGCCGTCCGGCAGCGCCTTGCGGTAGTCGGCGCCGCTCAGCCAGGTCTGCAGGTAGGTCGGGCCGTCGAAGATGAACTTCGCGTACAGGCGCTCGACGGAGTGGCGGACGTCGGCGGACGTGATGACGTTGCCCTTGGCGTCCTTGATGCCGTCCTTGAGGGTGAACGTCCAGGTCTTGCCGCCGTCCGACGACTTGCCGGAGTCGGTCGCCATGTCACCCACGACCGAGACGTTGCCCTTGTCGTCCTCGTTGAACTGGGTCAGACGACGGAAGAGCAGGTTGGCGACCTGACCGGCGTCGGAGACGTAGGTCTGGCCCGGGTCCAGGTGCGAGAGGCCCGCCTCCTGGTAGACCGTGATCGTGCCGCCGCTCTGGGCACCGGTGATCTCCTCGGCCGGACCGGTGGAGCCGGCAGCGTCGGCGTACGTGACCGCCTTCGACTGGACCTGGGCTTCCTTCTGGTCCTTCTTGGAGTTCTGGCCGGTGTTGGTGCCCTTGTTCTCGGAGCACCCGGTGAGCGCGAGGGAGCCGGCCGCGATGGCGACCACGATGGCCTGCGCTCTGCGCGAGCTGAACGACTTCATGAGGCGAATGCACCTACCTGTCGGTTGTTATCCATGAGTACTGCCTGACGCGGCTGGTAGGCCGACTCGGGGGTGGCAGTCATCCCCCCTCCAGCGGACGAACTACCGCCCGGACTTGGGGTCGAACGCGTCCCGCACCGAGTCTCCGAGGAGATTGAAGGCCAGGACGAAGATCACCAGTGCCACACCCGGGAAGAAGATGAACGACGGGTCCTGCTCGGCGTACTTGGCGCCGTTGGCGAACAGTCGTCCCCAGTCCGGGGTCGGCTCGACGAAGCCGACACCTGCGAAGGAGAGGAAGGCAATGGTGAGGATGGTGCTGGGCAGGTTGTACGTGAACTGCACCAGGATCGGCGTCACCACGTTCGGCAGGATCTCCTTGCGGACGATCCGCCAGGGCGAGGCACCGGAGACCTTGGCGGCCTCCACGAACTCCCGCTCACGCAGGGACAGCACGGTCGAGCGGACCAGTCGGGCCATCCCCATCCAGCCGAGCACCCACAGCACGATCAGCATCGCGATCGCCCGGAAGTAGGTCGGTGTCGCCTCCCGCGGGTCCACGAAGAACGCGGTCACCACGGGCATGAAGGCGATGAAGAAGAGCTGCTGCGGGAAGGCGAGGAAGAAGTCGGTGACCCGGCCGATCCAGTAGTCGGTCCTGCCACCGAAGTAGCCGCCGATCAGTCCGAGGATGATGCCCGTGACCATCATCAGGACGGTCACACCGAGCGCCATGAACAGCGAGGTGCGCATGCCGTACACCAGCATCGCGAACACGTCGCGGCCGTACTGCGGCTCGACGCCGAACCAGTGCGTTCCGGACAGACCACCGAAGTAACCGAGCGGGAGACCGAAGTCGTCGAGGACGGGGGTGTCCTGGTAGGTGGGGTCCTGCCCGTACAGCGCGTACGGGTCCGTCCCGCTGAGCTTGGTCAGCAGCGGCGCGGCCAGCGCGACGACGAAGTAGAAAATCACTATCGCGGCGCAGATGACACCGGTACGGTCACGCTTGAAGCGCTGCCACATCAACTGGCCGGGAGAGCGACCCTCGAGCTTCTTCTCGTCCTTCGCAGGAGCGGGCTTCGTCTCGAGTTCGGGCTCCAAGGCAACCGACGGCCCGGAGCCTTCAGCCTTGGCTGGACTGGTCATGTGTGTTCTTCCCCCGGGGGGTTGGAGAGTCGAGCGCAGCGCAGATACCGGAGAGTTCTGCGGTTTGGGGGAACTTTCGCCAATGTGTTCAACGCGCGTCAAGGGCGGACGACATAGGGATGTCCCTATGTTCAATATTTTGAGCAAAAATTGCAAAGATCGACACCTGTGCGCGCTTGACACTAGCGACAACAGACCGGCAAAACGGACACTCCATCGTATTTTTTTGTTTCACATGTCCGAAACGTGAAGCGTGCTGCTCCGGTATCCGAACACTCGCCCTCTCCAGGGCCCGTGCGCATGCCGAAGGCCCGGCCCTCCTGTCGGCGGAGGACCGGGTCTCACGGGGTCTCAGGACGCGTCAGCCGTGCTTCGCGCGGCTCGCGGCGCGGGCGCGCTCGCGGGCGTCCAGGTTCACCTTGCGGATGCGGACCGCCTCCGGGGTGACCTCCACGCACTCGTCGTCGCGGCAGAATTCCAGCGACTGCTCCAGGGAGAGCTTGCGCGGCGGGACGATGGCCTCGAACGAGTCGGCCGAGGACGACCGCATGTTCGTGAGCTTCTTCTCCTTGGTGATGTTCACGTCCATGTCGTCGGAGCGCGAGTTCTCGCCGACGATCATGCCCTCGTACACCTCGGTGCCCGGGTCGGTGAACAGCACGCCGCGCTCCTGGAGGTTCGTCATCGCGAACGCGGTGACGGCACCGGCGCGGTCGGCGACCAGCGAGCCGTTGTTACGGGTCTGCAGGGTGCCGAACCACGGCTCGAAGCCCTCGTGGATGGAGTGGCCGATCCCGGTGCCGCGGGTCTGGGTCAGGAACTCGGTACGGAAACCGATCAGACCGCGGGACGGTACGACGAACTCCATGCGGACCCAGCCCGAGCCGTGGTTGGACATGTTGTCCATCCGGCCCTTGCGGACGCCCATGAGCTGCGTGACGGCACCCATGTGCTCCTCGGGCACGTCGATCGTCATGCGCTCGACGGGCTCGTAGGTCTTGCCGTCGACCTGCTTGGTGACGACCTGGGGCTTGCCGATCGTCAGCTCGAAGCCCTCGCGGCGCATCTGCTCGACCAGGATGGCGAGCGCCAGCTCACCTCGGCCCTGGACCTCCCAGGCGTCCGGGCGCTCGGTGTCGAGCACGCGGAGCGAGACGTTACCGATCAGCTCGCGGTCCAGGCGGTCCTTGACCTGGCGGGCGGTGACCTTGCGGTCCTTGACGGCCGCCTTCGCGTCGGCGCCCTTGCCGGTGCCGCCGCGGCCGACCAGCGGGGAGGTGTTGGTGCCGATGACCATGGAGATGGCCGGCTCGTCGACCGTGATCAGCGGGAGCGGGATCGGGTTCTCGGTGTCGGCGAGGGTCTCACCGATCATGATCTCCGGGATACCGGCGACGGCGCAGATGTCACCCGGTCCGGCCTTCTCGGCGGGCTTGCGGGTGAGCGCCTCGGTCATCATCAGCTCGGTGATGCGGACGTTGCTGATGGACCCGTCACGCTTGATCCAGGCGACCGTCTGGCCCTTGCGCAGCTCGCCCTGCTCGACGCGGAGCAGCGCGATACGGCCGAGGAAGTTGTCGGCGTCCAGGTTGGTGACGTGGGCCTGGAGCGGGGCGGCCTCGTCGTAGGTCGGGGCCGGGATGTGCTCCAGGATCGTGGAGAAGAACGGCTCCAGGCTGTCACTGTCGGCCGGAACCGTGCCGTTGTCCGGCTTGGTCAGCGAGGCGACGCCGTCACGGCCACAGGCATAGACGATCGGGAACTCGATCTGGTCCTCGTCCGCGTCCAGGTCCAGGAAGAGGTCGTAGGTCTCGTTGACGACCTCGTCGATGCGGGAGTCCGGACGGTCCGTCTTGTTGATGCACAGGATGACGGGCAGGCGCTGCTGCAGCGCCTTGCGCAGCACGAAGCGGGTCTGCGGCAGCGGGCCCTCGGAGGCGTCCACGAGCAGGACCACACCGTCGACCATCGACAGACCGCGCTCGACCTCGCCGCCGAAGTCGGCGTGGCCGGGGGTGTCGATGATGTTGATGGTGATCGGCTCGCCGCCGGACTTGGGGTGGTACTTCACCGCCGTGTTCTTGGCGAGGATCGTGATGCCCTTCTCACGCTCCAGGTCGTTCGAGTCCATGACTCGGTCGTCGACCTGCTCGAGCTGGTGGGCGGCGAAGGCACCGGCCTGCTTCAGCATGCCGTCGACGATGGTCGTCTTGCCGTGGTCGACGTGGGCGACGATGGCGACGTTGCGGATGTCGTGGCGCGTGGCCATATTGCGACGTACTCCCGGAGTGTGAGGAAGGCCCTCTGCGTACGTCCGTGTGACGCGGGCCCTGCCGGGCTTGACATGCCACGGCCTCACCCCATGTTACGTGGCTCTGAAGGGGTCGGCCTCCCCAGGGCCACGGAGGTCTCAGCTGCCGGACGGGCTCGGCGAGACCTTGGCGCCCTTCTTCAGGAATCCCATGTCCTCGTAGACGGGTGTCTGGAACCCGAACGCACCCGCGTTGACCAGGTCCTTCCTGGCTCCGACCAGCTGCGGGCGCTGGTAGAGCGGGATGGAGCCGGCCGCCGCCCAGATCCGGGAGTCCGCCTTGCGAATCAGGTCCCGCGCCTCGTCCTCGTCCAGCGCCGAGGCGGCCTGGTCGAAGAGCTGGTCGACCTGGTCGGTGCCGACCCGGGTGAAGTTCTGCTCGACGTTCACCGAGCCGTCGGCGGCCGGAACCGGCTTTGCGTAGATCGGCCGGGCGTCGGTCGCGGGGAAGGCGGAGGACGGCCAGGAGTACAGAGCGAGGTCGTAGTCGCCCGCGGCGACGTGGTCCTTGAAGTAGCTCTCGTCCGAGACCTTGGTGATCGTGGTGCGGATGCCGACCTTGTCGAGCATCGCCGCGATCCGCTCGGCGACGGAGTTCAGGGTCTCGGAGCCGGGCCCGGAGGGGAGCACGAAGCGCAGGGCGAGCGCCTTGCCGTCCTTGGCCAGCGGACCGGTCACGGCACCGGCCGGGGCCGCGGTGCCCTTCGGGGCGTAGGCGCCGGGCGCGCCGCCCTGCCCGCCGTTGTACTGCTTGCCGTCCTGCGAGAGGTGCTTGCCGCCCTCGTCGCCCTTCTCCCGCTTCTCCTCGGCCGACTCGTGGTGCTTGCCCTTGTCGTCGCTGCCCTTGTCGTCCTCGCCGACGATGTACTGGCCGTCGTCGCCGCCGTCGGACTCGTCCTCCTCCTTCTTCTGCTTCTTCGTGCTCTCGGCACCGGCCGCCTTCTCGGCCTTCTTCTGCTCCTTGACCGGTCCGCCGAGCACCCAGCCGGCGTCCGCGAGCAGCGCCGCGGCCTCCTTGGTGTCCACTCCGCCCAGGGCGCCGCTGTTGTCGACGTAGTCGGCCTGCCCGGACAGGGCGAGGTGGCTGCCGACCGGGACGGCGGGCAGGCCGAGCGGGGTCAGCACGAGCTTGGCCAGTTCCTCGCGGTCGATCGCGCGGGCGACGGCCCGGCGGACCCGCTCGTCGGCGAGGGGGCCCTCGGCGCCGTTGAGGGCGAGCTGGGTGTAGGCGGGCTCCAGCGACTTGCGGACGTCGAAGGCGTGCAGCTTCTCCTGCTGCTCCAGGTACCGGGTGATGGCCCGGCTGAGCTTCTTCTTGCCGGCCTTGACCTCGTCGGAGTCGAAGCCGTGCGCGAGCGCCCAGGAGCGCAGCTTCTTGGCGGAGGTCTTGCCGGCGCCCTGCAGCGGGGTGCCGGTGCCCCCCTGGCGGGAGGCGAGGTTGATCCGCTCGGCCTCGGCCGGGTCGACGTCCGCGAGGTCCACGGTTCCGTCGGCGAGCGCCGCCGCCCGTTTGTCGCGGT
The DNA here is from genome assembly GCF_044768135.1 of Streptomyces sp. NPDC101165. Classification (NCBI taxonomy): domain Bacteria; kingdom Bacillati; phylum Actinomycetota; class Actinomycetes; order Kitasatosporales; family Streptomycetaceae; genus Streptomyces; species Streptomyces sp. NPDC101165. Next base: position 314,058 of record NZ_JBIWPG010000004.1, on the reverse strand, counting down.
CCACGGCGTGCAGCACGATCTCGTTCAGCTTGGCGGGCTTGCCCCACCAGCGCGGGTTGCGGGTGAGGACGATGTCCTTGGCGGCGGTGTCGACCTTCTCGACCTTGAAGGGGCCCGCGGTGACGTTCAGCTTGCGGCGGGCGCCGTCGTTGAAGGCGTCCGGGGTGCCCATGACGTCCTTCGGGTACAGCGGGGAGAACAGCGACTTCCAGTCGGCGAAGGGGCGGGAGAAGGTGACCCGGACCTGGAGGTCGTTCGCGCCGCGCTCGATCTTCTCGATGCGGTCGTAGCCGGCGTTGCGGGCGGTCCAGTAGGCGCTGTCCTTTCCGGACAGGGCGCGCCACTGGGCGACGAAGTCGGCGGCGCCGATCTCCCGGCCGTCGCTCCAGACGGCCTGCTGGTTCAGCTTGTACAGCACGACCTGGCGCGGCTCGGTCTCGATGACCTTGGCGGACTCCAGATAGGCGGGGTTGGCCACCGGACGCCCGGACGCGTCGAGGCGGAACATCGACGGCAGCACGGCCTGGGCGACCCGGGTGGTGCCCGCGTCGGCGTCCGCCTGGAACGTGTTCAAGGTCTCCGGTACGGCGTCCACGGCCCACTTCAGGGTGCCGCCCTCGGCCACCTGGTCGCGGGCGACGAGGTCGATGTCCTGCCCGGCCAGGGGTCGGCTCGGCTCCTCGTCGGAGCCACAGCCGGCGAGCAGGGACGCCGCGAGGGCCCCCGCGGTGAGGAACGCGGCCGAACGTAGGACCGCACGCATTCCGACGCCGTCGTGGGACATCTCTGCTACCTCCGGGAAGCCGCGGGCGTTATGATCACTTTTGGCCGTATATGGAGCTGATCAGATCTATGCGCCCAGTGAAGAGGAAAGGATCCGGCAACAGCGGGCGACACGACGGCGACGCAAAGTAAGCCACCCGTGCGGCGCAACACACCCGGAGATGCACCCACGCGACTCCGCCAATCGATGCACATGTCTTCACAGCGACAGGTGTGACGCGCAACACTCCAAGGCGCATGAACGTTGCCGCCCAGGGCCCGCAGGACCCGTGGAAGTGAGGGCAAGTCATGTCCGTGCACGACGAACTGACAACCGTCCAGCGCAGCCTCGACGATCTGTACCGGTCGCTCGGGCGCCTGGAGAAGCAGCTGGGCAGCGGTGGCCTGGAGATGCGCCGGGTCCGGATGGACGCCGACCATCTGCGCGAGAGCCTGGCGCTGCTGCGGGACGCGGCGCACAGCCCGGCCGCCCCGAACCGGCCCGACCTCGTCACCATCTCCGACACGCCGTACGACATCAGCCTGTGGACGGACTCTGACGACGAAGGCCTGGGCGCCCGCGACCGGCACGCTCCCTGAACCGAACCGACCGGAGTCTCCCTTGGCGACTGGTACGGAACCCCAACAGAACAGCGGCGGCGTACGTTCGCGTACGCGCGCCGCGATCGACGCACCGCATCTGCGGACCGACCGCTGGTGGCTGGCGCCCGCCGTCACCGCGGCCGGTCTGTTCGCCTTCGTCGTCTACTCGACCTGGCGGGCCTTCGCGAACGCGGACTACTACGCGGCGCCGTACGTCTCCCCGTTCTACTCGCCGTGCCTGGCGCAGAACTGCGCGACCATGCACGCGGGGCCGAACGCCGACCTCTTCGGGAGCTGGTGGGCCATCTCCCCCGCCGTCATCATCCTGATCTTCCCGCTCGGCTTCCGGCTGACCTGCTACTACTACCGCAAGGCCTACTACCGCAGCTTCTGGGCGTCCCCGCCCGCCTGTGCCGTGGCCGAGCCGCACCGTACGTACACCGGCGAGAGCCGCTTCCCGCTCATCCTGCAGAACGTCCACCGGTACTTCTTCTTCGCCGCCCTGCTGGTCGCCGGCGTGCTGACCTACGACACCGTGCTGTCCTTCCGTGACGAGCACTACCGCTGGGGCCACATGGGCCTGGGCACCCTGGTCTTCCTGGTCAACATCGTGCTGATCTGGGCGTACACGATCTCCTGCCACTCCTGTCGGCACATCGTCGGCGGCAAGCTCAAGCACTTCTCGAAGCATCCCGTGCGCTACAAGGCGTGGCAGTTCGTCGGAAGGCTCAACGCCCGGCACATGCAGCTCGCCTGGGCGTCGCTGCTGAGCGTGGCGCTCGCCGACTTCTACGTCTATCTCGTCGCGTCCGGAGTCTTCGACGATCCGCGCTTCTTCTAGTGAGGGACTGACTGATGTCCGTGGTGGACCGGCAGGAGTGGGACGTCGTCGTGGTCGGTGCCGGCGGCGCCGGGCTGCGGGCCGCGATCGAGGCGCGCGAGCGGGGCGCCCGTACGGCGGTGATCTGCAAGTCGCTGTTCGGCAAGGCGCACACGGTGATGGCCGAGGGCGGCATCGCGGCGGCCATGGCCAATGTCAACGAGCACGACAACTGGCAGGTCCACTTCCGTGACACCCTGCGCGGCGGCAAGTTCCTGAACCAGTGGCGGATGGCCGAACTGCACGCGCAGGAGGCCCCGGACCGGGTGTGGGAGCTGGAGACCTGGGGTGCGCTGTTCGACCGTACGAAGGACGGGAAGATCTCGCAGCGCAACTTCGGCGGCCACGAGTACCCGCGGCTCGCGCACGTCGGCGACCGCACGGGTCTGGAGCTGATCCGCACCCTGCAGCAGAAGATCGTCGCGCTGCAGCAGGAGGACAAGAGAGAGACCGGGGACTACGAGTCCCGGCTGAAGGTCTTCCAGGAGTGCACGGTCACCAGGGTCCTCAAGGACGGTGACCGCGCCTCCGGGGTCTTCGCGTACGACCGTGAGTCCGGCCGGTTCTTCGTCCTCGAGGCGCCCGCGGTGGTCGTGGCGACCGGCGGGATCGGCAAGTCCTTCAAGGTGACGTCCAACTCGTGGGAGTACACGGGCGACGGGCACGCGCTGGCGCTGCTCGCCGGGGCGCCGCTGCTGAACATGGAGTTCGTGCAGTTCCATCCGACCGGCATGGTCTGGCCGCCGTCGGTGAAGGGCATCCTCGTCACCGAGTCGGTGCGCGGCGACGGCGGGGTGCTGCGCAACTCCGAGGGCAAGCGGTTCATGTTCGACTACATCCCCGACGTCTTCAAGGAGAAGTACGCCGAGTCGGAGGAGGAGGGCGACCGCTGGTACGACGACCCGGACCACAACCGGCGTCCCCCGGAGCTGCTCCCCCGCGACGAGGTGGCCCGGGCGATCAACTCCGAGGTGAAGGCGGGCCGCGGCTCCCCGCACGGCGGGGTCTTCCTGGACGTGTCGACACGTATGCCCGCCGAGGTGATCAAGCGCCGACTGCCCTCCATGTACCACCAGTTCAAGGAGCTGGCGGACGTCGACATCACGGCGGAGGCGATGGAGGTCGGGCCGACCTGCCACTACGTGATGGGCGGTATCGCGGTCGACTCCGAGACCGCGGCGGCGCGCGGGGTGCCGGGGCTGTTCGCGGCCGGTGAGGTCGCGGGCGGCATGCACGGCTCCAACCGGCTGGGCGGCAACTCGCTCTCCGACCTTCTGGTGTTCGGGCGCCGGGCCGGCTGGCACGCGGCCGCGTACGCGGCGGGCGCGGCCGAGCGCCCCCGGGTCGCCGACGCGCAGGTCGACACGGCGGCCGCGGAGGCCCTGCGGCCCTTCTCCGCCCAGCCGGAGGCGGAGGCGGGCCCGCCGGAGAACCCGTACACCCTGCACCAGGAACTCCAGCAGACCATGAACGACCTGGTCGGCATCATCCGCCGCGAGGGCGAGATGGAGCAGGCCCTGCAGAAGCTGGCCGAGCTGCGCGTACGCGCCCGGCGGGCCGGTGTCGAGGGGCACCGCCAGTTCAACCCGGGCTGGCATCTCGCCCTCGACCTGCGGAACATGCTGCTGGTCAGCGAGTGCGTGGCCCGGGCCGCGCTGGAGCGCACCGAGTCGCGCGGCGGCCACACCCGCGAGGACCATCCGACGATGGACCGCGCCTGGCGCAACGCGAACCTGCTGTGCTCGCTCGCCGACCCCACCGGAGGCCTCGCGGCGACCGATCCCGCCCGCGGCCAGATCCGGCTGACCCGGGAGACCACCCCATCCATCCGCCCGGACCTGCTCGCCCTCTTCGAGAAGGAGGAGCTGGTCAAGTACCTCGCCGAAGAGGAGCTGTACGAGTGAGCAGCTACGAGGCCCGCTTCAAGGTGTGGCGGGGTGACGTGGAGGGCGGCGGCCTGGAGGACTTCGGGGTCGAGGTCCACGACGGGGAGGTGGTGCTGGACATCATCCACCGGCTCCAGGCGACCCAGGCACCCGACCTCGCCGTGCGCTGGAACTGCAAGGCGGGCAAGTGCGGTTCGTGCTCGGCGGAGATCAACGGGCGGCCGCGGCTGATGTGCATGACGCGCATGTCGGTGTTCACCCGGGACGAGACGATCACCGTCACCCCGCTGCGCACCTTCCCGGTGATCCGGGACCTGGTGACCGACGTCGGCTTCAACTACCAGAAGGCCAGGGAGGTTCCGGCCTTCGTACCGCCCGCCGGAGTGGGCCCGGGCGAGTACCGCATGTTCCAGGAGGACGTGGACCGCTCGCAGGAGTTCCGCAAGTGCATCGAGTGCTTCCTGTGCCAGAACACCTGCCATGTCGTCCGCGACCACGAGGAGAACAAGAAGGCGTTCGCCGGGCCGCGCTTTCTGATGCGGGTCGCGGAGCTGGACATGCACCCGCTGGACGCGGCGGAGGAGACCGGCCTGGACCGCAAGGGCACCGCCCAGGACGAGCACGGCCTCGGCTACTGCAACATCACCAAGTGCTGCACGGAGGTCTGCCCCGAGGACATCAAGATCACGGACAACGCGCTGATCCCGCTGAAGGAGCGCGCGGTGGACCGCAAGTACGACCCGCTGGTCTGGCTGGGGTCGAAGATCAGGAGGAGGTCTTCGTAGCGTCCCGGCCGGGGCGCTGGGCGAGGGCCTGGATGATGAATCCGGCCAGGAAGAGCGCGAGATACCCGAAGAACCCGACGCCGCCGAACCCGGCGTCGTCGAACGGCCCGAGGAACAGGAGCAGACTCAGCCCGAGCGCCATGACCAGGGTGCCGTACCCCCACAGCCGCGGCCGTACCACCCGGCGGCGGGCGGGCCACGGCACCCAGTCCGCCACGATGGACACGATGCCGCCCGCCGCGAGCAGCGCAACGGCCAGCCATGCCGCCACCACGAAGTACATGTGCATGACGATCAGCGTCCCACCGGAGCGCCCGCCTCGGTAGTCATCCGACCCAGTCGTTCCGGTAGGCCCGCCAGTCCTCCTCCGTCGCCGCGAAGTCGACGTACAGGGCGACGCCGAAGCGGGCGCGGTCGGCGTCGGTGCGGGACAGGCCCAGGCGCACACCGCGTACGGCGGCCGGGACGGTCTCCGCCGCGGCCCAGTGGCCCATGTTGTCGGTGTGGTAGAAGGGCAGGCCCATCAGGAGGTCGGTGGTGTCCGGGGCGACCTCCAGGGCGAGGCTGGTCTGCTGGGCCACGTAGCCGCCGTACAGGCTCTGCAGCGGCTGCGCAGTGTCGTACGACATGACGGCGATCTGGTCCACCCGGCGGGCGACCTGCCCGAAGTAGGCCTGGGACCACCACTTGGGGTGGCCGGTGGTCAGACCCGCGAGGGAGTGGAACGCGGGCAGCGGGTCTATCTGGTGGGCCGCGACGGAGAGCAGTGCGTGGTGGGCGTGGGTGAGCGCGCGGAGGTCGTCCAGGAGGGAGAGGTAGTCGCTGTCGCCGGAGTGCAGGGGCTCCAGGTCGAAGTGGGCGCCCTCGAAGCCTGCGGCCAGGATCCGGCGGGTCGAGGCGACGACGGCGGTGCGGGTGGCGGCGCGCTCCAGGTGCAGGCCGTAGGGGGTCTCACCGGCCAGCTTGTCGCCCAGCCAGGCCTGGACACGGATGCCGGGCATCTCCCGGTGTACGGCTCTGATCAGCCAACCCGCCTTCGGGTAGGCCGACTCGGGCAGGGTGCCGTCGTGTTCCAGCGGGCCCGAGTGGACGTACAGGTCGCGGATGCCGGTGCCCTGCAGGCGGTGGGCGAGGGCCTTGACGTCCTTGTCGGTCTTGCGGCCGTCGACCCAGGCGTGGCCGAGCCAGAGGGCGTCGCGGTTCCGGGTCCGGGTGCCCTCGGCGGGGTCGCCGGTGTAGTTGACGCGGAGGGCCGTCTCCGCGGTGAGGACGGGGAGGAGCAGGAGGAGCAGTGCGGTGGTGACAGCGATGACGATGCGGCGGCGCCAGCGGCGCGACCGTGGCACCTGTGGGAGGTTTTCGCCGTCGGCGGCCTGCGGGCCCGTCGGTTCGCCGGTCTTCTCCTCGTTCAATCCTGCCCCCTGGTCTTCCTCGTCCCCCAGCCGTATCCGCCCCACTCGCGAAGCCGCCTACCTGCCCATACGCTCCAAAATGTGACGTCCTTCCTGATCCGGGGCCGGCCCCGGCGCGCCAAGGCGCACATACGGGTGCGGGTGACGCATGCCGTGCTGGGTGTGCTCGTGGGGGCCGGGTGGCTGGTGTTGCCGGTGATGACGGCCGGTGAGCATGATCCGGTTCCCGTCTCCCCGGCCGGGCCGGTCGCGAGCGCCGCCTCGACGCAGCAGGACGGGACGTCCGTCACCGATCTCCTCATGCCGCTGGTCGCCGTCGGTGCGGCCGGGGCACTGGCCGGATACGGCTATCTGCGGCGCACCCGGCGGGCCCGGACCCGGACGACGCCGGGCGTGGTGTCGGCGGCGCCGCCCGTGCCCACCGCGGTCGAGAACGAGCGGCAGGCCCGCGCCTCGCTGGTGCTGGCCGACGACTGCGTACGCGGCAGCAGGGAGGAACTTCCCTTCGTCGAGGAGCTGTTCGGGAGCGAGGCGGTCAAGCCGTACGTGCACGCCCTGCGGGCCGCGGAGACCGAGCTGTCGGCCGCGTTCGCGATATGGCGGCGGTACGAGGAGGGGGTTCCGGGGGACGCGAGTGCCCGGCGGCAGGCGCTGGTGGGGGTGGTCGGGCGGTGCGCGGAGGCGGGGCGGCGGCTGGATGCCGAGGCGGAGGGGCTGGACCGGCTGCGGGGGCTGGAGCAGGGGGTGGGCGCGGCGCTGGAGGTCGCCGAGGGGCGGTTCCGGGAGCTGACGGCGCGGACGGCGGCGGCCCAGGCCACGGCGGCGGAGCTGCACCGGCGGTACGCGCCCTCGGCCGGGGCTCCCGTCACCGGGTATGTCGAACAGGCCAAGGACCGGCTGGTGTTCGCCACGTCGCAGCTCAACGAGTCGCGTCAGGCGGCCGATTCGGGGGACGGGCAGCGGGCGGCGCGCCGGCTGCGCGCGGCCGAAGGGGGTGTCGCCCAGGCCGGTGTTCTCGTCGGCGGGGTCGAGCGGCTCGCGGCACAGCTGCGGGAGGCGGCCGCGCTGGTGCCGGCCGCGCTGACCGGCGGGGAGGCGGAGATCGCCGAGGCGCGGCGGAACGGCGGGCGGGCCCTGCTGGCCCCCGGCGAGCTGCACGCGCGGATCGTCCACGCGGACGGGGTGCTGGCCGCCGTACGCGCGGAGCTGACCGCCGGCCCGTACGACCCGCTGGACGCGCTGCGCCGCATCGCCCGGGCGGTGGAGCGGTTGGAGGTGGGGCGGTCCGGGGTGGTGGAGGCGGCCGCGCGGCTCGTGTCGAGCAGCGCGCTCGGCGGGGCCGAGGACTTCATCGCGGTGCACCGGGGGGCGGTGGGCACGGAGGCGCGGGCACGGCTGGCGGAGGCGGAGCGGGCGCTCGGCTCGGGTGCCGACGCGGACGTACTCGCCCGAGAGGCCCGCGATCTGGCCGAACGCGATGTGCGGGCCCACGGGAACCCGTACGCCGACGGCCACGCCACCGGTCTCGCCGGCGCCGTCCTCGGCGGAGTCCTGCTGGCGGAGGAGCCGGACGGCGGTCCCCCGGCCTCCTTCGGCGGCCCGGAGACCCGGGGCCGCCGACATCTCCGGTAGCCGCGACCCCCACCCGGTACGCCGTCGCCTCGCAGCGCCGACGGCCCCCGGCAGCCGCCCGGGACGGCCGGGCGGAGAGCACCTGCGTCAGAAGAGGCTGAGCAGCGCCTCCGCCGGGTCCGTGAGGCTGCTCTCGCCTCCGGGGAGCGGGAGTTCGAACCAGACGGTCTTGCCGCGCGGGGTACGGCGTGAGCCCCACGCCGCGCTGAGCAGGCCGACCAGTTGCAGGCCCCGGCCCCCCTCGTCGGTGTCGCGGGCGCGACGCCGGCGGGGCTGGACCAGACCGGAGTCCCAGACCTCGCAGACCAGGGTGCGGTCCAGCAGCAGTCGCAGCCTGATCTCGCCCTCGCCGTAGCGCAGCGCGTTGGTGACCAGCTCGCTGACCAGGAGTTCCGTGGTGTCGACCAGGGGCTCCATGTCCCAGCTGAGCAGCTGCGCGCGGGCGTACTCACGGGCCCGCCCCACACTGCGGGGCTCGCGCGGCAGCGTCCAGTCGCCGACGGAGTCGGCGGGCAGGCCCTGGACCCGGGCCATCAGCAGGGCGATGTCGTCCTCGCCGTGGTGGGTGTCGAGGGTGTTGAGGACGTGGTCGCAGACGTCCTCCAGGTTCCGGTGGGTGTCGGCGCGCAGCGCCGTCGTTGAGGGGTGGTGGTCGGGTGACGGGTGGGCGGGGTCGGTCAGCGCGCCGACGAAGGCCTGGAGGCCCTCGTCCAGGGGGTGGTCGCGGGATTCGACCAGACCGTCCGTGTAGAGGGCGAGCAGGGCGCCCTCCGGCAGTTCGACCTCCACCTCCTCGAAGGGCTCGCCGCCCACGCCCAGCGGCATGCCCGGCGGCACGTCGAGCATCAGGGCCGCCTCGCCGGGTTCCACCAGCACCGGGGGCAGGTGGCCGGCGTTGGCGAACGTGCAGCGTCTGGTCACCGAGTCGTAGACCGCGTACACGCAGGTGGCGAGGTAGACCTCGGAGAGGTCGGCGTCGCGGGGCTGGCGGGCGGCGCGGGTGGCCTGCTGGACGCCGCCGGGGGTGCCGAGGCCGCGGGCGATCTCGTCCAACGCCGAGAGGACCTCGGCCGGTTCGAGGTCGAGCAGGGCCAGCGTGCGGACCGCCGTGCGGAGTTCGCCCATCGCGACCGCGGCGCGCAGACCGCGGCCCATGACGTCCCCGACCACCAGGGCCGTGCGGTGGCCCGGGAGTTCGATCACGTCGAACCAGTCGCCGCCGACCTCCGTCGCCGCGTTGCCGGGCAGGTAGCGACACGCGATGTCGAGGCCGGACGCCTCGGGGTCGCCGGGCGGGAGCAGGGATCGCTGCAGTATCAGCGCGCGTTCGTGCTCGCGGCGGTACAGGCGGGCGTTGTCGATGCAGACGGCGGCCCGCGCGGCCAGCTCCACCGCGAGGTCCCGGTCACGGTCGCCGAACGGCTCGCTGCCCTTCGTGCGGGCGAACTGGGCGAGACCCACGACGGTGTCGTGGGCGACCATCGGCACCACCAGCATGGACTGCACCAGACCGCCGTCCTCGGCGGGGACGCGCTGGGGGCGGGCGGTGCGCAGGGCGTCCGCGCCGGGCGAGTTGAACGGGAAGTGGTGGACCGCGCCGACCGCGACGGGCTCGCCCGAGCCGCTGAACGGCGCGTCCGAGACGGCGCTGGCGAAGCCGACACGGCGCAGCGCCGCGCTGCCGTCGGCGAGGCCGGGCGGGGTCTCGTCGCCCATGAGCAGGCCCTGGTAGAGGTCGACGGTGGCGAGGTCGCAGAACCCGGGGACGACGACGTCGAGGAGTTCGCGGGCCGTGGTCTCCAGGTCCAGGGAGTTCCCTATGCGGGCGCCGGCCTCGTTGAGCAGGGCGAGGTTGCGCCGGGCGGCGGCCGCCTCGCGGGCGGCGGCGCGGCGGGCGGTGATGTCGGTGCCGAGCCAGGCGATGCCGATGGGCCGGCCGCTGCCGCTGTGCACGCGGTAGAGGTTGACGGACCAGTGCCGGCGCTCCTCGGAGCCCGGGACGAAGCCCGTGACATGCATGTCGGTGATGGAGTCGCCGGTCTCCAGCACCCGGCGCAGCGTGGCCGAAACCCGATCGGCCTCACCGCGCGGGAGGTAGTCGTGAACTCCCTTGCCGCGGTGGTCGTCCGGGGTTCCGCCGAAGATGGAGGCGAAGCGCATGTTGGCGCGGCGCACCCTGAGGTCTATGTCGATCAGCAGGAAGCCGAACGGGGATTGACCGAAAATCGCCTGCGAGGCGGCGAGGTCGGTCTCGATGCTGCGCAGGGTCCGGACGTCCACCACTATGCAGACGGCGGCCTTGTCACCCTCGGCGGTCCGGGTGGGCATGACGTAGACCTCGGCGAGCCCCTCCTCGCCGCGCGCCCCGTCCGGCCGGTCCGGCATCCGAAAGGGGACGACCCCGGTCCACTCCCGCCCGTCGAGGATTTCGGCCATCTTGCGCTGGCCGCGCTCGCGCTGGTCGGGATCGATGAAGGCTTCGATGGGGTCCATGCCGACGGCGCGTTCGGCGGGGATCCCGAAGAGCTCCTCGGCACGCAGGCTCCACTGGTCGACCACCCCGCCGGGGCTGATGGAGAAGGACGCGACCCTGATGTAGTCGTAGATCGAGCCGGGCGGACTGCTCTGCCACATGGCGTCGTCGGGCACCGCGGTGCGTGCGGCCTGGTTCCTCGCGCCGCCCGACGGGTCCTCGGACTCCGTGGCCTTCGCTGGTATCTCGCTCACGCGAACCGTCCCCTCCAGCTCACCGCGCCCGGCACCGGTCACCGGGGGCGGCTGCCCGCAGTATCCAGCACTACGGCGCCGCACGACACGGTGTTCACGATCACAGCTCGGTCCAGGCTTTTTTCGGACCTGACTGCGACGACACATCCAGTCTTCTAACCAGGGAACACGCCCTCGAATCACGCATCCCCACCCCTGTATCGGGCGCGCGTCGCGGCATGGACGGCGCACGGCGGCCTGTACACCAGGCTCACCCGGGCACCGCCAGTTCGAACCAGACGGTCTTTCCGGTGTCGCCGGGCCGGGTACCCCAGCGGCGCGAGGAGTCGGCGACCAGTTGCAGACCACGGCCGCTCTCGTCCTCGGGGTGGGCGACGCGCTCGCGCGGCGGGTCCGGGAGCGGGTCGGAGACCTCGACCAGCAGCGTGTCGCCGCCGAGCCCGGCGGGGCGTACCAGCCGTACGCCGATCGGCCCGGTCGCATGCCGCAGGGAGTTCGTCACCAGCTCGCTGACCAGCAGCGCGGCCAGATCGGCGAGACAGTCGAGGTCCCAGCCGTGCAACTGGCCCCGGACCGCGACGCGGGCGGTGCGCACGGCGCCGGGTTCCGCGGGAAAGGTCCACTCGGTGCAGTCGCCTTCGGTGTCGATCACGCCGATCACTTCCCAGGCCAACGAGCCCACCCATGTCCGGTTTCATGGGGTTAATGGGGACATACCCGGTATCCGGGAGCCCTACCGCGCGGAAGGGCGCACGGTGGCACGAACGGCGTACGGGGCGCTCCGCGCAACGGACATGAACGCAGGGCACGAGTACGCGCCGGCCCTACGACCACCCACCCCCACTGCGGGGGGACCCCCATCCCGACTCGGCCGGCAGAGCGGCCAGGGTCTCGATCTCCCGCACCGCCGCCACGTCCTGGTCCAGCCACGCCACGTCCCAGATCTCGTCCGGAGTCAGCCAGCGCACGTCGTCGTGGTCCTGGAGGGGGCGGGGTGCCGCGGAGCCGGGGCGCAGGCGCGCGGTCCACACCTGGAGGACGTACGGGGATCGCAGGGGCCACTCCCCCGGTACGCGCGCGACCGCCTCGGTGTCGATGCCGAGTTCCTCGCGCAGTTCGCGCACCAGGGCGCCCTCGGGCCGCTCACCGGACTCGACCTTGCCGCCGGGCAGCTCCCAGCGCCCGGCCAGCTCGGGAGGCGCGCTGCGCCGCGCGGCGAGCAGCCGGCCGGCGTCGAGCAGGGCGGCTCCCACCACCACGATCCGTTCGGTCATGGAGCGGAGCCTACGGGAGCGCGTCAGTGGTCAGTTGAGCGCGCCAGAGGTCAGTTGTGGGCGCCGTCGCCGTTCTGGCCGATGCGTTCGACCCAGTAGAGCTGCTTGTGGCCACGGTCGTCGAGACTGTCGGCGATCTTCTGGGCCTCGGCCCGGGTCGCGTACCGTCCCACGCGGTAGCGATTGCCGTTGTCGTCCTGCCTTATGACGATCCAGGGCAGGGAGACCGTGCCCTCACTCATCGCCCCCACCGTTCCTTCTCGCACCGCCCCACCCTCCCCCACTCTCGGCTGCTCCCCCACGCTCGAATTCGCTCGCGCGGGAGGGACCCCCACCGCGAGGGGACCCCCATGCCATCCCGGGCCCCCGCCGCGCCCCGCCTAAGGAAACCGCAATCCGCATATGCCCGAGCGTACGCCCTACCTTCACGGAGCGAATACGCCTTTTCACAAAGAGGTACGCAACCAGCCAGAACACAGGGGGCGCACGATGGCGAACGCGCCGCCGTACCCACCTCTGTCGTGCGTCGGGGGCATATCGGGCGGACCCTGGATCACCTGGGAGAACGGCCGGATTGCAGCGGGCCGCGGGGAGCCGGGAGCCGGATCACCGGGCGAGGACGCCCACTCGGGAGCGTGCGGAGGTGTGCGCTACTTCACTGGCAGGTGGTACGCGACCCGGTAGCGGTCGGCGGGGATCACGACGTCGGCGGTCTCCACGGGGCGGCCTGAGGCGTAGTAGGTGCGCTGGACCACGAGGACCACGTGCCCGGGGACGCCGCCGAGAACGTGCAGTTCCTCGGCGAGGCCGGGGCGGGCGCCGACCTCCTCGGTGACGTTGTCGACGATGACGTCGATGGCCCGCATGCGTTCGACGACGCCCATGCCGCCGAGCGGGCCCTCCTCGGGCAGCATCACGGGCGTGCGGCCGGTGACGGCGAGGGGCTCCCAGGAGGTGGAGAGCATCATCGGCTCCCCCGCGTCCCGGAACAGGTACCTGGTGCGCATGACCCGCTCGCCGGGCTTGAGGCCGAGCCGCTCGGCGATGGCGGCACCGGCCTCGGCCTGCTCGCTGCTGGACTCCCAGGTGCCACGCACCGTGGCGTCGGCCTGCTCCTGCCGGAAGGGCGTGGCGCCGGAGGGCGGCCGGAACCCGGAGCGGGCCACCCGCCGGGGCACCGGGCGCTCGCGCACATACGTCCCGGAGCCGGAGCGGCCCTCGACCAGCCCCTCGGCCATCAGCACCTTGCGGGCCTCCAGCGCGACCGTGTCCGAGACGCCGTACTCCTCGCGGATGCGGGCCTGGGAGGGGAGCCGGGTGTGGGGGGGCAGCGAACCGTCGACGATCTTCTTGCGGAGATCACCCGCGACACGCAAGTACGCCGGCTGCTCACCGAAAGTCACTGGCCGCTCCCATCAGGTTGTACAGACAGCAACAGCCTGGCAACCGTGGGTTGTGCCATGCAAGCAAAGGCCAGAGAATCACTCGATGTGATGACATAGGGCCGGGGAGGGCTTTACCCAGGCACTTTCTCCCCGTTATAGCCGCGGTCACACCTCTCCGCGATCACGCCCCGGCGCGATCACACCGCCAGCGCGCCCCCGCTCCCACCGCCGGAGCCACCCGAGCCGCCGTCACCCTTCTCGTCGGCGGGCGGGGTGGTCTCCAGTCCCAGTGCCTTGCGTGCGGGGACCGCCTCCTTCGGGTCGAGCAGCCCGAGCCCGGCGTCGTAGTGCCGGTAGAAGGCGTCCAGGTCCTTCGCCCTGGCGGCCTTCGCCCACTCCGTCCGGGCCTTGTCCAGGTCGCCCGTCAGGGCCGTGATCTGCCCCACGGCGCCGGCGGACCACTCGTTCCCGCGCAGCATCCTGGCCTGTTCGGCCAGCGCCGCCGACACCCGGCCCGCCCACTGCTTGTGCCCCGGCAGGTCGTCCTCGACGTACTCCGCGTCGGGGGCGGTGGCGAGGGCCGCGTTGAGGACGTGAGCCGCCTTCAGATAGGCGACCTGGTCGGCGTCCAGGACGGTCTCGTCGTTGCGCAGCGAGCCGGTGAGGTTCCCGCCCTCGGTCGCGCTGCCGAACACGCAGGTGACCTCCCGGTCCCCGGCGGACCAACTGTCCTCGGTGGGCGTGAGGTAGTAGACGTCGACGTCGTCGGGCACGGCCCAGCCGTCCATCGCGTAGGCGTCCTGGAGGCCGTAGCAGCGCTTGTCGGCGGTGCCGCTGACCGAGTCGTCGCCGGGATAGCCCCCGTCCTTCAGCAGGAAGGAGGCGAACACCTCGCCGTCGTGCTCGCCGGAACAGGGGACCTTGTCGACGTCGTACGTCTCGCCTCCGAGGCTTCCGCCCGGCGCATCGAAGCACTCGCCCTTGGCCAGCGAGATGCTCGCGCCGTGGCGTGCGCCCTCCTTGACGCCCTCCCAGAAGGAGGACGCACCGCCCGTGGCGAGCATCAGCACCCACACCGCGAGCCCGAGCCCGGACAGCACCGAGCCGCCGATCGCCAGTCCCTTGCCGCGCTCGCCCCGCCGGCCGATCTGCCGCAGCGCGATCAGCCCGAGCACCAGCCCCACACCCGGCAGACAGCACAGCACACCGAACACGAGCGAGGTGATGGCCAGTCCGTTGACGGGCGCCGGCTGGTTGTAGGGGCTGTAGCCCTGCGCCCAGGGCTGGTACGGCCCGTAGGGGCTCTGCGGGCCCTGCGGCTGCGGGTACGACGGCGGGCCGTACGGCCCGTGCGGGTACTGCTGGGGTGGCTGATACGGCCCTTGTGGCTGGTGGGGGCCGGGGGGCGGGGGTATGGACACCGGTACCGTGCTCCTGGGTCGAGCGGTGGGAATGGTCAGACGGGCCCTTGGGCCGACGACTGGACCGACGTACGACTGGGCGCATGGTAAACGGGGCACGAGTGGGGGCGGAATGAGGGTGGAAGCCCGGGCGGACAGCCGGGTGGGGAACACCACCGTGGGCGCGGTGAACGGGCTCACCGCACGGTGGGCGGCCGCAGCGGCACCGGAGGGTACGGCGTTCTCGGCGGCCGGGGTCTGGCCCCTGCTGGCCTTTCTCGCGGACGGCGCGGCAGGCCCGGCACGGGCCGAGCTGGCCCAGGCGCTCGGCGTGCCCGCGGACCAGGCGGCCGCCGCCGCACGGGAATTGCTGGCCGGGCTGCAGTCGGTGTCCGGCCTGGACGCGGCGCTCGGCCTGTGGACGCACGAGAGGCTGCAGCTGCGCGAGGAGTGGCGGGCCGGGCTGCCGGCCGGGACGTACGGGGTGTTCGGGGAGGACCTCGTCACCGCGCAGGAGCGGCTGGACGCCTGGGCCGCCGAACGGACCGGCGGGCTGGTCGAGCGCATGCCGGTGACGCTGACCCGGGAAGCACGGATGGTGCTGGCCAGTGCGCTCACCCTGCGCACGGACTGGCGGCAGCCGTTCACCGAGACGGTGCTGCGCCCGGACTCCGGCCCCTGGCAGGGCCGTTCGCTGCTCGGACTGCACCGCAGGAGCGTGCGGCCGGACCGGGTCGGCGTGACGAGCACACCCGACGGCTTCGTGACCGCGCTGACGGTGCCCGGCGACAACGGCATCGACGTCCATCTGGTGCTCGGCGAGGAGCGGATGACACCGGGTCAGGTACTCACGGCCGGGGTCGGGGTCGTGGACCGCACGCTCACGGTCACCGGGGGCGGGCAGCTGCCGTTCGGGCATGTCGGCCCCGGCCTGCACGTGGAGCAGCAGCCCGCGCTCGCGCCGGAGCCGATCACGCTGGACGTGCGGACGGTGGCGTACGAGGTGCGCGCCGACCACGATCTGCTGGCGCTGCACGCCCTGTTCGGGCTCACCACGGCCCAGGACGCCGAGCAGGGCCACTTCCCGGGCATCAGCATCATGCCGCTCGCCGTGCAGGACGCCCGCCAGTCCGCCCTCGCCCGGTTCGGCGCGCTCGGCTTCCGGGCGGCGGCGGTGACGGCGGTCATGCCGAGATACGGCGCCGGCGTCCCGCAGTACCGCTACGAGACGACCGTCGTGCGGGTGGCCTTCGACCGCCCCTTCGGCTTCCTCGCGGTCGACCGCGAGTCCCGGCTGGTGCTGATGGCGGGCTGGGTGACCGATCCGGCGCCGTATCCGGCCATGGGTCGTTAGGGGCGCTGTTCCCTCGGGGCGTCCCCGGCGGTTCCGAGGACGCCCGCCAGCGGCGGGGTGGTCAGCGGGGCCGTGCGGGGGCGGGTCAGGGTGACGTACGCGGGCACCGGCAGGGCGATCGACAGGTCGAGGCGGGCCGCGTTGAAGTAGATCCAGTCGTTGTCCAGCAGGGCGGTGTCGACGACCAGTTCGAGGTCCGGGTGGAACGTGAACGGCACGACGCAGCCGCTCACACAGCCCGACAGTCTTTCGGCCACCTCGCGTGCGGCGAAGGCGGCGTCCGTGCCGCCGTACAGCTCGCGCACCCGGGTCATGTCCAGGCGGCGGTCGCCGGGTACGACAGCCAGGACGTAGCGGCGGCTGCGGCGGCCGGTGCTCACCCGCACCACCAGGCACTTGGCGGCCTGGTCCAGCGGATGGCCGCGCAGCTCGGACGCGAGGTCCGTACGGCCTTCGGGTGCGTGCGGTATCAGGCGGTACGGGACGCGGGCGTCGTCCAGCAGCGACAGCAGACGGTGCGAGGTGTCCGGGGGCAACAGGTCGAGGTCGCGGGGCACGGTGAGGCCTCTCTGTGAAGGACGGGCGGCGCTCTCACCGTGCCGGACCTGCCTATATTTCTCCGCTGCGCACCCTCACCACGGCGTTCCCCGTGCGGCCGGCTCCCCGGCGATAACCCGCCAATAACGCCCCTCTCTAGCTTCGGAAACCGTAGAGATGACTGGCCGCACCAGAAGGGGGTGGTGTCCCATGGAGTTCCGGGTCCTTGGGCCAGTGGAGGCGTGGCGAGGGGGTGAGCGGGTTGCCCTCTCCGGTTCGAAGATGCACACGGTGCTGGCGACGATGCTGCTCGCACAGGAACGGGTGGTGTCCGACAGCCGCCTGAGTGCACTGCTGTGGGGGTGGGAGCCGCCGGCGACGGCGAGCGCGCAGATCTATACGTACATGTCGCGGCTGCGCAAGCAGCTCGGCGAGGAGGTCGAGATCGTACGGCGGCCCCCCGGGTACGTGCTGCGCGCCCCCGGTGCCGTCGTGGACCTCGTGGAGTTCCGCAGGCGGGAGCGGGACGGGCGCCGGGCGCTGGCGGAACGGCGCTTCGAGGAGGCCGCCGACCTGCTGCGCGAGGCGCTCGGGCAGTGGCGGGGAGCCGCGCTGGCGAACGTCACCGAGCACATGCTGGACGCCGAGCTGGCACCGCTCGAGGAGGAGCGGATGCTCGCCCTGGAGTCGCGTCTGGAGGCGGACCTGGAGCTGGGGCGGCACGAGCAGGTGATGGCCGAACTGACCGCCCTGGTCGCCGAGTTCCCGGTACGGGAGCGGCTGCGGGCCCAGCTGATGACCGCGCTGTACCGCTGCGGCAGGCAGGCCGACGCGCTGCACACCTACTACGAGGGCCGCAAGGTGCTGGCCGAACAGCTCGGCATCGACCCCGGTGAGGCGCTGGGCTCCACGTACCAGGCCGTGCTGGGCGGGGAGTTGGGGCTGGGATCGCGGCGCGGCGTGCAGCCGGCCGCGCGGCCCGTGCCGTCCATGCTGCCCGCCACGGACGGCGAACTCGTCGGCCGGGAGCGCGAACTCGAGGCGCTGCGGGGGCGTCTCGGCCAGGGCGGCGACGCGCCGCGGCGGATCCTGGTGACCGGCATGGCCGGCCTCGGCAAGACGGCGCTCGCGGTGCGGGCGGCGGCCGAGAGCGGCGAACTCTTCCCCGACGGGCTGCTCTTCGCCGAGCTGTGCGGTCTCGACGGCGCCCCGCGGGCTCCGCGCGCGGTCCTCGCCCAGCTGCTGCGGGCGCTTGGCGAGAGCGACCACGCGCTGCCGGCCGGCGATCTGGACGAGCTGGTGCGGCTGTACCGGGCGCGCACGGCCGAGCGGCGGCTGCTGCTGGTGCTCGACAACGTCAGCGGCGACCGGCAGCTCGCGCCGCTGCTGCCGGCCGGTGACTCGGCGGTCCTGATCACCAGCCGGAGCCGGCTGGCGCGGGTGGCCGGCGGGGACACGCTGGCCCTGTCGCTGCTGGACGACGAGGCGTCGCTGGAGCTGCTCGCCGCCCGGGCGGGCCGGCAGCGGCTGGACGACGACCCGGACGCGGCCGACGACCTGGTGGCGTACTGCGGCGGGCTGCCGCTCGCGCTGTCCATCGCCGGCGCCCGCCTCGCCGCCCGTCCGCACTGGACCGCGGCGCGGCTCGCGGCCCGGCTCGCCGACCCCGCCGTGCGGCTCGCCGAACTCTCCTTCGGCGACCTCGACCTGAGCCGGGTCCTGCGCTCCTCCGTCGAGCCGCTGCCGCCCGCGGTGCACGACGTCCTGGCCGGGCTCGCGGATCCCGGTCCGGGCGGCGAGCCGTTCTGCGCCCAGGGGGCGGCGGACCGGCTCGGCCTGACGGAGGACGCGGCGGAGAACGCGCTGGAGGCCCTCGTCGACACGGCCCTGCTGGACCTGTCCGGCCTCGACGACCAGGGCCGTCCGCTGTACCACTGCCACGAGTTGATACGACTGCTCGCCGCCACCCTCGACCTCTCGGACCGGGCGACCGTCCGCGCGGGGCGGTGACGGAGGAGTGCCGGTGCGGACCTCCCGCTCTCCAGCGACGGACGGGGCCTGCGGGCCCCGTGCGCGGGCCGGTGAGCCGCATGCGCCCGAGCCGACACGCTGCTCGCCACCGCCCGCGACGACTCCGGACCACCGGACGCCCGTGCCAGGAGGTGCGGAACCCGTGCCCGAGCGGACATCGTGCTCGCCGGAGGCCTCCACGGACGGGGCCTACGGGCCCCGTGCGCGAGCCGGTGAGCCGCATGCGCCCGAACCGACACGCCGCTCGGCGCCGTCCGTGACGGCACCGGGGCACCGGCAGTCCGTGCCAGGACGTACCGAGGCCGTGCCCGTGCGGACATCCTGCTCGCCGACGACCTCCACGGACGGGGCCTGCGGGCCCTGTGCGCAAGCTGGTGAGCCGCATGTGCCGGAGCCGGCACGCTGCTCGCCGCCGCCTGCGATGGCCCCGGGGCACCGGGCGTCCGTGCCAGAAGGTGCGAAGGCCGTGCCCGTGCGGACATCCTGCTCGCCGACGACCTCCACGGACGGGGCCTGCGGGCCCTGTGCGCAAGCTGGTGAGCCGCATGTGCCGGAGCCGGCACGCTGCTCGCCGCCGACTCTGACGGCTCCTGGGCACCTGTCAGCCGTGGCAGGACGTAAGGAGGCCGTGTCGGTGGGGTCACCAGGAGCCGCGGGCGCGGACGTAGCCCTGGCGGGCCGGGGCGATGATTTCCTGGGCCACCGCCCAGGCGTCGGAGACGACGCGTTCGCGCGGTGGGCGGGGAGACTGGGCCATGGCCTGGGCGGTGACGGCCCAGACCGCGGCGACGGCGGCGGTCGCGCGTACGTCCACGGTGGGCCGAGCGGGGCGGACGCCGTTGCCGCAGACCTCCAGGCGCAGGCCGAGCGCGGCCGCCATCGCGTCGCGCACGCCGCGGGCGACACGGGCGTCGGGGTGCGCGAACACCTGGGACGACAGCGGGTGTTCGTAGGCCTGACGGACCCAGGTGCCCAGCCGCAGCCGTTCGCGGGCCTCCCAGTCGCCCGGGGCGGAGGGGCCGGGGTCGATGCGGTCGACGGCCTCGGTGAGGGTGTCGAAGTAGGCGATCAGGTCACCGGACGTGAGCGGAGGTGCCGCGGCGGGCGCGGCGACGGTCTGTACGGTCATGGTGGGCTGCTTCCTTTCCTGGTGGGTGAGTTGACGCGAGAACGCCGCCGGGGGCGCGCTCAGACGGGCGGGTGCAGGTACACCGGTCCCCGGGCCGCCGGTCCCGCGGGGCGGGCCAGGGCGACCGCGAGGCGGCCGGAGAGCTGCAGGTCCTCGACGGTCCAGGCGGTGGCGTGGCCGTCGGCGTCGTGGGTGACGCGGACCGGTCCGTTCCGGTCGGGCAGGGTTTCCAGGCGGCCCAGTTCGGTGCCGGCCAGGCCCACGCCGACCGCCTTGACGACGGCCTCCTTGCGGGTCCACACCCGGTGGAACGCCCGCTGCCGGGCCGTACCCTCCGGCAGGTCGCGCAGATGGCCGCGCTCGGCCGCGGTGAGCACGGTGTCGGACAGCAGTGCCTCCCGCACCGGCCGCAGCGCCTCGGCGTCGACGCCGATGGCGGTGCCCGCGCCGACCGCGAAGACACCCCAGCCGGCGGTCCGGCTCAGGCTGATCGCGAGCGGCACGGCAGGGTGCAGCACCTGCGGCGGCCCATGGCCGTCCGAGCCGCAGCCCGGACAGCACCGGCGGCCCAGGTCGACATCGGCGGCGGTGGTGCCGAGGAGCTGACCGAGCGCGCGCCGGGCACCGGCCCGGGTGTGCACGAACTCGGCCGCGTCCCGCTCGGACAGCATGCCCAGCGCACGCCGGAACTCCGCCGTGGCCAGCAGCCGCAGATCGGCCGGGTCGACCCGGCCGGGCGAGCGCCACCACCACACATGAGCCTCACCCCGGGCGATGAGCCGGTCCACCTCGGGATAGACCCTTTCCTCGCCTCCTTGACGCATCAGCACCACTCCCGCGTTTCTTCAGAGACGTCGGACACACAACGTCCGTACTTTTTGGCGGACTTATCCGGGGCCAGGTTCCGCCCGCCCGCTATTTCCGCCCTATACAGCGTTTACGGCCCTTTTCCATAGGGCCGCGATAGGCGCTGCCCGGAAGCTTTTCCGAGCAATGCCGTCGACCAGAGGGAAACGCTGTGACGCAGACAGAGATTCTGGCTCCGGCCGTGGAGAGCACGGTGACCGCACGCGAACTCACCGCGGCGGAGAAGACCGGCCTGATCACGCTGGCCGGCCGGCTGACCGGTCCGGAGCACCCGCTCATCGACTCCCCCGACTGGCTGGGCGCGGCCCGCGAGGCGACCTCGCTGCTGCCCCGGCAACTTCTCGGCACCCTGCGCGCGTTCCGGCACGACCCGGGCGCGGACGGGGTGCTGCTGCTGCGCAACCTGCCGGTGACGGCGGCCGATCCGCTGCCGCCGACGCCGGGCGTGCCGAATTCCGTCGAGCGTGTTCCCACCACGGCCGCCGCCGTCATCGTCTCGGTCATGCTGCAACTCGGTGAGGTCATCGCCTTCCGGAACGAGAAGAGCGGTGCCCTGGTGCAGAACGTGGTGCCGGTTCCCGGGAGGGAGGAATCCCAGAGCAACGCCGGTTCCGTGCTGCTGGAACTGCATGTCGAGAACGCCTTCCACGACAACCGTCCCGACTATGTCGGCCTGTTGTGCATGCGTGAGGACCCGACCGGCGACGCCAAGCTGTGCACCTCGTCCATCCGCCGGGCCCTGCCGCTGCTGTCCGAAGCGACCCGGCGGGTGCTGGCCGAGCCGCGGTTCCTGACCGAGCCGCCGCCCTCCTTCGGTTCGCTGGGCGGGGTCCGCCCGGCGCACCCGGTGCTGCAGGGCGACCTGGACGACCCCAACGTCCTGGTGGACTTCGCCGCCACGCACCCGCTGGACGAGCGGGCGAAGGCGGCGATGGCCGAGCTGCGGGAGGCGTTCGTGGAGACCATGGCAGCGCACCGGCTGCGGGTCGGTGACCTGGCCGTGGTGGACAACCGGGTCGCGGTGCACGGCCGTACCTCCTTCACCCCGAGCTACGACGGCGAGGACCGCTGGCTGGAGCGGGTGTACGCCCACCTGGACAACCGGCGCAGCCGGGTGGACCGGCTGGGCGGCGGCGCCGTCCTCAACTGAGAGGCGCCGCAGACCGGTTGAAGGGCCGGCCCCCACGAGGGGCCGGCCCTTCAGGCGTGGTCACCGGTCACTGCCGGGAACCGATGACGTCCGCGGGGCGTCCGGTCAGCGCCAGCCGGCCCGGCACCACGGTGGCCAGCAGGGCCAGCAGTCCGCCGAAGCCGAGGACGGCGAGATAGGTCCCCGGTGCCACGGAGGGCGCCGCCGAGCCGGTCATGCCGATGCTGAACGCGGTGAGCACGGCGTAGGCGATGCCGGTGCCGAGCGCGGCCGCGACGAGGACGACGATGCCGGCCTCGATGCGCAGCATGCCCATCACCTGGCGGCGGGTGGTGCCGACCAGGCGCAGCAGCGCGAACTCGCGGAGCCGGTCGGAGACCGACATGGCGAGCGTGTTGACGACGGCGATCGCCGTGAACGCGATGATCAGGCCCATGGCGACGTAGTTGACCTCGGCGTTGTTCTGCTGCACCTCGGCCTGCAGGTCCTCGACCTGGGCGCGGTCGAGCACCCCGATGCCGGGGAACTGCCCGACGGCCTTCTGCAGCTGCTCGCGTCCCGCCTTGCCGTCACCGCTGGTGCGCACCAGGACGGAGGAGGCGAGCGGGTTGTCGACGTGCCGGGAGACCAGCTCGTGGCTCATCGTGAGGTCGCCGAAGCCGAGGCCGCGGGAGTAGACGGCGGCGACCTTCAGGTGGACGACGGTGCCGTCGCCGAGGGTCACCTTCAGGGTGTCGCCGGGCTTCTTGCCGAGGTGGTCGGCGGCGACCTCGCTCATCGCGACACTGCCGTCGCCGAAGCCGTTCAGCGTGCCCTTCTGCACGTCCGGGTCCCAGGTCTCGCGCAGCCCCTGGGTGGACAGGCCCTGCGCCGGGTACTTGTCGAGTCCGATCCGCACGGAGGTCCGTACGACCTCGGTGACGGCCGTGACGCCGGGGGTCTGCCGCAGCGCCGCGGTCGCCTGCTCCGGTACGCCGGGGCCGGCTGAGGCCACCACCCAGTCCGCCTTGTTGCCCTCGCGGGCCTGGGCGGTGGCGGCGTCGCCCATCGTGGTCTGCACGAAGAACACCGTGCAGGCCATGCCGATCAGCAGCGCCAGCGGGGTGATCGCGGAGGCCATCCGCTTGGTGTTGGCGCGGACGTTGGCGGTGGCGAGGTGACCGGCCACGCGCGAGGCACGCAGCGGGACACCGAGCAGGGCCACGGCGACCCGGGCGATGAGCGGGCCGAGCAGCGACACCGCGACCGCGAGGACCACGACCGACAGGAACGTCACCGGCGTGGATGCGGGCTCGGTGTCCAGCACGCTGAGCACCACGAGCAGCACGATCCCGCCGGCCAGCGTGAGGATGCCGGCCAGCGTCCGGCCCCAGGCGAACCCGGGCCGCTCGACCGCGGACTCGGCGAGCGCCTCGGCGGGGCGGATCCGGGCGGTGCGGCGGGCGGAGATCCGGGCCGCGGCCCACGCGCCCAGCAGGGCGGCGCCGACGGCGGCGAAGAACGGGAAGACGCTGAAGGTCACCTGCAGCGTGTCCGGGATCGCCTTGAAGTCGACGAACTTCCGGTGCAGCCAGTACGCGATGGGCAGGCCCAGCAGCGAGCCGGTCAGACCCGCGAGCAGGCCGACGATCAGCGCCTCCCGGCCGATCAGCTGCCGCACCTGCTTGGGCGTGGCGGCGATGGCGCGCAGCAGCGCCAGTTCCCGGTAGCGCTGCTGGATCGACAGTGCGAAGGTGCCCACGACCACGAGGATCGCCACGAGCAGCGAGGTGCCGCCGATGGCGCCGCCCATGGAGACCAGCTTCACCCGGGCCTTGGCCGCGTCCAGGAACTCGACCGGGCCGCGGTCGCCGCCGGTGGCCACCTGGGCGGTGGTGCCGGAGAGCGCCTTGCGGACCTGGTCGGCGAGTTCACCGGTGGACACGCCCTGCTTGGGCAGCACGCCGATCGCGGACACCTGTCCGTCCCGGCCGGACAGCCGCTGTGCCTCGTCGGCGGAGAAGAACAGCGAGGTCTGCTGCTTGAGGTCGCCGTCGGCCGGGGCCGCGATGCCGGTCACGGTGTAGCTGCGCGGAGCGTCGGTGGCCTGCACGGTGAGCTTCGCGCCGGGCTTGAGGCCGGTGCGGGAGGCGAGTTCGCGGTCCACGACGACATCACCGGCGGCGCTGGGGGCGCGGCCGGCGACGAGCTTGAACGGGGTGAGGGCGGCGGAGGTCCAGGCGTGCCCGTAGGAGGGCTTGCCGTCGACGCCCGGGACGACCTGTCCCTTGGGGCTCACCGCGTAGGCGGGGAAGGTGACTTCGGGCACCACGGACCGGGCGCCGGGCACGGAGTGCAGCTTGTCGACCGTGGCGGCGGACAGCCACACGCGCTCGCCGAGCGGCTTGGCCTTGTGCTTGACCTTGGTCTTGCCCTTCTTGTGCTTGACGGTGGTCTGGTGGACGTTCTGGTCGCCGCCGACGATGACCGGCGCGGCGGCGTACCGCTCGGTGCCGATGGTGCCGCGCAGACCGGTCTCCAGGAGGATGCCGCACGCGGTGACCAGGGCGGCGGCGCACATCAGCGCGAGGAACGCGCCGATGAAGCCGCCCTTGCGGGCCTTGAGGGTCTGGAAGGCGTAGCGCAGCATCAGGCCCACGCTCCCAGGTGCGTCATACGGTCGGCGACGCGCTCGGCGGTCGGGGCGTGCATGCGGTCGGCGATGCGGCCGTCGGCCAGGAACAGGACGGTGTCCGCGTAGGAGGCGGCGACCGGGTCGTGGGTGACCATGACGACGGTCTGGCCGGTCTCGTCCACGCAGTTGCGCAGCAGCGAGAGGATCTCCTTGGCGGTGACGGTGTCCAGGGCGCCGGTGGGCTCGTCGCCGAAGATGACGTCGGGGCGGGTGATCAGGGCGCGGGCGATCGCCACGCGCTGCTGCTGGCCGCCGGAGAGTTCGGACGGGCGGTGGGCCGCGCGGCCGCCGAGGCCGACGCGCAGCAGGATGTCCTCCAGCCACTGGCCGTCCAGCCGGGAGCCGGCCAGGCGGAGCGGGAGCTCCACGTTCTGCCGGACGGACAGGGCGGGTACCAGGTTGAACGCCTGGAAGACGAAGCCGATGCGTTCGCGGCGGAGCTTGGTGAGCTGGGTCTCGTTCATGCCGCCCAGCTCCGTGTCGCCGATGAAGGCCCGGCCGGAGGTCGGCTTGTCCAGACCGGCCGCGCAGTGCAGGAAGGTCGACTTGCCGGAGCCGGAGGGCCCCATGACGGCGGTGAAGGAGCCACGGGCGATGTCCACGGAAACACCGTCGAGGGCCCGGACACCCCGGCCGCCGCGGCCGTAGACCTTGGTGACCTCCTCCAGACGCAGGGCGTGGCTCCGGGCTCCCGTGCCGCTGCGCGGCTGTGTGTTGGTCCTCTCGGTCCTCATGCGTGACCAGTCCTCTCCATCCATCGTCGTGGGGGTCGCCAGCTGACCTCCGCCGGCTGCGAAGGGGCATCGGGACGAACGTGTCCGGGGGATCTATATCGGGGCTATGATCGCGGATTTACCTGGGAGTTGACGGATATTTCTCGGCCGCAGTCTGTCCGCGCGGCGGTTGAGGGATGCTCGCGTTCTACGACCAGGCCGAGCTGGACTCCTTGGCCCTGTCGGCCTACCTGTCGCTGGGTGACTACCAGACGGCCGAGTTCCACGCTCATCGCTGTCTGTCCGCCCTGCGGCCCCACATGGTCCGGTCCCAGGCCATCACCACGACCCGGCTCGCGCACGCCCAGCTCGCGCAGGGTGACGCCGACGCCGCCACGGCCACCGCGATGAAGGTCCCCGCCGACGCCGCTACCCAACACGCCCGAGTGTCCCGCATGCTGCAAGAGTTCGGGGCTGCGCTGCGCGTCACCGCGCCGGGCAGCTCCACCGTGCAGACCTGGACCGAGCACTCCGCCGCCTGGAGGACTCCCGCATGACCTCGGCACCCGCCATCGAACTCCGCACGTTCACCGCGCTCGACGCCGTTCGCGGTGACCTGATCGACGTGTACGCCGACGTGCGCGCCCCGCTGCTCCACCTGCCGAACTACGCCGTCACCGCGTTCGGTGAACGCCTGGACCGGCACAGCGGGGAACCCGGTTTCACAGCCGTCCTCGCGTACACGGACGGGCATCCGATCGGCTACGCCTACGGCAACACCATCGAGCACGGGGACCGGTACTGGCAGCGCACCACTCCGGAACCGAAGGATGAGTACACCGAGCATCCGGCCATGGCCCTGAAGGAGATCGGCGTACGCCCCGCGTGGCGCGGCACGGGAACCGCTCGCCGTATCCATGACGCCCTCCTCGCCACGCGCGACGAGCCGTACGTGACACTCATGGTCAACCCGGCCGCTGGTGACGGGAAGGTCCATGCGCTCTACCAGTCATGGGGGTACGAGGACATCGGACAGAGCCAGCCGTCACCGGCCTCGCCGGTCCTCACGGTGATGATCCGCGCCACCCGCTGACCGGCTGCGACCGTGACGGCTCGCCCCCTCGGAGTGATTTCGGAAGTGGCGGATGGCGAGGGTTGCGGCGGTTGCCGTTAGGCAGAGGGCGTAGGCGGTGACGACCCATGCGGCTGGGGCGCGGCCCGCGGTGAGGCCGTGGAGTACGGCGGTCAGCCAGGCTGCGTAGGACGCGCCGTGGAGGATGCGGAACGGGCGGATCCAGCGGCGGGTGGCGAAGACGCCGCGCCAGACACCTGTGGCCACGGCGAGCAGGAACAGATAACAGGCGAGGGTGCCGAGACCGACCAGCGCGTCACCGCTGCCCCAGCCGAGCGCCGCGGCCGTCGCGGCGACCCGGCCGCCGGCCACCTTCACGCCGATGTGCAGCAGCAGGAACCCGACGCCGAGCACACCGAAGGCCCGGTGCAGGTGCTGGAGCACGGTCCGCGGACGGGGCGGCAGCACACCGCGCAACGCGGTCGCCAGCCCCAGCATCACGGCCAGCGACAGCGCGACCAGCGCCACGACCCCGGCCATCCGGTCGAGGAACCCCCGTAGCGCCCCGCCCGCAAGACCGCCGCCCACGAGTACGCCCCCGGCCAGGACGAGCCCGGCGATCACGGCGACGGGCCGGGGCGGCGGGGTGTGCGGCGGCCCGGTCCGCACCGCAGGCGCGACGGGCGGCGCGGTCGCACCGGTGGCTGTCTCACCGGTGACGTGGGCGGGGGCTTCGGCTTCGGGGGTCGCCACGGTTCCGTACGTGGGTCGGCTCATGTGTGCTCCCTGGCTGTGGAGGGCTGTGGAGGGTTGTGTGGCCGGAAATGGGGCGGTTCCCGGCCTCCGCCGGGGAGGGCCGGGGGCCGGGAACCGCGTCTCTCGGTCGCCGAGGGGGGATCGGCTCCGAGGTCTGGAGAGGGCCGTCAGACGGCCGGTGGGTGGAGGTGGACCGGGCCCGGCGGGCCGGCCGACGAGGGGCGGGCCAGGGAGGCCGACCACGGGCCGTTCAGGTTCAGGTCCTCCACGTGCCAGGTGGTCGTACGGCCCTCGTGGATGTGGGTCACCGTCAGCGGGCCCTCCTGCCCCGGCGCCACGTCCAGGGTGTTCAGGGGCATGCCCAGCAGACCGAGGCCCACCGCCTTCACCACCGCCTCCTTACGGGTCCAGGCGCGGTGGAACAGGGACGTACGGCCGGGGCCCTCGGGGAGCGAGAGGATCCGGTCGGTCTCGTCCGGGGTCAGGACGAGCTGGGCCAGGGCCTCCGACTCCATCGGGCGGTACGCCTCCACGTCCACGCCCACCCAGTCGCCCGCCCGGACCGCCAGCACCCCGCACCCGTCGGTGCGGGAGAGACTGATCGCCAGCGGGACCGGGGGCCGGACCACGGCGGGCGGACCGTGGTCCGCGTCGCCGCAGCCCGGGCAGATGCGTCGGCCGAAGCGCACAGTGTGGGCCGGTACGCCCAGCAGCCCGGCCACCGCGCGCCGCGCCCCCGCGCGGGTCGTCGTGAACGCCGCCGCGTCCCGTGGCGCGTGGAAGCGCCGCATGCGGGCCCGTTCCTGCTCGTCCAGCAGCACGAAGTCCGCCGGATCGGTCGCCTCGCCGAGCGGCCACCACCACACGTGGGCCGCTCCGCTCTCCCGCAGCCGCGCCACCACCGCGCGTGCCGTCTCGGGTACGTACACCTCGCCGACGTCCGCCGCGTGGTCGATGTGCGCGGCGGCCGTGGCCGGTCGCGTGGTCATCCGTCCTCCTCTCTCTCGTCACGGCCGGTCTCAGGCCAGTCCGTTGAGGCGCAGGAGCAGCTCCTTGACCTCGGTGGCGTGGTAGCGGTCCCGTTCCTGAGCCGGGTCCGAGCACAGCAGCAGCGGCCCGTCCCGGTCCTGTGACGGCAGCCGTCCGTGGCTGCCCCTGACCAGACCGGGGTCGAGCGGCACCACGGTCAGCGGTGCGCGCATCCCGGCCTTCTTGCGCAGCACGGTCCACGCCGCCTTGGCCTTCACCGCCGGGATCGACGGGTCGAAGAACAGCTCGGCGGGGTCGTAGCCCGGCTTGCGGTGGATCTCGACGCCGCGCGCGAAGTCGGGTGCGCGGTCGTCGTCGAGCCAGTAGTAGTAGGTGAACCAGGCGTCCGGTTCCGACACGAGGACCAGTTCGCCGGCGTCGGGATGGTCGATGCCGTACGCCGCCTGTTCGGTGCGGTCCCAGATCTCGTCGACGCCGTCCACCGCCTTCAGGACGTCCCGCACCCGCGGGATGTCGACGGGGTCGGCGACGTACACGTGCGCGGCCTGGTGGTCGGCGACGGCGAACGCCCGGGAGGTGTACGGGTCGAGGTACTCCATGCCGCGCTGGGTGTACACCTCCAGCAGTCCGGCGTGGCGCAGTGCGCGGTTGACGTCGACGGGCCGGCTCACCGGTGTGATGCCGTACTCGCTGAGCGCCACCACCGTCGTGCCCCGGTCGCGCAGGTCCGCGAGCAGCGGCGCGAGCGCCGCGTCCGTCTCCCGCGCCGCGCGAACCGCCTGCGGGCTGTCGGGTCCGTAGCGCTGCAGGTCGTAGTCGAGGTGCGGCACGTAGACGAAGGTCAGGTCGGGGCGGCGGCGGTCGACGACGTAGCGGGCGGCGCCGGCGATCCACCGGGTGGAGGCGATCGACGCCGTCGGGCCCCAGTACTGGAACAGCGGGAACTCGCCCTGTGCAGTGGTGAGTTCGTCGCGCAGTCCGGCGGGCACGGTGTAGCAGTCGGGGGACTTGCGGCCGTCGTGGTGGTAGACCGGGCGCGGCGTGAGGATCGTGTCCACGTCGGCGCCCATCGCCCACCACCAGCACAGGTAGGCGGTCGAGTGGTCCGGGTCGCGGCGGCGGGCCGCCTGCCACACCTTCTCGCCCCGCACCAGGGCGTTGTGCTGGCGCCACATCATGATCTCGCCGTGGTCGCGGTGGTACCAGCCGTTGGCCACGGCCCCGTGCTCGCGCGGCAGCAGCCCGGTGGTCAGGGTGGCCTGCACGGTGGCCGTGACGGCCGGGAACACCGTGTCCAGTCGGGCGGTGAAGCCCTGCTCGCCGACCGCCTTCACGTGCGGCATGTGCTCCAGCAGCCGCGGGGTGAGGCCGACCGTGCACAGCACGGCCGTCGCCGCCGTCGTACGACCGCCGCTCATGACGTCTCCTGCCGCAGCCCGAGGTCCGTCAACTCGTTCCGCAGCCACGTCAGTTCGGCGGCAAGTCCCAGGGCGAGGGTCTCGTCGCCGTGGCCGGGGAGCACGGACCAGGTGTACGTCTCGATCTCGATGTGGTCGGTGACCGCCCGCTCCCCCGCCAGCAGCGCCCGCAGGGTCTCGCGCAGCACGGGCCGGGTGCTCGCCAGCGGCGGAAGCGGGTCCTCGTGCAGGGGCACGTGGTAGTGGATGCGCCAGGGCCGGCTGCCGGGCAGCGCGCCGGAGAGCGCGGGGCCGAGGTCGTCGGTGCCCAGCAGCCGGCCGCCGCCGGACGGCTCCCGGGTCTGGTGCAGGAAGCGGGGCTCGGCGAAGTCGGTGAGCAGCTCCCGTACGGCCGGGTCCGCGGGGTCGGCGACCTCCAGCGCGGTGGCCGCCTGGAGCTTGACGACAGGGATGCCCGCCTCGCGCAGCAGGGCCAGCGACTCGGCCGGGTCCTCGTGGGCGACCGCCAGGTGGCAGGCGTCCAGGCACACACCGATCCACTCGGAGTCGGTGCCGGCCAGCGCGTCGACGGCCTGCTCGGTGCGCTCCACGACACAGCCGGGCTCCGGCTCGATACCGACCCGGATCGTACGTCCGGTGTCGGCGGCGATCTGCTTCAGCCCCTCGGCGAGCACGTCGAGCTGACGGGTGGCCATGGCGCGCTGGGCCGACGTCCACACGGTGCGCCAGGCCAGCGGCAGAGTGGAGATGGACCCGCGGGCCCCCTCCGGCAGCAGCCCGGCCAGCACCCGGGCGAGGTCCAGCGTGTACTCCAGGCGGGCCGGTTCCGACCAGTCCGGGTAGTACACGGCCCGTTTCACGACCCGGGCGTGGAAGCCGCGGTAGGGGAAGCCGTTGAGGGTGACCGTCTCCAGGCCGCGCGCGGTCAGCTCGCGGCGCAGCCGGGCCACGGCCGCCGGGTCGGCGGCGAGCCGGCCCGCGGTCTCGGCGGGCAGCCACAGGCCGACGCCGATCCGCTCGGCGCCGGCCGCGACCCGCACCGGCTCGGCGTAGGCGGCGAGCTGGCCGATGATGCCGTCGAGGGTCTCGGCGGGGTGCACATTGGTGCAGTACGCCAGATGGACGGTGCTGCCGTCGGGGTGTCGCACTCGCATGACTGCTCCTCAGCTCCCGCCACGGGCGATGGAGTTGCCCGCGAACAGGCCTGCGGCCTGGGTGTCGTTGTAGCCGTCGAGGTCGAGCCGGCCGGACTGGCCGTAGAACGCGACCGGGTTGCGCCACAGCACGCGGTCCACGTCGTCCTCGTCGAACCCGGCGGCGAGCATGGCCTCGGCGGTGACCCGGGTCAGCAGCGGATCGCTGTGCCCCCAGTCGGCCGCCGAGTTGACCAGCATGCGCTCGGTGCCGTGGCGCTGGAGGATGGCGACCATGCGCTCGGGCGTCATCTTGGTGTCGGGGTAGATGGAGAAGCCCATCCAGCAGCCGGTGCCGGCCACCTCGTCGACGGTGACCTCGTTGAGGTGGTCCAGGACCACGTACGCCGGGTCGATGCCGGACTCGCGGATCACGTCCAGGGAGCGGAGGGTGCCGCCGGCCTTGTCGCGGTGCGGGGTGTGGACCAGGGCGGGCAGCCCGAACTCCACGGCGAGGGCGAGCTGCGTGGCGAAGGCATGGTCCTCGGCCTCGGTGACGGTGTCGTAGCCGATCTCTCCGACCGCCACGACACCGTCCTTGGCGAGGTAGCGCGGCAGCTCGTCGAGGACGGGGGTGCAGCGCGGGTCGTTCGCCTCCTTGGGGTTGAGGCCGATGGTGCAGTGGTGGCGGATGCCGAACTGGGCGGCGCGGTAGGGCTCCCAGCCGAGCAGGGAGTCGAAGTAGTCGGTGAAGCTGGCCGGGGAGGTGCGTGGCTGGCCGAGCCAGAACGCGGGCTCGACCAGGGCGCGGACGCCCGCGGCGTGCATCGCCTTGTAGTCGTCCGTGGTGCGGGACGTCATGTGGATGTGTGGATCGAAGATGCGCATGGCCGGGGCTTTCCGCTCGGGAGTGGATTCCGGGTTGGGGTTCGGTCAGTTGTCGGGGGTGGCGATGAGCCAGAGGTCGGCGGGCACGGTGCGGGACGCCGCGCGGCGCTCGGCGGCGAAGCCCAGGGCCATGCGGGCGAGTTCGGCGTCCCGGCGTTCGCGCAGGCCGGTGACCGTGCGCAGGGGGATGCCGGTGAACAGGCACTTCAGGACGGCCTGGCGCCAGCGGTACTGGTCGAGGTGGGTCCGGGCGTAGGGGCCGAGGGCGGCGGCGATGAGCCGGGTGTCGTTGGTGCGGAGGGCGTCGTCGGTGAGGGGCAGGCCCGCGGCGCCGATCGGGAGGAACGGGAGGGCCCGGAGCACTCCGCGCCGCTCGGCCGCGTCGCCGCCCCAGTAGCGGGCCGCGGCCTCCTCCGCCAGCTCCGTGCCGTCGAGAGGGAGTTTGGTGAGGAAGAGGGCGCGGACGCCGTCCTCCACGTGCCAGTCGGCCCAGCCGGGGAGGGGGCCTCGGCCGTAGTGGCGGCCGGCCGCGGGGAAGCGGGGGTCAAGGGCGGTGGGGCCCTGTTCCTCGACCGCCGCGGTGTCCTCGGCGAGGCGTTGGCGCTGCGGCTCCGTCAGGACGGAGAGCAGGGACTCCTTCAGGGTGCGGGTGGTCAGGGCGTTGTGGATGGGCGCGGGAGCTTGGGCGAGGGTGGGGGCGGTCATGCGGCTACCTCCTTCGGGGTGCGTGCGGGTGCGGGTGCGGGTTTGTGGGCGGGCATCCGGCCTTCGGCCGGATTTGTGTTCCCACCCGCACGACCCGTGCGGCTTTCGGGGTCGGGTGCGGGTGGCCCCTGTGGGGCGAAAGCGCCGTCGGCGGGTGCAGGGATCGCTGTGGCCGTCCGGTGCAGGAACTCGATGCTCCGGCGGGCGGTCGTCGCCGCGGCGTGGCTGTGGCGGGGCAGTTCCACCGAGACCAGGCCCGTGTAGCGGGCGGCGCGCAGGGCCTGGAGGATCGGCGGGAAGTCCATCTCCCCCTCGCCGAAGGGCAGGTGCTCGTGCACCCCGCGGCGCATGTCCTCGATCTGCACGTGGGCCAGCCGGTCCGCGGCCAGCTCCACGCAGCGCACCTCGGGCCACGGCTCCAGGCAGCGGCAGTGCCCGATGTCCAGGGTGAGCCGGAACCGTTCGTGGCCGCCGAGGGCGCGCAGCAGGCGGCGGTAGCCGGCGAGGTCCTCGACGAGCATGCCGGGCTCCGGCTCGAAGGCCAGGTCGACACCGGCCCGCTCCGCCTCGGCGAGGGCCTGCGCACAGCCCTCCTCCAGCCGCTGCCAGGCCTGCTCCCGGGTGGTGCCGGGGTCGGGCGTGCCGCTCCAGAAGTGCACGGCCTCCGCTCCGAGTTCGGACCCGATGCGGATGGCCCGGCGCAGCAGCTCCAGGCGCGCGGCGCGTCCTTCGGGTTCGGCGCTGACCAGGGTGGGGCGGTGCTTGCGCAGCGGGTCGAGCAGGTAGCGCGCGCCCGTTTCCACCACGACGGCGAGTCCGGCACGGCGCAGGTCCCGGCCGACGCGGCGGACCCGGGGTGCGAGGCCGCGGGCGTAGGGGTCGAGGTGCTGGTGGTCGAGGGTCAGGGCCACACCGTCGTAGCCGAGCCCGGCCAGGACCACGAGGGCGTCGGAGAGCCGGTGGTCGGCGAAGCCGTTGGTGCCGTATCCGAAGCGGAGGCCTCCGGCGGTCATGTCGGGGACACCTTCCTGGCGAGTCGGGCAGCCTGCGGGAGGCCGGCGGCGAGGACCACGGCGAGCCGGGGAGCCCCGGCCCGCGCGACCAGCGCCGCCTGCAGGGGCAGCAGCGCGTGGATGCCGGCGCCGACCGCGGCCCTGATGCGTGCGGGGTCCTGCGGGGTGCGGAGAGCGGCCCACTGGGAGCGGGCGCAGGTCGTGGCGTAGGCGGCGGAGGCGAGGAGGGGTACGGAGGTCCGGGGGGCCAAGAGGGCGCGCAGCGAGGGGAGCCGGGTGAGGAGGGTGGTTCCGGTGACGGTGTCCGCCAACGGCAGGGAGCCGCGTCGAAGCGTCGCGAGGGCTGCCGGGCCGTCCGGCAGCACCCGATGCGCCGCCAGGCGCCCGAGGACCGCCCCGGCCGCACCGCGTGAACCGAAGACCGCCCCGGCCGCACCGCTTGCGCCCAGCACCGTCGCCGTCGTGACCGCCAGCGACACCAGTGGCTCGTGGCCCGCCGCGCCGTCCACCTCGTGGCGGCTGAGACGTGTCACCGCCCAGGTGTGCAGGCCGACCGTGGTCGCGGCGCGCAGGGCCGGGGCGGCCGGGGCGGGACCCGTGCCGTGCAGTACGTCGAGGAAGCGTGCCGCCGCCATGGCCAGGGGGCCGAGCGGGGTCCGCTTCAGACCGAGGTCGTACGCCCAGACACTGGCCGCGAGGGGCAGGGTGCGGCACAGCAGGACCCGCCGTCCGCCGGCCAGCGCGCCCAGGCCGAGGCCCGCCGCGGTGAGTCCCGCTGCGATGCCGAGCGCGGTCCCGGCGCCGATCCTGCCGGACGGCACGGGCCGCGCCGGGCGCTCCGTCGCGTCCTCCTCCCGGTCCGCCCAGTCGTTGAGTGCCATGCCGGCCCAGTACAGGCTGACGGAGGACGCGGCCAGCAGCAGCGTCCGCCCGCCGGCGGGACGCCCTACGGCCAGCGCCCCGGCGAGCACGTCACCGGGCACGGTCAGCGCGGCGGGGGCCCGCACCAACTCGGCGACGTCGCGGGCGTGTTGCCGCAGGGCGACCGACCGGGGGCGGTATCCGGTGTCGTACGGCCGGCTCCGGCGAGGAGCAGCCGCTCCCGCGGAGGCATCGGTGCCGGCCCGGTCAGGGGCAGCGGCAGCGGCAGCCGCGCCGGCGCCGGAGACGCCGGGCTCCGCCGCCGCCTGTCCGCGGGCCGCCCGGAACGCGCTTCCCGCCGCCCGCGCCGCCTCCCTGGCCGCACGGGTCAGGTCGGTGAGCGGGCCGCCGGGCCTCGGTGCCCGGGGTGAGGAGGCCGCCCGGGCCGTGGGCCGGGAGGGTGCGGCGGAGCCGGTCGGGCGCGCCGGGCGGGCCGCCGTCACCGTGCTCACCACGGCCCGGCCCAGGGCGGCCACGGTCACCGCGGTGATCGCGGCCCGCCCCAGGCCGGACATCCGCGTCCTGCTCACCGTGCCCCCTCGGGCAAGCGGGTGCGCTCGGCGGAACCGGCCCAGTTGACGAGGTCGCCGTACTGGAGGGTCAGGTTGTGCTCCGTCGAGGCCACCGGGTCCTTGAAGAAGAAGCCGAGGGCGGGCAGGGCGCCGCTCTCACCGCGGCGGTGGGCCAGGGCCGCGAGCCGGACGAGGTCCAGGACCAGGGGCGCGGCGAGGGCCGAGTCACAGCCCTGCCAGGTGAACTGCAGCGACATCCGGACGCCGAGGAAGCCCTCGAAGGAGATGTGGTCCCAGGCGGTCTTCCACTCCCCCATCTCGGGCACGTTGTCGATGTGCACCTGGCCCTCGACCGCGTGCCCCACGGTCTCCTCCAGGGCCCGCTGCTTGGACTCGGTCTTGCTGCGCGCCGCCGCCGGGTCGGCGAGGGTCGCGCCGTCGCCGCCGCCGAGCAGGTTGGTGCCGGACCAGGAGCGCACCCGCAGGGCGCGCTGCGCGAACATCGGGGCGAGGGCACTCTTGACCAGCGTCTCGCCGGTCTTGCCGTCCCGCCCCGCGTGCGGCACCCCGCGCAGCCGGGCCAGCTCCTCCAGGGCGGGCAGCGCGGCTCCGGCGGACGGGGTGAAGTTGACGTAGGCGCAGCCGGCGTGGAAGGCGGCGTACGCGTACAGGGAGCTGGGCGGCAGCACGGTGGTGCTGGTCGCCAGCGCCTTGTCGAGGTCGGCCAGGCCGAGGAAGGCGGGGTCGGGGTCGGGCAGCGGCTCGGTGGAGGAGACGTTCACGACCACCACCTGCGCCAGGCCGTGGCGGGTGCGGAAGTCCGCGATGTCCGCGGCGAGCCGGCGGGCGGTCGTGTACTGGGGTTCGCCCTCGCGCGGGGAGCCGTCCCGGATCTCCCGGTCGGCCGCCTCCAGGGCGGGCCGTACGGCGGCGGCGACGCGGGCGGGCAGCACGCCCGCGTCGGCCAGGAGGCCGGCCCTCGCCGACAGCGGCACGTCGACGATGTCGTGACCGCCGAACACGAGGTCGGCGAGGGCCGGCAGGGATGCGCCACGGAAGACGGGGGACTCGGTGACGCATCCGGTCGCGGAGGCCAGATCAGCGGCGATCGCGGCTGTGCCGGCGACCACGGTGGTCGCGACCGAGCCACGGGCGCCGACCAGCCAGACGCCGACGCGGGGGGAGGTTCCGGGGGAGCGGTCAGTGTCCTGCATGGTGAGCTTGCCTCCTGCTGGTGGTGCCGTACGGAACGAGGGCTACTTGCCGAGGTCGGCCGGGAACGGGGAGACGTCGAAGGCCGCGTCCAGCTCGTCGCGGTCACGGCGCAGCCACTTGGCGGTGATGTGGCGCACGGTGTGCTTCGGCAGGTGCGGGTTGTCGGTGTGGTCGGTGATCGGCTGGGCCAGCGACTGCAGCTCCCAGGCGGCGCCCGCGAGCCGGTTGACGTGGGTCCACCAGCGGGGCTCGATGCCGAGCAGCACGAAACCGGCGAGGAACGGGTGCCAGCGGTGGTAGGCGTGCGTGGGCTCCGGCGGCGTGTAGTTCATCATGTGGACCTTCTGGCCGACCGGGCGGCGCGGGTCGAACAGCGTGCCCTGGCCGAACTCCTGGAAGGCGAAGACCAGTCCGCGCGGGTCACGGCCGTAGAACTGGTCGTAGACCGCGATCTGATTGCGCGACAGGACCTCGAAGGCGTCCTTGTTGGGCTGGATCAGCTCCAGGAAGCTGCGCGGGTAGCGGCCGCTCTTGCGGGTGGCGAGCCAGGCGTCGTACGTCTTGGTGAAGCCGCCGAACGGGGTGGTGATGGCGGCGACGGCGTCCTTCATCTCCTGCGAGGGGGTGTAGTAGGACATTTCGTCGTACTGGTACCAGAACTCGTTGGCCCAGCGGTCGCCGACCATGCCCGGCACGTCCGGCAGGGACGGGTGGCAGCGATTGGGAGCGGCCGAGGCCGGCGCCGCGCCGATCAGCGTCGCGGCGGCGGCCGCGCCCGCCACGCCGAGGGCGGCCCGCAGCGCGCCCCTCCGGTCCAGGGTGTTGAGCGACATGGGTTCTCCTTACGAGGGGCGAAGCGTTTTCGTCGGCGAGGGCCGAAGGTTTCCTTGGTACGACTTTCCAGGTCCGCCCTATCGGCGGCCTATACCGGGAATCCGCAGGTCAGGAAGGGCTTTCGGACTCGGGATAGGGGGCCTTGCGCAGACCCGGGGAGAGCAGGGCGCAGACGGTCGTGAGAGCCATGACGGCGCTGAGCGCCAGCACCGAGCGGACGGGTCCTGTGGCCTCGAGCAGGAAGCCGGCCGCGACCGGTCCTGCCGCCATGGCGCCCGAACCGACCAGGTTGGCCAGGGAGTTGGCACGGCCGCGCATCCGGTCGGGGGCGGCCCGCACCAGCAGGACGCCGCCCGCCACGTTGAAGACACCGCCGACGTAGCCGCTGGCCGCGAACAGCGCGCCGAGCAGCACGGGCGTGTGCAGGGCGGCGGCGACCGGGGCCATGAGCGCGGTCCAGGCGAGCAGTCCGCCGAGGACGAGGGTGCGCAGCCGCAGCCGGTGCTGCCACCAGCCGCCGGTGAGGGCGCCGACCAGTCCCCCGGCGCCGCTCAGCGAGAGCACCAGGCCCACCTCGAACTGGGTGCCGTGGTGGTCCTGGATGCCGGTCATCACGGCCAGGTTGAGGCCCTGGAACAGGACGTTGGTGACGGCGACCGCGGTCATCACGGCCCGCAGGAAGGGCTGCCGCCACATCCACACCAGGCCCTCGCGGATCTCGGTGCCGATCTTCGCCGGCGGCGCGGTCCGCTGCTGCTGGAGCCGCCCACGGATGCCGAACAGGCACAGCACCGAGGCGAGTTGGGCGACGGCGGCGGCCGCGTACGGCAGGGACGCACCCAGCCCGACCAGTCCGCTGCCCAGCGGCTGCCCGGCGATCGCGGCCCCGCGGGTGCGGGCCTCGTTGCCGGTCAGCGCGGCCGGCAGCTGTTCGGCGGGGACCACGCTCGGTACGGCGGCCCGCTCGGCGAGCTGGTGCAGCACCCCGAGCGTCCCCTCGGCGAACGCGGCGACGAGCAGCGCCCACAGCCAGGTGCGCCCGCTGAGCAGCAGCGCCATGACCAGCCCCGCGACCAGGGCCTGCCCGAGCCCGGCGGCCACCATGACCCGCCGCCGGTCCCAGCGGTCCACGAGCGCGCCGCCCGGCAGCTGCATCACCAGCTGCGGCAGCAGCAGGGCGGTGCCGACGAGCCCGGCGTCGCCCGGCGACCCGGTCGCCCACAGCACGGTCAGCGGATAGGCCACGGCGGTGGCCCGCCCGGCCAGCAGCGACAGGCCGGCGCCGCCCCAGAGGAGACGGAAGTCGCGGTTCTGCCGCAGGGGTCGAGGGGCGGGTTCGACGGCAACCTCCTCGGTCACCGTCATGGCCCTCTCCTCACTCTCTTCGCTCCCCTCCTCCGCCATCAGCCACGGCACCTCCGCCGGATCCGCCGCCGCTCGGCGCGTCGTACCGCTCATCGGGCGGCCAGCGCGACCGGTGCCGGGGCGTGGACGTGTTCCAGGACCGCCATGGCGCTGTGCATCTTGTTGGTGGCCTGGGCGAAGGCGATGCTCATCGGGCCGTCCAGGACCTCGGCGGTGACCTCCTCGCCGCGGTGCGCGGGCAGGTCGTGCATGAAGACGGCGCGCGGGCTGGTCCGCCACAGGTCCTGGGTGACCTGGAACGGGGCGAAGATCTCCCGCCAGTTCGCGTCCGGCTTGCTGGTGCCGGTGGTCTGCCAGCGGGTGGTGTAGACGACGTCGTACGCCCCGTCGAGCGCCGCCATGTCGTGCCGCTCGGTGATCCGCGCGCCGGTGCGGGCCGCGTTCGCCCGCGCCC
This sequence comes from Streptomyces sp. NPDC101165, assembly GCF_044768135.1. Classification (NCBI taxonomy): domain Bacteria; kingdom Bacillati; phylum Actinomycetota; class Actinomycetes; order Kitasatosporales; family Streptomycetaceae; genus Streptomyces; species Streptomyces sp. NPDC101165. The sequence continues at coordinate 275,581 of NZ_JBIWPG010000004.1, read as the reverse complement.
GCTCCAGGACCGAGGGGGTGAGGCCGTAGCCGCGCGGGGTGCGCACCTCGAAGTCGACGGCCGGGTAGCGGGTGAGCGCGAGGGCCAGGGCGGCCGCGGTGTTGTTGCCCTCGCCGACGTACAGGACGCGCAGGCCCTCGATGCGGCCGAAGTGTCGCAGCAGCGTGGTCAGGTCGGTGAGTGCCTGGGTGGGGTGCTCCTCGGCGCTCATGGCGTTGACCACGGACATCCGGTGCTGGCTCGCCCAGCCGCGCAGCTCGGCCTCGGGTCCCGCGGTGCGGGCGACCAGCACGTCGAGCATGCCGGACAGCACCCGGCCGGTGTCCTCGGTGGTCTCACCGGTGTTGAGCTGCAGGTCGCCGGGCCCGTAGGCGATGAGGGAGGCGCCGAGCCGCAGCGCGCCCGAGGAGAACGCGGTCCTGGTGCGGGTGGAGGTCTTGGCGAAGTAGACGCCGGCCACCAGCCCGGCCAGCGGCCGGACCGGGCCCGCGAGCCCGGCGGAGAACTCCGCGCCGCGCTCCACGACGTGGTGCAGCTCCGGGTCGGTGAGGTCGTCGATGGAGACGAGATGGCGCACGCGGCGCCCGTCCGTACGGACGTCCATGAGGATCAGCCTTCCCTGTTCGAGTCGTTGGCGCGCTCGTCCAGCGCGGCGGCCAACCGGGCGATGGTGTGGTGGCGCAGTGCCGTGGGCAGATCCAGCGCGAGTCCCGCCCGTCGCGCCGCCACCAGCAGCGGCGGCACGAGCAGCGAGTCCCCGCCCAGGTCGCGGAAGTCGTCCTGGACGCCGACCTGTTCGAGGCCGAGCACCTCGGCCCACACCGCGGCGAGCCGGTGCTCGGTCGGGGTACGCGGCGGGGCGTAGGGGTGGACGGCGGCCGCGGTGGCCGCGCGTTCGGCCAGGGCGCCGCGGTCACGCTTGCCGTGCGTGGTGAGCGGGAGGGTGTCGACGACCGTGACGATGGCCGGGACCAGCGCCGCGGGCAGGACCGTGCGCAGCCGGTCGCGGAGCGCGGCCACCTCCACGGTGTGCCCGTCGGCCGGCACCACCCAGGCGGCGAGGCGCCGGCCGCCGTCGGCCGCCGGTACCGCGCTGACGAGTGCGTCCCGGACGGCGGGGTCGGCGGTGAGGGCTGCCTCGGCCTCGCCGGGCTCGACCCGGTGACCGCGGATCTTGACCTGCTGGTCGGCGCGCCCGGCGAACTCCAGGCTGCCGTCGGCGAGCCGGCGGGCCAGGTCGCCGGTGCGGTACAGGCGGGTGCCGGGCAGGCCGTAGGGGTCGGGCACGAAGGCGAGGGCAGTGAGGTCGGGGCGGCCGGTGTAGCCGCGGGCGAGCCCGTCGCCGCCGAGCCAGACCTCGCCGGTGACGCCGTCGGGCACGGGCCCGAGGCCGGCGTCGAGGACACGGACCAGGACGCCGGGCAGCGCCGAGCCGAGCGGTACGAGCGTGCGCCCGGACCTGGCCCGGACCCGGGTGAAGGTCGCCGCGACGGTGGCCTCGGTGGGTCCGTACTCGGCGGTCAGCTCCATGCCGTGTCTTTCGTCCGGCCCGCCGGCGGTCCGGATCCGCGCGGCCACCCGGTCGGCCTGGGCCGTCGGGTAGGCATCGCCCGCGCACACCGCGAGCGCGGCCAGGCCGGCCAGCTCGCTGTCGTCCAACTGGTGTTCCAACAGGGCCAGATGGCCCGGGGTCAGGCCGACGAACGAGTACGGTGCCCGGCTCAGCAGCAGCGGCCCGAAGTCGGCCGTCTCGTACAGCTGCGGCAGCACGTGCACCGGCTGCCCGGTCATCAGCGGCGCGTACAGCGCGGGCATCCCGAGGTCGAAGCCGACCGGGGTGAACCAGGGTGCTCCCCCGCTGCCCGCGGCCGCGTACTCGCGCACGGCCCAGTCGAGGTAGTGGGCGAGCGCCCGGTGGGACACCTCGACGCCCTTGGGGGTGCCGGTGGAGCCGGAGGTGTGCAGGACGTAGGCGAGCCGGTCCGGGTCGTGCCGCAGGCCGAGCGGCGAGCCGTCGCCCTCGTGCCCGGCCTCCTCGGCGAGCACCAGGTCACAGGCGGGCAGCCGGTCCGCGTACGACGCCTGGGTGACGGCGAGTTCGATACGGGCCGTGGCGATGCGCGCGTCGGGGGTGCACGGGTCGACCGGCACCTGGACGGCGCCCGCCTTCCACACCCCGAGGAGCGCCGCGACCAGGTCGGGGCCGCGGTCCAGGAGCACCGCGACGCGGGTCTCCGCGCGGGCGCCGAGGGCGCGCAGCCGGCGGGCGACGCGGTTGGCGCGGGCGTCGAGGTCGCCGTAGGAGACCGTGAACCCGGTGCCGTGCAGGGCGGTCGCCCAGGGGGTGCGGGCGGCCTGCGCCTCGAAGGCGGCCAGGGTGTCCGCCGGGGTGTCGGGGTGGGGCAGCGCGGGCGCCTTGAGGCGGGCGCGCTCGTGGGCGTCCGGGAAGGCGCCGGTGCTGTCGCCGTCGGCGCCCGCCCGGGCCATCTCGGTGAGCACGGCCCGGTACAGCCGGAGCAGCCGGTCGGCGGCGGCGCGGGAGAGGGTGCCGGTACGGGAAGCGAGGGAGAGGTGGCCGCGCACCGGGGTGCCGACGACGACGGGGAACTCGTTGGGACTGTCGTCGCGGCTGGCCATGATGTCGATCAGCTCGGTGTCGACCTGGTGGAAGTCCAGGTAGTGGAAGAGCACGTCGATCAGGTGCCGTTCGCCGCCCGGCACCCGCATCGCGGGCATCGGGAACCGCCGGTGCGGCCACAGCGCCACCTCGTGCGCGAACACCTGCCGGGCCAGTTCGCCCCAGCTGCGGGCGCCCCGCTCGTACGGGAAGGGCACCGAGTTGAGGTACATGCCGGAGACCGTCTCGGCGCCGGCCTGTTCGGGCCGGGCGTCGGCGACCATGCCGCCGCGGAACGCCCGGGCGGGCGTGAGCAGCGACAGCACCTTGCTGTGCGCGGCGTGCAGCACGCTCTTGTACGGCACCTCGGCCGCGGTCGCCAGCGCCCGCAGCCCTGGCTCCAGTTCCTCGAGCGACAGGTCGAGGCGGTAGCGCTCGTCGGAGCCCTCGGGGTCGCCGGCCCAGCCCGCGGGCACGGTGAACTTCTCGTACCCCTCGACGATCCCGCGCCAGTACTCCTGGTCGGCGGGGTCCGAGAGGGAGTGCAGCTCGGCGGCGATGAAGTCGGCGTAGCGGACGGCGGGCCGCGGCGCTGCCGGGGCGGGTTCGCGGCCCTGGCGCAGGTCGTTGTAGGCGCGCAGGAGTTCCATCAGCTGGGAGTGGTAGCTCCAGCCCTCGATGACGGGGTGGCACTCGGTGATGGACAGCCACCAGCTCTCGTCGTCGAGCAGGTGCACCGCCATCCGCATCAGCGGCGCCCGGGCCAGGTCGAACAGCTCGGCCCGGTCGCGGTCGGCGAACTCCCAGAGCGTGTTCTGCCGTTGCTGCTCGGGCAGGTGCCGCAGGTCCTCGTGGACGACCGGCATGGTCGCGGCGGCGTGCACCAGCTGGAGGGGCTCGGAGCAGCCGGACAGGGCGAAGGAGGTGCGCATCACCTCGTGCCGCTCGGTGATCAGGTCGGTGGCGCGGAGGAAGGCGTCCGGGTCGAAGGGCAGGTCGTCGCGGATCCGGAAGGAGGTGATGTTGTGGTAGCGGTTCTCGCCGCTGCCGCCGTGCATCTCGATCAGCATCCCGGCCTGGATGCGGGAGATCGGGTAGGCGTCGGTGACGTCGGCGGGCAGCGCGGCCCGGTCGGCGGCGTCGATCATGGCGAACGGCTCGACGGGCACGAAGCCGCCGGGGCCGGCGGAGCCGTCGCGGGGCACCGCGGCGCGCAGCCGGGCCACGGTGCGGTGCTCGAAGACGTCCCGCACGCTGGTCTCCCAGCCGGCCGCCCGGAGCGCCCCGACCAGGGCGACCGCGCGCAGCGAGTCCCCGCCGAGGTCGAAGAAGTTGTCGTGCACCCCGACCGTGTCGAGGCCTAGCACCTCGGCCCAGACGGCGGCCATCGCCCGCTCGTCGGCGTCGCGGGCCTCGACGTGTTCGCCGACGGCGGTCGCGGCCCGGCCCGGGGCCGGCAGGGCGCGCCGGTCGAGCTTGCCGTTGCCGGTCAGCGGCAGCGCGTCCAGCCGCAGGTAGGCGGTGGGCACCATGTACGGCGGCAGGGTCTCGCCGAGCCGGTCGCGCAGCGCGGCCGGGGCGAGCGCCTCCTCGTCGGCGTCCTCGGCGGGCACCAGGTAGGCGACGAGCTGCTGGTCGCCCGGGGTGTCCTCGCGGACCAGGGCGACGGCCTCGGCGACGGCGGGGTGCGCGGTGAGGGCGGTCTCGATCTCGCCGGGTTCGATGCGGTAGCCGCGCAGCTTGACCTGGTGGTCGACGCGGGCGAGGAAGTCGAGGTTGCCGTCGGGCAGCACCCGGGCCACGTCGCCGGTGCGATAGAGGCGGGCGCCGGGCGGGCCGTAGGGGTCGGGCAGGAAGCGCTCGGCGGTGAGGCCGGGGCGGCCGGCGTAGCCGCGGGCGAGTCCGATGCCGCCGATCCACACCTCGCCGGGCACGCCGACCGGCAGCGGACGCAACCGCTCGTCGAGGACGTACATGGTGGTGTGCGGGATGGCACGCCCGATGGAGACCAGTTCGGTGGCCACGGGTCCGTCGAGGAAGTACGCCGAGTTGCCGACGGTGATCTCGGTGGGCCCGTACTCGGCGCCGAGCCGGGTGCCGTGCGGCCCGGCCGCCTGCGCCCACCGCTCGGCGAGCCGTGCGGTGAAGGAGTCGCCGGCCGCGATGACGAGTCCGGCCAGCGCCTCGATCTGCTCGTCGGTCAACTGCTGGGTGAGCAGGTGCAGATGGCCCGGGGTGAGCTTGATGAAGGCGTACGGGCCGCCCGCCGCGAGTTCGGCGCCGAGGTCGGCGGTGTCGAGGTCCTGCGGCAGCAGGTGCACGGACTGCCCGGTCATCAGCGGCGCGTACAGGTCGGGCACGCCGAGGTCGAAGGCGACCGAGGAGAACAGCGGCGCTCCCCCGGTGCCGGCGCTCGCGTAGGCCTGCACGGTCCAGCCCAGGTAGTTGGCGAGCCCGCGGTGGGTGATCTGCACGCCCTTGGGCTTGCCGGTGGAGCCGGAGGTGTAGATGACGTAGGCGAGCCGGTCGAGGTCGAGGGAGGCCGGGAGTTCGGCTTCGGCAGCCTCGATCGCGGCCCGCTCGGCGGGGTCGTCGACGACGATCCGGCGCACGCCCTGGAAGCGTTCGGCGTGCCGGGACTCGGTGACCACGAGCGTGGTGGCGGTCTGGTCGAGCATGTAGGCGATGCGGTGGTCCGGGTAGGCCGGGTCGATCGGCACGTAGGCCGCTCCGGCCCGCCAGATGCCGAGGAGCACGGCGACCAGGTCGGGGCTGCGGTCGAGCAGGACGCCGACCGTGGTCTCGGGACCGGCGCCGAGCGCGGCCAGGCGGCGGGCGAACCGGTCGGCGCGGGCGTCGAGTTCGGCGTAGCCGACGGCGATGTCCGCGTACCGGATCGCCACGGCGTCCGGGGTGGCCGCCATCTGGTCGCCGATGGTCTCGATCACGGAGCGCAGGCCGGTGAGGTCGAGGGGCCGGTCGGTGCCCACGGGCTGGGCCGGGCCGTCGAGGAGCAGGGCGCGCTCGGCGGTGGAGAGGAAGTCCAGGTCGGCCACCGGGGTGTCGGGTGCCGCGGCGATCGCGGCGAGCAGCGCGCCGTAGTGGGCGGTGATGCGCTCGGCGGTGGCGGTGTCGAAGAGGGCGGTGGCGTACTCCAGGCTGCCGTGCAGCGAGCCGTCGGCGCGCTCGGCCAGGTGCAGGGTGAGGTCGAAGCGGGCGATCCGGCCGGAGGCCGGGACCGCAGCCGTGACCACGCCGGGCAGTTCGGGACCGTCGGCGCCCTCCCCGCCGACCAGGTCGAACATCACCTGGAAGACGGGGGTGGTGGACAGGTCCCGGTCGGGCTCCAGCGCGTCGGCGATCCGGTCGAACGGGGTGTCCTGGTGGTCGAAGGCGTCCAGGACGGCACCGCGGCCGGCGGCGAGGAAGTCCCGGAACGGCACCTCGGGACGCCAGCTCGCCCGCAGGGCCAGGGTGTTGTAGGCGTATCCGGCCATCCGCCGCAGCTCGGGCCGGGTGCGGGCGCTGGCCGCGCTGCCGACGCACACGTCGGTCTTCCCGGCGTACCGGCCGAGCAGCAGCTGCCAGGCGCCGAGCAGAGCCATGAAGGGGGTCGCGCCGGTCTCCCGTGCCAGCGCCCGCACCCGGTCGGCCACGGCGGCGTCGACGTCGAAGCCGACGGCGGCGCCGTCCCCGTCCCGTACGGCGGGCCGGGGCCGGTCGGTGGGCAGGCCGAGCGGCCCGGTGCCGGCCAGCCGCTCCCGCCACCAGTCCAGGCCCCGCTCGGCGGCGGCCCCGGAGTGCCGTCCGGCCAGCCAGGCCGCGTAGTCGGCGTACTGCACGGGCGGCGCAGGCAGCTCGGCGGCGGGGTCACGCCCCGCCACGGCGGCCGCGTACAGGGCCGACAGGTCCTCCAGGAGCAGCGGGCGGGTCATCGCGTCGCAGGCGATGTGGTGGACGATCGCGACCAGCACGTGGTCGTCCTCGGCGAGCCGCAGCAGGCGGACGCGCAGGGGGTGTTCGGTGGCGAGGTCGATGGGCCGCGCCGCCTCGGCCTCGGTGAAGGCGACGGCCGCCGCGTCGGGGTCGGCACCGCTCGCCTCGGTCACGGCGAAGTCCACGGGACCCGCCGGGTCGATCACCTGGCAGGGCTCCGTGCCGTCGAGGGCGTAGCGGGTGCGCAGGATCTCGTGACGGGCGGCGAGGGCGTCGACGGCGCGGCGCAGGGCGTCCGCGTCGAGGGTGCCGCGCAGCCGGTACGCCATGGGGAGCAGGTACTCCGGGCTGTCCGGGTCGAGCTGGTGCAGGAACCACAGCTGGCGCTGGCCCGCGGACAGGGCGAGCGGGCGGCTGCGGTCGGCGGGCGGGATCGCGGCCTGCTGCGGCCGGGTGGTGCCCTTGCGGGCGGCGAGCCGGCGGCGCAGCAGTTCGGCCCGCAGCTCTTCCTGGGTGGGCGCGGTGGGTGCGTTCACGGCTGGAACTCCCGGTGGGCGTGGGCCAGTTCGGCCTCGGTGAGCGATTCGATCTCGGCGCGTACGGCCTCTTCGACGGCGTTGGCCAGGCCTTGCACGGTGGGCCGTTCGAACACGGCCCGCAGGGGAAGCTCCACGTCGAACTCCTCCTGGATGCGGGCGATGACCCGGGCCGCCTTCACGGAGTTGCCGCCGATCCGGAAGAAGCCCTGACGGGCGCCGACCCGGCGGGTGGAGCCGGGCCCGTACAGCTCCTCGGCCCAGATCTCGGCGAGCGCCTCCTCCACCGGGCCCTCGGGCGGGCTGTACGGCTCGTCGGCGAGGGCAGCGGTCAGGTCCGGCACGGGCAGCGCGGCGGTGTCGACCTTGTTGTGGCGGGTGAGCGGCAGCCGCTCCATGCGGATGAGCAGTGCGGGCAGCATGTAGTCGGGCAGCCGCAGCGCGCAGTGGTCGAGCAGCTCGCTCTCGGCGGGCGCCTCGGTGCCGGGCGCGGGCGTGAAGTAGCCGACCAGCGCGGCCTCGGAGCCGCCGGTGTGGACGGTGACGAAGGCCTGGGCGACGGCCGGGTGCTCGGCGAGCACCGCCTGCACCTCGCCGGTCTCCACCCGCCGACCGCGGATCTTGACCTGGCCGTCGGCGCGGCCGGCGAACTCCAGGGTGCCGTCGGGCCGCATCCGCGCCCGGTCGCCGGTGCGGTAGAGGCGCGCGCCGGGGGCGCCGTACGGGTCGGGCACGAACGCGGCCGCGGTCGGTGCGGGCCGGGCGTGGTAGCCGAGGGCCAGTCCGGCGCCGCCGACGCACAGTTCACCGGTGACGCCGTACGGCACGGGCCGCAGGTCCGCGTCGAGGACGTGGGCAGTGACATGCGGGTAGGGGTGGCCGACGGGGACCGCGGTGGCGGTGTCGTCGGCGTCCCAGCGGGTCGCGGCGATGGTGGTCTCGGTGAGCCCGTACTCGTTGATGAACCGCATCAGGCGGCGGGACAGCTCGCGGGCGAGCACGGGCGGGCAGGGCTCGCCGCCGGTCTGGCCCACGACCGGGCGGTGGCCGAGGCCCGCGTCGATCAGCATCTGCCAGTGCGGCGGAGCCACCTGGAGGTGGCTGACCTCGTGCCGGTCCATGAGCCGCAGCTGGGCCGCGTGGTCGTGCTGCTCCCGCTCCCGCGCCAGGACGACCCGGCCGCCGGCGACCAGCGGCATGAACAGCTCGGTGCAGGAGATGTCGAAGGTCACCTGGGCGAGCGCCAGCCAGGCGTCGTCCGGCCCCTGACCGAAGTCGAGGTGGGCCTGGGAGGCGCGCAGCATGGCGAGCAGCGAGCGGTGGGCGACGGCGACGCCCTTGGGGCGGCCGGTGGAGCCCGAGGTGTACATGATGTAGGCGAGGCGGTCGGGGTCGTCGTACGCCTCCGGTACGGCGGCCACGGCGGCGTCGGCGAAGCCCGCGTCCACGGCGAGTACGGCCACCCCGTGGCGCCCGGCCAGCCGCTCCGCGCCCGCGGCGTCGGTGACGAGCACCTGTGCGCCGGAGTCGGCGAGGACGTGCAGGGTGCGCTCGTCGGGGGCGGCCGGGTCCAGCGGGACGTAGGCGGCGCCCGCCTTCCAGGTGCCCAGGAACGCCGCCACCAGGTCCGCGCTGCGGCCCAGCATGACGGCGACGACCGTGTCGGGTCCGGCGCCAAGACCCCGCAGCCGGGCGGCGAACTCCTCTGCACGGCGCTCCAGTCGCGCGTACGTCCAGCTCTCCTCGCCGCACACCACCGCGGTGTCCTGCGGCGCCCGGCGGGCCGAGGCGGCGATCGCCGCGTGCACGGTGGTGCCGGCGACGGTGTCCGCGCCCGGTTCCGGCCTGCCCCGGCCGCTCGCGAGCAGTTCGGCGCGCAGCGGCGCCGGCAGGATGTCGGCCTCGCGCAGGCGGCGCGCCGGGTCGTCCGTGACGGACTCCAGCAGCCGGACCCAGCAGTCGGTGAAGCGCTCGACCGTGGCCGCGTCGAACAGCGAGGTGGCGTACTCGGCGAGGCCGAGCAGCGAACCGTCGGCCTGGCGCTGGAGCACCAGGGTGAGGTCGGTGCGGGCGGTGCTCCAGGCGCCGCGGAAGGCGTCGGCGTCGGCGGCGCCGACCGCGGTGCCGGTGCGGCCCTCCTCGTGCAGGTCGAACATCACCTGGTAGAGCGGGGTGCGGGCCGGGTCGCGGGTGTCGTCGAGTTCCTCCACGAGCCGGTCGAAGGGCAGCTCCGAGTGGGCGAAGGCCTCCCGGGCGGTGTCGCGCACCCGCACCAGCGCGTCCCGGAACGGTGTGTCGGCGTCCGTGTCGCAGCGCAGCACCAGCGTGTTGAGGAAGTAGCCGGCCACGTCGGCGACCTCGGGTCCGGTCCGGCCGGCGACGGGCACCCCGACCGGGACGTCCCAGCTGCCGGTGTACCGGGCGACCAGCGCGGCGAAGGCGGTGAGCAGCGTCTGCTGCAGGGTGGCCCCGCAGCTGCGGCCGAGGGCGGCGGCCCGCTCGGCGAGCGGGGCGGGCACGGTGAACACGTGGGCTCTGCCCGCCGCGTCCCGGGTGGCCGGGCGGGGCCGGTCGGTGGGCAGCTCGACCGGCTGGATGCCGTCCAACCGGCCCTTCCAGTACTCCAGTTCGGTGGCGACGAAGTCCTCGGTGAGGCGGCGGCGCCGGTGCACGGCGTGGTCGGCGTACTGCACGGGCAGCTCGGGCAGCCGGGCGTCGGTGCCGGTGTGGGCGGCCTCGGCGAGCGCTCTGAGGTCGCGTTCCAGGACGACGGAGGACCAGCCGTCGCAGGCGATGTGGTGGATGCTCAGGACGACGGCGAGGGTGCCGCGTCCGCGCACCGCGAGGGCCCGGCGCACCGGCCCGCGGACGAGGTCGAAGGGGAGCGTGAACTCCTCGGCGACCAGGGCGTTCAGTTCCTCGGGGGTGTCGGCGCGGGCGGTGCGCAGCTCCCACGCGGCGGGCAGGTCGGCGATCTGCACCGGCTCGGCGCCGCGCAGGGCGTACCGGGTGCGCAGGATCTCGTGCCGCTCGGCGAGGGCGGTCAGCGCCCGGCTCAGGGTGATGTCGTCGTAGACGGCGGGCAGGGTGAGGAAGACGGGCGCGTTCCACTCGGCGCTGCCCGGACGGAGCCGGTCCAGCAGCCACATGCCCTGCTGCCCCGGGGAGAGCGGCAGGCCCTGCGGATCGCGCGGCACGGGCCCCACGGGCTCGTCGACAGCCGGTTCGGCGCCCTCGGCCCGGATGGCGAGCAGCTCGGCCTGCTGCTCCACCGTGGTCGCGGTGAGCAGGGCCGTGGCCGGGATGGTGCGGCCCGCGGCCTGGGAGAGTCCGGCGGCGAGCTTGTTGAGCATCAGCGAGGAGCCGCCGAGCTGGAAGAAGTCGTGCAGCGCGCCGATCTCGTCGGCCGGGGTGCCGATCAGCCGCGCCCACTCCTCGGCCACCGCCCGCTCGGCGGGGTTGCGCACCGGCACGTGCGCGGTGTCGGCAGGTGTGTCGGCGGGGTCGGGCAGCGCGGACCGGTCGATCTTGCCGTTGGGGGTGAGCGGGAACTCGGTGACCGGGACGTAGGCGGTCGGCACCAGCGGGTCGGGCAGCGAGCCGCGCAGGAAGGCGCGCAGCTCCTGCGGGCGCAGTGCCTCGCCGCGGGACTGCACCCAGGCGACCAGCCGGTAGCCGCCGGTGCCGTCCGGTACGGCGGCGGCGACGGCGGCCCGCACCCAGGGGTGGGCGGCGAGCGCGGCCTCGACCTCGCCGGGCTCGATGCGCACGCCGTTGACCTTGACCTGGTGGTCGAGGCGCCCGAGGTACTCCAGCGTGCCGTCGGCCCGCCAGCGCACCCGGTCGCCGGTGCGGTAGAGACGCTCGCCGGGGCGGTGCGGGTCGGGCACGAAGCGCTCGGCGCTCTGGCCGGGGCGGCCGAGGTAGCCGAGGGCGAGCCCGACGCCGCCGGCGTGCAGCTCACCGGGGACGCCGACCGGGACGGGGCGGCCCGCCGGGTCGAGCACGACCACCCGCATGTTGCCGATGGGCCGCCCGATCGGCACCGCGCCGGTGTCCTGGGCCGGGTCCCAGCGGTGCTCGGTGATGTCGACGGACGCCTCGGTGGGTCCGTAGGTGTTCCAGATCTCGGCGCCGGGGGCCCGCTCGGCGATCGCCCGGCACAGCTCGGCGTGCAGCGGCTCACCCGCGCTGAACAGCAGGCGCAGGCTGCCGGCCCGCTCCCAGCCCGGCTCCTCGACGAGCCGCCGGTACAGGGACGGCACCCCTTGCAGGATCGTTACACCCCTGTCGGCCACCGTCCGCAGCAACGCCGCCGGGTCGCGCTCGGCGCCCTCGGGGGCGAGCACGACCGCACCGCCGGAGACCAGCGGGGCGTACAGCTCCAGACCGGCCGCGTCGAATCCGATCGTGGTCTTCAGCAGCATCCGGTCGCCGGCACCCAGCTTGTGCCGGTGGGCCAGCCAGCGCACCCGGTTGGCAATGCCGCCGTGCGGCACCAGGACGCCCTTGGGCCGGCCGGTGGAGCCTGAAGTGTGCAGCACATAGGCGGGCCGCTCGCCGTCGGCGGCGAACTCCACATTCTCGTACGGCCCTTCGCGGTCCACGGACTCCACGGCGATCCGGTGCCGGGCGGAGGCGGGCAGCCGGTCCTCGGTGGCGCGCTCGGTGAGCACGACCGGGTGGGCGGTGTCCTCCAGCACGGCCTCCAGCCGGGCCGCCGGGTGCTGCGGGTCCAGCGGCACGTACGCGCCGCCCGCCTGCCACACCCCGAGCAGCGCGGCGAGCAGCTCCGGGCCGCGCCGCAGGCACACGCCGACGAAGTCGCCGGGCCGCACCCCGGCCGCCCGCAGCCGGGCGGCGATGCGCCCGGCCAGGTCGGCCAGTTCGGCGTAACGGACGGCGCTTCCATCGGCGCGCAGAACGGCGGGCGCGTCCGGCGTGCGCGCGGCCTGGGCCGCGAACAGTGCGGGGAGCAGCAGACGGCCGGGGACGCGTCCCGACTTCGCAGGCTCGTTCACGATCTCTCCTCCATCGGGATCTTCGGGGTCGGCATCGGCAGGGGCTCGGCGTGGAGTCCGGCGTCTCAGGCCGCCGTCGACCCGGCCTCGGCCATACGGCGGCGCAGGCTCAGGGGGCGCATGTCGGTCCACACGGTGTCGATGCGCGCCAGGCACTCCTCGCGGGAGCCCTCGGTACCCTCGGCGTGCCAGCCGGCCGGCAGCTGACGCTCGGCCCACCAGATCGAGTACTGCTCCTCGTCGTTGAGCACCACGCGGTACACGGCGCCGTCGGTCGTCTGTTCGGCCATGGGACGTCCCTTCAATGGGGTCAGTTCTGGCCCATGGTTGAACCCGGCGCTATCAGGGGCGTATTGAGCGTCTATATGCGACCCGGCACGTCCCCTTCCGGGGTTGAGCAGCCACTGGTGCCCGCCCGCAAGAGCCGTAGGCTTCCCCGGTGATTGAGACCATCGTGTTCGACATCGGCGAGACGATCACCAGGGACGACCGCTACTGGGCGTCCTGGGCGGACTGGATCGGCGTCCCCCGCCACACCCTCTCCGCGCTCGTCGGCGCTGTCGTTGCCCGAGGCCTCGACAACGCGGAAGCCCTACGGCTCATTCGGCCAGGCGTCGACGTCGCAGCCGAATACCGCGCCCGTGAAGCGGCCGGCCGCGGAGAACACCTGGACGAGAGCGATCTCTACGACGACGTACGGCCGACCCTCTCCGCACTGCGGCAGGCCGGAATGCGCGTCATCATCGCCGGCAACCAGACGACACGAGTGGGTGAATTGCTCCGCAGCTTGGCACTCCCCGCCGACCTGGTTGTCACCTCAGGGGAGTGGGGGGTGGCCAAGCCTGAGCCGGAGTTCTTCGCGCGAGTCCTGGACGTGGCCCGGGCCCCCGCCGACCGGACGCTCTACGTGGGCGACCACCCGGCGAACGACATCATTCCCGCGAAGCAAGCCGGCCTGAAGGCAGCGCATCTCCGGCGCGGCCCATGGGGATACCTGTGGGCGACCGATCCCGAGGTTGCCGCGGCGGCCGACTGGCGGATCGACAGCCTCACCGAGTTGATCGACATCACGGGACGCTGACCGGCGACGCGCCACCCCAAGGCGGGGCGGTTCCTGTACACGCAGAGTCTTCGCGCGAGTACGGTTCGAAGCGGATGCACCGAACTGGAGCCAGAATGCCCCCACTTACCTATCCGGGCGTAGGACGGCGAATCGCCTACCAGCGCAGGTTGGCCCGCATGACGCAGCAGCAGCTCGCTGATGCGTCGGGTGCCTCCTTGGGCGCCGTCCGCAAGATCGAGCGTGGCGAGCGCAATCTCAGCGAGGGCATGCTGGACGCCTTCGCCGACGCCATAGGTGTGGACCCGGCCCGGCTGCGCTACGACGCGGAACCGACCCGCACCCCGGTCCATGCCGCGCTGCCTGCGCTGTCGGCCGCGATCGCCACCTACGATCTCCCCGACGAGGGACCAGTCCGCCCCCTCGGCGAGCTGCGGGCAGCGGTGAACGAAGCTTCCCACTGGCGTCTGGCAGCCCAGTACACCCGCATCGCCCGCAATCTGCCAGACCTGCTCACCGAACTCGCGCGCGCCTACCACTCAGCCCCTGGCGGCGAGCGCAACCAGTTGGCCGCGCTCCTCGTCAGGGCCTACCGCTCTGCCGACGCCGTCGCCTACAAGTTCGGTGCCCACGACCTGTCCGCCCGCCTGGTCGACCTCATGCGGTGGGCCGCTCCTGACGCCGAGGACTCTCTCCTGGCTGCCTCGGTCGCCTACGTGCGCACGGAGACCTTCTTCGCCGCACGTGCTCACGCCGCTGGTCTGCGTGCCTTGGAACACGCCCTCGACGCGGCACCGGCCCCTAACGAAGCAGTGCGGATCGCGGCACGGGGCGCTCTGCACATGAGGGCTGCCGTCATCGCCGGGAGGGCGAACAATCCCTCAATCGCACAGATCCACCTCGACGAAGCCCGCGCACTGGCTGACGGGCTGCCCGAGGCCGTGTACTACGGCACGGCGTTCGGCCCTGACTCCGTGCGCATTCACGCGGTGTCCGTCGCTGTGAGCATGGGCCAGGACCAAGTCGCCAGGGCCCTGGACGTCGCCCGTGAATGGAAGCCTCCAGCGGAACTTCCTGCGGAGCGGCGCAGCGGTTTCTACATCGAGCTTGGCCGGGCCCAGCTCTGGGCGGGGCAGGCTGAGCAGGCCTTCGAGTCCTTGAAAGTGGCCCGTCGCATCGCCCCGCAACACACCCGAGAGCATCCCTGGGTCCGTGAGGACGCGGCCACTTTGCGCCGGTTGAAACGAGCCGACTCGGAGAGCCTCAGCAACTTCGCCGAGTGGTGCGCCGCATCCTGAGCACCTTTCACAGCTACCCCTCGCTGGGGTACTTGTGATGCTTCCTTACCCCCACCATCTGTGACACGCGCAGGAACCACAGATGGGATCGGGGATGCCCGATGCACTCCCGCTCACGCCGATGGTCGTAGACAGCCACGTGAGCATCGTTCGCCTCCATGGCGAGGCCTGCTTTGACTGCGGAGCCGTCAACAAGCCCCTGCGCTCGGCGGGCCAGGTTGTTGTCCTCGGCTGCAAACGCGTGTGGCAGATCCGCACATGCGGTTGCCAGCACAGGACGACGCAGACGTGCCCGCCCTCGGGAACCGCCATGCCAAACCCGGCGGCCGCGCGAACGGCCCCGGGCGTGGTCAACGCTCAATTCCGCAGAGGAAGCGTCGACATGACGAACGGTACCGCCCCACCCCACAACTACACACGGGGCCCGGCCATGACGATCAGGGTGTACAAGGTCACCCGCGAGGGCACCGTCACCGAGGAGTGCGGCACGGTGCACGTGCCGCCCAGCAGCGGACCCCTCCCGCTGAGTACGGCGTTTCCCCCGTGCTGCTGCCCGGACTGCCAAAAGACCCGGGCGGTGACCCGGTGAGCGCCGCAGTCGAGATCGGTAACGCCGCACAGCCTCTGGACATCGCGACGATGCGCGCCACCGCACGCCGTGCCCTCACCGAAGCGCCCTTCGCAGATGAGCTGGGCATGCTCACCCTGACCCTGCGCGGACACATGCAACTGCTCATCCCCGAGGTCGAGATGGTCGCAGGGCGAGAGCCGAAGGACAGCACCGCGCGCTATTGCGCCCTGGCGTGTGTGGGTGAGGCCCGCAGGAAGCTGCGGCTCGGGAACGGCCGCACGCCGCCCACCCGCATTGCCGTGGCACAGAAGCTCGCCCGCTGTGTCAACGCCCTGTGCAGCCACTACGAGAACCTGGGCGCCGAGCAGCCGTGAGCGCGCGGTCATGAAGGCGACCGTCGGCCTGCTCATGTACGTGGCGGCCGTCTCGGTGTCCGTACGACTCCTGCTCCGGCACCCTGACCCTGGACAGGTCGAGCAGCCGGGGCAGGTCGCTCAAGCCTCGGTGGGCACACCGCCAAGCACCCCCGCCGAGGTGTCCCTACCAACCGGAATGTAGCCGCCGGACTCTGCTGCCGGCCGCTCGCCGAGACCATCAGGGACACCTGGGCTTGGCAGACAGACCCGTGACCCGTGCGTTCGGCACACCCGTGGATCAAGCACCTGCTGGAGCTGAAGCGTCAGGCGGCGAGGAACCGGACATTCCCGAGCAGGAAAAGAGCCAGAAGGGAACGCTCCGCCCGGATTTGATCTCCTCTCATGCAGGCTGACGGCGACCAGTCAGCTCATGATCAGGAGGTCTCATGCGCCCTGCGCAGCGCAGACTCGCCTTCGCCGCAGCCGGCACGGCGGCGATACTCGCACTCGTCGACATACCCGCGAGCGCCGTCCCGAATGACGCCCCTTCCTCTTCGGACGCCACCGCATCGTCACTGTCACAGCTTGCCGAGGGCTACCTTCAGCAGCGCGCCGACATGCTCACGACCAGCCCGCCCACTCTCCGGGGTGTTGCAGCCCGCATCAAGGCGACGCCCGCCATGTCGGCCCAGACGCAGGACGATCTGTCCGCGCTGGCCGCCAAGAGGGAGCGGTACGAGAAGATCGGCACCACCTACACCAAGGCCCAGGTCGACGTCAGTGTCGACGACTCCACGGTCGACGGCCAGCAGGCCACGCTTCGACTCACCGAAGACACCCGCCTGTACTTCCCGTTCACGCAGAAGGAAATCGAGGACGGCGCTCCCGAATACGAGGAGTCGTCCCTCCCCCATACGGTCAAGTTCACGAAAGCCGACGACGGCACCTGGCTTCTGGCCTCAGACCAGGCGGACGCCGGGAGCGGACCTACGCCGACCACACAGGTCTCCGACGTCGATGTGGAGCCGGAGACAACGGACGAGGGTGGAACCGCAGACGAAGACGAGGGCACCAAGGGCGAGGGTTCCAGCACCACGCCGCCTGCCGAAACCGACACCGACACCGACACCGGGCCCGGGGCAGTGAAACCCGCCGCAACAGCCGCGTACAGCTACAACAAGATGATCGCCTACGCGGACAAGTACTGGAAACACCACAACTCCGCCTTCCGTACCTACGGCGGCAATGACTGCACGAATTTCCTGTCGCAGATCACGCTCGCCGGCGGCTGGAAGCCTGCGGGCGGCTCCATCATCCAGCGCACGAGCAACAAGTACTGGTTCTACGGACCCACCAGTCTCTGGACTTCGTACACCTGGGGCGGAGCCGAGAACTGGTACTGGTTCGCGATCAAGCACTCGAAGCGGACGAAGGCGCTTCGCAACGTGTATGACCTGCTGGCTTCGGATGTTCTCCAGGCCGACTGGAACCGCAACAACGTCATCGACCACTCAATGTTCGTCACCAAGAAGTACAGGGGCATCCCCTACCTCACGTACCACACCCACGACACGCACAACAAGCCCGTGAACACGCTCGTCTCCGACCACCCGAACACCTGGTGGTACGCCCATCGCACGTGACAGGCTGCCGACCCCTCACAGGAGAAGAAGGAACCCTGCCATGAACCGTCGCCGCATCGCCGTCGCCGCGCTCGCGTTACTGGCCCTGGCCGGCTGCTCGTCAAACAAGGACGAAGCCAAACCCGCTGCCTCACCGACCGACGGCGCACGCCAGGCCGTCACCGACTACATCTCCGCTCTCAACGCACGCAGTACGACCGGCCTCATCCGGATCGGCGGCGTGAAGGACGAGCCCTGGTCGAGACGAGAAGCCTCAAAGATCCTCGCCGACAAGGGCGGACGAGGATGGAAGATCAGCGATCTCGAGATCGACCATGACATGGGCCCCAACACCGGTAGCGCCCATCTCACCGCCACTGACAAGGCGGGCAAACCCATGAACGACACCTTCACAGTGACCCGCGACAAGGGCACGTGGCACCTCGTCGTCTTCACCGGGCAGCCCACCGCGCCTGGCAAGACGCCAGCCTCGACCGCCACACCAACAGCCTCCTGAAGGGCGACCACGCGCGAATCGGCCCGCACTGCGCTGTGCGGGCCGATGCCCTTACCCACCTCTGGGACATGTAGCGCGTCAGACGTGTTCAGGCGGCGTTCTCCCCGGACACCTCCTCGTACAGGCTCCGCTCCACGTCGTGCGCGAGGATCCAGGACACGTCGGCGGCCTGGTCCCGCACCCCCTTGCCGGGGCCGCGTCCGCCGCCGTCCCGGGAGCCCAGTTGCACGCGGGTGGTGTGCGGGCGGCGCGCCGTCTCGTAGCGGGACAGCGCGGCGGCGATGCCGTCGCCGCCGGGTCCGGCCTCGGCGAGGCAGACGGCGAGTGCGATGCCGTCCTCGACGGCCTGATTGGCGCCCTGCCCGTGGTGCGGCAGCATCGGGTGGGCCGCGTCGCCGAGCAGCGTCGTGCGGGCGGTGCTCCAGCGCCGCAGCGGCTCGCGGTCGTACAGCGCCCAGCGCCGTACGTTCCGTGCCGCCTCGACGAGCCCCCGCACCTGCGGTGCCCAGCCTTCGAGCGCGGCGTCGAGGTCGGCGCGCTCCGCGGAGCTGGTCCAGGACTCGGCGTGGCCCTCCGGTGCCGGCGCGACCACGACGTAGGTGAACTGCCGCCCGCCGCTGACCGGATACACCAGCACGCGTGCCGTCGGCCCGGCGAACATGTACATCTGCGCGGGGTCGAGCCCGGGCACGTCGGCCGCGTCCACCAGGCCGCGCAGCGCGCTGTTGCCCGAGTAGAGGGGCTGTTCGTCGCCCGCGAGCGAGCGCCGCACCACCGAGTGCACCCCGTCCGCGCCCACCAGGGCGGAGGCCCGGGTCGCGGTGCCGTCGGCGAAGCGCAGGGTGACGCCCTTGCGGCTCTCCTCGTACGCCACCAGCTCGCGCCCGGTGTGCACCCGCGAGGCCGGCAACAGGGAGGCCAGCATGCGGTGCAGGTCGCCGCGGTGGACGGTGAGGTAGGGCGCGCCGAACGCCCGCTCCCAGGCCGCGCCCATCTCCTGCCGGGCCACGACGGAGCCGTCGTGGAAGGCCCGCACCTCCAGCGCCTCGGGCCGTACGGCGGCCCGCTCCAGTTCGTCGGCGAGGCCGAGCCGGTGCAGCAGCCGGGTGCCGTTGGGCCCCAGGTGCATGCCGACGCCCTGTTCGCGCAGGGTGTCGCCGCGCTCGTAGACGTGCACGTCGATGCCCCGGTGATGCAGGGCCGCGGCGGCGGCGAGGCCGCCGATTCCGGCGCCGGTCACCGCGATCGTGGTGGTCGTCATCATCGGTGGTCCCAGGCGTTCTCGAAGGAGTCGAAGGAATCGAACGAGTCGTACGACTCGTCCATCGCGAAGTCGTCGTAGGTGCCGGAGTCGCCGAGCGCGAGGAGGGCGTCCAGGTCGGCGGCGCCCGCCAGTTCCACGTCCGCGATCCGCGTGTCCGGGTCGCGCACGGCGGCCGCGAGCAGCCGCTCGTAACCGTCCGCGAGCCGCTCCACGCTCGTCCGGTCCAGCACGTCGGTGTCGTAGGAGAAGACGGCGGTGACGCCGTCGGGGGTCTGCTCGATGCGCAGCAGCAGGTCGAGCTGGCCCTCCTGCTGCGGTACGTCGATGAGGGCGATGTCGAGGCCGGCGTAGGAGATGGCCGGGCCGACGGCCGCGCCCGGCGGGACGTTGGGCACGGGCGGCCGCATGCGGTCCATCTGGACCAGGAACAGCGCGGCCCGGAACAGCACGGTGTCCGGGAAGGCGAGCCCGCAGGGGTAGCGCACCCCGAGCATGCCCCGCATGATCCGCTCCCCCGCCTGCCCGGCCGCCGACCGGAACGTGGTGTCGGGGCCGAACTCGGCCCGCACCGGCATGGTGTTGAGGAAGCAGCCGATCAGGTCCCGCTGGCCGCGCCCGGAGCGCGCCGAGGCGGGCACACCGAGCAGGAAGTCGTCCTGGCCGCTCCAGCGGTGGGTGAGGGCCTGGAACACGGCGAGCAGGTAGGCGAACGGGGTCACGCCCGCCGCGTTGGCGGCCGGGCCGAGCCCGTCTGCCGACTCCGGCGCGAGGCGTCGTACGACCGTGTCGCCGCGCAGGGAGCGAACCCGCGGCCGGGGGCGGTCCAGGGGCAGTTCGGCGGGGGCCGATCCGCTCACCGTGCTCCGCCACTCCTCGACGGCCCTCAGGCCCGCGTCGGAGGCGGTGAAGCGCAGTTCCTCGGCCGCGTACTCGCTGTAGGAGGAGGTCAGGGGGCGCCAGGCGGGTGTGGTGCCGGTGGTGTGCGCCGCGTAGGCGTCCAGGACGTCACGGACCAGCAGCCAGCGCGAGGTGAAGTCGCTGACGATGTGGTGGGCGGAGGTGACCAGCGCCCAGTCGTCGTCGGTGCGCCGCAGCAGGACGACCCGGAAGGTGCCCGCCTCCAGCCGGAACGGCCGGGCTCCGGCCTCCTCGGCGGCCTGGAACAGCTGGGACTCGTCGGCGCCGTCCAGGTCCCGGAACTCCAGCCGGATCACCGGCTGTTCGGCGACGACCCGGACCGGGCGGCCGTCCTGCTCGGTGAAGACGGAGCGCAGCAGCTCCTGCCGTTCACCGACCGAGGCGACGGCCGCGTCCATGGCGGCGGCATCGATCCGGCCGCGCAGCCTGAGCGGCATCACGATGTTGTAGGCGGCGCTGTCCGGGGCGATGCGGTACGCCGTCCACATCGACTCCTGGATCGTGGTGAGCGGCAGGGCGCGCACGGCGGTGCTCATCCGCAGCCTCCCGCGTGGCTCAGGTCGGAGGCGCGGCCCGCGACGACGGACAGGTCGGCGGCGTCCGGGTCGCTCTCCTCGCCCGGCCGGTCGAAGGAGGCGACGAAGTCGGCCACCCGGTCCAGGCCCCAGTAGGGCTCCGAGCCGTTGATGAAGTACGGCACCCCGAACACGCCGTCGCGTACGACGTCCAGAAGCGCCTTGGCGCCCTGGGCGCGCAGTTCGGGGTCGTCGGTGTCGGCGGCCTCGAAGCCGAGTTCGGCGGCGAGTTCGGCGACCGTGGCCGGGTCGCAGAGGTCTCGGCCCTCCAGCCAGCGGGCCCGGCCGGCCCGCTCGACCCAGGCCTGGCCGAGGCCGTGCCGCTCGGCGACGAACCAGGTCAGGTGCGCGGGCTCCCACCACGGCTCGGCGTCCACCGGCCAGGTCAGCTCCAGGCCACGGGCGGTGGCCAGGCGGCGCACGTCGCGCAGGATGTAGAACTGCTTGGCCCGGGACATGGGCGTGTACGGGAACTCGGCCCCGGCCTCGGCGAGCAGCTTCTGGCTGGTCTCGTCGGGCTCCCAGAAGGGCCGCCACTCGAGCCGGTCGAGCAGGTCGGGGCGGTGGGCGCGCAGCGCGCGCAGGGCGAAGAAGTTGTAGGGGCTGCGCAGGTTGAAGTAGAACCGCGGCGGCCGGGCGGCGCGTGGCATGGCTGATTCCTTCCGTGGTGCCGTGGTCAGACGACCAGGCCGCCGTCGATGGCGAAGACCTGTCCGGTGATGTACGAGGCGCGCTCGCCCGCCAGGAACGACACCAGTTCGGCGACCTCCTGCGGCTCGCCGAAGCGGCCCAGCGGGATGCGGCGGGTCATCTCCTTGACGTGCTTCTCGGAGAGCCCACCGGTCATGTCGGTGCCGATGAAGCCGGGGGCGACCACGTTGGCGCGGATGCCGGACCGGCCGGCCTCCTTGGCGAAGGCCTTGGTGAGGCCGATGATCCCGGCCTTGGACGCGGAGTAGTTGGTCTGGGTGGCGTGACCCTCCGCCGCGACCGAGGAGAGCGTGATGACCGTGCCGCGGCGGCGCTTCATCATGGGGAAGGCGAGCGCCTTGACGAAGTGGTACGTGCCGTCGAGGTTGGTGCGCAGGACGGCGTCCCAGTCCTCGTCGGCCATCATCGCCAGATGGCCGTCCCGGACGATGCCGGCCGCGGTGACCAGGACGTCGACCGGGCCGAGCCGGTCCTCGATCTGCTGCACGAAGTCCGCCACGGCGGCCCGGTCGGTCACGTCGACCCGGCGCGCCAGGGCCCGCGCGCCGTGCGCCTCGGCCGCCTTCGCGGCCAGCTCGCCCGCCTGCTCGTTGGACTGGAAACACAGCGCCACGTCGTAGCCGTCCCGGGCCAGCGTCTCCACGACGGCCCGCCCGATACCGCGCGATCCACCGGTGACGAGCGCCACCGGCCTCGGTGTGTCGGACATGGACTTGCCTCTCTCCTAGGAAGTTCGGACCGTTGGTTGCGGAAGTGTCGGGGGTACGGCCGTCAGGCCAGGCGCAGCAGCACCGCGCCCGCGGTGCCGTCGCGGTCGACGGCGGTGACCAGGGTCAGCCGGTCCACCAGTCGCGGGTCGGTCTCCGCCTCGGCGAGGACGGCGGCGAGCTGGAAGGCGGCGGAGGCGGCGCCGGCGTCACCGACCAGGGAGCGGACGGGCAGCCGGTTGCCGGTGAGGCCGTCCAGGGCGGACTCCTCCTGCTTGCCGAGCAGTCCGGGCGGGGTGCCGGGCGCGATCAGCTCCACGTCGTCCGGGGCGGCGCCCGCGGCGGCCAGCACGTCGGCGACACAGCGCTCCAGTGCCGTACCGGCCCGCGCGGTGTCCTGGAAGGCGCGGAAGCGGGAGCCGAGGACGGTGGCGAGGACCGGACGGCCGGACTCCCGGGCGTCCGCCGCGTCCTCCAGCAGGAACAGCGCGGCGCCCTCGCCGAGCGGCTGCGGTGCGGCACCCCCGTGGTCGGCGACCCGCTCCAGGCGGGCACGCTGCACGGAGAACTCCTCGGCCGCGCCCGCCAGCAGCGCCCTGCCGTGTCCGCCGCGCAGCAGCCGGGAGGCGTACTGCAGGGAGAGCAGCGCGGTCGCCGCGCCGCCGGAGACGGTGACGTTGGGGCCCTTGAGGGTGTGCCGGATGGCGCTCTGTCCGGTGGGGCAGTTCATGACGGTGTTGGGGAAGCGTGCCGGGTCGACGAGGTAGGGCTTGTCACCGGTGAGCGCGTCCCGCGTGAAGTCCATGATCGACTGCACGCTGCCGGAGGTGCCGAGGACCAGCCCGGTGGACTCCGGGTCGGCGGCGAGCCCGGTGCCGTACTCCGCGAGGAGCATGCCGACCGTGGTGGCCGCGATGCCGGTGACCCGGTCCATGGAACGGGTGCCCTTGCGGCCCAGTACCGCCTTGATGTCGAAGCCGGGGATCAGCCCGGCCTCCTCGTACGGCACCGGCCAGTCGGCGCCGTCCAGCGGGGCGATCGCACGCCGTCCGGACGCGAGGCCCCCGGCGAAGGCGGCCCTGCCCAGTCCGTACGGCGAGGACACGGCCCAGCCCGATATCACCAGCTCCGCCGGCGGCGCGCCCGTTTCGGCTGCCATGGCGTCCCACTCCCCTCTGTCGTCGTGTGTCGGTGTGCTGTGTCTGTCTCAGGCCGTCTGTCCGAGGCCGTCTGTCTCAGGCCGCGGTCGGCGCGGGTGTGTCCCACCGGCCGAGCACCAGCACGGCGTTGTTGCCGCCGAAGGCGAGGCCGTTGTTCTGCACGACCCTGAGGTCCGCCTCGACGGCCTCGTTGGGCACGCAGTCGACCGCGCACTCGGGGTCGGTGGTGCGGTGGTTGACGGTGGGCGGGATGAAGCCGTCGCGCAGGGCGAGCGCACAGGCCGCCGAGGCGAGGGCGCTGGCCGCGCCCATGGTGTGCCCGATCATCGACTTGATGGAGACGGTGCGCGGCAGTTCCTCGCCGAACACCTGCCGGATCGCGCCGACCTCGGTGACGTCGTTGGCCTTGGTGCCGGTGCCGTGCGCCGAGATGAAGTCGACGTCGGCCGCCTCGATCCCGGCGTTGCGGTGCGCGGCCGTGATGCAGCGGGCGATCGAGTCGCGGTCCGGGGCGACGGGGTGGCTGGCGTCGCAGGACAGCCCGTAGCCGAGCACCTCGGCGTAGATGCGGGCGCCGCGGGCCAGCGCGGACTCCAGCGACTCCATGAGCAGGATGCCGGCGCCCTCGCCGGTCAGGATGCCCTGCCGGTCGGCGTCGAAGGGGCGGCACACGTCGGGTGCGATGGTGCCGAGCCGGTAGAAGCCGGTGAAGGTCTTGCGGCACAGCGCGTCCGCGCCCCCGCACAGCGCCATCTCGACGTCGCCGGAGCTGATCGCGTCGTAGCCGTATCCGACGGCGTAGTTGCCGGCGGCGCAGGCGGTGGGGACGGTGACCGTCTCCACGTCCTCCAGGCCGAGTTCGCGCACGATCCCGGCGGACAGCCGGCCGGGCCACACCCGGCGGGCCACCACGGCGTCGAGCACGTCGTCGCCGCCGTTGACCTGCAGCCCGGTGAGGTGGTCCAGGTCACGGGACTCGCCGTCGGTGGTGCCGACGGAGACCAGCGACCGGACTTCGCGCACCTGCTCCTCGGTGAGGCCGGCGTCGGCCACCGCCATCCGGCTCGCGGCGACCGCGAACTGGGCGGCGCGGCCGAGGTCGTCCGGGGACTGCTCGGTGATCCAGGCCTCGGGGTCGAAGTCGGTGATCTCGCAGGCGTTGGAGTAGGCGAAGCCGGTGGTGTCGAAGGCGGTGATGGGCTTCGCGCCGCTGCGCCCGGCCCGCAGGCCCGCGGCGAACGCGTCCACTCCGGTGCCGATGCTGGTCACCACCCCGAGGCCGGTGACGACCACCCGGTGCCGGGCGCCGGTCACTGGGCCTTGGCCTCGGCGACCACGGCGTAGACGCCGGCGAGGTTGACCATGCGGCTCAGCTCGGACTGCTTCAGGGTGATGCCGAAGGTGCGCTCCAGGGAGGCCAGGATCTCGATGGTGCGCAGCGAGTCGGCGTCGTGCTCCTCCTTGAACAGGCTGGTGTCGGTGACCTCGTCGAGCTCCAGCTCGAGGATGTCGCAGACGATGTCCTTGATCTGGCTCTGCTCGGTCTCGTCCAGGGCGGGGATCTGCGTGGTCATGGGATGCCTCCGTAAGTGGGGATGAAAGGGGGTTCCGTGGTCGATGCCGACCATGCTGGGCGAGCCGGCTATCGATGCCCTATATCGGCCAACTCGCTTGTGCTCTTGGCGGGTTGGGGGAACACGGCGCCGTCCTCCCAGAGGTGGGAGACCCCGCCGAAGTGGCGCCCCACCCAGGCGTCGTCGTAGATCGTGTCGAGATAGCGGTCGCCGCCGTCGGGCAGGATCAGGACGACGTTCGCGCCGGGTTCGACCTGGGGCAGGACGCTCTCCAGCGCCGACACGACCGCACCGGAGGAGCCCCCGGCGAGGATCGCCTCACGCCGCACCAGCCGCCGGCAGCCCACCACACAGTCCAGGTCGGTGACGTGGATGACGTGGTCGGCGTCCGCGGTGCGCAGCAGCTTGGGCCGTACCGAGGCACCGTGCCCGGGCACCAGCCGCTTGCAGTTGGTGGTCGGCCCGAACAGCACACTGCCGACGGCGTCGACGGCGTGCACGGTGGTGGCGAGGCCCGCCTGCCGGATGTACTCGGCGCAGCCGCCCAGGGTGCCGCCGGTGCCGGCGGCCAGGACCAGGTGGTCCACCTGTCCGTCGAGCGCCTCGGCGATCTCCCGCATGGTGGTCAGGTGCGCCTGCCGGTTGAGCGGGTTGGCGTACTGGTCGGGCCAGTACGAGTCGGGGGTTTCGGCCAGCAGTTCGGCCACCCGGCGCAGCCGCGCGGGCAGCAGTTCACCGGTGACCGGGTCCGGATCGCGGACCACTTCGACCTCGGCACCGTAGGCGCGCAGGATCGCGATGTTCTGCTGGGTGGTGCGGGCGTCGACCACGCAGACGAGGCGCAGTCCGAAGTACCCGCAGATCTGGGCGAGTCCGATCGCGAGGTTGCCGGAGCTGGACTCGATCACCGTGGAGCGGCCGGGCACGAGCTCCCCGGAGCGGATCCGGCCCAGCACCATGCCGAGCGCGGAGCGGTCCTTGACACTGCCGCCGGGGTTGAACCGTTCGGCTTTGGCCAACAGCCTGCCGGGGAATCCGGGGACGAGCCGTTCCAGCTCGATCAGCGGGGTTCCCCCCACCGCGGAAAGAATTCCCTTGAGTCCGGCCGGCGGAGTGCCGGGGAGTCCGCCCGGCCCCGGGGCAACGGCATTCCCGTCTTCGTACGGCATCTGATGCAGCCATCCTCTGCTGGGAGTTGCGGGGCGGTTTCTATGCCAACCGACAATCGCCGGGCCGCCTATACCTCACCCATACAAAGCTGCTCAAGCCGAGATTCCAGCCATCTATAGAAGCGGCATAGCCGGCCCTCCGAATCTGGCGTGGAATCGCTCGACAGCGTCGGGACGAATGTGCTCCCGACCCACCCGACCAGGAGAGAGAGCCCCGCATATGACCGATACCGACTCGCGTATCCGTAAGGTCGTCATCCTCGGCGGCGGTACGGCCGGCTGGATGACCGCGGCCTATCTGGGCAAGGCGCTGCAGGGCACCGTGGACATCCAGGTGCTGGAGGCTCCCGCCATTCCCCGGATCGGCGTGGGCGAGGCCACCGTTCCCAATCTGCACCGCGTGCTCTTCGACTATCTCGGGATACCCGAGGAGGAGTGGATGCGTGAGTGCAACGCCAGTTTCAAGATGGCGGTGCGCTTCGTCAACTGGCGCACGCCGGGCCGGGGCGAGCCCGAGGCCCGCACGCTGGACGACGGCCGGCCGGACCACTTCTACCACCCGTTCGGCATCCTGCCGGACCACGACAACACGCCGTTGTCGCAGTACTGGTTCAAGAACAAGCACGAGGGCCGCACGGACCTGCCGTTCGACTACTCCTGCTTCCGCGAGCCCCCGGCGATGGACGCCAAGCTCTCCCCGAAGTGGCTCGACGGCACCCCCTCCACCCGCTACGCCTGGCACTTCGACGCGGCGCTGGTCGCCGACTTCCTGCGCCGGTTCGCCACCGACAAGCAGGGCGTCGAGCACGTCCAGGACGAGATGGTGCAGGTCGAGCAGGACGAGCGCGGGTACGTCACCGCGCTGCACTGCAAGTCCGGGCGGGTGCTGGAGGCGGACCTGTTCGTGGACTGCTCGGGCTTCCGCGGGCTGCTGATCAACAAGGCCCTGGGCGAGCCGTTCCTGGACATGAGCGACCACCTCATGTGCGACAGCGCGGTCGCCACCGCCGTTCCGCACGACGACGAGGCGAACGGCGTGGAGCCGTACACCTCCGCCATCGCGATGTCCTCCGGCTGGGCCTGGAAGATCCCGATGCTGGACCGCTTCGGCACCGGCTACGTCTACTCCAGCAAGTTCACCTCGCAGGACGAGGCGACCCGGGAATTCTGCGAAATGTGGAACCTGGACCCGGCCGAGACCAAGTTCAACCACGTCCGTTTCCGGGTCGGCCGCAACCGTCGCGCCTGGGTCAACAACGTGGTGAGCATCGGCCTCGCCTCCTGCTTCCTGGAGCCGCTGGAGTCGACCGGCATCTACTTCATCACCGCCGCCATCTACCAGCTCGCGAAGCATTTCCCGGACCGCACCTTCAACCCGGCGCTCGTCGACAGTTTCAACAACGAGATCGAGGTGATGTTCGACGACACCCGAGACTTCATCCAGGCACACTTCTACTACGCCCCGCGCAACGACAGCCCGTTCTGGCAGGCCCAGAAGGAACTGACGCTGCCGGAGAACATCCAGAAGAAGATCGCGGCCTACAAGGCGGGCCTTCCGATCAATTCCCCGATCGCCGACGAGTCCACGTACTACGGCAATTTCGAGGCGGAGTTCCGCAACTTCTGGACCAACGGCAGCTACTACTGCATCTTCGCCGGCCTGGGTCTGGAACCCGACACCCCGTTGCCGGCCCTCGCCCACAAGCCGGAGTCCGTGGCGGGTGCCGAGCCGCTGTTCGAGCAGGTTCGGCAGCAGCAGGAGCACCTGCTGCAGACCCTCCCCAGCACCTACGACTACCTGCGCCGGCTGCACGGCAAGTAAGAGCCAGCACCGCACGGCGGTGCCCGTCGCTCCTGGCGGCGCGGCACCGCCGGCCTCTCACGGACAGGAGTCCTCCTGCATGAGCACATCCCTGAGCACGTCGTCCGGCAACACCGACATACGCCCGCTGATGTCCTGCTTCCCGTCCGGGGTCTCCGTCGTCACGGCGCTCGACGCCGACTCCGTCCCGCGCGGGATGACCTGCAGCTCGCTGGCGAGCGTGGCCCTCGACCCGGCGACCCTGGTGGTCTGCCTGCGCACCGCGGGGCCGACCCTGCAGGCCGCCCTGGAGAGCGGCCGGTTCGCCGTCAACCTCCTGGACGAGCGGGCCCGCGCATTCTCCGACCTGTTCGCCTCCGGCAACGCCGACCGCTTCGAGCGCGCCGAGTGGCGGCTGCCCCTGGGCGCCGGCGGCCCCCATCTGACCGGGGCGGCGCTGGCCGTCGCGGACTGCGAGGTCGCGCAGACGGTCGAGGTCGGCGACCACACGGCCGTCTTCGGCCGGGTCACCGGAGTCACGCTGGCGGACGCGGGCGAGCCCCTGCTGTACGGCCGCCGCCGGTACGCCCGCTGGTCGGTGGCGACCAGCCCGCCGGCCGAGGCCGCCACCGAAGTGCCCCTGCCCACCACCCTGGAAGGGGACGCCCGTGTCGGCACCCGCCTTTGACCCGTTGCCCGACCTGCTGATCGCGGTACCGGTGGTGATCGCCGCGTGCCGTGCGGGCGCGGGCCTGTTCCGGCGGCTGGGCCAGCCCCCGGTGATCGGCGAGATCACGCTGGGCATCCTGCTCGGCCCGTCCCTGCTCGGCTGGCTCTCACCGTCGTTCCAGCACTGGCTCTTCCCGCCCGAAGTGCTGCCGTACATCGGCGCGCTGGGCAATCTGGGGCTGCTGGCGTTCATGTTCCTGGTCGGCCTGGAGCTGGACTTCTCGGCGCTGCGCGGCCACAGCCGCTCCGCGGTGGTCGTCTCTCAGGCCAGCATCGCGCTGCCGCTGGCGCTCGGTTCGCTGCTCGCGCTCGGCATGTACGGCACGTTCGCCCCCGAGGGCGTGGGCCGGCTGCCGTTCGTCCTGTTCATCGCCGTGTCGATGAGCATCACCGCGTTCCCCGTGCTGGCCCGCATCCTCACCGACCGCGGCATGTACACCACCCGGCTGGGCTCGCTGGCGATGGCCTGCGCGGCCGTCGACGACGTGACCGCCTGGTGCCTGCTGGCGGTGGTGGCGGCGGTCGGCGCGAGCGGCTCCCTGCAGGACGCTGCGCTGACGGCACTGTGGTCGGTGGTGTTCCTCGCGGTGATGCTGCTGGTCGTACGGCCGCTGCTGGCGAGGGCTGCCGAGCGGGCGTCGCGGGCGGTGGAGTCCACCGTCCTGGTGGTGCTGTTCAGCGGCCTGTGCCTGTCGGCCTTCGTCACCGACCGGATCGGCATCCACGCCCTGTTCGGCGCGTTCCTGTTCGGTGTGGTGACCCCGCGCGGCTCGCGCACCGTCGAGATCTCCGCGGCCCGGCTGCGGGCGTTCACCGTCCCGGTGCTGCTCCCGCTGTTCTTCGTCAGCACGGGCCTGAAGACCGACGTGGCCCTGCTCAGCGGCGACTCCACCCAGTGGCTGTGGGCGGCGGCGGTGCTGGCGGTGGCCGCTCTCGGCAAGTGGGGCGGCAGCACGGCCGCGGCCCGGCTGGCCGGCGAGACCTGGCGGGACGCGATGTCCATCGGCGCGCTGATGAACTGCCGCGGCCTGACCGAGCTGGTGGCCCTCAACCTCGGCCTTCAGCTGGGCGTGATCGGCCCTGCCCTGTTCACGATCCTGGTCCTGATGGCCCTCCTCACCACAGCGATCACTTCTCCTGCGCTCACCTGGTTCCGTCGCGTGCCCGTGCCGGACACCCCGCAGGAGGCGGGAGCCTCTGCGCACCGGCCTGCAGAACCCAGCCCGTCCGGCGTTTGATGACGAGGCCCTTTCAGGGCCGATACGGAGATCCAGGGGCGAAGCCCCCGGGGGCGGTCACGCCGACCCCGGGGGCCCACTCATGCGGCCGGTGCCAGCGCCCTCTCCCCGCTCACCCGCACCCACCGCTCCAGCGTCGCCCGAGCGGCCCCGCAGTCCACAGCCTCCGCAGCCAGATCCAGCGCCGCACCGATCCTCTCGGTCACCGTACGACCGCCGGCGTCCTCCACAGCCGCCAGCGCAGCCGCCGCCGACAGCAGCACCGCATCCCGCACGGGACCAAGTTCACCGTCCAGCACCCGTAGCGCGACCTCCGCGTTGTGCACGGCGTCGCCACCCCGCAGCGCCTCGACCGGTGCGAGCGCGACACCGACGTCCCGCGGGTCGAAGACCTCCTGCCGCAGCTGGCCCCCGGCCACCGAGAACACGGTGGACGTGGTCGTCACCGTCAGCTCGTCGAGCCCGTCGTCGCCCCGGAACACCAGCGCGGTGGCCCCCCGCCGCGCCAGTACCCCGGCGACCAGCGGCAGCAGCCGCGGGTCGGAGACCCCCACCGCGTGCGCCGCGGGAGCCGCCGGATTGGTCAGCGGTCCCAGGGCGTTGAACACGGTCGGAATGCCCAGCGCGCGCCGTGCCCCGGCCGCGTGCCGCATCGCCGGATGGAAGTCGGGGGCGAAGCAGAAGGTGATCCCGGCCTCCTCCGCCACCGCGGCGACCTGCCCCGGCGGAATCCTGAGACTCACGCCGAGCCGCTCCAGTACGTCTGCCGACCCCGAGGCCGAACTCGCGGCCCGGTTGCCGTGCTTGACGACCCGTACGCCGGCGCCCGCCGCCACGATGGCGGCCATGGTGGAGATGTTGACGGTGTTCGCCCCGTCTCCCCCGGTACCGACCACATCGACGGTCCTCCCCGGCACGTCGATGCGCACGGCGTGCGCCATCATTCCCCGTACGAGCCCCTCCAGTTCGCCGACCGTCTCCCCCTTGGCGCGCAGGGCGACCAGGAAGCCGGCGATCAGGGCGTCCGGGGCCTTGCCCCGCATCACCTGGTCCATGACCCACGCGGTGTCCGCGCCGGACAGGTCACGGCCGTTCAGAACGGACCCGAGCAGTGCGGGCCAGGAGCGTTCCGTCCGCTCCGTCTCAGTGCCTGTGCTCACAGGTACTCTCCTTCGGTCCGTGGTTCGGCCCGTCGCCCCGGCCTAGCTCCAGGGGTCCACGCCGTCGGTGCCCAGCGTCACCGTGACCCCGTCACCGGAGACCACGACGCCGGCCTGAACCCCGTCCGCGGTGGTGACCGCGACCGGCCGCTCCTGCGCCTCGGCGTGGTCGGCGCCCGCCACCGCGGTAAAAACGGCGCCCGCGGTCAGCGCCGCAAGGACGAGAGCCTGGAGCTTGTTCTTCCGAGCGGACTTGACGAGCTGCATTTTCGTCTCCCGTTGGGTTTTCATTGCTGCGGTTCGTTCCGACAGCAAGAAATCTATGGGGGTGCCGCTTCGCTTTATTATCGGCCGAGCTTCGCCCCCGCACACCCGGCGATAACGACGATATACATGCAGGTCAGAGGCGGTCCACGAGAATACGGACCATTGAATTCCGATACCCCGGAAGTGGAATCGGCACCGGTACGGGTAATTCCGCACACGGTGCCGTTAATTCCGCTCGTCAAGCGACCCGCTCCACCGTCGCCGCACCCCTCAGAAAGTTCTCCAGCAGCCGCAGCCCGCCGAGCGTGGTCACCGACTCGGGATGGAACTGGACGCCCTCGACGGGCAGTTGCCGGTGTCGGAGTCCCATGACATACCCGTCGTCCACGGCCCGCGCGGTCACCGTCAGCTCCTCGGGCAGCGGCTCGGCGACGATCAGCGAGTGATACCGGGTGGCGGTCACCTCGGTGCCGAGCCCGGTGAACACCCCGGCCCCGTCATGGGTGACCGGGCTGGTCTTGCCGTGCTTGAGCCGCTCGGCGACGGCCACCTCGGCCCCGTAGGCGAGCCCGATGGCCTGGTGGCCCAGGCAGATGCCGAGCAGCGGCACCCGCCCGGCGAAGGCGTGCACGAGTTCCACGTGCCCGGAGTCGGCCGGATGCCCGGGCCCCGGTCCGAGGACCACCGCGTCCGGTACCCCGGCCAGCAGCTGCTCCGGTGTACGGGTACCCGAGCGCACCACCTCGGTGCGGGCGCCGAGGGTGCGCAGGTACTGGTCGATGATGTGGGTGAAACTGTCGTAGGCGTCTACGAGCAGGACGTTCACGGCAGCAGCTCCTCACCGGTCAGCGCCCAGTAGGCGGCGCCCATCTTGTGCAGCGTCTCGCGCCACTCCGCCTGCGGGTCGGAGTCGGCGACGATGCCCGCGCACGCCTGTGTGGAGTACGTCGTCCCGTCGTGGGCGACGGTACGGATGCACAGCGCGAGCCTGGACCAGCCGCGTACGTCGACCAGGCCGACGGCGCCTGCGTACATGCGCCGCGGCTCGCTCTCCAGCTCCTCGATGATCTCCATGGCGCGGATCTTCGGCGCGCCGGTGACCGTGCCGGCCGGGAAGGTGGCGCGCAGCGCGGACCAGGTGTCCTCGCCGGGCGCGAGCCGCCCCTCGACGCTGGAGACCAGATGGAAGACGTGCGAGTACGTCTCGACCGTCATCAGCCGCTCCACGGCCAGCGTGCCCGGCCGGGACACCCGGCCGATGTCGTTGCGGCACAGGTCGACCAGCATCACGTGCTCGGCGCGCTCCTTCTCGCTGGCCCGCAGGGCGGCGACGCGGGGGCCGTCGACGGCCGGGTCGCCGCTGCGCGGGGTGGTGCCGGCGATGGGCCGCATCACGATCCGGTCGCCGCGGGTGGCGAACAGCACCTCGGGGCTGGCGCCGATGAGGGTGGTCCCGCCGCGCGGCACGAGGTACATGTGCGGGGACGGGTTGCGGTGCCTCAGCCGCCGGTAGACGTCGAGCGGGGCCAGGTCGCTGGTGACGTCGATGCGATGGCCGATCTGGATCTGGTAGATGTCCCCGACCCGGATGTGCCCGAGGCAGCGTTCGACGTTCTCCAGAAACGCTTCCTCGTTGGTGCTGTCGTGCACCGCGTGCGGCGCGGGCGCCTCGGGTACGGCACCGGGCACCGCCCGCAGCCCGGCGACGGCCGCCACGACCGTGCCGGGATCGGCGGGCGGGAAGTCCTCGCTGTGCGCGGTGCGCAGCGCGACCGTGCCGGCGGCACCGTCGTAGTGGACGACCTCGCGGAACAGGGTGAGCACCAGGTCGGGTCCGCCGTCGGCGGTGCGCCGCGGCAGCCGCTCCATGTGCCAGGCGGCGCCGTAGCCGACGGTGGCGAGGAACCCGAAGGCATAGGTGTCCGCGGGGACCGCGGTCTCGACAGCGAAGGCGCGCTCGGCGGCCCGCAGCAGCTCCCACACCTGGTCGTCGGAGGCGAGCGCCCGGGCCCCGCCCGGCAGCGGGGCGAGGTCCAGGGCGTCGGCGGCGGTGAGCAGCGCGTCCACCACCGGGGCGATGCCGTCGACCGTGACCCGGTCGGCGTGCACCTGGAGTTCGGCGAGCCGGCCGTGGCCGACGAGGGAGTCCCCGCCCTCCAGTTCGGGCGCCTCCAGGCTCTCCAGGAGGAACACCTCGCCGTCACCGAGGCGTTCGCGCAGGGTGTCGTACAGGGCGAGCGGGTCGTGCGGGGGCAGCGGGGTCTCGTCGACGCGGACGGCAACGGGCCGGCGCCGGGTGCCGGCCGCGTGGGGCGGTGGGTCGAGCAGGGTGGTCACGGGTGGGGCCCCTTCCTCGGGGTGGTCCGGTCAGGAGTGCGCTCAGCCGTAGCGGCGCAGCTCGTGGAAGAAGTCGGGCTGGACGGAGAGTTCGCCGGAGGCGTGCAGGGTGTCGTACACGTGCTTGCCGAGCGCGAGGTCCAGCACGCCGAGGCCGAACGGGGAGAAGAACACCGGCCGGTCGGCGGGTACGGCCCGCTCGCCGGTGAGGACGTCGCACAGGGTGCCGTCGATGAACTCCCGGCCGCCGGTGAGCTGTTCGGCCAGGTGCGGGGAGGTGTCGGCCTTCAGGCAGTGCTCGATGTCGTCGACGAAGTTGGCGCCGGTGAGGATCACCTCGGGCGCGAGGTCGCGCAGCGATACATGCAGCACCAGCGGGTGGTGACCGAACCAGCCGGGGTCGGTGATGTGGGGGGTACCGGCGATGGTGGCGAAGACGATCAGGTCGCTGCCGCGGACCAGGTCCTCGGCCTTCTCGTGCACGGTGACCCGGCCGCCGTCCGCCGCGCCCTCCAGGTAGCCGGCGAATCCGGCCGCGTGCTCGGCCGACAGGTCGTGCACACCGATCTCGTCGAACCGCCAGCCCGTACCGGCCAGGTACTGATGGACGTAGCGGGCGATGAGTCCGGTGCCGACGAACCCGATCCGCCGGGGCCGCTCGCCCCGTCCCCGGCTCAGCGCGTCCGCGGCCAGCGCCGCCGAGGCCGCCGTACGGGCCGCGCTGATGATGGAGCTCTCCAGACAGGCCAGCGGATAGCCGGTGTCGTGGTCGTTGAGGATCAGCACGGCGGAGGCGCGCGGCAGTCCGGCGGCCACGTTCTCGGGGAAGCTGGAGATCCACTTCAGCCCGTCGACGCGGACCTCGCCGCCGATCGACGCGGGCAGGGCGATGATCCGGGAGGCCGGGCGGTCGGGAAAGCGCAGGAAATAGGACGGCGGATTGACGGTGTCACCGGCGCCGTGGACGCGGTACGCCGTTTCGATCAGGCCCACCACCTCCCGGTACCGGCCGTCGAGTACCCGGTGGACCTGGGCCCCGGAAATCACCGCGAAGGAAGGCGCCTTGGCAACGGGCGGCATCTTGTACTCCACACTTCGGCTGACGTCTGTCCCAGCCGAAAGTAGGCACGTCGCTTATCGGCTGATTATTGGGCGTCTACATCACGTGCTGCGGTACTGGACGTGCTGCGGAACAGGACGTGCTGCGGTACGCGGTGCAGGACGTGCGGCCGATCTGGACGTGCGGCATTACGCGGTACAGGACGTACACGGGACGACTGTCAGCCGGAGGCGTTCCGGCCCGGCTGCTCGTCCAGCCGGGACAGCAGCCGCTCGGCCTGCGCGCGCCACCGGGGCGAACCCGTGCGCAGGAACACGGCGTGGGCCGCGCTCGCCCGCTCCCGGGCGGAGTCGAGCCGGCCCTGGCGGGAGCGGGCCTCACCGAGAACGAGGTTGATCTGGCCGTCGACGAGCGGGCTGTCGATGCGTTCGACGACGTCCAGGGCCTCCGAGAGGGTCGCCTCGGCGGCGTCCACGTCACCCGCGCCGAGCCGGGCCTCGCCGAGACCGAGCAGGGCGTAGGCGAGACCGACCAGATCCGATTTGGCCTGAACCAGCTCGATCACCTGCAGAAACGCTTCTTCTGCTTTCGGGAAATCGGAGCGGGCCAGATGCACCCGGCCGAGCCGGTGGATGGTCTGTGCGACGCCCCGCTTGCTGCCCCGGTCGATCGACTCCATGATCCGCACGGCCTCGACCCCCAGCTTCATCGCCAGCTCGGTGTTGCCCCGCTCCAGCTCTATCTGGGCCATGTTGTCCAGCGCGTGCGCCTCGGAGGAGACGTCGCCGACCGTGCGGAAGATGTCGCCCGCACGCTCCAGCCGGGTCATGGCGAGGTCGAGGTCGCCGCTGAACCGCTCCAGGATCGACAGGTTCCGCAGGTTCAGCGCCTGCCCGTGCGGCTCCCCGGCCTCCTCGAACAGCTCCATCGCCTCGGTGTACCGGGCGTGCGCCTCGGCCAGCCGCCGGTAGGACTGGGCGACCCCGCCGAGCTGGTGCAGCATGGCCGCCTGGCCGAGCAGGTTGCCGCCGCGCCGGGCCGCCTCCAGCGCGACCTCGGCACACTCCCGCCAGTCCTCCAGATAGTGCCGGGTCTCGAAGAGCACGGCGGCGGACACCGTCAGGTCCCAGGCGAGGTCCTCCATCTCCAGCTCCGCCGCCTGCGCCACCGCGGCCACCAGCGACAGCCGCTCGGCCTCCAGCCACTCCAGCGGCGAGGAGAGCAGCTCGTCGGTGTGGATACGGTCGAGGGGGCGGCGGGACGCGGGGCTGTGCACCACGCTGAAGTGGCCGCCGTACTCCCGCCGGTGGGCCTCCTCGGCGAGGGCCAGCCAGGTGCGGAACGCCCGCTCCCGGGCGACGCGCTGCTCCGGCTCGGGCTCCTCGGCCTGGGCCCGTTCGCGGGCGTACAGCCGCATCAGGTTCTGCAGCCGGTAGCGCAGCCGACCGGTCGCGTCGACCCCGACGACCTCCAGGAACTGCGCGTCGACCAGATCCTCCATGAGCCGCTCGGCGTCCAGCACGTCGACGTCGAGCAGCGCGCCGCCCACCCAGGCGGCGAAGTCCGGTACGTCCAGCAGACCGAGGCGCCGGTAGAGCCGGGCCGTGTCGTCCGGGAGATAGCGGTACGACAGCTCGAAGCTGGCCCGCACCTGCGCCGCGCCCTGGCTCAGCTCGTCCAGCCGGCGCCGCTCGTCGCCCAGCCGGGTCACCAGGTGCCGTACGGTCCAGTGCGGTTTGGAGGCGAGCCGGGCGGCGGCGATGCGCAGCGCCAGCGGCAGCCGGTCGCACAGGTCGGCGAGACGCCGCGTGTCGGCGCGGGCGGAGTCGATGCGCTCCTCGCCGACGATCCGCCCGAGCAGCTCCACGGCGTCGTCCCCGGGCAGCACCCCGAGGTGGACCCGGGCGTCCTGCGGCCAGGTGACCAGCTCCTCCAGCTGCTCCCTGCTGGTCACCAGCACGGCGCAGCCGCCGCTGCCCGGCAGCAGGGGCTGGATCTGGGCGAAGGAGCGGACGTTGTCGAGCACCAGCAGCACCTGCCGCTCGGCGAGCACGCTGCGGTAGAGCGCGACGAGGTCCTCGGTCTCGGTGGGGATCTGGTCGCTGGGCACCCCGAGCGAGCGCAGGAACCTGCTCATCGCGTCACGGGCCGGGGTCGGCTCGTGGTGTTCGTCGTAGCCGCGCAGGTCGGCGAAGAGGCGGCCGTCCGGGAAGTGCTGGGCGGCGCGGTGCGACCAGCGCACGGCGAGGCCGGTCTTGCCGACGCCGGCGATGCCCGTGATCAGCCCGATGGCGGGCCCGTGCTGCCGGTCGCGGCTCGCGACCAGCGTGTCCAATAACGCGAGTTCCACTTGACGCCCGGTGAAGCCGGGGACGTCCGGCGGGAGTTCGGAGGGGACGACGAGGGTGTCGGCGCGCAGCGCGTCGCTCGCCGGTACGGCCGGTGCGGGCGCCAGCGACGGGTCGTCGCGCAGGATCGCGTCGTGCAGCCCTTGCAGGTCCGGGCCCGGTTCCATGCCCAGTTCCTCGATGAACTGGGCGCGTGCCTCCCGGAAGGTGGCCATCGCCTCGGCCCGCCGGCCGGATCGGTACTGGGCGAGCATCAGATGGTGCCGGGTCCGCTCCCGCAGCGGCTGTTCACGGACCACGGAGGTGAGTTCGGGCACCAGGTCGTGGTGGTTGCCCAGTTCCAGCTGGACGGCGGTGGCGTCGTCGTAGGCGTTGAGGCGGTGGCCCTCCAGGCGGGCGGCCTCGTCCTCGACCAGGGAGCTGGAGATGCCGGCGAAGGCGGGACCCCGCCATAACGCGAGGGCCTGGGTGTAGGCCCCGGCGGCCTCGGGGAGCCGGCCCTGCTGCACGGCGGTCTCGGCGGTCTTCACCAGCCGGGTGAACTCCAGGACGTCCACCGAGTGGCCGTCGGGTCTGAGCAGATAGCCGGGGTGGGCGGTGACGATGGTGTCCTCGGCCGCGCCCTGGCTCTTGAACGTCTTGCGCAGTGCGGCGATCACGATGGCGATCTGGGTGCGGGCGGTGGCCGGCGGGTGGTCGTTCCACACGGCGTCCACGAGGGTGTCCACCGGGACGATCCGGCCCGAGTTGAGCAGCAGCAGAGCGAGCACCGTTCGCTGACGCGCACCGCCGATCGGCAGACTTCGGCCATGTGACGTCACCGTCACGGGCCCGAGTACCTCGAACCTGAGCCGCTCGCCCACGGATGTTCCCCCAGAACTTCCATCCCTACGTCCCGTCAGGTGGCCCAACGGACGAGAATACCCGAGAAAGTGAACTTGCCCCCCATCGATTTCACCGGCCGCCCTTTTCACCGGGTACGTCACCGCGAAATCTGTGATTCCCCTTTTACTTGCCGAGAGCACGCATTTCAGGAATGCGAATTCGCATCTCAAGACCTCCCCCGTTTCGACCCATTGTGCGAACGTGCCGACCCTCCGCGCAAGTTCCACGACACGCCGCGCGGGGGTTCACTGCCGGAAATGGGCATCCAGGCGGGCCTGTTCCTCCTCCACGATCCGGCGGGCGATCTCGGTGTCCGACACGTCGACCGCGTCCGGGGTGGCTTCCGCCACGGCGCTGCGGCGGGCGTAGGCGTCGAACAGGCGGGTCTTGTTCTCCAGCATCTTCACCAGGCGTTCGTCCACCCCGCCGGTGGCCAGCAGGCGGTGCACCCGGACCGACCTGACCTGGCCCATGCGGTGGGCCCGGGCCACCGCCTGGTGCTCGATGGTCGGCTTGATCTGAGGTTCGCAGATGACCACGACGGAGGCGGCCTGCATGTTGAGGCCGACGCCCGCTGCCTGGATCTGCGCCAGCAGCACCGCCGGACCCGCGACCGCCGTGAAGTCGTCGACGACACGCTGCCGTTGCCCGGCCGGGACACCCCCCGTGAGCGGACCGAACACGGGGGTGCCGCCGGGACCCGCGGCGAGCGCTTCCCGCACCACGCCCAGCACGTCCTTGAAGTTGGAGAAGACCACCGTCTTCTGGCCGTTCTCGCCGGCCTCCTGGACGATCTCCCGAAGGCGGTTCAGCTTGGCCGACCTCTCGGGGCGCAGGTACGCGGCCCTGCGCATCGCCATGAAGTTGCCTGCGCGGACGGCTTCGCGGTAGGCCTCCTCGTCCGAGGCGCTCAACTCCTCCCACTCGTCGATCCGCTGGAGGCTGGGCAGCTCCGTCAGCACGTCCTCCTGGTTGCGCCGCAGATACACCGGGGCGACAGCCTTGCGGAAGGCGACCGACCCGGCGAGCGCGTCCCGCTCGCCGAGGGACTGAGCGACGCCGCGATCGAGCATCCCGACCAGGTTGCGGAACTCGGCGACCCGGTTCTCCATCGGGGTACCGGTCATGAAGAGGGCGCGCTCGCAACGCTCCGTCCACAGGGCGACCGCCTGGGTCCGCTTGGCCTTCGGGTTCTTCACGGAGTGCGCTTCGTCGACCACGAGCATCCCGACTTCTCCGCCGCCCGGCGCGGGGAAGCCACGCAGCGCGTCGAACGTGGTCACACCGACCCCGCCCCGCCCCTTCCAGTCGGCGAACGCATCGTGCCGGTCGGGTCCGTGCAGCAGCATGCCGCGCAGGGTGCTGCGGGCCTCGATCTCCCGTGTCCAGTTCACCAGGACGCTCGTCGGGCACACCACCATGAAGTGGCTGTGGCCCTCGGCGGCCAGGTGCGTCAGCGCGGCTATCGCCTGAATGGTCTTGCCCAGACCCATCTCGTCGCCGAGGATCACCTTGCGCCGGGCGAGGGCGAACCGCGCGCCGAACTCCTGGTAGCCGCGCAGGGAAACCCGCCGGTGGGAGTCGTCCAGATGCTGGCTCCGGATGTGCTCGGCGATCTCGTCCGGCAGGAACCCCTCGGCTTTCGCCGCGTCGGGCACACCTGCGGAGATCTCGGCGAGCAGGCTGTAGTACTCGGCGGAGCGAAGCTCGAAGTCGACCCAGGCCGCGACATCGGTGGCAGGCCCGCGCAGCAGATCCACCGAGGCCTGGGCGAACAGCCCGGGCAGGCCCGCCTGCTCCGCCTGCTGCACCAGCGTCCGGATCTCCGCGACCGCCGCCAGCGCACGGTCCTTCTTGTCCCGGCCGGCCAGCAGCATCCGGAACCGTCCGGCGGCGGGCCGGGCGTCGGCCAGCAACGGCCCGAGGCGTCTCGACAGTCCGGCGGCCGCGTCGACCGCGCGCCGGGCGTCCGGGCCGGCCTCGACCAGCACGTGCAGAGCCAGGACGAGGGCGGTGGTCCTCGGCTCCGGCCGGTCCACGTCGATGTGGACGGCGACGGTCTCGTGTGCGGCCTCGGAAAGCCGGCGGGCGGCGGCAAGGATCTGGTCGACGGTCCGCTGGCCGACCCCGGGAATCTGCCGCAACCGGTAGGGGCCTGCTTCCAGGACCTGCCCCACCGTACGCAGTCCGCTCTTCTCGACATTTCCCAGCCGCAGACGTCCCTCGGTGACGTCCTGCAGCCGGGCGACGGGGATGGCGTCGAGCTCCCGTCCCACCGCCTCGTCGAGGATCGGCTTCAGCGCCGCCCGTACCGCCTCGACCACCCTGCCGTGGTCACCGGCCACCGACTGCGCCGCCGCGTACAGCCGCGCCCCACCCGCAACCACATCCCGCTCGCCCCGCCCCACACGCCCCGCCCTTCTCACACCGTCCGGGCATCCTCCCACCGACGGGTGGTGGCCCTGCCGACGATCTCGTGGCCCGGGCCCCGCCCAGTCGCTACCGTGGTGCCATGACCGCACTGCCCGACTGGATGCGCCCACCGCGCGAGGAAGGCTGGTTCGCGGAGGACCTGGACCGCCTCCCCGAGGCACCCCGCCATACCGAGCTGATCGACGGAGCTCTCGTCTTCATGATGTCGCCCCAGCGATGGTGGCACGGCCACCTCGTCACCATGCTCACCGTCGCCCTCATGGAGCAGGTGCCCGCCGATGTCAGAGTCGGCCGCGAGATGACCATAAAGCTCGACGAACGAAACCGACCGGAACCGGACCTGCTGTTGACGACAGCCGACTATGACGGCGACCGCACCTGGTTCACACCGGAAGAGGTACGACTTGTCATTGAGGTCGTCTCACCCGAGTCCGCGCACCGGGACCGCACGGTCAAGCTCCGTAAGTACGCGGAAGCAGGCATCCCGCACTACTGGTGCATCGAGGACGACAATGGCGCCCCCGTCGTCCACGCCTACGAGCTCGACGAACCGACTGGCGCATATGCCCCCGCCGGTATCTTCCGAGGCACTCTCCAGCGCTCCGTGCCCTTCGAGATCAACCTGAACCTCGACAAGCTCACCCCACCCCGGCACGTGTAGACGTCGGCGCAGGAACGCGGAAGGGGTCGGGCTCTGCTGAGCCCGACCCCTTCTGTGCTGGGGTGATCAGACGTTGAAGCGGAACTCCACCACGTCGCCGTCCTGCATCACGTACTCCTTGCCCTCCATGCGGGCCTTGCCCTTGGCGCGGGCCTCGGTGACCGAGCCCGTTTCCACCAGGTCGCCGAAGGAGATGACCTCGGCCTTGATGAAGCCCTTCTGGAAGTCGGTGTGGATCACACCGGCGGCCTCGGGGGCCGTGGCGCCCTTCTTGATCGTCCAGGCGCGGGACTCCTTGGGGCCGGCCGTCAGGTAGGTCTGCAGGCCGAGAGTGTTGAAGCCGACGCGGGCGAGGGTGGCCAGGCCCGGCTCGTGCTGGCCGACGGACTCCAGCAGCTCCAGGGCCTCGTCCTCGTCCAGCTCGGCGAGGTCCTGCTCCAGCTTGGCGTTGAGGAAGATCGCCTCGGCCGGGGCGACCAGGGCGCGCTGCTCGTTCTTGAAGTCCTCGTCGACCAGCTCGTCCTCGTCGACGTTGAAGACGTAGAGGAAGGGCTTCGTCGTGAGCAGGTGCAGGTCGTGCAGCAGCTCGTTGCGCTCGGTGCCCTGGACGATGCCGTGCGCGAAGAGCGTGTCGCCCTTCTCCAGGATCTCCTTGGCCTCCTCGACGGCCTTGACCTTGGGCGCGACGTCCTTCTTGATCCGCGACTCCTTCTGCAGGCGCGGCAGGACCTTCTCGATGGTCTGGAGGTCGGCGAGGATCAGCTCGGTGTTGATCGTCTCGATGTCGTCCTTCGGCGAGACCTTGCCGTCGACGTGCACGACGTTCTCGTCCTTGAAGGCACGGATGACCTGGCAGATCGCGTCGGACTCACGGATGTTCGCGAGGAACTTGTTGCCCAGGCCCTCGCCCTCGGAGGCGCCGCGCACGATGCCGGCGATGTCGACGAAGTCGACCGTGGCCGGAAGGATGCGCTCGGAGCCGAAGATCGACGCCAGCTTGGCCAGGCGGGCGTCGGGGACGCCGACCACACCCACGTTGGGCTCGATCGTGGCGAACGGGTAGTTGGCCGCCAGCACGTCGTTCTTGGTCAGGGCGTTGAACAGGGTCGACTTGCCGACATTCGGCAGGCCGACGATTCCGATCGTGAGCGACACGTTACGACTTCCCGTAGATGAGAGGGGCCAGGGGCTGCCAGGGGCCAGAGACACTGGCCGATCCACCAGTCTACGGCGTCGACGGCGGCGGACTCACTGGAGCGTCGAACGCCTGGCCAAGCTCTCCTCATCGGCGTGTCTGAGGGGCGATTCGGCACATTAACCGACCTAGGTTGGTCCAGTGGAGTATCACAGGACACGACCCCCGAACGACGGACCACGCCGTGGCACACCCCGCGCGCCGCTGCCACCGCAGGCACGGCGGCGGGCCGGTGCGCGCAGGCCCGCGCCGGGTGCGCAGCGGGGCCCGCGGCCGGCCCGGACCGCCCGGCCGGCGGTGTCCCCCGGCCGGCTGCCGGGACCGCGGCTCACCGGGCTCGGCGGGGGGCTGTTCTGCACGGTCGTGATGTTCCTGCTCGGCTTGCTGGACCAGCTGCTGTTCGGTGCGTCGCTGACGTTGTACGGCGTGCTGTTCCTGCCGGTGTGCGCGCTGACCGCCCTGTGGGTGCGCGGCAGTGATCTGCTCACCGCACCCGTCGTCGTACCGATCGCCTTCGCCGTGGGTCTCTTCCCCGCCGTCGACGGCAGCGGGGGGCTGCTCGGCCGGCTGATGGGGCTGGTCACCGGGCTCGCCACGCAGGCGGGCTGGCTGTACGGGGGGACGCTGGTCGCGGGAGTGATCGTGCTCGTACGCCGGGTGCTGCGGGTGCGGGCCCGCAGGCACCGCACCTGAGCACCGCTGCGCTATCCCGCGTGGTCGTGCGCCGCGCGCATCGCCGCTCCGACGATCCCCGCGTTGTTCTGCAGCTGGGCGGGCACGATCTCGGCCCTGACGCCGTCGATGAGGTGCAGGAACTTGTCCGCCTTGCGGCTCACCCCGCCGCCGATGATGAACAGCTCGGGCGAGAAGAGCATCTCGACGTGCGCGAGGTACTTCTGCACCCGGCGGGCCCAGCGCTCCCAGCTCAGCTCGCCGTCCTCCTTGGCCTTGCTGGAGGCCCGCGTCTCGGCGTCGTGGCCGTTCAGCTCCAGGTGGCCCAGCTCGGTGTTGGGCACGAGAGCGCCGTCCATGAAGACGGCGCTGCCGATGCCGGTGCCGAAGGTGAGCAGGATGACCGTGCCCTCGCGGCCCTGGCCGGCGCCGAACTGCATCTCGGCGACGCCCGCCGCGTCCGCGTCGTTGACCACGGTCACCGGCAGGCCGCCCAGCCGGCCGCTGAACAGGGCGCGCGCGTCCGTGTCGATCCAGCTCTTGTCGACGTTGGCCGCCGTACGGACCGTGGCACCGCCGGAGACCACTCCGGGGAAGGTCAGGCCCACCGGGCCCGTCCAGCCGAAGTGGTCGACGACCTGCTTCACCCCGTCGGCCACGCCCTCGGGCGTCGCCGGGTGCGGGGTGAGCACCTTGCACCGCTCCTGGGCCAGGTCGCCCTTGGCCAGGTCCACGGGAGCGCCCTTGATCCCGGATCCGCCGATGTCCACGCCGAAGATCTGCATGGCCCCACGTTACGACGGACGACTGACAGTCACGCCCCGGACGGACGGACGGTCACGCGTCAGACGTACCCGATCCGCCGCGCTCGGCGACCAGGGCGGCCGCCTCGTCGCGCAGGTCACGACGGAGCTCCTTGGGCAGCGAGAAGGTGATCGACTCCTCGGCCGCCTTGACGATCTCGACGTCGCCGTAGCCCCGCTCGGCGAGCCACTGCAGGACCTCCTCGACCAGGACCTCGGGGACGGAGGCGCCGGAGGTGACGCCGACCGTGGTGACGCCCTCCAGCCAGGCCTCGTCGATCTCGCCGGCGAAGTCCACCAGGTAGGCCTCGCGGGAGCCGGCGAGCTTGGCGACCTCGACGAGCCGCTTGGAGTTGGAGGAGTTGCGCGAGCCGACCACGATGACCAGTTCGGCCTCGGCGCCCATCTGCTTCACGGCGAGCTGCCGGTTCTGGGTGGCGTAGCAGATGTCGTCGCTCGGCGGGGAGACGAGCCCCGGGAACTTCGTCTTCAGGGCGTCGACGGTCTCCATGGTCTCGTCCACGGAGAGGGTGGTCTGGGACAGCCAGACGACCTTCGACTCGTCGCGGACGGTGACCTTGGCGACGTCCTCGGGGCCGTCGACCAGCTGGATGTGGTCGGGGGCCTCGCCGGAGGTGCCGATGACCTCCTCGTGGCCCTCGTGGCCGATCAGGAGGATGTCGTAGTCCTCGCCCGCGTAGCGGACGGCTTCCTTGTGGACCTTGGTGACCAGCGGGCAGGTCGCGTCGATGGTGGCGAGGCGGCCCTGCCTGGCTTCGTCGTGCACGACCGGGGCGACTCCGTGCGCCGAGAACATCACGATGTTGCCCGGCGGCACCTCCTCCGTCCGCTCGACGAAGACGGCGCCCTTCTTCTCCAGGGTCTGCACGACGTACTTGTTGTGGACGATCTCGTGCCGGACGTAGATCGGGGCCCCGTACTGTTCCAGGGCCTTCTCGACGGCGATCACGGCGCGGTCCACACCGGCGCAGTAGCCCCGGGGGGCGGCGAGCAGGACACGGCGGCCAGGCGAAGCGGTCATGGGACCCATCGTAAGGGTGCGTTCGGCGGGCCGGAGATCGCGTACCCGTCCCCTTCGGGGGAATACCGGTCCCCGTGTCCGACACCCCGTGCCGCCCTGGCGGCACGACTGCCCGCAGCTACGGAAGGTATGCGGCCCACGGGGCTGCGACTCCCCGGGGGCGCGGGGAACTGCGCGACCAGCCACGACGGGCCCGCGGTCGGCGACGGTCCGCACCCTGACGGCGCTTCGGAGTCCGGTGTCGGAGGGGACCGTTACGCTCGCCGCATGGCTGTGAACACGTCGCCCGAAGCGCCGATCCCCGTCGGTGAGGTCTCGCGGCTGATCGGGGGCTGGATCGATCGGCTCGGGGCCGTGTGGGTCGAGGGGCAGATCACGCAGTTGTCGCGGCGGCCCGGTGCCGGGGTCGTGTTCCTGACCCTGCGGGATCCGTCGCACGACATCTCCGTGAGCGTGACCTGCTACCGGCAGG
The DNA here is from genome assembly GCF_044768135.1 of Streptomyces sp. NPDC101165. Classification (NCBI taxonomy): domain Bacteria; kingdom Bacillati; phylum Actinomycetota; class Actinomycetes; order Kitasatosporales; family Streptomycetaceae; genus Streptomyces; species Streptomyces sp. NPDC101165. The sequence continues at coordinate 230,866 of NZ_JBIWPG010000004.1, read as the reverse complement.
TGTTCGACGCGGTCGCCGACGTCGTCGGAGAGGGCGCCCGTGTGGTCGTCCTGGCGAAACCGGAGTGGTACGCACCGCGCGGGCAGCTCTCGCTGCGGGCCGCCGAGATAAGGCCCGTGGGCGTCGGTGAACTGCTGGCCCGCCTCGAGCAGCTGAAGAAGACGCTCGCGGCCGAGGGGCTGTTCGCGCCGGAGCGGAAGAAGCCGCTGCCCTTCCTGCCTCAGCTGATCGGGCTGGTCTGCGGCCGTGCCTCCGCCGCGGAGCGGGACGTGCTGGAGAACGCCCGCCACCGCTGGCCCGCCGTCCGCTTCGAGGTGCGCAACGTGCCCGTGCAGGGCGTGCACGCCGTCCCGCAGGTCGTGCAGGCCGTGAAGGAGCTGGACGCGATCGAGGACGTGGACGTGATCATCGTGGCTCGGGGCGGCGGCAGCGTGGAGGACCTGCTGCCGTTCTCCGACGAGCAGCTCGTGCGGGCGGTGGCCCAGTGCCGTACGCCCGTCGTGTCGGCGATCGGGCACGAGCCGGACAACCCGCTGCTCGACCACGTCGCCGACCTGCGCGCCTCCACGCCGACCGACGCGGCCAAGAAGGTCGTACCGGACGTCGGCGAGGAGTTCGAGCGGGTGCGGATGCTGCGGGACCGGGCGCGGCGGTGCGTGGAGGCGTTCGTGGAGCGGGAGCAGCGGGGCCTGGCGCACGCGCTGGCGCGGCCCTCGATCGAGGATCCGCACCGGATGATCGACGAGCGCGCCGACCACGTGGTCTCTCTGCTGGACCGCGGCCGGCGCACCCTCGGCCACCTCCTGGACCGCGCCGACTCGGAGCTGACGCACACGCACGCGCGCGTGGTGGCCCTCTCCCCCGCCGCGACCCTCAAGCGCGGCTACGCGGTGCTGCAGAAGGCCGACGGCCATGTGGTGCGCGACCCGGAGGAGGTCGCGGAGGGCGAGGCGCTGCGCGCGCGGGTCGCCGAGGGTGAGTTCACGGTTCGTGTCGATGTCTGATGTCTAGGGTGGGTGGATGACCAGCAAGGTGGATGAGGCGCTCTCGTACGAGCAGGCGCGGGACGAGTTGATCGAGGTCGTGCGGCGGCTGGAGGCGGGCGGCACGACGCTGGAGGAGTCCCTGGCGCTGTGGGAGCGCGGCGAGAAGCTGGCCAAGGTGTGCCGGCGCTGGCTGGAGGGCGCACGGGCCCGGCTGGACGCGGCGCTCGCCGAGGAAGAGGCCCAGGAAGAGCGCGAGTAGGCAAGAGCGGGGTGCTGTGAAGCGGATCACCACACCCCGCTTTTTGTTGAACGTTGAACTTCGCATGCGTAAGGTCGTGTGCGTCAGCCGGTCACACCCCCGGACCGGACGCGCACCCGAGGAAGTCACGCATGTCTCTCGTTCTTGACCCCACCGCCCAGGACCTGCTGTTCCGCGAGGCCCGTACCGCGAACACCTTCACCGACGAGCCGGTGACCGACGAGCAGATCCAGGCGATCTACGACCTGGTCAAGTACGGCCCCACCGCCTTCAACCAGAGCCCGCTGCGCATCACCCTGGTCCGCTCCGCCGAAGCCCGCGAGCGCCTGGTGCAGCACATGGCCGAGGGCAACCAGGCCAAGACCGCCACCGCCCCGCTGGTCGCGATCCTCTCCGCGGACAACGAGTTCCACGAGGAGCTGCCGGCCCTCTTCCCGCACTTCCCGCAGGCCAAGGACGTGTTCTTCAGCGAGCGCCCCGCCCGTGAGGGCGCCGCCGGGCTGAACGCCGCCCTGCAGGCCGCGTACTTCATCATCGGCGTCCGCGCCGCCGGCCTCGCCGCCGGCCCGATGACCGGCCTCGACTTCGAGGGCATCCGCAAGGAGTTCCTGGACGACGACCACACCCCGCTGATGGTCGTCAACATCGGCCGCCCGGGCCCGGACGCCTGGTTCCCGCGCTCGCCGCGCCTGGCGTACGAGGACGTCGTCACGACCGTCTGAGTCGCCCCGGTACGGCAGGAGGCCCCCAGCAGCGTCGCCGGGGGCCTCCTGCGTGTGCGCTCACGCGCGCGCTCACCGCGCCTTCCACGCGGACGCGCTCACTGCATCTTCAGCGCCGCCGCCATCTTCGTCAGCTGGTCGAAGGAGGCCGTGCCGGCGACCACCGTGGTGGAACCGGGGGTGTCCTCCAGGACCAGGGCGTCGTAGCGGCCGCCGGTGTAGCGGGTCCAGGTGCGGTCACCGATCTTCTCGGTCCGCTTGGTCGCCGAGGCACCCTGGCTGGCCTGGTCGATGAAGTCGGCGCGCTTCTTCTGCGTGGACTGCTCGACCTGCACGTACTGCCGGTCGGGGGTCTGGAAACCGAGGTGCCAGCGGTCGGAGTCCTCGCCCTGGTAGCGCACCGAGGTCGCCTTCCAGGTCGTGGGCAGCCCTTCCGGCGCGGCCACCGGGTAGCCCGCCGCACGGCGCGCCGTGATCAGCTCGACCCGGTAGTCGACCCGCTTGAGGTCGGGCGCGTGATCGTCGTGCGGGACGAAGAGGTAGATGACCGCCGCCGCGATCCCGATGAGGCACAGGGAGAGAATCATGTCCCGGGCCGTCTTCTGCTTGCCGTTCGAACCTGCCACGCCCCCTATGGTCGCAGGTGCCCGGAGCGCTCATCCGTGGGGTCCCCTGCTCATTTTGTCTACCTAACGATAGAGTCGGAGACACACCCTCATCCGGCCGTCGTCGTATCAGAAAGGTGCGCTCCGATGACCGAGCATCATCACTTGCCGTCCGAGCTGGACGTCCCCTCCGAGGCCCCCGACCGCAACCTCGCCCTCGAACTCGTGCGGGTGACCGAAGCCGCGGCGATGGCCGCGGGCCGCTGGGTCGGGCGCGGCGACAAGAACGGCGCCGACGGCGCCGCGGTACGCGCCATGCGGACCCTCGTCTCCACCGTGTCGATGAACGGCATCGTCGTCATCGGTGAGGGCGAGAAGGACGAGGCGCCGATGCTCTTCAACGGAGAGCGCGTCGGCGACGGCACCGGGCCCGAGGTCGACATCGCCGTCGACCCGATCGACGGCACCACGCTGACGGCGAAGGGCATGCCGAACGCGATCGCCGTCCTCGCGGCCACCGAGCGCGGCGCCATGTTCGACCCGTCCGCCGTCTTCTACATGGACAAGCTGGTCACGGGACCCGAGGCCGCCGACTTCGTCGACATCGACGCGCCCGTGGCCGTGAACATCCGCCGGATCGCCAAGGCGAAGCGGTCCGCACCCGAGGACGTCACCGTCGTCATCCTGGACCGGCCGCGGCACGAGGGCATCATCAAGGAGGTCCGGGAGGCCGGCGCGCGCATCAAGCTGATCTCCGACGGCGACGTGGCCGGCTCCATCCTGGCGCTGCGCGAGGGCACGGGCATCGACCTGCTGCTCGGCATCGGCGGCACGCCGGAGGGCATCATCTCGGCCTGTGCCGTGAAGTGCCTGGGCGGCACGATCCAGGGCAAGCTGTGGCCCAAGGACGCCGAGGAGCGTGCGCGGGCCATCGACGCCGGGCACGATCTGGACCGGGTCCTGACCACCGAGGACCTGGTGCAGGGAGAGAACGTCTTCTTCGTCGCCACCGGCATCACCGACGGTGAGCTGCTGCGCGGGGTTCGGTACCGGTCCGAGACCGCCACCACCGACTCGATCGTGATGCGGTCGAAGTCCGGGACCGTGCGGCGGATCGACTCCGAGCACCGACTCAGCAAGCTGCGTGCCTACAGCGCGATCGACTTCGATCGGGCGAAGTAGCGCCTAGTGGGAGGGGGCTGCGCGTTCGCCGGCGGGTACGAGTCCGTCGTGGGTGACCGCGCAGTTCCCCGCGCTCCCAGGTGAGGAAGCGCCCCCGGTGCGGAGGGGGCGCCCCTTGCCGAAGATCAACCCGCTATGCGGTTCGCCGTCGCGCGTGCCGCCTTCTTCAGTTCCACCTCGCGCCTGCGCCGCCTGGCCAGGACCACTCGGCGTTCCGCTGCCGTCAGGCCGCCCCAGACGCCGTACGGTTCGGGCTGCAGGAGGGCGTGTTCACGGCACTCGACCATGACCGGACAGCGCGCACAGACGCGCTTGGCCGCCTCCTCGCGGGACAGCCGGGCGGCCGTCGGCTCCTTGGACGGGGCGAAGAAGAGACCGGCCTCGTCCCGCCGGCACACCGCCTCGGTGTGCCAGGGTGCGTCTTGGTCCCGGTCGCGCGCGGGCACCCGCTGGGCCGGAACGGCAGCGACCTGCAAGGACGAATGCGGCGGTTGCAGCACGGTCTACTCCTGACGACGGCTTCGCGAGTGAGCGACGATGCAGCAAGGCCTACCCGCTGTGCGCGCGCCTATGCACAGCGTTTCCAACCGCAGGCGCGCGGCGGCTTGTTCACGCCCCCGGGCACCTTCAGCGGCGGCTCCGCGACCCTCCGGTCACCGGCGGATTCGCGACCGTCAACGGTCCAGGTGTTTGCGCAGCTTCCTGTCGACCTTGTCCTGGACGCGGTCGAGGATGTCCGCCACGCGCCGGCCGCGCTTGGGCCGCGCCTCGACGTTGCCGAGTACGGCCCACCCGTCGACGTAGACCACGGGCGCGTCGGACTCGACCGAATCCAGCGTGTCCACCTCGAAGTTGCCCAGTACACCGCCGCCCGTGCCGCGCAGCGAGACGTTCTCCGGGACGCGGATCTGGATGTCGCCGAAGACCGAGACGGCCTTGATCACGACCTGCTGGTACTCGAAGATCGCCTCGCTCAGGTCGATCTCGACCGAGCCGAAGATCGAGTACGCGTGCAGCCGGCGGCCCGCGCGCCAGCGGCCCCGGCGCACCGCGCTGCTGAAGACGGCCACCACGTTGGCGTCGGCCTCGGCGGGGATCGCGCCGGGTGCGGGGCGCGGCGGGACGGGCGTGTAGGCCGGGGGCGCAGGCTGCTGGTGGGCGGCCGGGAGGTCGCGGATGAAGACCTCCAGCTCGCCGACCGTCTTGGCGTGCAGCACCCCCTCCACGCGCTCGGCGTGCTCGTCCGCGGTCAGCCGGCCCTCGGCCAGGGCCTCACGGAGGATGTCGGCGACACGGTCACGGTCGGCGTCCGAGGCGCGCAGTTCGGACACGCGCGGCGCGCTGTCCTGGGGCTGGGCGTGCTTCTGAAGGTCCACGACAGCAGCGTACCGAAACGCGATAGATCGCGACTAGGGGGCCGGGGCGCCCGCGTGTCCCGGAACTGAGCCTTACCTCACAGGTTCCGTGTCCGTGGCAGGTTCTACGCTGGTGACGCCCGCCAGCGTCGGCGGGCGGCCGTCCGTCAGAGTGAGGAATGGGCTGAGATGCCTGAGTTCGCGTACACCGATCTGCTCCCCCAGGGCGAGGACACCACCCCGTACCGGCTGGTGACCTCGGAGGGCGTGTCCACCGTCGAGGGACCGGACGGGCGGACGTTCCTCAAGGTGGAGCCGGAGGCGCTGCGCAAGCTGGCCGCGGAGGCCGTCCACGACATCCAGCACTACCTGCGCCCGGCCCACCTGGCGCAGCTGCGCCGCATCATCGACGACCCGGAGGCGTCGAGCAACGACAAGTTCGTCGCGCTCGACCTGCTGAAGAACGCGAACATCGCGGCGGCGGGCGTCCTCCCGATGTGCCAGGACACCGGCACGGCGATCGTCATGGGCAAGCGCGGCCAGAACGTCCTCACCGAAGGCGCGGACGAGAAGCACCTGTCGCACGGCATCTACGACGCCTACACCAAGCTGAACCTGCGCTACTCGCAGATGGCTCCGCTCACCATGTGGGAGGAGAAGAACACCGGCTCCAACCTGCCGGCCCAGATCGAGCTGTACGCGACCGACGGCTGCGCCTACAAGTTCCTGTTCATGGCGAAGGGCGGCGGCTCGGCCAACAAGTCCTTCCTGTACCAGGAGACGAAGGCCGTCCTGAACGAGACCTCCATGATGAAGTTCCTGGAGGAGAAGATCCGTTCGCTCGGTACGGCCGCCTGCCCGCCGTACCACCTGGCGATCGTCGTCGGCGGTACGAGCGCCGAGTACGCGCTGAAGACCGCGAAGTACGCCTCCGCGCACTACCTGGACGAGATCCCGGCCGAGGGCTCGGAGCTGGGCCACGGCTTCCGGGACAAGGAGCTGGAGCAGAAGGTCTTCGAGCTGACGCAGAAGATCGGCATCGGCGCGCAGTTCGGCGGCAAGTACTTCTGCCACGACGTCCGGGTGGTCCGCCTGCCCCGCCACGGCGCCTCCTGCCCGGTCGCGATCGCCGTCTCCTGCTCGGCCGACCGCCAGGCCGTCGCCAAGATCACCGCCGAGGGCGTGTTCCTGGAGCAGCTGGAGACGGACCCGGCGCGCTTCCTGCCGGAGACCACGGACGACCACCTCGACGAGTCCTCCGACGTGGTCGAGATCGACCTCAACCAGCCGATGGACACGATCCTCGCCGAGCTGACCAGGTACCCGGTCAAGACCCGGCTGTCCCTGACCGGCCCGCTGGTCGTGGCCCGCGACATCGCGCACGCCAAGATCAAGGAGCGCCTGGACGCGGGCGAGGAGATGCCGCAGTACCTGAAGGACCACCCGGTCTACTACGCGGGCCCGGCCAAGACCCCCGAGGGTTACGCGTCCGGTTCCTTCGGCCCCACCACGGCCGGCCGCATGGACTCCTACGTCGAGCAGTTCCAGGCGGCGGGCGGCTCCAAGGTGATGCTCGCCAAGGGCAACCGCAGCAAGCAGGTCACCGACGCGTGTGGCACGCACGGCGGCTTCTACCTCGGCTCGATCGGCGGCCCGGCCGCCCGGCTCGCCCAGGACTGCATCAAGAAGGTCGAGGTCCTCGAGTACGAGGAGCTGGGCATGGAGGCCGTCTGGAAGATCGAGGTCGAGGACTTCCCGGCGTTCATCGTCGTGGACGACAAGGGCAACGACTTCTTCACTTCGCGGGAACCTGAGCAGCCGACGTTCACCAGCATCCCGGTGCGGGGTCCCGGCCTCGGCTGACCCGGCGGAGCGACGCCTGAAGGGAGCCCCCGGCACCCGCCGGGGGCTCTTGTCGTCTGACCTGGCCAAAACCGCACTCTTGACGCCGCATCGCGTGCGTCGCGAGGGTTCGTTGCGTAGAAGTCCGTGCAGCCCACTTAGCCCGGGAGGCTGCTGTGTCGCTACGGTTCATCGCCAAGGACCCGAACACGGATGGGGCGAACTGCCCCACCGTGTGGGTTGACGAGGAGAAGCAAGAGATCGTGATGCAGGGTTGGACGGTGGACGAGGCCACGCGTGCCGAGTGCCTGAAGTCCGGTCCCATCCCCGACAGTGAGACCGTCGTCCGGCTGCCCATGCGTATGGCTGCCGCCATCCGGGAGGCATGCGATGCCGCAGACGGCACCGCCGTTCGCTGAGCTGCTGGCGAACTGTCAGCGGTCCGCCGTGCATCTGGAGATGCGTGACTTCTACGACGACCCCGACGAGGCTCCGCGCGTGGCCGCGTGGAAGGCCGGGTATCGGCCCGACCCGAACGACCGTGCGTCGTGGTGGCGTCCGTGGCTCGACATGGTGTCGGAAACCGTCTCCCATGGCGTGGTCATCCGTCGCGCCCGAATCGTCTCGGAGCCCGTGAGCGAGTACACGCGCTACCTCTACGACGGCACGTTTACCAACGTCGCCGCTGGTGAGCAGATCCGTTGGCTTCCCCGCCGGAACGCGTCGGACCTTGCCCTGCCGGGCAACGACTACTGGTGCTTCGATGACCGGTTGGTGAGGTTCGGCTACTTCTCAGGTGAAGGTGTCTACCTCGGCGACGAGGTGGACGACCGTCCCGAGGTGGTCAAGCTGTGCGCCTCGGCGTTCGAAGCCGTCTGGGACCGAGCCATTCCGCACGACCGCTACAAGATCTGAGGCCCGACAGCACCAATGGCCCGTTCCCCGTCGTCCAGCGTCCAGGCTGCCCGTGAGGCGCTCGCAGCACGTCTCCGGGAGGTCCGCCTAGACGCTGGGCTGACCGCGCGGGAGGTGGCCCTACAGGCCGGCTGGCACCCCTCCAAGGCGAGTCGGCTGGAGAACGCGGTTACGTCACCGTCCGATGCTGATATCCGCGCATGGTGCGGTATCTGCGGAGCTGACGGCCAAGCGGCCGACCTGATCGCCGCTTCTCGCTCGGCTGAGTCCATGTATGTCGAGTGGCGACGCCTACAGCGCACGGGACTGCGTCGACTCCAAGAGTCATACGTACCGCTCTTCGAGCGCACGCGGACTTTCCGGATCTACTGTTCCAACGTTGTGCCGGGGCTGCTCCAGACCCCGGCCTACGCTATGGCGCTGCTCTCCGAGATCACCCACTTCCGGCAGTCCCCGAACGACGTGGCCGAAGCCGTCGCGGCCCGCATGGATCGGGCGCGCGTGCTGCGCCAAGGTGACCACCGTTTCGCGATCCTCGTTGAAGAAGCCGTCTTGCGGTACCGCATGGGCGACGCCGAAGTCATGGCCGGGCAACTCGGGCATCTGCTGTCGATCATGTCCCTTCCGGCGGTATCCCTGGGAGTCGTGCCGTTCACGGCTTCACGGCACATGTGGCCGCTGGAGACGTTCAGCATCTACGACACCGAGCAGGCCCAGGTGGAGCTACTGACTGCCGCTGTCAACGTCACTGCTCCCTCAGAGATCGGGCAGTACGCCGAGGCATTCGATCGGCTGTCCGAGATTGCCGTCTACGGGGGCGCAGCGCGCACCCTGATCACCGATGCCATAGGGGCCCTCGGGTAACTCGCGTGCAATTCCGTAGAACTTCGTAGAGCCCAACCGTGGCCCGTTCCTAGCTTGTTGGCCACGGAGCGCAGCTACGAGGAGCGGGCGACCATGGCGAGCGAAGCGAGAGCACGACTGGCCCGGGATGTGGCAGACCACGGAGATGACGGGCGGCTACTGGTCTTCAAAGATGCCGACGACCCGCTAGGGAACAGCGCGGAAGGCGCAGACCTGGCCCCGCATTCCGGCGTCGGCAGTCCCCGCCCGACGCTGAGGGAGCGAGTAGCGGAAGCCAACCGGCAGAGCCGCTTGGGCCGACCGTGACCACAGCCTTGGAGCGCCCGAAGAAGCGGCGGGCAGGCCGTACTGGGTACGAGGGCAGGGCCCCCGGCATGATCGAGTGGCTGAACGCCATGGCGACCATTTGCGGTACGTGCTTCGGTCACCGCGAAGTCTGGTGCCCTGGCTGTGCGGGCTTCGGGGGGTGCTGGACGTGCAACAACCGGGAGAAGGTTCGGTGCCCGCAGTGCGCGGGCGGGAAGCTCGACGGTTGGAGATGGTGAGGCGATTCATTGGCCGCATAGCTTGGCCAGCCGTCGTGTTCGTTACCTGGCTCGCCTGCGGCCTGATCATCACGCTTGCCGCGACGCACAACCTATGAACTCCCGCCCCCGGTTGGTGGAAACCGTGGACAGGTCGAGCAGCCGGGGCGGGTTGTACGACAGCGCGGGGACCGTATCCCCGCTGTTCGGAGAAGGGAACGGCAGCATGAGCAGAGTCCCCGAATTCGAGTTCGTCAAGACGGCGGCATGCCGTGACGCACGGGTGAACAACTGCCCTGAGGTGGCGCTGAACGTGCCTGGCGTGGTTGCGCTGCGGGACAGCGAGCGGCCCGAGACCATCGTCACCATGACGGCCGCGCAGTGGTCCGACCTGACGGCCGCTGTGAAGGCAGGTGAGTACGACCTGAGCGCCTGAGAGTAGGTCCCGTGCCGAAGTGCCCCCGCTGTAACGCCGAGTGCCCCATGGACCCCGAGAACGGGTTGCCGTGGTGCGCGCGGTGCGGGGCGTTCTTCTGGCTCTCACCGCCTGCCTGCCGGGGCTTGTGGTGGTGGCGTAACGCTGCCACCCGTGCCCCCGTCCGGCCACGCGAGCACTGAGCGGGCCCGCTGTCGGCCCCGTCCGTCTGTCGTTCCCCCGTGGCAGATGGGCGGGGCTTCCCCGCGTCGCAGCGATGGCCGTACAGGGAACGAAGGAACCCCCGGCCCGAGAGCGCGGGGGTTCCTGTTGGGCGCTGCTGCGCCTACTCGGAGAGGTGGCGGTAAACGGTGGCCTGCCCGACCCCGAGAGCCTTAGCGATCGCCCCGTAAGACTCACCAGCGGCCCGGCGAGCCTTGGCCGCCGCGATCATGTCCTCGGTCATGGCCTTGGGCCTGCCACCGGTGCGGCCCTGAGCCTTGGCCGCTTCCAAACCGGCACGGGTGCGCTCCACGATCATGTCTCGCTCAAGCTCGGCGAAGGCGACCATCATCGTGAAGAAGAACTTCCCCTCACCCTTCGGCGAGTAGCTACCGGCGAGAGTGCCAGTGAGGATGCGCAGGGCGATGCCTCGGGCGTGCAGATCCTCGGCGATCGTCAGCACGTCCTTCGTGGACCGTCCAAGGCGGTCCAGCTTCCAGACGACGAGCGTGTCACCCTCGCGCATGTAGTCGAGTGCGGCCAGGAGGCCCGCGCGGTCAATGTTCTTACCCGAAGCCTTGTCTTCGAAGACTCGGGCACAGCCGGCCTCAGCCAGAGCGTCAGCCTGAAGCTGCGCATCCTGCGCCTTGGTGCTGACCCGCTTGTAGCCGATCAGGTGACCGGTGGTGGTGTTCGTCCCCATGCCCCGATCATTCCAAAACCCATTCCGAAACCCAAGGCTTCAGAGCAAGGTTCTGGAATGACTTTTGGAACGACCGGGGGCCCGAGAGTGGCCCCTTCGCCCACTGATCCACTAACCACCGTTTTCGAGACGGATCTACGGGTCCCCCACTGAGCGACGTGGGCGCATGTTCCCTCTTGGGGAGTCTGGCCTCCGTCTCGGATGACCTGGTCTGGTTCGTTGTTGATCCCAGTTGATCTGGGTCGTCAGCCTGTGTCTTGCGGCATCGAAACGATGATCACGCGGTGCGCTGGCTGTGCACGGCGTCCTGATCACTGGACTACTGTGTCGAGGCATGAACGCGGACCGCTGGTTAGCAGACACCCGGACTTCCTACGACACGGTCGCGGTCAGCTATGCCGACCGAATACGCGAGGCTTTGGCCAGGGAACCGTACCTTCGAGCGGCTCTGGCGTTGTTCGCCGACTTGGTGCACGCCGCTGGTGGCGGGCCGGTGGCGGACGTGGGCTGCGGACCTGGACACGTCACCGCTCACCTGCATGAGTTGGCTGTGGACGCTTTCGGTATCGACCTCTCACCCGTGATGATCGACGTAGCTCGGCGCGACCACCCCGGCCTGCGGTTCGAGGTGGGCTCGATGACAGACCTCGACCTCTCCGACGCTTCGGTTGTCGGCCTGCTCGCTTTTTGGTCGTTGATTCATGTCCCCGACGATGCCGTCCCCACGGTCTTCGGCCACTTCCGGCGGGTGTTGCGTCCCAGCGGACCACTGCTGCTCGGCTTTCACGTCGGCGACGAGTCGAGGCTGAAGACGCAGGGCTACGGCGGTTATCCGATGAACGTCTACGTCCACCGCCGCCAACCCGACCAAGTGGCGGCCTGGCTAAGCGAGGCTGGGTTCACGGTCGAGGCCCAAATGCTGCTCGACCTTGATGAGAGTGTTCCAGGGGCGGTCCTTTTCGCGCGCCGTCAGTCCTAGCCCCGCCAGCGTTCCGGTTGCGACCGATAGGACAGCGCAATCCAGATATACGCGGGAGGGGTCGCTACGATGCGTTAAGCATAGGCGCAGATTCCCACCAGTTCGGGTTAATGTGCGGCCGTGCGCTCGGAAGGAAGGGCGCGGGTGCCCGGAAGGATGCCTTCAGAGTTTCAGCCCCCCCTTCCCAGCTCTTTCCGGTGGCCAGGGCCATGTGGGAGCCTCCGCGACCTGAACACCGGCGCCTTCCCCGTCAGCCGGCCGAAATCCCCTTGACGGTGTCAGTACCGTGGATCGCATGGGTTGGTCGCTGAGCTATCTGAAGCCGCGTGAGCCACGGTTGTTGGACGCGCTTTTCCTGTCGGCTGGTCGCGCGTTGCATCTGGCCAATGCCTTCGAGTCGAAGTGTCAGTACGTCTTGCGGATGGCCAACCTTGCCGAGGCTGCACAAGCCGACCCGGTGTTGGGTCTGCAAGAGATGATCAATGGTCTGCCCCCGGACAAGATGCTCGGGGGAACGTTGCGAGACCTAGCGAACACATCGCTCGGCTCGCGAACCTCCGACTTCGACGCCCTCGATGGGGCGAGGAAAGCCCGCAACTCCATTGCGCATGAAGGAGCCTCGGTAGGCGCAATATCTGCCGTGAGTCAAGGCGACATCTTGGAGCATGCAGCGCGGCTGCGCGCTGCTGTAGCCGATCTAGCCTTGGGCGACAACGTCGTGTCGCAATGGTGCTTCCACCTCGATGAGCCGAAAGACTCTCTTCCGAGGATGCTGATAGACGCTTACCCAACCATGGTCGATGGTTGGGTGTTTGGTCACTTCGGCGGCCTACTCGACGCCGAGGACGACTCGTCCTCAGACGTCGTTGAAGCTGAGTAATTCTGTCTCGCAGATAGAGGCACCTTCCACGGGGTGCCTCTAGGTTGCTATGAAGCCTGGCCTCCATTCCTCGGCCAGGGCGAGACGCGAACGCTAGTAAGCTTCTATAGAGCAGCGCCCTTAGAGGGGCGCTGCTTCTGTCTAAGGCCATAAGTTCCCTGGCCTTGATCGGCCAGGGCATAGCTGCGCAGCGGAGCGCAGCAGCTAACGGCCCCCGAGGGGGCCTTACTAAGGCCATAAGTCGCCGAGGGCCGTTCAGGCAGCCTCGGTGAACCATTCCCGGTCATCGATCCAGCCCAGGCACTCCGAGGAACGGTCACCCGCCAGGAGGCGGAACGTCGTCTTCGCCCCGCGCTTGCTCCCAACCGTCTCGACTTCGAGCCATCCGGCATCGATCAGGGCCTTCACTCCACGCTCGGTATAGCGGCGAAGGTTCCCGGCCCGGTCGCGTACGCCGACAGCATCGGCAAGCGAACGCCACGGAACAGTCACCTCGGATTCGTCGCCGCAGAGGCGGGCTATCTGCCGGGCCACGGCCTGACCGCTACGTGGCACGCATAGAACCGCGTCGGCATACCACAGGGCGGCTTGCCCGGTCGGGGGAGCCGCCTCGGCCGCAAGGGCGAACCCGCGCTTTCGCAGCTTCACTCTGCGCCCCGCGATAGCGTCCGCGTACTGTTCGGCAAAGGTCATCGGTCAGGTTTCCTTTCGGGGGATGCGGGAACAGAAAAGGCCCCGGTTATCCGGGGCCGCTGTGCGGTCTTCTATGCCTAGGTTTTAACCCGCCAGGGGTGGCGGAATCAAGGAAGAGCGTTTAAACGGTCAGGGGGCCGAGCGTGGGCATGGAAAGGCCCCCGAAGCGTTTACACGCGACGGGGGCAAGGGTTGGGAGCGTGGGCGGCCCTACCTACTTCCGCTTATAAGCCATCTGCTTCGGCAGAATGTATTCCGCTTCCGGCTCGATCAACCAGTATCCCTCGGGAACTTGAAGCCCGGTTTCCTTGGCGATCTCGGCAAGCTCAGCCATCTTGCAGACGACTCGTCGGCTCCCGTCTTCCGTGGCCCCCACCGTCACAGTTATGCCGTGCCGTTGCAGGAACACACGCTTCTGTTCGTCATCCTTAGTCGTCCACTCTTCGGAGTAAGTCCGACCCGTCTCCTTCCAGGCCGGGGCATCCTCGGCAGTCTTGATTTCCTCCCTCAGGCGTTCAACCTTGGCCGACTGGAATTCGTGTTGCCCCCAGTAGCGTTCAACCTGAACGTCGGTCTTGAACCGTCCAGCTAGGTAATCGGCTTCCAGTCGGTCTAGCGTCGCTTCGGCCTCGGCAAGCTCGACCTTGGCCTGACTGATCGAATTACCGGCCCGCTCCATAACCGGGAGCGGGCCGAGAGTGAACTTCACGAAAGTCCCAACCGCCATGTCTAGGTCATCGCGGCGAATGCGGCCAGGGTTTGAGCACGTTCCGGTGTTGACGTTGTTGCAGGCGTAGTAGTGATGCACGCGGCCGTTCGGCTTCGTCTTCTTGTTGGACGACATCCGGGCGCCGCAACCCTGGCAGGCAGCCACACCGCCCAGCATCGACCGTGAAGGGGTGGACCGCCTAACCGGACGATCACCCTTGAGGGCGGCCACGAATTCTGACCACTCGGCAAAATCCATCAACGGATCATCAGTGATCCGAACGTTCTCGCCGTTTTCGTCTACGACGTTCTCGCCCTTGTACGTGTAGATGCCGGCCACCGTGGGATTCATAGCTATGGCGCGAATCGCGTTGGCAGTCCAGGCAACGCCCCTCGGATCTTCCCCCTTCACGATTCGAAGATGATCCCGCCAAGTGGGAACGCCACGCTTATTCAGATCAAGTGCGATCTTGTACGACGACCAGTCGCCCTTTAGTCGCTCGACAATCTCTCGGAACAGTTCCGCATACGTGTGGTCCTGAACGAGCTTCTTTCCGCCGCCTTCCTGCCTTTCGAAGCGGTACCCGTACGGCTCGACGCCACCGATCCAAACGCCCTTGGCCTTGCGGGCGGCCGAGCCAGAAAGCGCGCGGGCGCGAATGGTGTCCAACTCGCCTTCGGCAAAGGCGGCGATGATCTGAGCGAACATCTTGCCCATGGGGGTGGACATGTCGATGCCCTCGGTCACGGACACGATGGACTTCCCGTGCTTCTGGCACCACTCGAAGACCTCGCCGAAGTGGCCCGCCTTCCTACTGAGGCGGTCGAGCTTCCAGACGGCCAACACGTCCCACTCGTCGGCCCGCTCGTTGAACCAGGGACCGAGGCCCGGTCGCTTGAAGGGGTGCATCGCACCGGACACGTCCAGGTCTTCCGCCCAGCCCGCAATGCGACCGTCCACGGCGGGGCCAGCAGTCCAGTGCTCTACGGCCTGCCGCTGCTTCTCGGGACTGGTGGTGTCGTCCTTGAGGATGGACAGGCGGACAGCGCCCAGGACCCCTCGGATGCTTGATCATGGCGGCGATCGTACGAGGGTCCACGCTGGCCTGACCGGCGGACGGGGCCCGTCCGCCGGATCCGGCCGGGCGGCCGGCGCATCCCGTCGGGGAAGCGGCCGCCCGGCGCCGGGCCGGTCCGGACCGACCTCGGTCCATGGGTCAGTGGGGTACGCAGCCGAACCAGTTCACCGTGTCGCCGCTGGTGGTGTAGCCCATGCACCTGACGGTTCTGTCGTGCAGCGTCACGGTCCGGTCGACCGGTCCGTTCCGATACTCCCTCTTGTGGAGGGGCTGCACGAGGGTGTCGACCTCGACGGTGTACCAGCGCCGCCCGTTGGACGGCATGTCGCAGCCATGACCGGTCATGTTGCGACTGGGATCGCCGCTCCATACAGGCCGTTCCGCGCGGTCGCAGTAGGCCCTGCCGGCGGCGCCGGCGGTGCCGGCACCCGCGCCCAGCAGAGTCGCCGCGGCTATGGACACCGCCGCGGTGGCGCCGAGCAGGCGCTTCGGAGTGAGGTTCATCGATCGGTCCTCCTGCCAGCCGTGGTGACGGCGGGGAGTCGCCCTGTCACCTTGGGCTGATAGTCACATTTATCCGTGATGTCTGGCCCGGCGGCCGGTGGAGCAGTCCCCCGACCCGGTGACGTCGGTGGTGCCAATGCAGCAGACCGGCGTCACCCCGTCGCCCCGTGCGGCCCACCGTCCGGAACAACCGCCGCGCCCCGATCGCTGACACCGGCATGAGCGAATACCGCATCGAGCACGACTCCATGGGCCAGGTCCGGGTCCCCGCCCACGCCAAGTGGCGGGCGCAGACCCAGCGTGCCGTCGAGAACTTCCCCGTCTCCGGGCAGCGGATCGAACGGGCGCACATCGAGGCGCTGGCCCGGATCAAGGCGGCTGCGGCGACGGTGAACGCCGAGCTGGGGGTGCTGGACAAGGACGTCGCGGAGGCGATCCAGGAGGCGGCCGCCGAGGTCGCCGACGGGAAGTGGGACGAGCACTTCCCCGTCGACGTGTTCCAGACCGGGTCCGGGACCTCGTCCAACATGAACACCAACGAGGTGATCGCCACCCTCGCCACCGAGCGGCTCGGCCGGGACGTGCACCCGAACGACCACGTCAACGCCTCGCAGTCGTCCAACGACGTGTTCCCGTCGTCCCTCCACATCGCCGCCACCGGCGCCGTCACCCACGACCTGATCCCGGCGCTGGAGCACCTCGCCGCCTCCCTGACCCGCAAGTCCGAGGAGTTCGCGGACGTCGTGAAGTCCGGGCGGACGCATCTGATGGACGCGACGCCGGTGACGCTGGGGCAGGAGTTCGGCGGGTACGCGGCCCAGGTGCGGTACGGCGTCGAGCGGCTGCGCGCCTCGCTGCCCCGGCTGGCCGAACTGCCGCTGGGCGGCACGGCCGTCGGGACCGGGATCAACACGCCGCCCGGGTTCTCCGCCGCGGTGATCAGGGAGGTCGCGCGGGCCACCGGGCTGCCGCTCACCGAGGCCCGGGACCACTTCGAGGCACAGGGCGCCCGGGACGGGATCGTGGAGACCAGCGGGCAACTGCGCACCATCGCGGTCGGGCTGACGAAGATCGCCAACGATCTGCGGTGGATGGCGTCCGGGCCGCGCACCGGGCTCGCCGAGATCCGACTGCCCGACCTGCAGCCGGGCTCCTCGATCATGCCGGGCAAGGTCAACCCGGTGATCCCAGAGGCCGTGCTCATGGTCGCGGCCCAGGTGATCGGCAACGACGCGACCATCGCCACCGCCGGCGCCGCCGGGAACTTCGAGCTGAACGTCATGCTCCCGGTGATCGCGAAGAACGTCCTCGAATCCGTGCGGCTGCTCGCGGGCGTGGCGCGGCTGCTGGCCGACCGTACCGTCGACGGCATCGTCGCCGACCGCGAACGGGCCCGCGAGTACGCCGAGTCGTCACCCTCCGTGGTGACCCCGTTGAACAAGTACATCGGCTACGAGGAGGCCGCGAAGGTCGCCAAGAAGTCCCTGGCCGAACGGAAGACCATCCGCGAGGTCGTGCTGGAGAGCGGGTACGTGGAGCGCGGCGACCTCACCCTGGAGCAGCTGGACGAGGCGCTGGATGTCCTGCGGATGACGCGCCCGTAACAAGTGGCCCCGCCCCGTTGAACCGTGACGCCCGCCGCAGCGTCGTATGCCTGCGGCACCTAATATCTGTGCATGACGGACGACGGAGCGGTGAGACGAGTGGCGGCGGGACCTGCGACGCGCTGGACCCCCGGGACCCAGATCCTGTGGCGGTACCGGGAGAACGCCGGCGAGCACTTCCACATCGCGCGGCCCGTCACCGTCGCCCGGGACGACGAGGAGCTGCTCGCGGTGTGGCTGGCACCCGGCACCGAGTGCGTCAAGCCGGTGCTGGCCGACGGCACGTCCGTCCATCTGGAGCCGCTGGAGACCCGCTACACCAAGCCGCGCTCGGTGCAGCGGGACCGGTGGTTCGGCACGGGCGTGCTGAAGCTGGCCCGGCCCGGCGAGCCCTGGTCGGTCTGGCTGTTCTGGGATCCGGGCTGGCGCTTCAAGAACTGGTACGTCAACCTGGAGCAGCCGCTGGTTCGTTGGACGAGCGGCGTGGACTCCGTGGACTACTTCCTGGACATCTCGGTGCACCCGGACCGCAGTTGGCACTGGCGCGACGAGGACGAGTTCGCGCAGGCCCAGCGGGACGGGCTGATGGACGAGGCGACCGCCGGACGGGTACGGACGGCCGGCCGGGACGCGGTGGAGGCGATCGGCGCCTGGGGCCCGCCGTTCTCGGACGGCTGGCAGCACTGGCGCCCGGACCCCTCCTGGGCGGTACCGTCACTCCCCGAGGACTGGGACCGTACGCCCGCGCACGTGTCCTCATGAGACCCTTGATGCGCCCCCGGTCCACAACCGTAGGATCGTCCTCCGCAAGGGGGCGCGACAGTAACTACCGGAGCGTGCGCCGGGCTTGACCAGACGTCACCGAGGGGCGGCAGGACGTGAGCAAGGGGTACGAGGGCAACACCACCGGGGCCTGCCCTGGCCCGGGCGGGTTCTTCGGCGGCACAGGAACAACCTCTGACCACGCGGGAATTCCGTTCCTGGGGCACGTATTCCGGGTATCGGGATTTCGGCGGGACCATCTGCGCGCCCGGCGCGCAGCCCCGGACGGATGGATTCGACACGCGTGACGGAGCACCCCATCTCCTACGAGCGCCCCCAGCCGGGCGCCGACCCCGCGGAGGCCCGCGGGGCGCTCTTGCGTACCCCGAAGCCGCACGGCGCCTCGGCCTTACCGGCCCAGGCCCGGGCGGACGGACCGCCCTCCGGCCCGGGGACGACCGCACCCTGCGGCAAGGGGAACAAGGGGAAGGAGCCCCCAGTCAACGGCCCGGAGCACTCCCAGCCCGCCACCGCGGAACCGATGGGGGCACCTCCCGCGCGAGGGGATTCGAGCGTGGGGGACCACCGCCCGCGCCCCGCGCCGGAAGCCATTCCGCCGCAGCCGGGCGCCGAGGAGGAGCGGGCGCCGGGCGGCCAGGAGCGCCGTACCGGGCGGGGACTGCCGCCGGGGCGGCCGATGCCGATGCGGCGCGACGGGGACCGGCTCAGGTTCGTGGGCGCGGCGACCCGGCGGATCGCCCGTGGCATCGATCTCGACGAGATCGTGATGGGGCTGTGCCGCGCCACCGTGCCGACGTTCTCGGACGCGATCCTGGTCTATCTGCGCGACCCGCTGCCGGTCGGTGACGAGCGGCCCACCGGCCCGGTGGTGCTGCGGCTGCGCCGCACCGACCGGATACCGGACGAACGGGACACCGAGGGCCTGCTGCTCCCGCCGTTCCCGGAGCCGGAGCCCGAGTCGTCGGCGCTCTCGGAGCTGTCGTCGCTGACGACCGAGCTGTGCGAGGTGCGCCCGGGCGGCGCCCTGAACGAGGTGCTGCGCGGGGTGCGGCCGGTGTTCGCCGACGCGCCCGCCGCCCGGGCCGCGCTGCCCGAGTTGCTCGGCGAGGGCGGCGAGGCGGTCGTACCGAGCGGACAGCACGCGATCCTCGCGCCCCTGCGCGGCCGGCGCCGGGTGATCGGCGCGGCGCTGTTCCTGCGCCGTCCGGAGCGGCTGGCGTTCGAGGCGGACGACCTGCTGGTGGCCGCCCAGCTCGCCACGCACAGCGCGCTCGGCATCGACAAGGCGGTGCTGTACGGCCGGGAGGCCTACATCGCCGACGAGCTGCAGCGCACCATGCTGCCCGAGACCCTGCCCCGCCCGACCGGGGTGCGGCTGGCCTCGCGCTATCTGCCGGCCGCGGAGACCGCCCGGGTGGGCGGCGACTGGTACGACGCGATCCCGCTGCCCGGCAGCCGGGTCGCGCTGGTGGTCGGTGACGTCATGGGGCACTCCATGACGTCGGCGGCGATCATGGGCCAGCTGCGCACCACGGCCCAGACCCTGGCCGGGCTCGACCTGCCCCCGCAGGAGGTGCTGCACCACCTGGACGAGCAGGCGCAGCGGCTGGGCACCGACCGCATGGCGACCTGCCTGTACGCCGTCTACGACCCGGTCACGCACCGCATCACCATCGCCAACGCCGGTCATCCGCCGCCCGTTCTGCTGCACCTGGGCGGCCGCGCGGAGGTGCTCAGGGTGCCGCCGGGCGCGCCGATCGGCGTCGGCGGGGTGGACTTCGAGGCGGTCGAGCTGGACGCGCCGGCCGGGGCCACGCTGCTGCTGTACACCGACGGCCTGGTGGAGTCCCGGCTGCGGGACGTGTGGACCGGCATAGAGCAACTGCGCGAACGGCTCGCCGCGACCGCCCAGTTGACCGGTCCGGACCATCCGCCGCCCCTCGAGGCCCTGTGCGACGAGGTGCTGGACATGCTGGGCCCGGGCGACCGGGACGACGACATCGCGCTGCTCGCGGCCCGCTTCGACGGGATCGCGCCGAGCGACGTGGCGTACTGGTCCCTGGATCCGGAGGAGACGGCGCCCGGCCAGGCCCGTCGGCTGGCCCGCCGCGCGCTGGCCCGCTGGGACCTGGAGGAGCTGACGGATTCGGTGGAGCTGCTGGTCAGCGAGGTGGTCACGAACGCCGTGCGCTACGCCTCCCGGCCGGTCACGCTCCGTCTGCTGCGCACCGACGTGCTGCGCTGCGAGGTCGGCGACGACGTCCCGCAGCTGCCGCGGCTGCGCCAGGCCCGGGCCACGGACGAGGGCGGCCGCGGGCTGTACCTGGTCAACCGGCTGGCCCGGCGATGGGGTGCGACCCGGCTGAGCACCGGCAAGGTGGTCTGGTTCGAGCTGAACCGGGCCTGAGGACGGCGAAGGGCGCCCGGGGAGTCCCCGGGCGCCCTTTCCGTGCGCGGATCTACTGGCCGAGCCCGCCGTTGCCCTCGTCGAGCGGATCGGTCGTGGGGTCGCCCGTCGGCGTCCCGGTGGTCGGGACCCCGGTCGTCGGGGTCCCCGTGGTCGGGGCGCCGGTGGTGGGCGTCTGGGTCGGTGTCTGCGTCGGCGTCGTGGACGGGGTCGTGGACGTCGGCGGAGCACTGCTCGGGGTGTTCGACGGGGTCTGGGACGGGGTCTGGCTGAAGGTCGGCGTGTCCGTCGGCTGGACGGCCGCGCCCTGGGTGGTGTTCAGGTCGAACTTGGCCTGGCCCGTGACACCGAATGTGTAAGCCGCCCAGATCTGCGCGGGATAGGTGCCGCCGTTGACCCGGCCGGGCGACGGCAGCAGGCCGGTGGCGCCCATCATGGACACGTGGGCCTTGGTCTTGTTGTCCTCGCCGAACAGGCCGACGGAGGTGACCAGGTCGGGCGTGTAGCCGGTGAACCAGGCGGACTTGTTCTCGTCCGAGGTACCGGTCTTGCCCGCCACCTGCTGGCCGTTGCGCAGCGGGTTGTTCGCCACGTTCCTCTTGGCCGTACCGTCGTCGACCACGCCGGTCAGCACGGAGGTCACCGTGTCGGCGGCCGTGCGGTCGATGACCTGGCTGCCGATCGGGTTGGGGATGTCGACCGAACGGCCCTTCTGCTCCGCCGACTTGAGGATGCCCGGCGTCACCTTGTAGCCATGGTTGTCGAACGTGGCGTAGATGCCGGCCATCTCCAGCGGGCTGGCCCCCATCGAGCCCAGCGTCTGCGCGGGCACCGCCTGCATGCCGTCGGTGTCCATGCCGAGCTGCTTGGCCGTGTCCATCACCTTGGTCATGCCCACATCGACACCCATCTGGGCGAAGACGGAGTTGACGGACTGGTTCATCGCCTTCTGGACGGTGATGGGTCCGTAGTCGACCTTGTCCTCGTTCGGCGGGCCGAAGCCGACCTTGCTGCCGTGGTCGACGACCTGGCGGCCACTGGTGCCGTCGTAGACGGTGTTCGCGGCGATCTGCCTGCCGGTCTGCGTGGTGGCGTTGTTCTCCAGCGCGGCGGCGAGGATGACCGGCTTGAACGTCGAGGCGGGCTGGTAGTCGCGGCGCGTCGCGTTGTTGAAGTAGTGCTTGAAGTAGTCCTGACCGCCGTACAGGGCGACGATCTTGCCGTTCTTGGGGTTCACCGAGACGGCGCCGGCCTGGATGTTGCCGTCGACCTTGCGCTTCTTCGCGTTCAGCTTGCTGGTCAGCTGGGACTTGACCGCCTTCTCCAGCGCGACCTGCTTCTTCTTGTCGATGTTCAGGGTGATGGTCCAGCCGCGGTCCACGACGGCGTTCTCCGCCTGGGCCTGCGTCAGCCCCTGCTGCTTCATGAGCTGCTGTTCGAGCTGCTGGTTGGCGAGCCGGACCAGATAGCCCTTCTGGCCCTCTTCACCGGGCGTCCCCCTGGGGTCCTTGGGGATCGCGTCCTTCTTGAAGTTCATGGCCTGCCGCTTGGCGGGGTCGAGCCAGTGCTGCTTGACCATGTTGTCCAGGACGTAGTTCCAGCGTGCCTCGACCAGCTTCTTGCCCACGGGACCCGCGGCCGCCCAGTCGTACTGGCTCGGCGCCTGGAGCAGCGCGGCGAGGTAGGCGCCCTGCTGGACGCTCAGTTCGGCCGCGTCCTTGCGGTAGTAGGCCTGCGCCGCGGCCTGGATGCCGTAGGCGTTGCGGCCGTAGTAGCTGGTGTTGATGTAGCCCGCGAGGATCTGGTCCTTGGTCATACGGCGGTCCACCTTCAGGGAGATGACCATCTCCCTGAGCTTGCGGGTGACCGTCTGGTCCTGGTTGAGGTAGTAGTTCTTCACGTACTGCTGGGTGATCGTCGAGCCACCCTGGGTGCCTCGGCCGGTCACCGTGTTGAACAGGCCTCGGGCCAGACCCCTCGCGTCGATTCCGGAGTCGTGGTAGAAGGACTTGTTCTCCGCCGCGACGAAGGTGTGCTGGACCTCCTTGGGCACCTTGGCCAGCTCCACGCTCTCGCGGTTCACGTCGCCCACCCGGGCCAGGACCTTGCCGTCGCTGTACTTGTAGACGTTGCTCTCCTG
Organism: Streptomyces sp. NPDC101165; assembly: GCF_044768135.1. Lineage (NCBI taxonomy): Bacteria > Bacillati > Actinomycetota > Actinomycetes > Kitasatosporales > Streptomycetaceae > Streptomyces > Streptomyces sp. NPDC101165. Next base: position 208,495 of record NZ_JBIWPG010000004.1, on the reverse strand, counting down.
CCTGGCGGCGGCGTTGCCCTCCGGGACGTCCACGACCAGGTACAGCACGATGAAGCCGCCGATGCCCAGCAGGCACAGGCCCAGGAAGGTGCCGAGCATCTTCTTCCAGGTGAAGAGCCGGCGTATTCGGCCCTTGGCGGGCTTGGCACCGGCCGCGGGGGTGGAGCGGCGGCGTTGGGGCGCCGCGCGGTGGCCGCGCTGCCGCGCTCGTCTCTCTTCCGCTCGTCCCATGGCTCTGTACGCTCCGCTTCCTCTCGGGGTCAGCTCCGAAAGCTAACACCCGTCTATATGACAAAGGGCGCCTGATCCGTACTTTTACGGACGTGACAATCAGCACCCGCCCCAAAGAAACCGACGGATTCGGGGTGCAAAAGGTTGCTCCCCACTCGTACGTGTGAACCGTCTCGCATCCAGAGGCCGTCCTGGGCGTGTCGGCCATCCTCACCGCCGCCGGGGCGGCGCGCCGGCACCGGCCGCCTGTTTCCGAACAGTGACAATCGGTCCCCACCTGCATCACCGCACCCCTCGCACACCCCCCGCCATGATCTACACACTCCGCGTATACATGGTGCGTATACACCGTGTGTAGAGTGCTGCCATGTCCATCGGTCACACCCTTCTAGGACTCCTGGAGTCCGGCCCCCGGCACGGCTACGACCTGAAGCGGGCCTTCGACGAGAAGTTCGGTCAAGACCGGCCGCTGCACTACGGCCAGGTCTACTCGACGATGTCCCGCCTGCTGAAGAACGGCCTCGTGGAGGTCGACGGGATAGAGGCGGGCGGCGGGCCCGAGCGCAAGCGGTACGCCATCACCGACGCCGGCATCACGGACGTCGAGCGGTGGCTCGCGACCCCGGAGAAGCCGGAGGAGTACCTCCAGTCGACCCTCTACACCAAGGTCGTCCTGGCGCTGCTGACCCACCGGAACGCCGCCGACGTCCTCGACACCCAGCGCTCCGAGCACCTGCGCAGCATGCGGATCCTGACCGACCGCAAGCGCAAGGGCGACCTCGCGGACCAGCTGATCTGCGACCACGCGCTGTTCCACCTGGAGGCGGACCTGCGCTGGCTCGAGCTGACCGCCGCGCGCCTCGACAAGCTCAGTGCGGAGGTGGCCAAGTGACTCCTCCCCCCGGTTCCCTGCTCATAGCCCAGGACCTGCGCAAGGCGTACGGGCCGACCGTCGCGCTCGACGGCGCCGGGTTCTCCATCCACCCCGGCGAGGTCGTCGCGATCATGGGCCCCTCCGGGTCCGGCAAGTCGACGCTGCTGCACTGCCTCGCGGGGATCGTGCCGCCGGACTCGGGCTCGATCACGTACAACGGGCAGGAGCTCGCGACGATGAGCGACGCCCAGCGCAGTGCGCTCCGGCGGTCCGAGTTCGGCTTCGTCTTCCAGTTCGGGCAGCTCGTCCCGGAGCTGACCTGCGTGGAGAACGTGGCGCTTCCGCTGCGGCTGAACGGAACCTCCCGCAAGGCGGCCGAGAAGGCGGCACTGGGCTGGATGGAGCGCCTCGAGGTCGACAACCTCAAGGACAAGCGGCCCGGTGAGGTCTCCGGCGGTCAGGGACAGCGCGTCGCGGTGGCGCGGGCGCTGGTCACCGGGCCCCGGGTGCTGTTCGCCGACGAGCCGACCGGCGCGCTGGACTCCCTCAACGGCGAGCGCGTGATGGAGCTGCTGACCGACGCGGCCCGTTCGACCAACGCCGCCGTGGTGCTGGTCACGCACGAGGCACGGGTGGCCGCCTACTCCGACCGCGAGATCGTCGTACGCGACGGGAAGTCCCGGGACATGGAGCGGGCTGTATGAACGTTCGCCAGTGGTCCAGGGATCTGGCCATGGGGGGCCGGTTCGCCGTCAGCGGCGGGCGCGAGGGCTGGGTCCGGGTGCTGCTGACGGCGGTCGGTGTCGGGCTCGGCGTCGCGCTGCTGCTGCTGACGACCGCCATACCGAACGCCCTGGCGGTACGGCACGAGCGCGACGAGGCCCGCCTGGACTACACCTACGACCAGAAGCACAAGCCGAAGGCCGCCGACACCCTGGTGATCTCGGATGCCAACTCGAACTACCACGGGTCCGACATCCGCGGCCGTCTGGTGGAGCCCGAGGGGCCGCGGGCACCGCTCGCACCGGGCCTGGCCAAGTACCCGGCACCGGGCGACATGGTCGTCTCCCCGGCGCTGAAGCGGCTGCTCGACTCCTCCGACGGGAAGCTGCTGCGCGACCGGCTGCCGTACCGGGTGGTCGGGACCATCGGCGAGCCCGGGCTCATCGGCTCGCACGAACTCGCCTACTACGCCGGCGCGAAGAACCTGGCACCGCGCATCAACGGCTGGCAGACGGCCCGGATCACCGCATTCGGGAATCCGCATCCGAGCCCGCCCGACAAGACGGACCCCGTGCTGATCCTGCTGGTGCTGGTCGTGTTCGTGGTGCTGCTGATGCCGGTCGCCGTGTTCATCGCAGCGGCCGTACGGTTCGGCGGCGAGCGGCGCGACCGCAGGCTGGCCGCGCTGCGGCTGGTCGGCTCCGACAGCCGGATGACCCGGCGGATCGCCGCGGGCGAGGCGCTCGCGGGTTCCCTGGTCGGACTGGTCTTCGGCACCGTCTTCTTCCTGCTGGGCCGTCATCTCGCCGGTACGGTCGAGATCCTGGACATCAGCGTGTTCCCCAGCTATCTCAACCCGACGCCCGCGCTGGCCCTGCTGGTCGCCGTCACCGTCCCGGCGGCAGCGGTGCTGGTCACGCTGTTCGCGATGCGCGGGGTGGTCATCGAGCCGCTGGGCGTGGTCCGCACGGCCAAGCCCTCGCGGCGCCGGCTGTGGTGGCGGCTGCTGCTGCCGCTGGGCGGCCTCGCGATGCTCGCCCCGATGATCGGCCAGGGCCGGTCGAACGGCGAGTTCAACCAGTACCTGGTGATCGGCGGCGTCCTGCTGCTGCTCGTCGGCGTGACCGCGCTGCTGCCGTGGGTCGTCGAGGCCGTGGTCGTCCGGCTCGGCTCGGGCAATGTCGCCTGGCAACTGGCGGTACGACGGCTGCAGTTGAACAGCGGCTCGGCGGCCCGCATGGTGAACGGCATCGCGGTCGCGGTGGCCGGGGCGGTCGCCCTGCAGATGCTGTTCGCGGGCGTCGAGGGCGACTACACCAAGGTCACCGGCCAGGACGTCACGCGGACGCAGATGCAGGTCCAGATGTCGCGGGGCGACGCCTTCCTCTCGGTCACCGACAAGTTCGCCGCCACCAAGGGCGTACGGAAGGCCACCGCGCTCGGCGATCTCACGGTGGGCGACCAGAGCTGGAACGGCGAGAACGGGCCGAAGACCTCGACGAGCGTGACCGTCGGCGACTGCGCCGCGCTGCGCGACGTGGCGCGGCTGACGTCCTGCCACGACGGGGACGTCTTCGTGGCGCGGGGCGGCGACAAGGGGATGGACGCCGACGCGGCCAAGCTCGCCGAGCCGGGCCGCAAGCTCTACTTCGACACGGGCAACGGCTTCTACAAGGGCCGGGACTTCGTCTGGTCCGTGCCGAGCGGCCTGAAGCAGGTCCGCGCGACCAAGGGCCCGAACGACAACACGGACAGCGGCTTCCTGATGACCCCCGCCGCCGTGCCGCACCGGATGGCCGGGCTGGTCAGCGGTCAGGTGTACCTGTCCCTGGACGAGTCGGTGCCGGACGTGCACGAGTACGTCCGCAACACGGCGGCCCGGATCGACCCGCTGGCGGACACGATCGTGTGGGCGTCCACCGAGAAGTCCACGAAGTTCACCTCCATCCGGACCGGCCTGCTCGTCGGTGCCACCTGCGTGCTGGCGCTGATCGGCGCGAGCCTGCTGGTGTCCCAGCTGGAGCAGCTGCGCGAGCGCAAGAAGCTGCTGTCGGCGCTGATCGCCTTCGGCACCCGGCGGCGCACCCTGAGCCTGTCGGTGCTGTGGCAGACGACGATCCCGATCGCGCTCGGCCTGCTGCTCGCCTCGACCGTGGGGCTGACGCTGGGCGCGGTGCTGCTGAAGATGGTGGGCGCGACGGTGGCCGTCGACTGGGCGAGCGTGCTGACGATGACCGGCATCGGCGCGACGGTCGTCCTCGTGGTCACCCTGCTGAGCCTGCCGCCGCTGTGGCGGCTGATGCGCCCGGACGGCCTGCGCACCGAGTAGCAGGCCCACCGCATGGGCCCTTCCCCGCCGGGAGGGGCCCATGTCCGGTTCCTCACAGGCTGTGCTCGCGCACCACCCTGCGCGCCTGGGCCAGCAGCATGCCGACGTTCACCGACTTACGGCAGACGACGACCGCGACGACGTCCTGCTGCTCGTTCATCCTGACGAACAGGTGGGTGAGGTTGTCGCTGTTGACGAGGATCTCCTGGAAGAAGTGGCTGTCGTCGGAGACCCCGCGGCGCTCCTTGAAGATGTCCTCGATCATCACGACCGTACGCCCCTGGAACAGGTCGAGGGTGGCCCCGGCCAGCAGGTCCAGGACCTCGGGCGGGTGGTTGTCCACGGTCTCGTACGACAACAGCATGCCGGTGGACATGTCGACCACGCCGGCCGCCACGCAGTCGGGCGCGTTCGAACGCAGCGTCTTGACCAGACTCATCACCTGGTCGGAGAAACCCGGAGTCATACGCTTCGTCGCCATCCCTTCACACTCCTTCGGTGGTCTTCTCGGTGAGGATCGTGCCGATGCGGTCGAGGGCCGGCCGGGTCGCCTGGTGCAGGCTCTCCAGGTCGAGTCCCTCGTCACCGAGCACGACCATCAGCGCCGTGTCGCCGACGGCGTAGAACGCGGCACATCCGTGGCTGCCGTAGGCCACCGTCTGCCGCAGCACCCCGCGCGAGGTGGCCTGGGTGGTACGGCGGGCGAGGCCGAGGCCGGCCGCGGCGAGGGCCGCGAGACCCTCCGGGTCTATCGACTCGGCGGTGTCGGACGCGATGAGCAGTCCGTCGGCGGCCGCGACGGCGGTGTCGGTGATGCCTGTCACCTGTTCCCGAAGCCCGCGCATCTCCAGCGCCAGCGCTTCACGATTCATCTGGTGGAACTCCCTTGTTCTTCGATCGGGTTCAGCCGTCGCGGCGGGCTGTCCGCCTCTCTCACTCGGCGGTTGTGTGCCGCAGCCGGAAGAACCCTTTCCAGCTCGTCCCGTTCTTGGGCGGGGCGAGGGCTTCGGTGATGCCGCTGGCGCCGGGCTCGCGGCGCGGCAGGACGGTGGGCACGGGGGGTGGCTCCGGCGGTGGGTCGCGGTGCCGTACGACCTGTACCTCCGGGTGGAGCCGGACCGGGATCTCCGCGGGCGCGCCGGCGCATTCCAGGAACCCCTCGGCGAGCATCCGAGCGACCTCCACCGTGACGGTGTAGACGCCCCGGCCGACACAGAAGGCCAGGTCACGTGCGGTGCGGCGGCCGTCGGCGTGGGCGAGCAGCTCCTGTTGCAGCCCGGTGAGCGGGCGGCCCGTCGGTGCGGCGGGCAGCGGGCGTTCCCGGTCGGGTCCGACCGGGAACGGCAGGGTGGCGAGGGCGGCGAGTTTTCGGGCCGCGTCCTGCACCAGCCGGGCCGGGGTCTCGCCGACGGTGACGGGGGCGTGCGGTTCGGTGCCGACGATGCGTTCGCAGCCGTCCACCCGGCCCGCGACGATGGCGAACGCGGCGTCGTGGAGCGCCATCACGCACACCACCCTGAGCTGAGCGGCCCCGGCGTAGCCGCGGGCGACCAGCGCCGCGGCCGGCCAGCGCGCTCCGTCGGACTCCCGTACCAGCTCGGCCCACCGCTCGGCGTCGATGCGGTCGGTGCGCAGCAGCAGCACTTCGGGGCCGGGGGCGCCGGGACTCTCGGCCGCCACCACGAGTCCGTCCCGCAGGTGGAAGGTGCCGCCGGGACGGCCGGACACCCGCAGCTCTCCGGTGAACTCCGCGTGCCCGCAGGTCGTGAGGGCGTGCGCCAGCCGGTCGTAGCCGACACGGCCCAGGGCGTCCCGCACGTCCGACATCACTCCCCTCGGCTCTTCGCACAGACGCGTGACGCGTCGCACTGAGGGGGTATGTGTATCAGTTCGTAGGCATATTTCAGTCAGGCCTTTCCGACCTGTCCCGAGCTGGCGGAAGTTGACGGTTGATGCCGTCCGACGCGCTTTACCGGAAGCTCATTTGATCGATTCCCGTGCAGGGGTGCCCGGCCCTCAGACGCCGCCGTCCCACACCCGTACGGGCAGCGGACCCAGGACCTCGCGCAGGGCGGTCGCCAGCTCCTCGTACTCCGCGCCGCGGGCCGCGCCGGTGCGCATGGCGAGGGCGATACGACGGCTCGGGGCGGGCTCCGCGAAGGAGCCCGTGAGCAGCTGGCTGCTGCGGGTGGTCTCCAGCTTGAGGGCGGTGCGCGGGAGCAGGGTGCAGCCGAGCCCGCCCGCGACGAGCTGGACCAGGGTGGAGAGCCCGGCGGCCGTGGTGGTGACCGGAGCGTCCTCCCGCCCCGCCTCCCGGCAGATGTCCAGGGCCTGGTCGCGCAGGCAGTGACCCTCGTCCAGGAGCAGCAGGTTGAGTTCCTTCAGTGCCTCGCGCGGGATCCCCTCGCGGCCGCCGAGCCAGTGGTCCAGCGGGGTGACGAGCACGAAGTCCTCGTCGAACAGCGGGAGTTCCACGACCCCCGGCACACCGAGGGGGACGGCCAGCAACAGCAGGTCGAGCCGGCCGGAGTTCAGGCCGTCGATGAGGTTCGCGGTCTGCTCCTCGTGCACCTGGAGGTCGAGCTGCGGGTACCGCTCGTGCACCAGCCGCAGCACGGCGGGCAGCAGGTACGGCGCGACGGTCGGGATCACCCCGAGCCGCAGCACTCCGGTGAACGGCGCCCGGACCGCCTCGGCCTCCTCCAGCAGCGCCCCGACCTCGTCCAGCACCGCCTTCGCCCGTACGGCCAGCCGCTCACCGGCGGGCGAGAGCAGCACCTTGCGGGTCGTACGCTCGAGGAGGGTCACGCCCAGGGTGTCCTCCAGCGCCGAGACCGCGCCGGACAGGGCGGGCTGGCTCATCCCGATGGCGGCCGCCGCGTCCCGGAAGTGCAGATGCTCGGCCACGGCGGCGAAGGCACGCAGCTGTGCGAGGCTCGGCTGCCTCCGTTTGCCGTTACTGATGGTCACTGATAACTACCTCCGATCAACAAGACCGAGTGTAGCTATTTCACTAATCAATGCACCCTGTGCCACCATCAACGGCGTCCAACCCATACGAGAAAACGCCCTCAAAAGGGGCTTTTCTTCGCTGCAAGGAGAGCTAGTGCTCACTGTCGGTGACAAGTTCCCCGAGTTCGAACTGACCGCCTGCGTCTCGCTGGAGAAGGGCAAGGAGTTCGAGTCGATCAACCACAAGACCTACGAGGGCAAGTGGAAGATCGTTTTCGCCTGGCCCAAGGACTTCACCTTCGTGTGCCCGACCGAGATCGCCGCGTTCGGCAAGCTGAACGACGAGTTCGCCGACCGCGACGCCCAGGTCCTCGGCTTCTCCGGTGACTCCGAGTTCGTCCACCACGCCTGGCGCAAGGACCACGACGACCTGCGCGACCTGCCGTTCCCGATGATGGCCGACTCGAAGCACGAGCTCATGCGCGACCTCGGCATCGAGGGCGAGGACGGCTTCGCCAAGCGCGCCGTCTTCATCGTCGACCAGAACAACGAGATCCAGTTCTCCATGGTGACCGCCGGCTCCGTCGGCCGTAACCCCAAGGAGGTCCTGCGGGTCCTGGACGCCCTGCAGACCGACGAGCTGTGCCCGTGCAACTGGAGCAAGGGCGACGAGACGCTCGACCCGGGCGCGCTGCTGGCCGGTGAGTGACCCATGTCGCTCGACTCACTGAAGTCCCGCGTCCCGGACTACGCCAAGGACCTGAAGCTCAACCTGGGCTCGGTCATCGGCAACTCCGACCTGCCCGCGCAGCAGCTGTGGGGCACGGTGCTGGCGACCGCCATCGCCTCCCGTTCCCCCATCGTCCTGCGCGAGCTGGAGCCCGAGGCGAAGGCGAACCTCACGCCCGAGGCGTACACCGCGGCCAAGTCCGCGGCCGCGATCATGGCGATGAACAACGTCTTCTACCGGACGCGTCACCTGCTGTCGGACCACGAGTACGGCACCCTGCGCGCGGGCCTGCGGATGAACGTCATCGGCAACCCGGGCGTGGAGAAGGTCGACTTCGAGCTGTGGTCGTTCGCGGTCTCCGCGATCAACGGCTGCGGGCTGTGCCTGGACTCGCACGAGCAGGTGCTGCGCAAGGCCGGGGTCGACCGTGAGGTCGTCCAGGAGGCGTTCAAGATCGCCTCGGTGATTCAGGCGGTCGGTGTCACGCTGGACGCGGAGGCGATTCTCTCCGAGTAGTCCGGCCGTGGCTTCCCGGGACCCCGCTCACATCTCGTGGGCGGGGTCTTCCGCGTGTTGCGCGCCGTTGCCGACGGGTGTGACCCCGGACCCGCCATCGGCCTCAACGGCCTCGTCCTCAAACGCCGGACGGGCTGACTGAAGCTGAGCCTCCTGCGAGTACTGCCGCAGATAACCCACCACCGTGTTCGTCACCGCCACCAGCGGTACGGCCACCACAGCGCCGCCGATGCCCGCCACCATGCCGCCGGTCGCCACCGTGAGGACCACCGCGAGCGGATGGACACGGACCGCGCGGCCGAGGATGAACGGCTGCAGGACGTGGCCCTCGATCTGCTGGACGGCGAGGACCACGGCGAGGGTCATGACGGCCGCGAAGACACCCTGCGTCACCAGCGCCACGATCACCGCCAGCGCGCCGGAGGCGACGGCGCCCACGAGCGGGATGAACGAGAACAGGAAGATGAAGACGGCCAGCGGGACGGCCATCGGCACGTTCAGGAAGTAGATGCCGATGCCGATGAAGATGGCGTCGATGAGAGCCACCAGGACCGTGCCGCGGACGTAGGCCGTCAGGGTGCGCCAGGCGCGCGGGCCGGCGCCGGCCACGCCCGGGCGGGCGGCGGCGGGCACCAGCTTGAGGAACCACTGCCAGATGCGCTCGCCGTCGTAGAGCAGGAACAGCGTCGAGAAGAAGACCAGCAGGATGCCGGTCAGGGCCTCGACGATGACCTGAACGCCCTCCAGACCGGCGGACGTTATCTGGTCGGCGTTGGCGCCGATCGCCTCGCGGAGGTTCTTGGCGATCTGGTTGATCTGCTTGTCGGTGACGTGGAAGGGGCTCTTCAACAGCCAGTTGCGCAGGTCGTCGATGCCGCTCTGGATCTGGGTGGAGAGCGTGTCGATGTTCTCCATGACCTGCCAGGTCACGAACCAGCCCATCAGGCCCATGACGACGAAGCCGAGGATGGCGGTCATCGCGGTGGCCGGACCGCGCGGCACCCCGCGGCGCCTGAGCCGGGCGACCGTCGGCTGGAGCAGGGCGGTGATCAGCAGAGCGATGACGAAGGCGAAGACCACCAGTTGTACGGCGCTGATGACCCGCATGAGGACCCACACGGTGCCGGCCAGGACCAGCAGCCGCCAGCCGGCCTCGGCCGCGACGCGCACACCCCAGGGCACGGCCTGGGCGGGGTCGGGTCGGGGGCCGGACGGAACGGCGGGCCGGGGTGCGGGCACCACCGGGTCGGCGGGCCGCTCGGCGAGGGCGGGTTCGGGGGCGGTGTCCTGCTCCACCTCGGCGCGGCGCTCGTCCAGCCGCTCGCTCATCTCGGTCAGTCCGGCACCGAGCCGACCGAGCCACCCTGGCACTCGCGACATCATCCGCCCTCTTCCCCCGCGTCCCCGCCACCACTCCCCCCTGGAGTCGTTCGGGTACGACCGTACAGGGCGAAAGCCCCTCCCCCTAGGACGGGGAGGGGCTGCGCAGGGTTGAGCCAGAGCCGGGCGGCCTAGTACCAGTGGTTGGCCTGCCAGAACGACCAGGCCTCACAGGGGCTGCCGTACCGGCTGTTCATGTAGTTGAGGCCCCACTTGATCTGCGTGGCCGGGTTGGTCTGCCAGTCGGCGCCGGCGGACGCGTACTTGCCGGCGGGCAGGGCCTGGAAGAGACCGTAGGCACCGGAGGAGGCGTTGGTCGCGTGGTAGTTCCAGCTGGACTCGTGGTCCACGATGTTGCTGAAGCACTGGAACTGGCCGCTCGCGACCATCTGCCGCGCCATCGCCTGGATCTGCGCGACGGTGTAGTTGCTCTGCACGGGGAAGCTGGAGGAGTCGCGGGTCGACCGGGTGGTCGCCTTCTTCGCCTCCGCGCGGGCCTTGGCTTCCTTCTCCGCCTTCTCGGCGGCAGCCTTCTTGGCGACCGCGGTCTCGGCGGCGGCCTTGCGGGCAGCTGCTTCGGCGTCCTTCTTGGCACTCACGTCCGCGGCGATGGCCTGCGAGTCGGCCTGCTGCGTCAGGGACGCGGTCTGCACCTGGGCCTGCTGACCCGCGGGTATGTCCGCGAGGAGCGTGGTGTCGGCTGCCGTCGCCTCGGCGTCGTTGGGCTGCGCGGTGCTGCCCGAGGCAACGCCGACAACGCTTCCGACGGCGGTGACCGCGGTGGCCGATGCCACTGCGAATCCCCGGACCGAAATCCGGCTCACACGGTTTCCTTCCAGCATCGCCCGCTTCGGTGACCCTGGCGGACGCAATCGTGCCCCTTGGCACTGGCCTCCCAACTGCGGGGTCACGGGAGGCGCGGGCCCGGTGGGCAACTCCCGCGAGGGGAGCGCCGCATGATGCTCGGGCGGCATACGACGACTCTATGGAGTTGAAGGTGGTGCTTCTGTGGTGCCGTACCGCTGGGGGTACAGGTGTGTCGTATGCGGGGCCTGACAGGAGTGAGACTCTGCCGTAACCCGACACCGGGTGGCAATTCTGAGTTGCGTGTGAAAGCTCACACCTCGTTTGCCCCCAGGGATTTCAGGAAACCCCCACACGCGAAGGCGCCGCCCGGCTAGGCTCTTGACCTTTGCCGGACGGCGCCAACAGGCGTACGTCATATGTACGTCAGATGTGACCGTCCTCCAGCATTTCGGTCACAAGCGCCGCAATCTGGGACCTCTCGGAACGCGTCAACGTGACGTGCGCGAAGAGGGGATGCCCCTTCAGCTTCTCCACGACGGCGACCACACCGTCGTAGCGGCCTACGCGCAGATTGTCCCGCTGTGCCACGTCGTGGGTGAGAACGACCCGCGAATTCGCGCCGATTCGGGACAGAACGGTCAGCAGGACGTTCCGTTCCAGCGACTGCGCCTCGTCGACGATCACGAACGCGTCGTGCAGGGAGCGGCCCCGGATGTGGGTCAGGGGCAGGACCTCCAGCATCCCGCGCGCGGTGACCTCCTCGATGACCTCACGGCTGGTGACCGCGGAGAGCGTGTCGAAGACGGCCTGTGCCCAGGGGCTCATCTTCTCCGCCTCGGAGCCCGGCAGATAGCCCAGCTCCTGCCCGCCCACCGCGTACAGCGGCCGGAAGACCATCACCTTCTGGTGCTGACGGCGCTCCAGGACCGCCTCCAGACCCGCGCACAACGCGAGCGCCGACTTGCCGGTGCCGGCCCGGCCGCCCATCGAGACGATGCCGACGTCCGGGTCGAGCAGCAGGTCGAGCGCGATGCGCTGCTCGGCGCTGCGGCCCTTGATGCCGAACGCCTCCCGGTCGCCGCGCACCAGACGGACGTTGCCCTCGGCGGAGATCCGGCCGAGCGCCTTGCCGCGCTCGGACTGGATGGTCAGGCCGGTGTGCACGGGGAGGTCGGAGACCTCCGGGACGTACAGGTGGCCTTCCTCGAAGAGGATGTCCACCTGCTCGCCGGAGAGCGTCAGTTCGGACATTCCGGTCCAGCCGGAGTTCTCCGTGATGGCGAGTTCGGCGCGGTACTCCTCGGCCAGCAGACCGACGGAGGAGGCCTTGATCCTGAGCGGCAGGTCCTTCGACACGACGGTGACGTCGTACCCCTCGGCCTGCAGGTTCCGGGCCACCGCGAGGATGCGGGAGTCGTTGTCCCCCAGGCGGTAGCCGGTGGGCAGCACGCTGGGGTCCGAGTGGTTGAGCTCGACACGGATCGTTCCGCCCAGCTCCCCGATCGGGATGGGGGCGTCGAGGCGACCATGCTTGACCCGGTAGTCGTCCAGCAGGCGCAGGGCCTGACGGGCGAAGTACCCGAGCTCGGGATGGTGCCGCTTGGCCTCCAGCTCCGTGACCACGACGATGGGGAGCACGACCTCGTGCTCGTCGAAGCGGGTCAGGGCGTTCGGGTCGGCCAGCAGAACGCTGGTGTCGAGAACATACGTGCGCCGGTCTGACTTGTGGCGCTTTGTGCTGGTCACCACGGAAGGACGTACCCCCTCGGATGAGGTCGGGGAGCGACGAAGTGGAAGCCGGGCCGGGAGGGAGGGAGCATTGCGACCGGTCCCTGGCCCCCGCGAACGGCGGGCCGGACACCGGACCTCCGCGGCTGCTTCCGTGCAGTGACCGCACGGTCGGGCTGGTGCAAAGGGCCTCCCGGGCGGACGGCCCCGTGCCGCCCGCTGAGATCCGACACCCGTGGTTCGGGCGTCGACCTGCTTGGCTTATGCCCTCGAACATGCACCCCCATGCAAAAGCGGCCAACAGCGCCCTGGTGAACTCCTTGTTACTTGCGCCCCAACCGGGGTGAACCGAACAACCCGCCGCAGTGGTGACGGGCGGAGTGTTCGAGGCGGCTCAGCCGCCGTAACGGCGGTGACGTGCCGCGTAGTCGCGCAGCGCCCGCAGGAAGTCGACCTTGCGGAAGGCGGGCCAGAAGACCTCGCAGAAGTAGTACTCGGAATGCGCGGTCTGCCACAGCATGAATCCGGACAGCCGCTGCTCGCCGCTGGTGCGGATCACCAGGTCCGGGTCGGGCTGGGCGCCGGTGTAGAGATGACGGCCGATCATGTCGATGTCGACGGACTCGGCGAGGTCCTCCATCGACACACCCTTGTCCCGGGCGTCGAGGAGCATGGAGCGCACGGCATCGGCGATCTCCTGGCGGCCGCCGTAGCCGATGGCGACGTTGACCACTATCCCGTCGACGTGGGCCGTGGTCTCCTCGGCCTCCTTGAGGGTGCGCTGCATCCCGGACGGCAGCAGGTCGAGGGTGCCGACGTGGTGCACCCGCCACCGGCCGTCGGCGGCGAGGGTGCGGACGACGTCCTCGATGATGCCGAGGAGGGGACCCAGCTCATCCTGCGGGCGGTCGAAGTTGTCCGTGGACAGCAGCCACAGGGTGACGACCCCGACGTCGGTCTCGCTGCACCAGCCGAGGAACTCCTCGATCTTCTCGGCACCGGCGCGGTGGCCGTGGACCGTGGTGGAGCCGGCGGCCTTCGCCCAGCGGCGGTTGCCGTCCATGATGACGCCGATGTGCTTCGGCACCTGGTCGTGGTCCAGGTGACCTTCCACCCGGCGTGCGTAGAGCCTGACGAGCAGGCTGCGCAGCGTGTCGCGCACGTTCACGGGACCCTCCGGGGGTTGGGCGGGTTCTGAGCGTACCCCTTGCTTTCGGCTTGGTTCGGGCTCGGGGTTTGGGGGTTCGAGGGTGGGGTTCGTGCGGGCCGGTGGGGGCTTCTCGCGCCCACGCGGCGGAGCCGTCTGTCGGCACAGCCCCGCGCCCCTCGGGCTGGGACGCCCGTCCCTTGTTCCGAAGTTCCGGGAGTTCCCCAAGAAAAAACGGGCCGGTCCGTGGGGGGGAGACGGACCGGCCCGAGGGGGGGTTTCCACCATAACCCTTCGTAAGGGATGGTGTGTGCATCGACGCGATACAACTACGCTCCGAAATCGCCCGACGACGCCCCGGTGCACGCGGAACGATGGATTCAGGGGCATTTCATGGCCGATTCACAGCGGAATCGCAGGGGATCGGGGCCCATATGGAGTGATCAAGAGGTTTTGGGGCGCCTTGGGGATGGTTCGGCGAGTTGTCCGAGGGTCCCTCCGACGGGCTACCCGGGCAGCGAACGGTGACTTGACGGTTCCGGTACGCGTTCGGCGCGGTATCGCAGCACCGCGCAGCCCCCTCCACTGCGCGGTGCCGCCCGCGCAGCTTTGCTCACGCGAATTACCTTGGTCTGAACTTACGTGACGGCTGGGACGGATGTGAACCGCCGCCGATAACGATGTGGAAACCGTGAGAGAACTGCGAGTGAACTGAACGGCGAAATGCCCGATTGGTCCGGTTCGTCAGAGGGTCGGCTTCCGGACGTCGAAGAGTTGGCGGGAGCTGTGCGCCACGAACGGCCCCTCCTTCTCGATCCGCTCGTGCAGGGAGCGCAGTTGGGGCTCGTACGGCTCGACGGTGAAGCCGGGGACCATCCAGACGACCTTGCGCAGGAAGTGCACGACGGCGGCGATGTCATGGAACTCCATCCGCAGCCGCTCCGCCCGCAGGTCCACGACCTCCAGCCCCGCCGCCTCCGCGTCCGTCCGCTCCCGCTCGGGATCACGGCCGCCGCGCACCTCGTCCGGCTGACGCCCGAGGAAGTACTCGACCAGCTCGAACACACTGCTGGGCCCGACGTGCTGGGCGAAGTACGTACCGCCGGGCCGCAGCACCCGGGCGATCTCCGCCCAGTCCGGCCGCACCGGGTGCCGGCTGAGCACCAGGTCGAAGGCCTCGTCGGCGAACGGCAGCGGCACGTCGTCCGGTGCGGCGACGACCACGACACCGCGCGGCCGCAGCAGGGCGGTGGCCTTGGCGACGTTCGGCGGCCAGCCCTCCGTGGCCGCGACGAGCACCGGCCCGGCCTCACCCACCCGGCCCAGGGCGAAGTCGAGCACCTCACCGCCCCCGGTCTGGATGTCCAGCGCGGCTTCGGCCCGGGCCAGCCGCTCCCCCGCCGACGGCGCGTACCCCCAGGACGGCCGCGCCTCGGTGGCCCGCCCCTCGAACCACGAGAAGTCCCATCCCTCGGTGGGCACGGCGACGCCCTCGGCCACCAGCCGTTCAAAGGAGCGGTTCTCTGTCATGAACGCCATGGTCGCAGGGCGTTGTCGGTCGGGCCTGCTAATTTCCGCGGACATGACGACCTCTGCAGCCGGCCACACCGCCGGTGAGAAGGACATCCTGCACGCGAGCCTGAACCGGCACCGGGACGCCGTGCTCTGGAAGCTGAGCGGCCTGGACGACGAGCAGCTGCGCCGGCCGATGACACCGACCGGGACGACCCTGCTCGGCCTGGTCAAGCATCTGGCGTCGGTGGAGTACGGCTGGCTCGTGGAGACGTTCGGGCATGAGGGGGAACCCCTGTGGTTCGACCCGTACAAGGACGAGGACATGAGCGTGGCGCCCGGTGAGACGACGGAGCAGATCGTCGCCTTCTACGGCCGCGCCCGCGCCGCCGCCGACCGCACCATCACCGAGCTGCCCCTGGACGCTCCGGGCCGCCCCGCCTGGCGCGACGTCACCGTCTCCCTGCGCTGGACCCTCGTCCACATGATCGAGGAGACGGCCCGGCACGCCGGCCACATGGACATCCTGCGCGAGCTGATCGACGGGGCGACGGGCGACCACCGCCCGGTCACCGGGGCCTAGGAACCGGGAGTGCCCCGACGCCCGTGGCCGGGCGTCGGGGCCGTCACCCGCGTTCCTCGGGGGCGCGGCCGCCGAGCACCAGCAGAACGTGCTCGTCCTCCCCGTGCCGGGCCGTGCCGACGCGTGCGAAGCCGTGCTTCTCCAGCAGGCGGACGGAGGCGGTGTTGCCGGAGAACGGGTCGGCGTACAGGGGTCGCACCCGCTCCAGTTCCAGGAAGAGACCGAGGGCGCGGGTGCCGGCACCACGGGCCCAGTACGGCCGCCCCAGCCAGTAGCCGACGTACCGCTGCCCGTCCACCGTCCAAGAGACGATGTGCCCGGCCACCTCGCCGTCGACGGTGACCGTCCGCACGAGGCAGTCGGGATCGCCGAGCACGCGCTCCCGCCAGTGTCCGAGGAAGGCGTCCCGCGGCCGGGGGGTGAACCTCGACCGCCGGACGGCTTCCGGGTCCTGCTCGTAGGCGTGGAAGACGTGGAGGTCGCCGTCCGTCACGTCCCGCAGCCGCACATCGCTGTGTTCGCCGGTCATGCGTGGCAGTGTGGCAGCCGCCACTGACAACGCCCCGCGCCCTACGCGGCCTCCGCTACGGCACCAGGGGCCGGACCTCCTCCGCGACGAAGCGCACGAAGCCCTCCGGGTCGGGCTCGTCCCCCGTCGGCTGCAGGACGACGGTGTCGGCACCGGCCTCGGCCAGCCGCTGCACCGCCTTGGCCACGGCACCCGCGTCCCCCGCGACCCCGAGTTCGGGGACCGACTCCAGCCCCTCGGCGGCGAGTTCGGCACGCAGCCGGGCTGCGGCGTCGGCTCCGGTGGCGGCCAGCAGATAGACGACGACCCGGTGCGGCTCCGTACGCCCCGCCTCCCGCCGCCCCTCGTCGATGATCCGCCGGGCCTCCCGCACGCCCTCCGGCGAGGTGGAGGCGGTGAGCAGGGTGCCGTCGGCCTTGGCGCCGGAGAGGTGGAGCGTACGGACTCCGGTGGCGCCGGCCAGCACGTCGACCGGCTGCTCCGGCGGCCAGTCGAGGCCGACGTCGTCCAGCCGGACGTACCGTCCGCTCACGCTGAGCCGCTCCCCGCGCAACAGGGCGCGCAGGGCGTCGAGATGCTCACCCAGCAGGGTGAGGGGCGAGGCGGCCCGCGCGCCGACCTGCCCCATCCAGTCCTGCACACCGTGTCCCACGGTCAGGACGGCCCGGCCCGGGAACATGCGCTCCAGTGACGCGGCCTCCATGGCGGTGACGGCCACGTTCCTGAGCGGCACGGGCAGCAGCCCTACGCTCACCCGCACCCGCTCGGTCCAGGCGAGAGCGGCGGCGGCCGTGGAGATCCCGCCCTCCCGGAAACAGTCCTCCCACAACCAGAGTTCTTCGAGCCCTGTGGCGTCCGCGAGGCGGGCCACCGCGCGGAGCCGCTCGGGGGGAAGTTGGGGTCGGAATACCGCACCGATTCCAGTCATGGGGCTTTCCTAGCCATCGACCGGGGGCACGCAAACGCGATCACGCGCGCGGCGGGTCACCGGTGGGTGGTGAGCGGTACGGTCGCCTCGACCGGGTGAGGGCGGGCGGAGGGGGCCGGGCATGGGGCGGCGATGGCGGGACGGGCGGGGCAAGCTGGTCGTGCGGCGGACGGACGGAACCTCGATCCCACTCCCCCTGGAGATCGCGGCCTCGTACCGCGCCCGGACGAAGGGGCTGCTGGGCCGGGACTCGGTCGACGGGGCGATGCTGCTGTCGCCGGGCAGCGGGGTGCACACCTTCCGGATGCGGATGGCGATCGACGTCGCCCATCTCGATCGCCGACTGCGGGTCATCGCCGTACGCACCATGAAGCCCGGCCGACTCGGCAGACCGAGGCTGCGGGCGCGGCATGTGCTGGAGGCGGAGGCGGGGGCGATGGCCGGATGGGGGCTGACGGTGGGGACGGTGGTCGACGTCGAGGCGGAGGACGGTGTGTCCTGACGGCCGGTCGTCCGCACGTGGCCGTTGTCAGTGGTCGGGGCCGTTGTCAGTGGGGCGGCATAGCATCCGGGCATGCGAGCATCTGGGACGTTCAAGGTTGCGGAGTTCACCCCGGCTCAGGTCGCCGGGCCGGTGGTCGAGACGGCGGTGCCCGTCGGGGTGGCCACGATGCGCAAGCAGTACGAGGGTGAGGTCGGCGGGGTGTCGGCCACGCTGTTCACCGCCGCGTACGACCAGGCCACGGCCACCGGTACCTACGTCGCCATGGAGTCCTTCGAGGGATCCCTCCACGGCTCGGCCGGTTCCTTCAACTTCGCCCACTCGGCGACGACCCTGGGGGAAGGCCGCGAGTCCGAGTTCTTCGTGATCGTGCCGGGGAGCGGGACGGGGGCGCTGGCCGGGATCCGAGGGGCCGGGGGCATGGCGATCGACGCGGACGGCACCCATCGGATCTGGTTCGACTACGAGGTGGGTGAGTAGGCGGCTCACTGCTGCGTGCGCGGGAAGGAGACCTCCACCCGTCGGTTCTTCTTCCGGCCCTCCTCCGTCGAGTTGTCGGCGATCGGGTACTGCTCGCCGTAGCCGCGCACGTCGAAGGTGATGTCCGGGCTGTTCAGGTCCTGGTCCAGGACCGCCTGCACGGCGTTGGCGCGCTGCTTGGACAGGATGTCGCCGTGGGCCGAGGAACCGAGGTTGTCGGTGAAGCCGAAGACGCGGACCTGGGTCGCGTTCTGCTTCTTGATCTCCTCGGCGATCGTCGCGATGCGGGCCTTGGCCTCCCCGCCGAGCTTGGCGCTGTCCTTGCTGAACAGCACCTCAGCCTGGAGGGCGAACGTCACGTCCGCGTTGGTGTCCTCACGGCGCTCGTCCCCGCTCTGATCTTCCACGACCGACTTGATGTCCAGCACCTTGGGCTGAGCGAGGGTGGCCCCCTCGGGGAGCTTGAGGTCGGGGTCGGTGGGGTCGATCTTCACGGGGGCGGTGGCGGAGGGTTCGGTGTCCGGGGGCTGGCTCGGGTCCGTGTCATCGGCGTGTGCCGGGGTGGCGGCGAGGAGAAAGGTGGCAGTCAGGACGAGGGCGAGACGAGTGCTGGTCACTTCAGCCTCACCCGGAGATCTTGATGGTGGCGGAGGAGAAGGTGGGCAGTTGCAGGGTCACCTCGGTGGTGTCCGCCGGCGGGGAAGGGAACTGCATGAAGACTTGCAGCGACTGACCCCCCTTGAGCGATCCCAGCCCGGTTGTCGTGAGCGGACGGCCCTCTGTGTCGCGCAGTACGTAGTAGCGCTTCTTGCCCTTGGAGTCGACGAGGGTGGCTCCGCCCAGGGACGGGCCGTTCTTGGTGATCTCTGTTTCATTGCCGCTGAGGGCGGACGGGATGAGCAGCTCCTTGCCCCCGTCGTTCTTCATGGTGCCGTTCACCGTGACGAAGCCACCGGAATCACGTTGCACGGAGGTGATCTGGAGAAGCAGGCCGTCCGAGCCCTTCAGTTCGGCCAACGGACTGTCCGACTGCCCCTCTTGGGTACTCGGGTTCCCTCCACCGGACGCGGAGGCGGACGCCGTGTGGTCCGGCTTCTTGGCGTCATCGCCACCGCCGCCACCGCAGCCGGCCACGCCGAGGGCCAGACCAGCCACGACAGTCAGCGCGACCATCCCCCTGGTGGCCTTCCCTGTGACCCGAATGCTCATGACTCTGCTTCCTTCTTTACGTCAGTCAGCCAGGTGGACGTCGAAAAGATCCTCGGGCCCCGGGAGGTCGGTGAGGTCGTCCGGGTTCAGATCCCAGTCCCGGTCCTTGCAAGTGAGTTGGGGCAGCGCGTTGTGCCCCGCGTCCTCGCCGGGGAGTTCGAACTTGCAGAGGGGTTCGATCACGGCTCGGGCGGACGCCGTCGAGTGGAAGTTCTCGGACCCGGGAACGACGGATTTTCCGACGGACTTGTCGGTCCTGGCCGTGACCGTGAAGGTGAGTGGCTCCGGCGAGTCGCACTGGGCCTGGGCGTCGTTCTGCGCCGCGAGTTGATCGGCGCGCCAGCACGACGGTCCGAGCGGCACCTTGCCGTCGAAGTCGTCCTGCCACTTGGTCGGGTCGAGGATGTCCTCCACCCATTTCGCCGTGAGTTGGTCGCGCCGGTTCTGCGCGGCGGCGAGCGCAGCAGCATCAGCGGCGGTCTGGGCACCGCCCCGGTTGACCGCGGCCTGGCCGACGGCGAGGTAGGCCAACGCAAGAAAGAGCAGGCCTGCCACCACCGTGATGTAGATGGGGAAGGCCTGCCCTGCGTCGCGGCGTGGAGGAATCAGCCGCCGGTGACTTCGGCGATCTTGTTCCTGATCGCATCGAAGATCGTCTGACCGATGCTCGTACCCGTGATCGCCAGCACGATCGCCACGACCACCGCGATGATGCCGAGGTACTCCACCGCGGTCTGCCCCTTGTCGCTGCGAGCAACTCGGGCCTGCAGATACGCGACGGTGGTGTTGAACCAGTTGCTCATGGTGGTCCCCTTCGGGCTCGCCTCCGATCCGGAAAACGTATGCGGGGACACAGCACCCGCGAGAGGGTCCTCGGACCCAACCCCGGACCCAATCCACCTCACGCCACCCCCAACCACTTCGCGGCCGCCTGCGACCGGCTCGTGCTGTGGAGCTTGGCGAAGATGCGGTTGATGTGGTTCTTGACCGTCTTCTCGCTGATGAAGCAGGTCGCGGCGATCTGCTGGTTGGTCATGCCGGACGCGATGAGGTCCATGATCTCCGCCTCCCTGGCACTCAGCTGGAACCGCGACCGAAATGACTGTCCCACATCGGATTGCATGTGCGAAAGCTTTTGAGGTGGAATCTGGCCGAGAAGAGTTGAGAGTTCAGGTTCCGCGTGTGCAGGTGCACTTGCCTGAAGATGAGTCAGTAACGCCTTCGCCGCCCCCGGTGTCACGTGCGGCCGCCCCTCCCGCACATCCCGCACCGCCCTCACCAGCTGCTCCGCCGTGAACTCCCCGTGCACCAGATATCCCCCCGCCCCCAGCCGCAAAGCCTCCTGCACGGTCTCCGTCTCGTGGCTGTAGGTGAGCATCATGACGGGAGCCAGCCGGACCAGGTGGGGCAACGCCGAGATTCCGTCGACGCCGGGCATGCGGACGTCGAGGAGGATCACGTCGGGGCGGTGTCGCAGTGCCGCCTCGTACGCCTCGCGGCCGTCCGCCGCCTCCGCCACCACCGTGGTGTCCTCGCGGTCGGAGAGAAGGACGGTGAGGCCGGCGCGGATCACGGGGTTGTCGTCGGCCACCACGAGGCGCAGGGGGGCCGTGGCAGTGGGTGCCGGGAAGGCCGGGCCCGGCGGGTTCCGGTGCTGCATCGGGTGCCTCCTCTCAGGTTTCCCGGGATGAAAGATCGACGGCGAGGACGCGCAGCGGCAGTTCCACCCGAACCTCCGTACCCCGTTCGTGCTCCCCCCGCCCGATACGGATCCGAGCCCCTGCCGAGGCCGCGCGCTCGACCATGCCCAGCAGCCCGAAGTGGCCCGAGTGGCGCAGCTGTTCGAGGGTGGTGCCGGGGGGCAGGCCGCTCCCGTCGTCGTGGATCGTCAGGCGGAGCAGGTCACCGTCGACCCCCACGGTCAGGTCCACCCGGGTCGCCGACGCGTGGCGATGGATGTTCTCCAGCGCCTCCGTGGCGATGGCGAGGAGATCGCGGGCAACGGGCGGGGGGACGGGGGGAACGGGGATTCCGTTCAGCTGCCGGCAGGACACCGGTGTGCCCGTACGGGTCGTGAAGTCCGCCGTGCGTACGCTCAGTTCCGTCCACAGGTCCGTCGGCCTCGCCGCAGCCGGCGTCTCCTCCCGACGCAGGTCCTCCAGCAGTTCCCTCGACTCCGCCGCCGCCCTGCGTGCCGAGCGGGACACCAGGTCCGCCTGCTGCCGGATGCGGGCCGGGTCGGGGGCCTCCGCCGACGCCGTCGTCGCCAGGCCGTCGGCCGCCAGGGCTACGCCGTACAGGGTCTTGGCCACCGAGTCGTGCATCTCGCGGGCCAGCCGGGCCCGTTCCGCGTGCACCGCCTCCGTCGCCGCCAGGCGGGCCTGGACCGCCGTGAGGGCCAGGGTGGCCGCACCGAAGCGGAGCATCAGGTTGCGCAGGGTCGAGCCCATCGCACCGGCGATGACGCACAGACCGGGCAGGAGGAGGGACTCGGCCACGGCTGTCCGGCCGTCGGACTTCAGGGTGGCGTGGACCAGGAGCAGGATCAGCGACTGCAGGGAGGCGAAGCAGGCCGCGCCCCGCCAGCTGTAGACCAGGCCCGCCAGCAGCGGGGTGCACACGCTGACGTAGGCGAGGGTGGTGTCCGGGCCCGCCGAGATCAGGAGGAGGGACCCGATCAGGGTGTCGGCCGCGAGCAGGCTGGGGTGGCGCAGGAGGAGGGGGCCGAAGCGCTCCCAGTCGCGGAAGAGGACGTACGACACCATGAAGGTGACGACCACGGCCGCCCCGACCAGCCGGACGCCCAGGCCCGGGGCCGCGTTGAGCAGGGCCGCGGGGGCGGCCACGACGATCATCGCCAGCCGGAATCCGAAGACCTGGCGGCACATCGCCTGCAGGGCCCGTACCTGGATCTTCTCGGAGGGTTCGGGTACGGGAGCCTCCGCGCCCGACGTCCGGGACCTCCGGGATGCCCAGGACACGCGGGACAGTGCCGACGGCCCTTTCGGGCGGCCGCGCTCGAACCACGCCCGCCGCCCCCTCCCCAGCCCCCGGAGGGTCGGGCGCCTGCCCGGCCGCCCTGTCGCTCCCATCGTCGTCACCCGCCGCTCACTTCCCCGTGAGCGAGCCGAAGTCCACGCCGGAGCCCAGCAGCAGGCCCGCGCCCAGCAGGAGCATCGTCGCCGGGACCATGAACGTGGTGATCATCAACGTGGCCTTCGGGACCGCACGGGCGGCCTTGCGGCGGGCGTTCTGGGCGTCCGTGCGGCGCATGTCCTTGGCGAGGGAGACGAGCGTGTCGACGATCGGGGCGCCCAGTTCCTCGCCCTGCTGGAGCGCGGTGACGAACATGGCCACCTGCTCCGAGTCGTTGCGGCGGCGCAGTTCCGCGAAGGCCTGGCGGCGGCTCATGCCGAGGTCCATCTGGCGCAGCGTGATGCGGAGTTCGTCCGCCCATGGGCCCTCGTAGCGTGACGCCACCCGGTCCAGGGCCTGGCGGAAGCCCAGTCCGGCGCTGACCACCACCGCCAGCACGTCCAGGAAGTCCGGCAGCGTCCGTTCGATCACGTCCTTGCGGACGCGGATCGCCGACCAGATGCCGACCTCCGTCCAGAACGCGCCGAAGAGCAGCAGGAGGAGGGCCACGAACCACTGGCCCCGCAGCAGGAACACCAGGAAGCCGACGGCGCCGAGGGCGCCGTACACCGCGCGGCGGGCGGCGTAGCGGTCGATGGTCAGGCCGCCGGGGTTGCCCGCCAGGTCGATCTTGCGACGGTACTTGGCGACCAGGCGGGGGCCCATCAGGCGCAGCACCGCCGGGGCGTAGCGCATGCCCATGCGGTCGATGACGGAGCCCACCGCGCCGGTGCGAGTGGCGCCGACCTCCAGGGCGAGCGCCAGGTCACCGGGAAGTCGGGCGTCCGCGCGGTACATCCGGATGCCGGCGAAGACGCCCCAGACACCGAGACCCATGAGGAGTGCGAACAGGAATCCCATCAGATCAGGCCCCTCACACGTCGATCCGGCTCATACGGCGGATGAGGACGAAGCCGACGGCATACATCGCGAAGGCGATGATCACGCAGGCCTGGCCGACCGGTGAGCCGGTCATCCGCTCCAGGGCACCGTCCTTGACCCCGTTCATCAGGAACAGGGCGCCGACGCCGAGGACGGGGACGGCGTACGACGTCATGGTCACCTGGGAGAGCTGGGTGCGGATCTCGCGCCGGGTCTCCTTGCGTTCCTCCAGCGTCTCGGTCAGGTTCCGGAGGGCCGAGACCACCTGACCACCCGCACGGTTGGAGAGGACCAGCGTCGTCACGAGCACGACCAGCTCGCGGGAGGGGAGACGTTCGGCCAGTTCACCGAGGGCGTCGTCCAGGGAGTGGCCGATCGCCAACTGGCTGGACACCTTGGTGAGTTCCTCGCCGGCCGGCGCCTCCAGCTCCTCGGCGGCCATGCCGATCGCGGTGCGCAGGGCGAGGCCGGCCTGGGTGGCGTTGGCCAGGATGCGGGCCAGTTCGGGGAGTTGGTTGATGAAGCGCTCGATGCGTTTCTGACGCTGCCAGTTGAGGAACTGGACCGCCGCCCAGATGCCGAGCAGACCGGCGAGCGGGCCGAAGAAGGGGGCCAGGGTGGCCTGGCCGATCAGCCAGAGCGCGGCGACCGCGGCGAGCATGTAGGCGAAGAACTCGCCCGGGGTGACGTCCAGACCGGTGGCCGCCAGCCGCAGCTCCAGCTTGCGGCCCAGTGCCGTACGGCGCAGACGGCGGTCGAGGTTGCGGAAGCGGCGCCTGCGGCCGGTCGCCGGTGCCTGACCGGTGGACGACAACCGCTGCACCAGCTCGGCGCGCTGGGCCCGGCCGGCCGCGTAGGTGTGCACTCCGACGACGGCCAGGACGCAGGTCAGCAGCGCGACACCGGTGGTGAGCTGGACGAGGGTGTGGAGTTCCATGGTCCTACCTGGCTTCTCGGGTGGCGAGCTGGTCCGCGGAGTGGGCGACACCGAAGGCCTGCGGGATGGGCTGGCCCGCCATGAAGAGCCGGTCGGCGGTACGGCGTGGCAGCGGGAAGTACTCGAAGGCGCCGTACACCCGGCCGTCGGGCGTCATGGGCCGGGCGTGGAAGCGGGCCACCGACGCCAGCCGGTACGGCTCGCCGCCGTGGCTGTCGAGCAGGGCGATCTCGGTGATGCGGCGGGCGCCGTCGGCGAACCGGGTGAGCTGGACGAGGACGTCGACGGCGCTGTTG
The DNA here is from genome assembly GCF_044768135.1 of Streptomyces sp. NPDC101165. Taxonomy (NCBI): domain Bacteria; kingdom Bacillati; phylum Actinomycetota; class Actinomycetes; order Kitasatosporales; family Streptomycetaceae; genus Streptomyces; species Streptomyces sp. NPDC101165. The sequence continues at coordinate 184,085 of NZ_JBIWPG010000004.1, read as the reverse complement.
ATCTGGTCGTGCAGGGCCACGAAGGGGACCTCGACGTCGGACATGGAGGCGAGGGTCTGCAGCCGGGTGAGCGCGTCCTCGGCGCTGTTGGCGTGGACCGTGGCGAGGGAGCCGTCGTGGCCGGTGGACATGGCCTGGAGCATGTCGAGGGACTCGCCGCCGCGGACCTCACCGACGACGATCCGGTCGGGCCGCATGCGCAGCGAGTTGCGGACCAGGTCACGGATGGTGACCTGCCCCTTGCCCTCGACGTTCGGCGGCCGTGACTCCAGCCGGACCACATGGGTCTGCTGGAGCTGGAGTTCGGCCGAGTCCTCGATGGTGATGATGCGCTCGTGTGCCGGGATCAGTCCGGAGAGTGCGTTGAGCAGGGTCGTCTTGCCGGTGCCGGTCGCCCCGGAGACGATGATGTTGAACTTCGCCTGCACCAGCCCCGCCAGCAGGTACACCATGTGCTCGTCGAGTGAGCCGAAGCCGATCAGCTCCTGCAGGGTGAAGGAGCGCGGGAAGCGGCGGATGGTGAGGGTGGGGCCGGTCAGCGACAGCGGCGGGATGATGACGTTGACGCGCTCGCCGGAGGGGAGGCGGGCGTCCACCATCGGGTTCGACTCGTCGACCCGGCGGTTGACCGTGGACACGATCCGCTCGATGGTCTGCATCAGCTGGTCCGCCGAGGCGAAGCGGAGCGGCAGCTGCTCGACCCGGCCGCCGCGCTCCACGAAGATCGCGTCCGGCCCGTTCACCATGATCTCGGTGATCGACGCGTCCTCCAGCAGCGGCTCCAGGATGCCGAGGCCGAGGGCCTCGTCCACCACCCGGCGGATCAGCTGGGAGCGTTCGACCGTCGACAGCACCGGGCCCTCGCGGCTGATGATGTGCCCGAGCACCCGTTCCAGCCGCGCCCTGCGCTCGGCGGCGGCCAGCGAGCCCATCTCGGCGAGGTCGATCTCCTCCAGCAGCTTGGCCCGGTAGGAGGCGACCAGGTGCCCGTCCTCGCCCCGGCTGCCTTGCTCCTCGGGGGAGTTGATGCGTGCCCGCAGACTCATGGGTCGGCAACTCCTCGTTCAGTGGTCGAGCGGCATGGTGGCGGTCTTGTGGGCGTCGCCGAAGTCCCAGACGACCTGGGGGATGTGGACGGTGGCGGTGACGGTGACCGAGTCGCCCCCTTCGGCGGACGAGCAGCGCACCGTGATCCCGCCGCTGACCGCCTCGGCACACGCCTGCTGCGCGTCCTGCCGCAGCGACGCGGCCCGCGCTCCCGCCCGGGCCGCCGTACCGGCCTGCTCGGCGGCGTAGGCGACGGCCCCGATCTGGATGCCGGCCAGCCCGACGATCAGCAGGACCGGAACGAACCCGAGGTACTCGATGGCGACCTGCCCCGCATCGCGGCGGCGACGGCGCGACATCCCGGATACCGGAGGCATCTCAGCGCTTCACCTCCTCCACGGCACCGGCGTGTCCGTGCACCGTGACGGGGAAGTCGATCGAGCCGGGGAAGAGGACGGGGACCTTCAGCGCCACGTCGGCCGTCACGTAACCGGTCCCCCCGCACTGCTCCACCCTGGCACCCCCTCGCCACGCCCCCGACAGATGCTTCAGCGCGGCTTGCTCACACGCGCCGAACCGCTCGCCCCGAGGCGCCGCCGTCCCCGCCCGTACGCCCTCGTCCGCAGCATTCCCCGCGAGCGTGTACGCGTACCCCACGAGCACGCACTGCCACATGAGCACCAGCGTCAGGATGATCAGCGGAGTCATCCCGAGGAACTCGATGCTGACCTGTCCCCGGTCCCCTCCCGGCCGTCTGCGCACGCCTCACTCCTTCCGCCGCCGGAAGCCGACCGCCCCCCGGCCGCTCCCGCGATGGGACCCCTCGGGTGCCTTCGCCAGGCCCAGCTCGCCGGCGAGGGCCCACAGGGCCTGTTTCACCGTGCTTCTGCCGTCGAGTTCGTGCAGGCGCCCCGCGTCCACGACCCCCTGCAGCTCCTTGAAGTTGGCGGGCACGGCGGTACGCGCCACCGCCGTACCAGTGATCCGCTGCACCAGCGCGGGCTGGATCTCCGTACTCCGGGTGTGCCGGTTGACGACGACAGTCGTCTCCTCGGCCTTGCGGATCTGCAGCCGGTCCCACATGCGCACGGTCCGCTTGGCGGCGCGTACGGCGACCACGTCCGGGGTGGTCACCAGCAGGGCGGTGTCGGCCGACTCCACCGCGGCCGCGTTCGCCGCGCCGAGCTGGGCCCCGCAGTCCACCACGACGACCTCGTACCGGGAGCGCAGGGCGCTCACGATCTGGCGGGCGGCCCGGTCGGTGACCTCCTCGCCGCGCTCGCCCTCGCCGGGGGCGAGGAGCAGGGCGAGGCCGGTGTCGTGGCGGAAGACGGCGTCGGCGAGGACGCGCGGGGAGATGTCGCTGATGGCGGCGAGGTCCACGACCGAGCGGCGGAACTGGACGTCCAGGTAGGAGGCGATGTCGCCGGTCTGCAGGTCGAGGTCGACCAGGGCGGTGGACCAGCCGGAGGCCTGGGCGGCGAGCGCGAGCTGGATCGCGGCCAGGGTCGTGCCGACGCCTCCCTTGGCGCCGCTGACCGTGACGACCGTGCCGCCGGCCCCGCCGAACACGTCGGCGCCGTGGCCGAGATGGCGTCGTACGCCGGTGGACCACTGGGCGACGGCCTGGACGCGGCTGGCGAGTTCCTCGTACGACAGCGGGAGCGCGACCAGGCCGCGGGCTCCGGAATCCATCGCGGCGGCGAACAGGCCGGGGCTCGCGTCGGTGGTGACGAGGATGACGCCGACGGCCGGGAAGCGCAGGGCGACCTCACGGATCAGCTCCAGGGCCGGAACCGGGCCGATCCGCTCATGTACGACGACGACCTCGGGCAGTTCGTCCACCGACTCGGCGGCGAGGCGGGCGAGGGTGTCGACCAGCTGGGTGGAGTCACCGACGGGCGGCTGCGGTTCGGCGTCGGGGAGCTGGCTGAGCAGCGTGGTGAGGGAGCGGACGGCGTCCGGGTCCGCGCCGGCCGGGAGGATCCTGGTGGGCATGCGGGCCGCCTCTCACTTGTCCGTCGCGAGTTCGTAGGTGCGGTCCTTGTCCGGGACGCTGGTCTCGCTGCCGGGTGCCACCAGTGCGAGCCGGACCCGCTGGGCGAAGGACTCGGCGTAGGTGATCCGCTGGGCGTCGAGGGTGGACAGCGCGAAGGTGATGGGGACGGCCTCGGTGGGCTGCTGGTTCTTGTCGCGGTCGGGGTCGAGGGCGGTGATCTGGCCGACGTCGAGGACCCGGGCGTTGGTGACGATGATCTTCGACTGGTCCGGGTCGCCCTCCTTCTTTCCCTCGAAGGTGGCGTACACGTTGACCCGCGACCCCGGGGTGATCTTGCCGGCGACACCGGTCGCCGCGTCGATCATGATGGCGACCTCCTGCTGACCGGGCTGGAGGGCGGGCTGGTCGACGATCATGTCGGTCTGCAGCAGGGAGCCGGCGCGCAGGGTAGTGACGGCGATCTTGCCCTGGATCTGCCGGAGGTCGGTGACGGCGTTGCCGGACAGCCACCGCTTGGGCATCTTGATCTTCTCGAACTGGCCCGTGTTCAGCGCGGTGTACGGCTGCACGTCGGACCTGACCCGATAGGCGCTGACCTCGGGCCCGACCTTGGACTGGACGTCGTCGACGACGGAGAGCACACCGGCGAACGCGCCGAGAGCGCACAGGACCGAGAGGATCAGGAGTATCACGCCGCGGCGCTGACGGGAGTTCATGAACCGTGCAACCTCATTGGGGGAATCGGTCGATCGGGATGTGAGTGACGTCCGTGCGGGTCAGGCGGGCGTTCGTTGCTCCAGAGCACGGGGCGCGGGAGGCTCGTACACGGGCGGGGTGGCGGAGCAGAACACACACAGGTCGCCGATGACGTCGAGGCCGCACCAGTGACAGCTGGACTGCCGTACCGAGGTCACCAGCTGATACAGGACCGACAGATCGGCGAGATAGCTGCAGAACTCGACCATCCGCCCCGTCCCCCACCACCGCGAGGACTCGGCGGGCAACGGCGTCTCCCGCAGCCCGTGCGGACCCCACGCCTCGGCGAGCCCGGCGACCCAGTCCGTCTGGAGCTGCCCCTTGGCGACGAGCATCCACGTGCTGAACTCGGGCCCCTTGAGCGTGGCGCCCGGGGCGACCTTGACGAGCTGCGGCTCGGGATGAGCGACGACGGCGAACTGACTGCCCGGCACCCACGACTTGGCGTGCGCTTTCAGCCCCACGGGCACCCGGTCGAGCCGGGCGACCGACCCGAGAACGGCACCGGCGTGGATGTAATGAGTGAGCAGCCGCCCGGCGGAGGCCAGCACACCAGGGCTGAGATCACACGAAGCAAGCTGCCGCAACTGCCGGGCCAGGACGGCGATGCCGAGCGGGGGCAGCTCGGGCCGGAAGAAGGCGATGCGATCGCTCTCCAGCAACGACCGCAGGGTGTACAGCCGTCGCACCACCGACTCCGGAGCAGCCTGGGAGCAGACGACCACGACATACCCGTACTGCTCGATCAGGGCGTGGAGTTCGGTGAGGGCGTGATCCAGCGGGCGCTGGTCGAGGTCGCGCAGCACGGCAGCGGGCATGGTCCGTTCGTCCTGCGCCGGCAGTGCCATGTCGGCACTGGTCACGGCAATGACAGTTGGCACGCGCAGCTCCCCGCTCTTCACACCCTTCGGCCCACCGGTGTAACTCCAATGCGCCAGGACGACTTCATTGCGTGACTACCTGAGCACTGTATCCACGCCCCAATGACCGGAGAACAGCGTTTGTGTAGCTCGTGTGGAACTCTCTGGGCACAAGTCCCGTCAAAACCGGACAGGTTGAGCGTATGAACTTCTTGGCGGCGGAGATGGTTTTGGTCTGGACCTCTTGACAGTGGAATTGGTCTGGACCAACTTGTAGGCCAACGGTGGCCACCGTCCCTCACCCCTCTCCCCGCAGACTCCCCCACCGGAGGCCCCAGTGGACCGCGCACCAGGCATGCCCAGACGCAGAGGACGGATCGCGATGTGGTCCTCCGCCACCGCCCTCGCCCTCTCGCTGGCGGGCCTCGCCGCAACTCCCGCGTCCGCAGCGGACGTCAACAACGTCAAGAACGCCGGCTTCGAGTCGGGCCCGACCAACTGGACGTGCACGGCGGGCAGCGGCACGACGGTCTCGTCCCCGGTCCACGGCGGCTCGTCGGCCCTGAAGGCGACCCCGGCCGGGATGGACAACGCCCAGTGCACCCAGTCGGTGGCGGTGAAACCCAACTCGACCTACACGCTCAGCGCATGGGTGCAGGGCGGCTACTCCTACCTGGGCGTGACCGGCACGGGCACGACGGACGTGTCGACATGGACGCCGGATTCGTCGTCGTGGAAGCAGTTGTCGACGACGTTCACGACCGGCGCGTCGACGACGTCGGTCACGGTGTACACGCACGGCTGGTACGGCCAGGCCGCGTACTACGCGGACGACGTCTCGGTCTACGGCCCCGACGGCGGAGGCGGCGGCGACCCGGCCCCGACCGTTCCGTCCACCCCTTCCGGCCTCTCGGTCTCCGGTACGACCTCCTCCTCGGTGGCGCTGTCCTGGTCCGCGGTGTCGGGCGCGACGGGCTACAACGTCTACCGGGGCGGCACGAAGGTGACGGCGGTGACGGGCACGTCGGCGACGGTGACCGGCCTGTCGGCGTCGACGTCCTACTCCTTCCAGGTCACGGCGACGAACTCGGCCGGTGAGTCGGCGAAGTCGACGGCGGTGACGGGAACGACGACCTCCGGCAGCAGCGGCGGAGGCGGCGGGAACCTGCCCAAGCACGCCGTGACGGGCTACTGGCAGAACTTCAACAACGGCGCGACGGTCCAGAAGCTGTCCGACGTCCCGTCCTCCTACGACATCATCGCGGTGGCCTTCGCGGACGCGACCTCGACACCGGGCGCGGTGTCGTTCAGCCTGGACTCGGCCGGCCTCGGCGGCTACACCGTCGACCAGTTCAAGGCGGACATCAAGGCCAAGCAGGCGGCCGGCAAGAAGGTCATCGTCTCCATCGGCGGCCAGAACGGCACGGTGTCGATCAACGACTCGACGTCTGCGACGAACTTCGCGAACTCCGTCTACTCCCTGATGCAGACGTACGGCTTCGACGGCGTCGACATCGACCTGGAGAACGGCCTGAACGCGACGTACATGACGCAGGCGCTGCGCTCCCTGTCGTCGAAGGCGGGCTCGTCCCTGATCATCACGATGGCCCCGCAGACGATCGACATGCAGTCGACGTCGAACTCCTACTTCCAGACGGCGTTGAATGTGAAGGACATCCTGACCGTCGTCAACATGCAGTACTACAACAGCGGTTCCATGCTGGGCTGCGACGGCAAGGTCTACAGCCAGGGCTCGGTGGACTTCCTGACGGCCCTCGCCTGCATCCAGCTGGAGGGCGGCCTGTCCCCGTCCCAGGTAGGCCTCGGCCTCCCGGCCTCCACGAGCGCGGCGGGCAGCGGGTACGTGTCGCCCTCCGTCGTGAACAACGCCCTGGACTGCCTCGCCAAGGGCACGGGCTGCGGCACCTTCAAGCCGTCGAAGACGTACCCGGACCTGCGGGGCGCGATGACCTGGTCGACGAACTGGGACGCGGCTTCGGGGAATGCGTGGTCGAACTCGGTGGGGGCGCATGTGCACGGGATGCCGTAGCGGCAGGTTCTTGAGCCTCTCCGACTTCTCGGCGTGAGAACGCCCGGGCCCTGGTGTGGGGTCCGGGCGTCGTCGTATGCGGGTCTCTGTCGGCGGACACATTCGGCCAAAGGCCCTTCACCGGGCCGAGTACCGCGTTGCTTCCGGCAACGTACCGATGTGATGATCCCGGGCATGGCTGATCACGGGGGTGGCGCCGACTCGACGGGGCCGATACGCAGATCACGGCTGGCGGAGTATGCGGAGCCGGCCGATGCGGACGCATCTCCTTCGGCTCCTGCTTCCTCCGAGGTAGATGACGTGGCGCGCAGGCGCCGTGAGTTCGCAGCCGTACTGGGCGAGTTCCGCCGTACGGCAGTACTGCTACCCGTCGATGCGGACGAGACCCCACTGACCACCGACTACGGCGGCATCCGCTGGATCCTGGCCTTCTCGAACGAGTCGGCGCTGGCCCGGTTCGCGATCGCGAGGGGTGAAGAGGAGCGGGAGTGGGCGTACCAGCGGGTGCTGGGCGCCAGGTTGCTGGACGCGGGGGTCCCGGCCGTCGGGGTGCCGTGCGGGGTCGCCCTGGACGCAGCCAGTGGGGCTGAAGGGGTGCTGTTCCCGCCGGTCGCGGGGATCGTGCCGGACGCGGCAGCCGTCGACGTGAGGAATGAGGAGGCACCGCGGTGAGCGGGGGCGAGGGCGGCAAGGACATCAGGGCTGCCGGGCTGGACGAGATAGCGAAGGGCATCACCCAGACGCTCACGGAACTCAAGGAGCTGGGCGTCGACAGCCTCGCGGGCGCAGGCCGGGGCTTCTCGAACCTTGAACTGTCCGGACTCCAACTGGGCCACGAGAACCTCACCTCGAAGTTCAAGTCCTTCTGCGAGCGTTGGGAGTGGGGTGTGCGCGCCCTGGTGGTGGAGGGCAACACCTTCGCGGAGAACGTGGGTCTGTCGGCGGGCACGCTGCACGAGACGGACCAGTACGTCGGCGGCGCGCTGAAGGTCGGCTACAACTCGCTGGTGGGCAACCCGTACGCGTCCGAGGACGACGTCGAGAAGATGAGCTGGGACCAGCTGCGCCGGAACAGCGCCGACGCCCTGACCCACCCCGACTACAGCGAGAAGTCCTTCGACGAGGCGTGGCAGCACAGCAAGCAGAGCCTCAAGGACGCCGGCCGCGACGCGATGACCGGATCGCTGGGGCTGCCGCCGGGCGTGACCATGGACGACATCAACCGGGCGACCGGGAACAGCGACGACTACAACCGCATGCTCGACGACACGTGGGGCCCGTCCCCCGAGGAACGTGCCCGGGCCGCTGAGCAGCACAACCAGCAGCAGAACGGGGGTGCCGGCTGATGGGGCTCGGTGACCTGACCAACGACCTCATCAGCGGTGCCGGGCACGTCGTCGACTCCGGCAAGAAGTTCGTCGGTGAGGGCATCGACAAAGGCACCGACCTCGTCGGTGAGGGCCTGGACAAGGCCGGTGCCCACGGCTGGGCGGACAAGGTCGAAAACTGGGGCGATGGGGCCGCGTCCGCCCTGGGCGCCACTCCGGGCGAGAAGCAGCTCGGCGAGAGTGACGACCCGAAGGACCTGGTCCACGGCAACGCAGCGGACATCCAGGCCACCGCCAAACACCTGAAGGACTTCCACAAGGCCTTCGACAACGTCGGCCAGGGCATGCGGAAGCTGGACTCCTCGCAGTGGCAGGGCGAGGCGGCCGAAGCGTTTCGCAAGAAGTTCGCGATGCACCCGGTGAAATGGCTGCACGCTGCGGACGCCTGTCAGAAGGCCGCTGCGGCCCTGGAGACGTACGCGGAGACAGTCACCTGGGCACAGAAGCAGGCCAAAGACGCGATCGACCTGTACAAGGCAGGCAAGGAGACCTCCGAAAAGGCGAAGGCGGCGTACGAGAAACGCTCCGACGCCTACAAGACCGCTGTCGCTTCGGGTGACAAGGACCCCGGCCCGGCCCCCGGCGATTTCGATGACCCCGGTGCCGCAGACCTCAAACGGGCCGACGAGATCCTGAACGAGGCCCGCAAACAGCGCAACACCGCTGCCGACACCGCCGCCAAGGCCGTCGACACGGCCCTCGCGCACGCCCCCGCCGAACCCCCTCCGCTGACCCAGCTCAAGGTGGACGCGGCCGATGGCTTCGACGCCTTCAACACGGAGGCCGTCCACTTCGGGGGCGGCGCCATCAAGGCGGGCACGGGTCTGGTGAGCACGGCCCTCAACGCCAACCCACTGAGCCCGTACAACCTGACCCACCCCGCCGAGGCCCTCCAGCACCAGGCGATGACCCTGGCCGGCCTCGTCTCCGGCGTCACGCATCCGGAGCAGACGCTGAAGCAGAACCTGGGCGACTTCATCAAGGATCCGTCCGAGTTCGGGGGACGATTCGCTGCCCAAGCGCTTCTGACCGGCGGACTGGGGGTGGAGGCGAACGGGGTTCGGGCTACGGCTGGGGAGAGGATGGCGGCGGGGGGCGAGCGCGAGGGAGCGGCAGGGCTTGAGAAGACGGGCAAGGGAACCGCTCGGGACGAGGTGAACGAGCACCCGGACGAATCCTCGCGCCAGAAGCACTGCGTAAAGGAATGCGGCGACCCGGTCGACGTGGCCTCCGGCAAGATGTTCCTGCCGCAGACCGACGTCACCCTGCCCGGGGTACTGCCCCTGATCCTCAAGCGGCGAGTGGAGTCCGGCTACCACCTGGGCCACTGGTTTGGCCCGTCCTGGTCCTCCACCCTGGACCAGCGCCTGGAGATCGACACCGAGGGAATCGTCTTCGTCACGGAGGACGGCCTGCTCCTGGCGTACCCCCACCCGGCTCCGGGCCTGCCCACCCTCCCCAGCCACGGCCCCCGCTGGCCCCTGGACCGGGTGGACGGCGGCTACACGGTCGCGGACCCGCAGTCTCTCCGTACGTGGCACTTCGCCGACCGCGGCGAAAGTCTGGCGGTGCTGGAACAGATAGACGACCGCAACGGCAACTGGATCACGTTCGAGTACGACGAGGAGGGCACCCCGCTGGCGGTGGTCTCCAGCAGCGGCCAAGGCATCCGCATCACGACGGATTCCGGCCGAATAACGGCGCTCCGCATGGCTGCCACCGGCGAGGAACTGAAGCGCTACGGCTACACGGACGGCAACCTCACCGAGGTCGTCAACTCCTCCGGCCTGCCGCTCCGCTTCACCTACGACGAAGCCGGCCGGATCACCTCGTGGACGGACACGAACGACCGCAGCTATGCCTACGAGTACGACGACAAGGACCGGTGCATAGCCCAGGGTGGCCCCGCAGGCCACATGACCATGCGTCTGTCCTACGAGAAGCCCGACCCGACGACCGGTCTGCGGACCACGACGGCCACGACAGGCGAGAGTCACAGCTGGCGCTACTTGATCAATGACGCCCTACAGGTGGTAGCCGAGACCGACCCGCTCGGCGCAACGACTCGATACAGCCGCGACCGCTACAACCGTCTGCTCTCCGAGACGGACCCGCTGGGCCACACGACGACCTTCCGCTATGACGACCAGGGCAACCTGACGTCGGTCGTACGCCCGGACGGGCGCGAGGCGAGAGCGGAGTACAACGACCTCGGCCTACCGGTGAAGTTGGTCAACCCAGACGGCACAGTCGTGCGCCAGACGTACGACGAACGCGGCAACCGCACCTCGATCACAGACCCGGCGGGCCAGACGACCCGCTTCACCTACACGGAGGCGGGCCACCTGACTTCCGTGACCGATCCACTCGGCAACACCACGACCGCGATCTGCGACCGCTCCGGCCTTCCTCTGGTGGTGACGAACCCGCTCGGCGCGACCACCCGCTACGAGCGGGACGCCTTCGGCCGCACAACCGCGATCACGGATCCCACTGGCGCCGCCTCCCACCTGTCGTGGACCCTCGAGGGCCACCTGGCTCGCCGCACAGCCCCAGACGGCACAACGGAGACCTGGACGTATGACGGCGAGGGCAACTGCACCAGCCACACCGACGCCATAGGCGGCGTCTCCCGCTTCGAGTACACCCACTTCGACCTGCTGACGGCACGCACGGGCCCGGACGGCGTCCGCTACGAGTTCGACCACGACAGCGAACTACGCCTGACGAAGGTCACCAGCCCGCAGGGCCTGACCTGGACGTACGAATACGACGCGGCAGGCCGCCTGGCGACGGAAACGGACTTCGACGACCGCACCCTCACCTACACGCACGACGCGGCAGGCCGCCTCACCTCACGCAGAAACGTTCTCGGCGAGGTGATGACCTTCGAACGGAACGAACTCGGCCAGATAACCCGCAAGGACGCGGCCGACCAGATCACGACCTACGCCTACGACTTCACGGACCGGCTCGCCCAGGCGACCGGCCCGGACGGCACGACGCTCACGCTTCTACGTGACCGCTACGGCCGCCTGCACTCGGAAACGGTCAACGGCCGCACGCTGAGCTACACGTACGACGCGCTGGGCCGCCGCACAGGCCGCACGACCCCCACCGGGGCCACGACAACCTGGTCGTACGATGCCGCGGGCCGCCGCACCGGCATGGTGGCCTCGGGGCGCGCCATCGACTTCACCTACGACGAGGCAGGCCGCGAGCTGTCCCGCCACATCGGCGGAACGATCACCCTGGAGCACACCTTCGATGCGCTGGGCCGGCTGACGAACCAGTCACTGACGGGTGCTGACGGCCGCGCCGTCCAACACCGGGCGTACACCTACCGAGCCGACGGCAACCTGATCGGCATCGACGACCAGCTCACCGGCCCCCGCCACTTCGACCTGGACGCCGCAGGCCGAGTGACGGCGGTACATGCGGCGGGCTGGACGGAGCGGTACGTGTACGACGAGGCTGGCAACCAGACGCAGGCATCGTGGCCCACGAACCACCCGGGTCAGAAAGCGGTGGGCATCCGCGAGTACACCGGCACGCGCGTCACCCGCGCTGGCCAAGTCCGCTACGAACACGACGCCCTGGGCCGTATCGTCCTCCGCCAGAAGACCCGCCTGTCCCGCAAGCCGGACACCTGGCGCTACGAATGGGACTCCGAGGACCGCCTGACATCGGTAACGACACCAGACGACACCCGCTGGCGCTACACGTACGACCCCCTGGGCCGCCGCACAGCGAAATTCCGCCTCGCTGCGGACGGCGAAACGTTGGTCGAGCGTGTCGACTTCACCTGGGACGGCACCACCCTCTGCGAACAGACCACGACGTCCCCCGACCTCCCCAACCCAGTCACCCTCACCTGGGACCATCAGGGCCTGTGCCCCCTGGCCCAAACCGAGCGCATCACCGCGGCCGACGCACCCCAGAACGAGATCGACTCCCGCTTCTTCGCCATCGTCACCGACCTCGTCGGCACCCCCAGCGAACTCCTCGACGAACACGGCGACATCGCCTGGCGCACCCGCAGCACCCTGTGGGGAACGACAGCATGGTCCGCCAACAGCACCGCCTACACCCCCCTACGCTTCCCTGGCCAGTACTACGACCCCGAAACGGGCCTCCACTACAACTACTTCCGCCACTACGACCCCGAAACCGCCCGGTACGTCAGCCCCGACCCCCTTGGACTCGCCCCCGCCCCCAACCCCGCCACGTACGTCCACAACCCCAGGGTCTCGACAGATCACTTGGGGCTCGCTCCTGATGAATGCCCCGACAAAATAGCAAAGGCAGGAAAGGATGCCAACGAAAACTTCATAGCAGGGTCAGCGGAAAGGCAGCAACTAGCGCATGACCTGCGGTTCGAATCGGCGAACTCCATATTCAATGAGAGCGGATGGCTAACCCCCGAGGCCATCGCGGAGTCGCGGCTCGTCATTCCCGGCGAGAAACTCGGCAATAAGGAGGTTCGCGAGCTCATGGTGTCCGATGGAAGCAATCTTAGCAATTGGGGAAAATACTCCACGAGAACACATCAATCGCCATATGGCGATTTCCAAGTGCACTACTATTACAACCCCGCGACGGGTAGAATATTGAACTACGACTACAAGGTCGTAATGAACAGGAGGTAATGGAAGTGCGCGTTCGATTCATTGCTCAGCAAGCTGCGGGGATCGGGAATCTGCAGGGCATCGATGCCCTCAGGGAGGGCCTGGATTACGCAGTTCTCGAAGTATTCGCACCACACGACAAGACTACATTGTTTCGAATTGAATTCATTGAAGGGGAGGATCCTGCACTCTTCGATAGCAGCGCCTTTGAAGTGACCTCTTCTTTCATCCCGCCCTCCTGGCGCTACTTTCAACTTGAAAGCGGCTCGTTTTCTCTTTGCCCAGAGCCGTGGGCGCAGCCCGGCTTCTGGGAGGCCTTTTATGATCGCGCCCCGGGAGCCCGAGACGTCTACGAGTCTGAGAAGTGGAAAATCTTGACCTCGGAGCAGCCGAGATAATTCCCACACCGACGGTCTCCGCGTCACGATGTTCAGCCCCGCAGAAGGCGCCGTATCGCTCATTGGAGCGCACATCTTGCGCCCGCCGATCAGCCCTCTCTTAAGATGGGAAATAAATGCCGTCTGGTCCGCTACCCGCAGGTTTCCGGCCTCCTGCACCACATGCCTGGACGCCGCCGACGAAGATCGAGCAGGCACTGTTTGATGCCAAGACAACAGCGCCCGGGGCGCCGATCAGCTGGAAAGGGCGGGCGCTGTTTAGCATGTGACGAGGTGTGAGGGGGGACGTGATGCCGACGTTCGGGCTACTCGGTCCGCTGGTGGTCCATGACGGGACACAGGAGCGGCCACTAGGAAGCGGCAAGGTCCGCGTTCTGCTGGCCGCGCTCCTGCTCCACCGCAATCGGACCATCTCGAAGGACGGCCTGAAAGAGGCTCTGTGGGGGCCGAATCCACCGGCGACCGCCGACGCCTCCCTTGCCAACCATGTGACTCGGCTGCGTCGGCAGTTGGCGTCTTTCGGCGACGATCCGCAGCGGCTGACGGCGGAGCCGCCCGGATACCGGTTGCACGTCGGCGACGGGGAGCTCGATGTCGACGTCTTCGAGGCCCATGTGAGCGCCGCCCGCCGGGCGTACCTGCAGCAGGACTGGGCCACGGCGGCAAGCCGGAGCACCGACGCCACGGCCCTGTGGCGCGGGCAGCCGCTGGCTGACATGCCCGGTTTCGCGGACGCCGAGCCGCAGGCCCGGCTGGTCCAGCAGCTTCTCGAAACCCGGCTCCAGGTGCTGGAGTGGGGTTGCGAGGCCGCTCTCGCTCTCGGCAGGCACCACGAACTGGTCCCACAGCTGACGACGCTCGCCTCCGAACATCCGCTGCGCGAGGCCTTCCACCGCCAGCTGATGCTCGCCCTGCATCGCTCGAACCGGCAGGCGGAAGCACTGCAGGTGTACGTACGGCTGCGCCGGAACCTGGTGGAGGAGCTGGGAGTCGAGCCGTCCGCCGCCGTCCGGGCGACACACCAGGACGTGCTCACCGACGAGGGCACCGCCGTTGTGCCGACACCCGCGGCCGACGCCGTCTCCGGACCCGAGCGTCGGCCGTTGCGCCAACTTCCCGCGGACGTCGGCTATTTCACCGGCCGGGACAGGGAGATCGCCACTCTCACAGCACTGCTCCGCCCGGGCGCCGACGCCGGGAGGCAGCCGCTCGGCCACGGCCCTCGACCGGTCGTCGTCTCCGGAATGGGCGGCATCGGCAAGACGGCCCTGGCCGTCCATGTCGCGCACCGGCTGCACGAGGACTTCCCGGACGGCCAGCTGTACGCCGACCTGCGCGGCTTCAGCCCGGGCCGGGAGCGCAGCCCCCGCGATCTGCTCGCACGGTTCCTGTCGGATCTCGGAGTGCACACGGAATCCCTGCCCGACGACACGGACGACTGCGCGGCGCTCTTCCGTACGGTCATGGCGGAGCGCCGGATGCTGCTGGTGCTCGACAACGCGCGGGATGCCGCTCACGTCACGCCGCTGCTCCCCGGCAGCGGCAGTTGCGCTGTGGTGATCACCAGCCGCCACACCCTCACAGACCTGCCGGATGCCACGCTCGTGCCGCTGTCGCCCCTTGATAACGACGCCCAGAAGGTGCTTCTGGCCGCGCTCTGCGGAGGCGAGCGTGTGCTGGAAGAGCCGGCAGCCGCCGCCGACATCCTGGCTGTGTGCGGCGGGCTGCCGCTGGCGTTGCGCGTCGTGGGTGGCAGGCTGGCCTCCCGGCCGGCGTGGCCGCTCGCCCTGCTCGCGCGGCAGTTGTCGTCCAGCGCCGACCGTCTGCGGGAACTCAGCGTCGGCGGTCTCGACGTCCACGCGACGTTCGCCATGAGCTACGTCGTCATGCGCGACAGCGACAAGCCCGAGGAGCGGGCGGCCGCCCGAGCCTTCCGCCTGCTGGGGCTGTGGCCCGAGCATCAGCTGACACCGCATGCGGCGGCGGCGCTGCTCGGCCTCCCGGTGCGGGAGGCCGCCCGCCTGCTGGACCTCCTGGCCGACGTCCACCTCGTGCAGAGCCCGACGCCCGACCGGTACGCCTTCCACGATCTTCTCGGCGAGTACGCCGCCGAACGAGCCTCGGCGGAGGAGGCCCAGTGGGAGCGGGCGGACGCCTCGCTCCGGCTGCTGTCCTGGTACGTGGCTGCGGTGGAGAAGGCATCGAGGGTGACCGTCGGCGAAACCCAGCCGCCTCCCCCGCTGGACGAGCAGCCGGCCGAACCCGTTCCGGACTTCGAGGATGCTCAGCAGGCGCTGCGGTGGTACGTACGGGAGCTGCCCGCGATCCGGCAGGCGATCGGCCGGGCCGGTTCCCTCGGCCGCTCCGACGTGGCCTGGCGCCTCGCCGTCGGCCTGTTCGGGTACGCGGACACGTACTGGTGGACCGGCGAGTGGGACACCTGCCTCCAGGCCGCCCTGGCCATCGCCGTGGAACGTGACGACACCGTGGGACAGGCCTGGCTGTACCGCCGGCTCGCCGTCGCGCACGGCATGGCCTATCGCAACGACGAGTGCCTGGAAGACCTGGAGATCTCCCTGGACCTCTTCGAGCGGGCCGGAGACATCACCGCCATGGCCTCGATCCTGGGCAACATGGCGGCGCTCCACACTCAGGCCGGCCGGGCGGAAGAAGCCCTGGTGTACGCGTTGCGCTCGCAGGAGCTGTACGGCAGGACGGACAACCCCGGCAGCAAGGCACTCGTACTCGGCAGGATCGCCGACGCGCTCCAGTTGGCCGGGGACTTCAGCGGTGCCGCGGAGCAGCACCGTAGGCGCATCCCGCTGCTGCGGAAGCAGGCACGACCCACATCACTCGCCACCGCTCTGACGAACTACGGTTCCGTGCTGCAGAACCTGGGCCTGCGTGACGAGGCCTTCGCGGCCCTGGACGAAGCCATGGCCATACGCCGTCAGCTGGGCGATCACGGCGGCGAGGCGGACTGCCTGGCGGTAACCGCCCGGGCCCACCATCACTTCGGGGAGTGGGAGGCCGCCCGCCACTGCTGGCACGCATGCCTCGACCTCGCGCGGGCCCACACCCTGCCGCAACGCGTCCAGGAGAGCCTGGACGGCATCGCGGCACTGGAACGGGCCTGCACGACCGGCGCGCCGACGTGAGAGCCCGGAGCCCGATCACGACAGGGCCTTCGGCTCACATCTGCTTCGCCTGCGGGTCGGCCAGGCGCGAGTCGACGAACTGCACGAGGACTGCCGCAACGAGTGGCAGATCTGGTCCACCCGAAGAGCCAGTCAGCCTTCTGACCTGCCCTTTGCCCAGACCCTCTGGCCCAACTGCTCCACACTCCATCTGAGCGGGGCGAGCTGGGCTCCTGTGACGAACGGGGCAGTGACCGGCCCCACCCACAGGCCGGCACCCGCTGTACCCGCCCGGCGTGCCGCCACAGCGCGGCTGCGCTCCCCCGACCAACGGTGCGAACGCAGCCCACTCCAGGGGCTGACAGAGCCTAGCCGCCCAGTTACCCCGGGCCGCCCGCTCGCTTCTTCCCCGTGCTGGAGCGAGCCGTGTCAAGGGTCGGCCACCAGGCCGATCGCCGGAGGCGACGCGGACGCGGAGCGGGAGCGCCCTTGACCCGGCTCGCGGAAGCACGACACTGGCCAAGAAGCGGGCGGCCCCACCACAGCCCCGCCCACTCAGTCCTCGGCGAACAGCTCCGCCGCGTCCTTGGCATGCACGGCTCGCTGGGCCCAGACCTCCAGTTGGTCCAGTTCCGTGCAGGCGCTCACTCGGTCGCGGACGGCGTCGGGTACCGGGATGCCGCGCCACTCCAGGATGTGAAGGATCATCTCGGCCTTGGCCTCGGCCCGACCTTGCTCCAGGCCTTGTTCTCGACCTTCCTCGCGTACCTGCTCGGCCAGCGGGTGTCGCCAGAAGTACTGGATCGCCGTCATCAGGTCCCTCCACATCTGCTTCGCCTGGGGATCGGCCAGGCATGAGTCGACGAACTGCACGAAGACCGCGGCGCTGTCAGGGTCGATCGTCCGCAGAGCGGAGGCCAGGGACTCCAGTATGGCCGGAGCCTGCGGGCCGCGCCCGTGTGTCATGGCCGAGAGCACTGCAAGGGGGACGTCCCGTTCCGCCTGCCGTTCACTCGTGATCACCGGCACGTTGTCCGGGCCCAGCACCAGCGGACGTACCGTCAAGGAGTCCCAGCCCGGGAAACCGAGCCGGATCGGGCGCGACGCCCACCGCGCCGTCGCACTGCTCTGCGTGATCACGATCAGCACGGGCTCACAGCGGTACTTCTCGTAGAGGTAGGAGAGGTAGTAGGGCCAGCTGCCCCGCTTGCGGTCGTCCACCTTTCCCTGCGATTCGACCACGAGGAGGTACGTGCCTTCGTCCGTCTCCGCCCGCAGCAGCGTGTCCACCCGGCGCTCGACCGGTTCGATCTCGGTGAGGTCCACGTTCAGCGCCGCGATCTCGTGAGGTTCGGGGAACGGGACGTGCAGCACGCTCTGTAACGCCCGGGTCAGCAGCGCGGGGTCTTTCTGGAAGATGCGGTGCAGCGCCTCATGCGACGAGCCGACCATCAGCTCTCCTTTCCGTCTGACGTGATCAACGAGCTAGGCCGCCGCAAGTTCGCACCACACGAGCTTCCCCCGGTTCCCGAACCTCGCCGACGGCTGCCAGCCCCAGAAGTCCGCACACGCCCTGACCAGCGCCAACCCCCGCCCCTCCTCCACCAACTCCGCGACCTGCTCCAACGGCCGCGGCGGCTCCGGCGGACCCGGGTCCGTGTCCCACGCCCCGATCCACACCACCCCCTCCGGTGAGCGACGAACCCGGAGCGCAGCCGGCCCCTTCGTGTGGCGTACGGCGTTCGAGACCAACTCCGCCGCGAGGAGTTCCGCCGTGTCCACGACCCCGATCAGGCCGTGCATCGTCAGGATCAGACGCAGGGTGCGGCGACAGACGGTCACGGCTCTGACGTCGTTCGGGATGTAGAGGGTGTAGTCCCAGGATTCAGGCATGCGTCAACTCCGTTCAGAGGAAGAGGAATTCGCGCACAGTGGCATTGCCGCACCCGTCATGACAGGACGGAACAGTGCACTTCCGCAGCGTGTGCGTCGCGTCACCGACGGTAGACCTTATAAATAAGGGAGAGCAAGGTGATCCCGTAATCTGACACCCGAACGAGGTGCACAGACAGGCGCGTTGAACCAGGGAGCTACCGATGGGGACCAAGCGCGAGCCCACAGCGCGTCAGATGCGGCTGGCCGTGGAACTGCGCAGGCTCCGCGAGGCTGCGGGCCTCAGTTCTCGTGAGGCAGCGGCTCTGCTCGGCGTGAACTCCGTTCAGATCAGCCAGATCGAGGTCGGCACCTCAGGCGTGAGCGAGCAGCGTCTGCGGCGCATGGTGGCCAACTACGCTTGCACGGACGCAGAGTTCGTTGACGGCTTGGCAGCGATCGCCACCGACCGGACGCAGGGCTGGTGGGAGGAGTATCGAGGCCAGCTACCTACACCGTTCATGGACCTGCCCGAGCTGGAGCATCACGCCTGCTGCCGATGGGACGTGGAGTTCCTGCACGTTCCAGGCCTTCTCCAAACCGCGGATTACGCTCGCTCCCTCTTCGCCTACGTGAACCAGGAATTCCCGCAGAGCGATGTCGAGCGGTGGGTTGATCACCGGATGAAGCGCAGGGTCATCATCGAGCGCCCGGACCCGGTGCCGTACGAGGCGGTGATCCACGAGGCTGCGCTGCGCATCAGGGTCGGCGACCGATCCACAGCACGGGCTCAGCTCGCCCGGGTCCTGGAACTCTCCGAGGCCGAGCACGTCACCGTGCGTGTAGTCCCCTTCGACCTGGACGACTTCGGTGGAGCCGGAAGTGCGATGGTGTACGCGAGTGGCCCCGTCCCGAAGCTGGACACCGTCGTCCGCGACGGCCCCAGCGGACCGGTGTTCATCGATGCCGAAGCCCAGCTCAACCGATATCGAACGCTCTTCCGTAGGGTGGGGGCAGTGTCACTCGACCCCGATCATTCGCGTGACTTCATTCACCGGCTGTCGAAGGAGCTGTGAGCATGCCGATTCCCGACACCTGGAAGAAGTCCTCCTTCTCCGGTGGCGGCCAGGGCGATGCCTGCGTCGAAGTCGCAGACCTGCACGCCCACATAGCCATCCGCGATTCCAAGACCCCGGCCAGAGCAACCCTCACCTTCCCACCCGGAGCCTTCACCCCCTTCATAGAAGCTCTGAAGAGGGCGGACCCTGCACTGTAGGCCGAGGATGCCTCTTCGCCTGAGACCGGGAGACCAGGCGTCGGAGTTCCTACTTCTTGCCCAGCCGCTGCGTCACAAGCGGGTCCCCGAACGCGTTGTACACCGTCACCGAGCCGGCCTTGGCGGGCTTCCCCGCCCCACCCGCGTAGTCACGGTAGGCGTCCGCGACCTGCTGTGCCCGGGTCATCGCCTCGTCCACGGCGCCGATGTTCGTCGAGATGAGGACGTGGCCGCCGTCGGCGTCGCGGGACTGGATGCGTTCGGCTTCCCCCGTGGCCTTGGAGAGGCTGTGGGTCTTGGCGTAGTCGCGGAGGGCCTTGGCGTTCGCCTTCATCTCGGCGCGGTCGCCCGTCGCGGGGAACTTCTCCGGGATCGCCGACCCCTTGGTTGCCGGCTCACCGGTGCAGGCCGTGGTGAGCAGACAGGCGGCCAGCAGAGCCGAGCAGGCCACAATTCTCCGGTTGATCACGTCGAGACTCCTCGAAAACTGGTTGAGGCTCCCGTGGGGAGCGGCGGGGCCCACCCCCCTCCACTCCAAGACGGGCAAACAAAGAGTCAGGTCGCGGTAAAGCGACATGACCTGGGCCACTTGTCGACGAACACCTCGCACCGACACGCCGTCCCACCGCGGCTGCCGCCCTCGCATCCCATAGCATGACCATGCAAGTCAAGTCGCCTCAGACGGCCATAAGTTGAAAAGGGCACGACATGTCGTTCGGTCCGCCACCCGCAGGGTTCGGGCCTGCGACACCGCCACCCTCGACTCCGCCGGCTCCGCCCGCCTGGACTCCGCCGACGCGCATCGAGCAGGCCCTCTTCGAGGCCAAGGCGCGCGAGGACTGGGCGGCCTACTTCGACACCCTCGCGGACAGTCGGCTGTACTTCGAGATACGGCGTGACGGGGCGGATGCCCAGCCGGGCAGGAC
Source organism: Streptomyces sp. NPDC101165 (assembly GCF_044768135.1). Classification (NCBI taxonomy): domain Bacteria; kingdom Bacillati; phylum Actinomycetota; class Actinomycetes; order Kitasatosporales; family Streptomycetaceae; genus Streptomyces; species Streptomyces sp. NPDC101165. Next base: position 163,748 of record NZ_JBIWPG010000004.1, on the reverse strand, counting down.
CGTTCCCGTCTTCGGGCACGATCCCCGGGTCGCCGGTGGCCGGGTCTGGGCCGTGTACACGGAGGGCATGCTGCCCGTGCCGGACCCGCATCGGGTGCTCGACTGGCAGAGTCTCGGATGGTTCGCCCAGGTGTGGGCGCCCAGCGATCCGGCCATGATCGTGGTCAATCCGGGCAGCCCGTGCGAGGCGTTTCTGCCCTCCGCGCCGCCGCACTCCGCCGTGTGGGCGCAGCACAGCGATCGGACCGACGCTCCGCTGAATCGGGCCAGGGTGCTCACGCTTCGGCTCGGAGGACCGCTCGAGGGGCCTGTCGCGCGCGGGCTGGCCTGCGGTGCGCTGCTCATCGTGCGCGACGGGCTGGCCTGGAACGCCATGGCGTATCACGGCGACGGCTATCCGTCGGAACGCCGGTCGCTTCGGGAGTGGTGGGGTGTCACCAGCCGTGAGGAGTGGCGGGTTCAGCAGCGCGCTCTGCTCGACCCTGACGGTGGCAATCCTGTCTGGGAGTTCGCGCTCGGGCTGCGCCGGACCATCGCGCGTGACTTCGGCGGGCACGTCGAGACCGCCTACTGGCGCGACGCGGTCGCCCGGGTGCTGCGCGCCCGAGCGGGCGGCGAGACCGTCATCACCCCGGACGGGGTCACCACCACGCCCACCGTCCCGGAGGAGGAGATCGAGGCCCGCATCAAGGGCATACAGGCTCTCGTGGGGCGCATCACCCGCTACGAGGCGCGTTTCCGGGCCGACGGCATCCTCGACGATAACCGGTTCGTCAGTTCCGTGGACGCCTGGAACTTCGGGCGGGCCTCGGGCATGGCTCGCTGGGGGCTCGGGGCCCGGTACTGCTCGCTACCGGAGGCCGAGTCCGCCGTCATCGAGGCCGGGCGGGCCGCCGCGCGGTCGTACAAGTCCTGGCAGGACTTCGCCGCCGGGTACATCCTCGGGCGCTGCCTGCACTTCGACGACGAGGAGTTCGGCAAGTGGTACACGGACATGGTCGATGTGCACCAGGTTCTGATGTCCGACCCCGGCAGTCCCTGGCTCACCGTTTCCTTCCGGTGAGTGGAGTCTGCGTCAATTCTCGTGACTCCGACGCATTTCCGGTCGTAGTCACCTTGACATGCACTTGACCTGATCATGCCAACACTTCACCATGAGCGCCAACCCCCGCACAGCGGCCTCACAGCAATAGGCACGTCGCACTGACGCACCCCCCAGCTCCACTCCCCACTTCCGGCGACCCCGGAATCCCTGGAGACCCAAGGAGAGTTCATGCGACTTCGCATCCGCGGCTCCGGCGCGCGCGGCGGCAGGCGTACCGCCGCACTCGGCGCACTGCTGGCCCTCGCCCTCGCCGCCCCCGTGTCGGCCGGCGCCACGCACGCCACCGCCGACGGCGTCCGCAAGGCCGTGCCGTCCGGTGACGACATCCGGCAGTACGAGATCCACCAGAGCACCAACCCCGTGACCCGTACGGCCATTCAGCAGGCCGGCGTCACCGTCGACGAGGCCGACGAGGAGACCGTCGTCGTGTCCGGGCGGGCCGAGCAGATCGGCAGGCTGCGGAAGCTCGGGTACGACGTCAGTCCGTTGGGGGCGGCACCCCAGCGGTCCGGACTCCGGCTCTACGACTTCCCCAGCGCCGACTCGAAGTACCACAACTACGCCGAGATGAACGCCGAGATCGACCAGCGGCTCGCCGCCTACCCGAACATCATGAGCAAGCGGGTGATCGGGAAGTCGTACCAGGGACGGGACATCGTCGCCATCAAGGTGAGCGACAACGTGGGGACGGACGAGGACGAGCCGGAGGTGCTGTTCACCTTCCACCAGCACGCGCGTGAGCATCTGACCGTGGAGATGGCCCTGTACCTGCTGCGCGAGTTCGGCGCCGGGTACGGGAGCGACTCGCGGATCACGAACCTGATCAACAGCCGGGAGATCTGGATCGTCCCCGATCTGAACCCGGACGGCGGCGAGTACGACATCGCCACCGGGTCGTACCGGTCGTGGCGGAAGAACCGGCAGCCCAACTCGGGGTCGTCGTACGTCGGGACCGACCTCAACCGGAACTGGGACTACAAGTGGGGCTGCTGCGGCGGCTCGTCGGGCTCGAAGTCGTCCGAGACCTACCGCGGTTCCGCGGCCGAGTCCGCGCCCGAGGTGAAGGTCGTCTCCGACTTCGTGCGCAGCCGGGTCGTCGGCGGCAAGCAGCAGATCAAGGCCGGTATCGACTTCCACACCTACAGCGAGCTGGTGCTGTGGCCGTTCGGGTACACCTACTCGGACACGGCGACCGGGATGACCGCCGATGACGCCGCCGCGTTCAAGGCCGTGGGGCAGAAGATGGCCGCGAGCAACGGGTACACGCCGGAACAGTCGAGCGATCTGTACATCACCGACGGGTCGATCGACGACTACCTGTGGGGCGTCCACAAGATCTTCGACTACACCTTCGAGATGTACCCGACGTCCAGTTCCGGGGGTGGGTTCTACCCGCCCGACGAGGTCATCGAGCGGGAGACGTCCCGGAACAAGGACGCGGTCCTGCAGCTGCTGGAGAACGCGGACTGCATGTACCGGGCGATCGGGAAGGCCGCCCAGTACTGCAGCTAGGCCTCTTCGAAGTAGGCGTCGAGGACCGCGTCCAGCCGGCCCTCCCACTCCTTGAAGCGCGCCCTGGCCGTCGCCTCGATCTCGATCGGGAACCAGCGGCGGTCAGGGGTGTGCACCGTGATGGTGAAACGCTTGCCGAAGCGGGGGGACTCCGTCTCGACCGCGGCGATCTCGTCCCAGCGGAACTCGCACTTCTCCTCGTCCAGGCTGAGCCGGACTCCGCGGTGGTCGGCGACGAACTTGGCGCGGCGGTCGGAGGCCTCGAAGACGGGGCCGTCCGCGGGCGCCTCCTCCTCGTCCTCCGGCTCTGCCGGCGCCTCGGCCTCCGGGGCCTCCGGCTCCTGCTCCGGCTCCTCGGCAGGCTCCGGTGCCGCCGCCTGCGGCTCCTGCTCCTGCTCCGACTTCGCCGCCGGCGCGGTGAGCCCGGGGATGAAGGCCGGGTCGAATCCGGCGCCCTCGACGGGCTTGCTGCTCGATCCTATGCGCTGCTCCACGGCGGCAGTATGGACGACATTCCTGTGCCGGAACCAGTCGGACCACCCGACTCACGGATTCACCCTGGTCACTCGTCCATGAAGACGATCCTTCGGGTACGGCCCCCGTCGCCCGGCACCGGCGTCACCGCCGCCCGGCCCGCCGGTACCGCGCGCTCGCGGCCCCAGGCGCGGATCTCCTCGATCTGCTCGGGGTTGCTGACGCTGAGCGGACGTACCTGGGCGAAGTGGCTACATGGACATCCCGCCCCTGCGGAATGTCAACCGCCAGTACCGAACGACGACGGGACTTGTGTGTCGGCGGCTCGCCCCTGCCTTCCCAGCAGTTCTCCCAGGCCTGGCGGTATGTCTTCAGAACCGCCTGCGCTGCTTGCGCTGGAAGCACTGCCAGCCAGTCGATGTTGGCACGCGCCCAACGAAAAGGTTCCGCAGCGCCCTCGCGGCATGCGCCTGCTGGTCGAGCGGGCCCACTTGGGCAGCCGTCAGGGCAAGACGTGCACGGCAACCACGGCGTCGCATCACCTTCTCGCCCATGCCCCCTCCCCCGTCGGTTCCTTTGATCAGATCAACGGAACCAGGCCCGCGGTGGCCGCCGAACATGAAAAGGTCACGGGTTCGAGTTCCGATCAATCAGTCGAGGACCGCCAGGCCATCGATCTCGACCAACAGCCCTTCGGGGAGACCGACGTACACCGTCGTACGAGCAGGCGGAGCTTGCGTGAGACCTTGCTCCTCGAAATAGCGGTCGTACATCTCGTTCATCTCGGCGAAGTGGCTCGTGTCCGTCAGATAGACGCGGATCATCATCACGTCGTCCCAGCTCGCGCCGCCCTCTTCGAGGATCGCCTTGACGTTGGCGAGGGTCTGCAGGGTCTGCTCGCGCAGGGTGGGACCGGCCGGTGTCGGGGGCCTGCCCTCCTCGGCGGGCAGGAAGCCGACCTGGCCGGCGACCTGGAGGATGTTGCCCTTCTTCACGCCGTGGGAGAACTTCGCGGGCGGGGTGGTGTGGGTCTTCGGGGTGAGCGCGATCTTCTCGGTCATTCGGGGGTGCCCTTCACTGGCGTTCTTCCGGAGTACTCGCCGCTGATCGCGTCCGCGGTACGACGCACCTGCGGCAGCAGGGTGAGGAGTTCCTCGGCGGTGACGACGACGTTCGGCGCGGACACCGACATCGCGGCGACCACCCGGCCGTCGGCACCGCGGACGGGGGCAGCGACACAGTTGATGGACTCCTCGTGGCCGCCGAGGTCGGTGGCCCAGCCCTGTTCGCGCACCTGCTCCAACTCCCGTAGGAACGCGGTGGCGTTGGGGGTGGACCGGGCCGTGTACAGGGGATAGTCGAGCTTGTCCGCGAGGGCGCGGCGCTCGGGTTCGGGCAGGTCGGCGAGGAGCAGTTTGGCGACGGCGGCGACCGTGATGGCGACGGGCTTGCCGATCCGCGAGTACATGCGGACCGGGTAGCGGCTCTCGACCTTGTCGATGTACAGCACCTCGTTCTCCTCGTACACGGCGAGGTGCACGGTGTGGCCGCACCGCTCGTTGAGGCGGACGAGGTGGGGGTGGGCGATCTCGCGGATGTCGAGGTTCTCCATCGCCTCCTGGGCGAGGGCGAAGAGGCGGGCGCCGAGGCGGTAGCGCTGGTCGGACTGGCGGTAGACCAGGCCGTGCTCGTGCAGGGTGCGCAGGAGGCGCAGCGCGGTGGACTTGTGGACGCCGAGCCGGTCGGCGACCTGCCCGAGGTCGGCGGGGCCCTCGGCGAGCAGCGGCAGGATGCTCAGGGCGCGGTCGACGGTCTGACTCATGGGGTGTTCGCCTCCTCCGGGGCCTCGTCGGCTTGCGTCCAGCCGGGGCCGAGTCGAAGTCTCCCCCATGCGTCGTCGTCCAGGGCGGCGAGGCGGTCGGCGTGGCTCATCCAGGAGGGGCGCCGCGATGGGGGTGCCCCCAGGCGTTCGGCTCTGGGGGAGGCTCCTTGAGGGGCGGTGGTCGGGCGGCGGGTGGGAGGGGCGGCGAGGTCGCCGGGGGCGGTGAGGGCGGCTGCCGCCATGAGGTGGCCGTGCCGGAGGCGGTCGCGCATCGGAAGTCCACGGAGGGTGCCTGAGAGGAATCCGGCGGCGAAGGCGTCTCCGGCACCGACATGGGCGACCACATCGACCCGCGGTGCCCGGACGAGGGTCGCCGTACCGTCGGCGTCCTCCATTGCGTCGGTGTTCCTGTCGAACGCGACCGCTCCAGCCCTGCCCTGCTTCACGACCACGATCTCCGGCTCGGGCAGCGCCTCCACAATGGCCCGGCCACCGTGCAGCCCCCAGGCCTGGCGCGCCTCGTCGTGTCCCACGAACACGATGTCGGACGCGCGCGCCAGCTCCAGCAACACCCGGGCGTCATCGGCGTCCCGCCACAGTCCGGGCCGGTGGTTCACGTCGAAGGAGACCAAGGGCCGCCCCTCGTCGGGCTTCAGCAGCTCGCGCACCAGTTCCAGGCACCCCTCCGACAGCGCCGCCGTGATCCCCGAGAGGTGCAGCACCCGCCCCGCCCGCACCGCCTCCACGTCGACGTCGTCCACGGTCATCGCGGAAGCCGCCGACCCCGTCCGGTAGTACGCCACCTCGTGCTCGTCCGTCGCCCGGTCCCCCGCCGTGCGGAAGTACAGGCCGGTCGGGCGCTCCGTGTCCCGGCGGACGTGGGCGACGTCTACGCCGTACGCCCCGATCGTCTCGACCAGGTGGTCCCCGAACCCGTCCGCGCCCACCCGGCTCACCCACCGCGTGGAGTGGCCTGAGGCCGCCAGTGCGCAGGCCACGTTGGACTCGGCTCCGCCGATCCCGCGCTCGAAGGCGGGGACGTCGGCGAGGCGGCCCGGGCGGGTGGGGAGGAAGGTGACCATGGACTCGCCGAGCGCCACGACGTCCACAATGTCGGGGGCGTTGCGGGCTCCGGTGGCGGTCACGATCGTCGTAGCTCCTCGGTATGGGAGTCCGTTGACCCCGCGTGGCCGAGATGTTAGACAGCAGTGAGCGACATACGCAATGAATGTTGCAGAGAGTGCAACGCACCAGATTGGGGAGGTCTCATGGCCCAGGAAGCCGGTACCGAAGCACTCGCCCGCCTCGCGGAGGAACGGGTCGACCACCGCTTCAAGGGCCTCCCGCCGGACGCCGTGGGCCTGACCGTCGCCGAGCTGGCCACCCAGCGCCGCAACCTCTTCACCGACGGCTTCACCACCCCGGTGCTCGCGCTCTCCGCCGAGCGCCTGGAGCACAACCTGCGGCTCATGGAGACGTACGCCGCCCGGCACGGCCTCGCCTTCGCCCCGCACGGCAAGACGTCCATGGCACCCCAGCTCTTCCGGCGTCAGATCGAGCACGGGGCGTGGGGCATCACCCTCGCGGTGCCGCACCAGGTGTGGGTGGCCCGGGCGTTCGGGATCGAGCGGATCTTCCTGGCCAACGAGCTGGTCGACCCGGCGGCCCTGCGCCGGATCGCCGCCGACCTGGCGGCCGACCCCGACTTCCGTTTCGTCTGCTACGTCGACTCCGTGCGCGGGGTCGAGCTGATGGACGCGGCCCTGCGCGGCGCGGCCCGCCCGGTGGACGTCGTGGTGGAGCTGGGCGCGGGCGAGGGTGCCCGTACCGGTGTGCGCACGGAGGCGGACGCACGGGCGGTCGCGGACGCGGTGGCGGGTGTGGAGACGCTGCGGCTGGTGGGCGTGGCGGGCTACGAGGCCCAGGTGCCCGGCGCCGCTCCCGAGCCGGTGCGGGCCTGGCTGGGCCGGATGGTCGCGCTGGCGGCGGAGTTCGACAAGGCCGGGCGGTTCGCCGGGGCCGAGGAGATCGTGGTGAGCGCGGGCGGCAGCGAGTGGTTCGACGCGGTCGCCGACGTCTTCGCCGCCATCCCCGAACTCTCCCTGCCCGTACTGAAGTTGCTCCGGTCGGGTGCGTACGTCTCGCACGACGACGTGCACTACAGCAGGCTCACCCCGTTCAACCGGGTGCCCGAGGAGGGCGCCCTGGAGCCCGCGTTCCGGCTGTGGGCGCAGGTCGTCTCCCGTCCCTCCCCCGAGCAGGCCTTCGTCAACGCGGGCAAGCGCGACGCCGCCTACGACCTCGACCACCCGGTGGCCCACGTGGTGCGCCGGGACGGCACCGAGCACCCGGCGACCGGCATCGAGGTGACCGCCCTGTCCGACCAGCACCTCTGGCTGGGCACCGGCGCCGAGGCGGACGTCGAGGTGGGCGACTGGATCGGCTTCGGCCTGTCCCACCCCTGCACGTCGTTCGACAAGTGGCAGCTGATCCCGGTGGCCGAGGCGGACGGGACGGTCGTCGACTTCATCCGTACGTTCTTCTAGAGAACCGGGGAGTGCCGTGGAGGACCTCGTCATCCGTGACGCGGACGTCGTCGACGGCAGCGGTGCGGACTCCTACCGCGCCGATGTCGTGGTCGACGGCGGCCGGATCGTCTCGATCGTCAAGGAGGCCGCGGCGGCGGGCTGTCAGCGGCCCCGGGCGCGACGTGAGCTGGACGCGGAGGGGCTCGTCCTCTCCCCCGGCTTCATCGACATGCACGCCCACTCCGACCTGGCCCTGCTGCGCGACCCCGACCACAGTGCGAAGGCCGCGCAGGGGGTCACACTCGAAGTCGTCGGCCAGGACGGTCTTTCGTACGCGCCCGTGGACGACCGCACGCTGGAGGAGGTCCGGCGGGCGATCACCGGCTGGAACGGGTACGGCGACGACCTCGACATGGACTGGCGGACGGTCGGCGAGTATCTCGACCGGCTGGACCGGGGCATCGCCGTCAACGCCGCCTATCTCGTCCCGCAGGGCACGGTCCGCGCGCTCGCCGTCGGCTGGGAGGACCGCCCGGCCACGCCCGCGGAGCTGGACCGGATGCGGCACCTGGTGGCGGAGGGGCTGGAGCAGGGCGCGGTCGGCCTGTCCTCGGGGCTCACGTACACGCCGGGGATGTATGCCGAGGACGCCGAACTGACCGAGCTGTGCCGGGTGGTGGCGGAGTACGGCGGCTACTACTGCCCGCACCACCGGTCCTACGGCGCCGGCGCCCTGGAGGCCTACGCCGAGATGGTGGCGCTGGCCCGGGCGGCGGGCTGCCCGCTGCATCTGGCCCACGCGACGATGAACTTCGGCGTGAACAAGGGCCGGGCGCCCGAACTGCTGGCCCTGCTCGACGAGGCGCTCGACTCCGGCGCGGACATCACGCTGGACAGCTATCCCTACACCCCCGGCTCGACCACCCTGGCCGCGCTGCTGCCGAGCTGGGCGGGCGAGGGCGGCCCGGAGTCGGTCCTGGCCCGGCTCGCCGACCCGGCGACGGCCGCGCGGATCCGGCACGACCTGGAGGTGACCGGCGCGGACGGCTGCCACGGCGTGCCCGTGGAGTGGGAGACGATCGAGATCTCCGGTGTGACCGCACCGGCCCTGGCGGACCATGTCGGCCGTACGGTCCGGGAGTCGGCGGACCTGCGCGGCGAGAGCCCCTGGACGACCGCGCGCCGTCTGCTGGTACACGACCGGCTCGGTACGACGATCCTGCAGCACGTCGGCGACGAGGAGAACGTCCGCACGATCATGCGGCACCGCGCCCACACCGGCGGCTCGGACGGCATCCTGCGGGGCGCCAAGCCGCACCCGCGGGCCTACGGCACCTTCCCCCGCTATCTCGGCCACTACGTCCGGGAGTCGGGCGTGCTGACGCTGGAGGAGTGCGTCGGGCACCTCACGGCGCGGCCCGCGGCCCGGCTGCGACTGCCGGACCGCGGGCTGGTGCGCGAGGGATACCGGGCCGACCTGGTGCTCTTCGACCCGCGGACGGTGTCGCCCGGCGCCACCTTCGCCGAGCCCCGCACGCTCCCGACCGGGATCCCGTACGTCCTGGTCGACGGCAGGTTCGTCATCGAGGACGGCCGGCGGACGGACGTACTGGCGGGCCGGGCGGTGCGCCGTACACCGGTGTGACCGCCCGGCCCGGTGGGACTACGGCTTGGGCAGGGTGCAGCCGGAGGCGCTCAGGTTGAGCTTGTTGCCGGTCGTGAAGCAGGCCGGGATCTGGTAGGTCTCCTCGGCGTAGTTGATGCCCTTGCGGACGGTCACGTTGCCGCTCTCGTCCACCTCGCACGGGTTGTTCTCGGTGCAGCTCTCGCCGTCCTCGTTGCCCGTGTTGTTGACGGCGACGACGTTGCCGGTGGCCGTGTCGATCACCGGGGAGCCGGAGGTGCCGCCGATGGTGTTGCAGGCGGAGGTGTAGCGCATCGAGTCCTTCCAGGTCCAGCCACCCTCCTTCAGCCGGTACACGAACCCGTCCACGTTGCAGCTGTAGGTCCGCTTCCAGTAGCCGGAGACGACCTTGATGGCGGTGCCGGTGGTCGGGTGCGTGTTCTGCACGGTGAGCGGGCTGATGCCGTACGAGCTCTTGATCGCCGCGTAGGTGGTGGTCAGCCGGTAGATCGTGACGTCCGTGTCCGTCATGGTCGAGTAGACGACCTGGTTGGCGCGGAGTGTGCCGATCCGGCTGCCGGAGGCGCTCAGGAGACCGAAGCTGCGGCTGGAGGACTGGCCGGTGATGACCTCGCCCGGGTCCGGGAAGCCGGTCTCCAGGCAGTGGCCGTTGGTCATCACGAGCGCCGGGTCGCTGTCCGCGGAGTTCGGGAAGCGGATGACGGAACCGGAGCAGTTGCTGAGCGAGACGGTGCCGGCGTAGGTGACGGTCACCGCCTTTGCCGTCTTGGCCTGAGGCGCGGCGACGGCGGGGGTCGCGCCGAGCCCGGCGATCGCCAGGGCGGACAGCGCGGCCAGGAGAGGCTTGTTCATGTGGGGGTCCCCTCTGCAGACATAAGCGACCGGAGATCTTCCGGCCGCCCACTGTCTTGTCATGAGCATTCTCATGAGAGAGGCATGCCTGAGCAAGGAGTTGTATGCGAACTGTTTTACCGACGGAGCGTCAACCCTGGGAATCCTGGGACCATCTGGGCTTCTTGCCGGTACCCCGGCCATGCCCCCGGCCACTGGGCGCGGTCGTCGTCGCGGTCGCCGACGGGGGCGCCGTCGTCGGCGTGGGCGCGGCGGAGGTCTGCGCGGCCGGAGAGGTGGCCGTGCGCGCCGAGGAGGCGGTGGACGTGGGGGTGGGGGACGGCGAGGTCCCGCCCGGGCTGCCGGCGGTGTCCGTGGCGCTCGGCGTGCCGCTGCCCTTCCGCGTGGTCGCGGAGTCGTCCGAGGAGACACGGCCACCCTTCGCGGGCTGCTGTCCGGCCGGGGAACCCGAGCCGCCCGTCAGACCGGCGATCACGGCGACGACACCGGCCGCCCCGAGGACCCCCGCGACGGCCACCCGGCGACGGCCGCCCTGCTTCCTCCGGCGCCGGAGATCGGCCCGGCCGCCGCCCGGTATGAGAGGAGGCGGCCCGGCGGGGTCGTCCAGCGCGGGCACCGGGGGCAGCTCACGGGTCTCGTCGTAGGCGTTCTGCCAGCCGTGGGCGGCGGCAGGATCGGTGTACTCCTCGTACGACGGGGTCGGTGCGGCATGCGGGTGGTACACGTTCGGCGGCACCCCCGGCTCGCCGCCCGCTCCGTGCGCGCCGTTCGTCTCCGCCCCGTGCTCACGATCGGTGGCCATGGGCGGGAATTGTAGAGACGTGTGTGACTCCTGAGACAGCTACCGGCGATAACAGACCAAAACAACCCGCCTCACCAAGCCTCGCGGAGGGAACGCACTGCGGCGTGCCGATCCGCCCTGGGCGCGGTTGGCCCGCAGGGCCCACACGACGGAGCCGAGAAAAGCGAACACACGTGCCCTGACTCGCCGATTGAGGTGATAGCAACTGGATGATGGTGCAGGCGTTTGGGCGTCGTACGTACGGTCTGACGGTGGAGGCCGGTGCGGGGGCAGGCACGAGCGTGAGGGCGGGGGTGACGGCGTGGCGGCGGTACGGGAGTCCCATGGCACAGGTCACGCGCGGTACACGTACCGGCTGCGGGCTTCGTCCACCGCCCGTGAGGCGCTGCTGGTGGAGTGGGGGCGATGCCGGTGGGTGTGGAACGAGTGCGTCGCCCAATCGAAGAAGGCCCACACCGACGGGGAAGAGTGTGGCCCGGCGCGGCTGGACCGGATGCTTACCCAGGCCCGTGCCATCACCCCTTGGCTGGCCCAGGGGGCCAGCGTGCCCCAGCAGCAGCTGATTCGCGACTTCGGTAAGTCCCGCGCGAAGGCGCTCAAGGACATCAAGGATCGGCTGCCCGTCCGACAACGGGCAGGGATGCCGGGCTACAAGAGGAAGCACAAGGTCGGTCCCAGTCTGAACTACACGCGGAACGGCTTCCGACTCAGGGACGGGCGGCTCTATCTGGCGGGCGGGATCGCGCTCACCGTGGTGTGGTCCCGGGAGCTGCCCGCCGAGCCTTCATCGGTACGGGTGTACCGGGACAGCGTCGGCGACTGGTACGCCTCGTTCGTGGTCCCCGTTCAGGTCGAGCCGCTGCCGCAGACCGGCCGGGCGCTCGGCGTGGACTGGGGCGTGAAGGAGATCGCGACCACCACCAGCGACGCCCACGACCTGCCCCACCCCGAGCACGGTAAGAAGGCCAAGCACAAGCTTTCCCGGTACGACCGAATGATGGCCCGCCGCAAGCCAAAAAAGGGACAGGCTGCGTCGAAGGGCTACCAGGAGGCGAAGAAGTGGCGGGCCAAGACCTACCAGAAGATCGCCCGCCAACGGCAGGATGCTGCACGCAAGTGGGCGAAGAAGGTCATGCGCGACCATGACGCCATCGCGGTGGAGGACTTCCGCCCGAAATTCCTCGCCAAAACGTCGATGGCGCGTAAGGCGGCGGACGCCGCCATCGGCGCCACGAAGAAGGCCCTGATCGAGATGGGCCGCAAGCACGGGCGGGACCTGCGTCTGGTGCATGCCGCGCACACCACCATGGACTGCGGGCGCTGCGGAGCGAGAGCCAAGCACGCACTTCCGCTGTCGAAACGTACATACACCTGCACCGCGTGCGGAGCCGTCTCCCCAAGGGACAAGAACTCCGCACATGTGATGCTCGTCCGGGCTGGTCTGGCCCCGGCTGGTGTCGAGGGCGTAAGACCTCCTGGAGCGCCGCTCCAGGAGGCGGCCTGAGCCAGGAATCCCCTCCCACCAGGGACGGGAGCAGTCAAGTGGTGGAAAACACGGCCCATGGGACGTTACCGGGGCCGTAAGCTGCCTACCATGCAGGTGATCCAGTCGACCAAGCTCGCCAACGTCTGTTACGAGATCCGGGGCCCGGTTCTCGAGGAGGCGATGCGCCTGGAGGCGGCAGGTCACCGCATCATGAAGCTCAACACCGGCAACCCGGCCGCCTTCGGCTTCGAGTGCCCGCCGGAGATCCTCGAGGACATCCTCCGCAACGTCTCCACCGCGCACGGCTACGGCGACGCCAAGGGCCTGCTGGCCGCGCGCCGGGCGGTCGTCATGCACAACCAGACCCTCGGCATCGAGACCGACGTCGAGCACGTCTACATCGGCAACGGCGTCTCCGAGCTGATCGTGATGGCGATGCAGGGCCTGCTGGACGACGGCGACGAGGTCCTCGTACCGGCCCCCGACTACCCCCTGTGGACGGCGGCCGTCTCCCTGTCCGGCGGTACGGCGGTGCACTACCGCTGCGACGAGCAGTCGGACTGGATGCCCGACCTCGCCGACGTCGAGCGCAAGGTCACCGACCGCACCAAGGCGATCGTCATCATCAACCCGAACAACCCCACGGGCGCGGTCTACGACGAGGCCGTGCTCAAGGGACTGACGGACATCGCCCGCCGGCACAACCTGCTGGTCTGCTCCGACGAGATCTACGACAAGATCCTCTACGACGGCGCCACGCACACACCGACCGCCAAGGTCGCCCCCGATCTGCTCACCCTCACCTTCAACGGCATGTCCAAGGCGTACCGAGTGGCCGGCTACCGCGTCGGCTGGATGTCGATCTCCGGCCCCCGCGCGCACGCCGACTCCTACATCGAGGGCCTGACGATCCTGGCCAACATGCGGCTGTGCGCCAACATGCCGGGCCAGCACGGTGTGGTCGCCGCGCTCAGCGGGCGCCAGTCGATCAACGACCTGGTGCTGCCGGGCGGCCGACTGAAGGAACAGCTGGACGTCGCCTACGAGCTGCTCACCCAGATCCCGGGCGTGACCTGCGTACGGCCCAAGGGCGCGCTGTATCTCTTCCCACGCCTCGACCCCAAGGTCTTCAAGATCAAGGACGACCGGCGGATGGTGCTGGACCTGCTTCGCCAGGAGAAGATCATGGTCGTCCAGGGCACCGGCTTCAACTGGCCCGAGCCCGATCACTTCCGCGTGGTGACCCTGCCGACCGCCGGTGATCTCCGGGACGCGGTGACCCGGATCGGGAACTTCCTGGACGGATACGGCCAGCCGTAGCGGACGGAGACCGGCGGACCGCAGTCCGTGACACGACTCAACTTTAGACGAAATCCAAGCTAGGATGGTTTCCTGTCAGAGCACAGGAGGCCATCCCCATGTACGAACCGATCCGCACCAAGTCGGTCCACAGCACGATGGCCGGCACCCCTTCCGACTTCCCGCACCGGTCGCGCGAGGAGGAGCTGGACATCCAGCTGGCCGGACACCTCTCCGCGCTGCTCGCCGTCACCGACGACCTGCGCGCCCTGACCCCCTCGACCGATCTGGACGCGGCGGCGGAACGCCTCGCCGGCGAGGTCGGCCGACTGCGGGGAGGACGTACGCCGCTCCGCGCGACACCCGCCGCGGCCGGTGACCCCGCCGCCCTTCACCAGCGCGCACACGCCCTGGCCGGCCGCGCCCTCGTGGTCGCCGCCTCCCGGGCGGACACCGCCGCGGCGATCCTCGCAGCCGAGCGCATGGACGCGCACGCCGCCGCCCTGGCCGGCCCGAAGGAACTCAGCACGGCCCACTGACCCCGCCTCAGGGGTCCCCCGATCGGCCCCGGTCCGCGTGCACCGCAGCGACGCGCGGACCGGGAGCCATACACTGCGTCGGCTTGAGCCGTGGTGCGTTTCGCCGTAGGGGCTCGTGCTGTCGTGCGGCTGCGGGCTGTTCTTGATTGCTCGCGCCCACGCGGCGGAGCCGCAAATCGACACAGCCCTGCGCCCCTGGGGGGCGTTGCAGTGCCGGGGCCGGTATGTCACCCCCCGTTCACCGCCCGCAGCGGGGAATGTTGGGTTCCGCGAGCACAGTCCCCGGCGTGAGACGTATCGCGGGAATCGTCCTCGCGGTTCTGCTGATCGGTGGCGTGGTGGCCGCCGTCGTCGCGGGCCGGCATGGAGAGGACAAGGGCACGGCAACGAAGACCGTGCGAGGAGTGATCGGATCGGAGAAGGCCGACTTCTTCGCCGATCCCGACGTGGTGAAGGCCCTCGCCGCCAAGGGCTACACCGTGAAGACGGAGGCGTCGGGGTCCTGGGCCATGGAGGGCCTGGACCTGAAGGGGTACGACTTCGCCTTCCCGTCCAGCCAGGCACCCGCCGACCAGCTGGCCGCCAAGCACCACGTGCAGGAGCCGCTGCCCCGGCCGTTCTACTCGCCCCTCGTGGTCGTGGCCCACCGCAGTGCCGCCGACGTGCTGGCGGCAAACGGCCTCGCCACGCTCGACGGGAAGAACCGGGGCACGCTGAAGATGGCCGCCTACCTGGACGCGGCCCGGCACAACCGGACCTGGCAGCAGCTCAAGGGCGCCGCCGGTCACGGGGAGCTGACCGGCACGCTGTACATCGCGAGCACCGACCCCGAGTCCTCCAACTCGGGCGCGCTGTACCTCGCCGCCGCCTCCTACGTCGCGAACGGCGGCAAGGTGACCGCGAACAAGGCCGACATCGACCGCACCGCACCCCTGCTGCACCAGCTGATCAGCGTCCAGGGTGCCCAGCAGTCCAGCACGGACGCGGTGTTCCGGGACTTCATCAGCGGCGCCGGGAACCCGCTGGTGCTCGGGTACGAGTCGCAGGTCGCCTCGCTGCTCGCGGAGCAGCACACCGTGGACGACCTCGTGGTGCTCTACCCGGACACCACGGTCAACAGCGACCACACCGTCGTACCGCTCGACGCGAACGGCCGCGCGCTCGGGGAACTCCTCAGCACCGACCCGACCCTGCGGGGGCTCGCCGTACGGCACGGCTTCCGGCCGCAGGGCGACGCCGCCGAGTTCGTCGCGGCCACCGCGGACCGCGCCGCCTATCTGAACCAGAAGCTGACCGGCGTCCGGCAGGCGCCCGTGCCCACCTCCGCGGTGCTGCACGAGATGGCCCGCCGGGCGCGCGGATGACGGGGGGATCGTCACATGACCGGTAACGACAACGAGTTCACACTCACACCGCCCGAGGCCGTCACGCCCGTGCCGCGGGACAAGGCCGGTGGGCTGGTGCCCGTCGAGGACGGTGTGCGCACCGACATGGCGCGCAAGGCCGCCGCCTACGTCGAGGGGCTCGCCTCGCTCGACGCCCGCTCGCCCGAGTTCGCCGGCAAGGTCGGCGAGATCACCGCCCTCGGCGCAGGCGACATGCGCACCGCCGCCGCGCAGTCCAACCGCATGCTGGAGCGGACCGTGCGCAGCCTGCCCGACAAGGGCGGGGACGCCCAGACGAAGGTCGCCGGCTCGCTGGTGGAACTCCGCCGGGTCGTCGAGGACCTGGACCCGCGCGACCTGCCGGCGAACAAGGGCCGCAGGTTCCTCTCCAGGCTGCCCGGCGGCAACAAGCTGCGCGACCACGTCGCCAAGTACGCCTCCGCCCAGGGCACGTTGAACAGGATCGTCGGTTCGCTGCGCGGCGGGCAGGACGAACTGCGCCGGGACAACGCCGCGTTGCAGACCGAGCGGGTCCGGCTGTGGGAGACCATGGGCAAGCTCCAGGAGTACGTCGTCCTCACCGAGGCCCTGGACACCGCCGTCGAGGGACACATCGCCCAGGTCACCGATCCCCAGCAGGCCGACAGCCTGCGCGCCGACGTCCTCTTCCCGGTCCGGCAGAAGCACCAGGACCTGCTCACCCAGCTCGCGGTGTGCGCGCAGGGCTACCTCGCCATGGACGTCGTGCGCCGCAACAACGACGAACTGATCAAGGGCGTCGACCGGGCGGCCACCACCACCGTGTCGGCGCTGCGCATCTCCGTGATGCTGGCCTCCGCCCTCGACAGCCAGAAGAAGGTCGTCGAGCAGGTCAACGCGCTGCGCGGCACCACCGAGGACCTCATCCGGGCCAACGCCGACATGCTCAGCACGCAGAGCGGCGAGATCCAGCGCATCGCCGCCGACCCGGCCGTCGGTGCGGAGACGCTGCGCTCGGCGTTCCAGCAGATCTACCGCACCCTCGACGCCATCGACACCTACAAGGTGCAGGCCACCGAGGCGATGGCCGCCACCGTCCAGTCACTGACGGACGAACTGCAGGGCGCGAGCGCGTACCTGGAGCGCAGCCGGTCGCAGGGCGCGCTGGAGGGTGGACTCGCATGACCAGACGGACCTCGGGCCTCCTGGCCCTGCTCGCCACGACCGCCGCGCTCCTGACCGGCTGCACGAGCGAGGAGCACCAGGACGACTCCACCGCCCCGAAACCCGGCACCCTCCGGGTCCTCGCCTCCAGCGAGCTCAGCGACATGACCGCCGTCTTCGACCGCGTCCGCAAGGACACCGGCGTCACCGTCCGCCCCACCTACATGGGCACCCTGGACGCCATCGACCTGCTTGCCAAGGGCAGGGCGGACGGGGCGTACGACGCGCTGTGGCTGTCCTCGGACGACTACCTGCGGCTGCGCCCGGACGCGGCGAAGAAGGTGCTCTCCGAGACGCCGATCATGTCGAGCCCGGTCGCGATCGGCGTGCGGACGGCCACCGCGCAGGCCCTCGGCTGGAAGCCCGAGCAGGTCACCTGGTCGCAGATCGAGCAGGCCGTCCAGGACGGCAGGCTGACCTACGGCATGACGGACCCGGCCCGCTCCAACTCCGGTTTCTCCACGCTGATCTCGGTGGCGTCCGCGCTCTCCGGAGCCCAGTCGGCGCTCACGGACGCGGACGTGGCCAAGGCCACGCCGAGGCTGAAGGAGTTCTTCAAGGGCCAGAAGCTGACGTCGGGTTCGTCCGGCTGGCTGGCGACGGCGTACAAGCGGCGGGGCACCGTGGACGCCCTGCTCAACTACGAGTCCGTCCTCAAGGGCATCCCGGGCCTGACCGTGATCCGCCCCAAGGACGGTGTCGTCACCGCCGACTACCCGTTCTCCTCGCTCTCCGGGACCGACGCCCGCACCCGTGAGGACGTCCGCAAGGTGACACAGGACCTGCGCACCGACGCCGTGCAGAAGCTGATCACCGACACCACCCGCCGCCGTCCGGTCGTCGCCTCCGTGCCGCCCGCCGCCGGTCTGGACACCAGCCGGCGGCACGAACTGCCGTTCCCCGGCAGCCGTTCCGTCGCCGACGGGCTCCTCGACTCCTACGAGAACGAGCTGCGCCGCCCCTCGCGCACCGTGTACGTCCTCGACACCTCGGGCTCGATGGAGGGCGGCCGGCTGGACGCGTTGAAGAAGGCGCTCACCGGCCTGACCGGCGACTTCCGTGACCGCGAGGAGGTCACGCTGATGCCGTTCGGCTCGGACGTGAAGAACGTGCGGACCCACGTGGTGGACCCCAAGGACCCGAAGGCCGGCCTGGACGCCATCCGCAGGGACACCGACGCACTCGAAGCCGACGGCAACACCGCGATCTACACCTCGCTGGAGAAGGCGTACGACCATCTCGGTGCCGACCGTGACACGTTCACCTCGATCGTGCTGATGACCGACGGCGAGAACACCACCGGCGCCGAGGCGGGGGACTTCGACGGCTTCTACCGCCGGCTCACCGGCACCCGGCGGGACACCCCCGTCTTCCCGATCCTCTTCGGCGACTCCGACCGCTCCGAGCTGGCCCACATCGCCGACCTGACCGGCGGCCGCCTCTTCGACGCCCGGAACGGCTCGCTGGACGGCGCCTTCGAGGAGATCCGTGGCTACCAGTAAGGTCCTCGGCTGTCTCGAGTCCCGCAAGAACCTCACCGGCGGCGCCCTGGGCCTGGTCGGCCTGGTGCTGACCTTCACCGGGGTCGCGGGCCCGTACTGGCCCGTCGTGGTGGCCGGGCTCTACGGCGCGGGCGCGCTGATCGCCCCGCCGGAGCGGCCGGCCCCGCCCGCCTTCCCGGACCCGTCGGCCCAGCTCGACGCGGTGCGTGAGGACTTCGCGAAGCTCAGCGGCTATCTCTCCGACGTCGACCTGCCGCCCACCCCCGCCGCCCGGCTCGCCGAGCTGGCCGACCTGCTGACCGCGCTGCTGGAGCCGGGCTGGGTCGCCGAGGCACTCGCCCAGGACCCCGAGGGCGTGCACGCCGTCTCCCGGGCGGTGCGGCAGGACATCCCCGAGGCCGTCGACGCGTTCGTCCGCACCCGCTGGTGGACCCGGCTGACGCCGGGCACCGCGCCGCCCGAGCTCCACCTCGAACTGCAGCTCTCCCTGCTGCGCGAGGAGGCCGAGCGGCTAGCGGCGGGCCTGCGTGACGCGGAGGCCCGCCGCCAGGAGACCCACACCCGGTACCTGGAGGGCCGGGGCGGGACGGGGAACGGCTGACTCAGCGCCTGACGAACACCGTCGCCGACGCTGTCGTTCCCTCGTGCAGATCGTCACCCGGCCAGCTGACCGTGTAGGTCGCCTCGCGCCGGGTGCGCGGCAGGTCGTCGATGGTGAACGTGCCGTCGGCGGCGACGGTCACCGACGACAGGGTGCCCGTGCCGAGGCGGTCCGTGCGCTTCACGGTGAGCGTGGCCCGCTCGGGGAGGGCCTTGCCCTGTGCGGTGAACGTACCGGTGATGTGGACACCGCCGCTCGTCGTGGCCTCGGCCGGGGCGGTGAGGGCGATCGAGCTGGGCGCCTTGCCGACGGTCACGGTGTGGGTGACGTCGGTGGCGGGGCGGTGGGTCAGGTCGCCGAGGAAGGACACGGTGTACGTGGCCGCACCGACCAGGTCGGGTTCGTCGAGGACGGCGAAGGTGCCGTCGTCCTTGACGGTCGCGGTGCCGAGCTGGTGGGTGCCGGTCGCGTCCTTGCGCACGGCGGTCACCTTGAGCGGCTGGGCCGGCGTGGGCCCGTCCCACTCCAGCCGGCCGCGCACGGCCAGCGGTTCGCCCACGACCGCCTGGGCGGGGCTGTGGGTGAGGTCGCCGGTGATCCGGGTGTCGTACTGGACGGCGGGCGGCTGGATGACGTGCAGCCAGTACTCCGTGCCGCCGGCGCTCTGGGTGATCGCGAAGAGGCGCGCACCGTCCTGGGACCAGGCCAGGCCCCGCGGGGTGACCGAGGCACCGTCGAGGCTGCCCTCGAAGGCGAACTCCAGCGGCGGCGTGGCGTCGGTCGGGTCGGCGCTCTGCACCAGCAGGTCGGGGGTGCTGCCGGTGGCCTCGGCGCCACGGGCGACGTACTTCCCGTCGCCGCTGAAGGCGACCGCGGTGGCCTTGGCACCGTCGGGCAGCGCCGGGTACTGGTTCGGCGCGTCCGACAGGTCGCCGGCGTTCAGCAGTCTGGTGCCTGCGGCGGCATCGGCCACGGCGACCTTGCCGCCGTCCGCGCTCGCCGCCATGTCCTTCAGGTCGAGGGCGCCCTTGCCGTCGGTGCCCGCGAACCGGCGGGAGGCGTCCCGCACCGGGGTGGTGCCGCTGACGTCGAACGAGGCGAGGAACGGGTCCGCGGCGCCGCTCTCCTTGGGCTGCCCCATGAGGAGACGGTTCTGCCCACGGGCGCCCGGGGCCAGCTGGAGCCGGCCGACGTCGTTCCAGCCGGTCCGCGAGACCGTGCCGGCGGTGAGCGTGTCGAGGCTCGTCGAGGCCGTGGCGCACTGGTAGCTCTGGAAGGTGTACGCGTCGGTGCTCCACACCGTGCCGCCGGCGAAGGCGAGTTGGCGGCCGCAGGTGTCGTAGGCGGCGCCGTACGCGCCGTTCTGCTGGAGCGTGCCGGTGTCGTAGGTGACGACCCGGCCGCGCTCACCGACGTACAGCGTCGTGGAGTCGTCGCCGAGCGCCAGGCCCGAGACCGAGTTCGGGTGCTGGAGCGAGGTGACCTTCTGTCCCTCGAAGTTGTAGACCAGCACGGTGCCGTCGCTCTGGCCCTCGTGCTGGTCGGCGATGTAGACGCGCTGGTGCACCGAGTCGACCGCCAGGCCCGAGTACGTCGAGATCGGCAGCTTGGCCACGGCGTCCGAGGCCGCCGCCTGTGCCGCGGGCGCGGCGGCGACGGTCAGTCCGGTCCCGGCGAGTACGGCGGTGAGCAGCGTCGCCGCGAGACGTCTGGATCGGTGTGCAGTATTCAACTGTGCCCCCCACAGGCTTGGTTGGGCACCTCACCGGTGCCGGTGAGACGCCTGTAGAGCCCATGAAACAGGTGTGAAGATCCCGTGGGCAAGGAGGGCGCGCGTGGGACCGGGCGCCCTGGCTCAGGCTCCTGCAAGCTCCTTCGAGCCGAGCTCGCGATGTGCGACCTCCAGGTTCCGTGTCACCCGGTCGCGCTCGTCGGCGGGCAGTGCGTCCCCCGCGAGCAGGCGTTCACAGCACCGTTTCGCCTCCTCGTGCTCCCCGACCCAGTAGGCGGACACCGCGAGTTCGTCGAGTGCCCGCCACTCGTACCAGGCGGATTCGACGAACAGATGGTCGCCGCTCGGATACGGCAACTGCACCGCCTGGCGCGCGAACAGGTGGGCGAGCGGCCAGCGCTGCCCGTGGAGACGGCACCAGCGGGCGAGTTCACCGAGCGCCTCGGCGCGCGTGGGGCGGCTCCTGTGTGCGCCGAGAAAGCGGTCCATCACCTCGGTCGGCTCTCGTCCCAGCCTTTCGGCGATCTGCGCGGCGAACTGGCGGGAGCAGAAGACCTCCTCGTCCCCGCCGCCCATACCCGCCCGGCGGTCGTAGGTTTCGAGCGCCTTTTCCAACTCACCGGCGCTGCGCCAGCTCTGAGCGAGGTAGAACACATAGCGCGCATTGTCGGGCTCCTCGATCAGGCCCTGCTGGAGAATCTCGGCGTCTGCCAGGTACTTGTCCCGCGCGCTTTTTCCCCTGCCCCGTCCCCCGCCGCCCACGACGACGATCGTGGCGCCTTCCAGCATCCCGATGGTGTGCCGCGAACCGCATTCGAGGTACTCGTGCAGGACGCCGACGTACCGCCACGGCAACCGGGTCGAGACCAGGGCGCGGCGCCGGTACTTGTAGGACCCGCTCCTGATGCCGACCCGGTAGGCGTCGAGAGTCAGCCCCGGCAGCCGAGCGCCGGGCGGTACGTCCATCACGTCGTCGGCGTCCATGAAGAGCAGGTAGTCCGCGGTGCCGCGGGCGAGTTCGATCGCCTCGGTGCGGCTGCCGTCGAACCCCTTCCAGGGCCGTTCGTACAGTTCGCCGGGCAGGTCGCCGTAGACGTCGCGGATGATGTCCTGCGTGCCGTCGGTGGATCCGGTGTCCACGATGACCCATCTGTCGATCAAGGTCCGTACGGATTCCAGGCAACGCCGGATCACCGGGGCTTCGTCCTTGACGATCATGTTCAGACAGATCGTTGACTTCACGGGTCCCATTCCAACTCGGCTGCGGCGCAAAGGCGATGCGTGACCGTATCCGGCCCCTCTGCGCCATGCAAAGAGGCTGGCCCGACACCATCCGTTTCCGACTCGTGCATTCGAGTGGATTGCATCCCCGCCCGAGAGGCCGATTCGGTTTTGCCGAAGGGAATTCGGCAGGATCGGCGCCAAGGACCCTCCGAACAAGTTCGCACCCATCCAGAGCCATGCAGGGAGCAGCAGATGACGTCGACGGCGACACCGAGGTTCTCGGTCTTCACCCCCAGCCACCGGCCCCGCTTCCTCGACGACTGTCTGGCGACCCTGCAGGCGCAGACCTGTGCGGACTGGGAGTGGATCGTCCTGCTCAACAACGGCGCCCGATGGCGGCCGGAACGACCCGACGAGCGGGTGCGGGTGGAGATCGCGGACGACGTCCAGGGGGTCGGAGCGGCGAAGCGCCGGGCCTGTGAACTGGCGCGCGGCGAGATCCTCGTGGAGCTCGACCACGACGACCTGCTGGCGAAGGCGTGCCTGGCGGAGCTCGGCAAGGCGTTCGACGCGCATCCCGAGGTCGTCTTCGCCTACAGCAACACCGCGCAGATCACCGAGGACGGCAAGCGGGACGACTCCCGCTTCAACGAGGCCCACGGCTGGCACTACAACGAGGTGCGCGTCGACGGCCGCAGGCTGCTCCAGTCGCAGGCCATGGCGCCGACGCCGCACAATGTCGCCTACATCTGGTACGCGCCCAACCATGTACGGGCGTTCCGCAGGAAGTCCTACGAACAGGCCGGCGGGTACGACCCCGCCCGTACGGTCCTGGACGACCAGGACCTGATGTGCCGCCTGTTCCACATCGGCGACTTCCACCACGTCGACCGCTGCCTGTACCTCCAGCGGATGCACCCCGAGAACACCCAGCGCGACCCGGAGATCAACGCGCAGATCCAGCGCGAGACGGTCGCCCTGTACGACCGGTACATCGAGGCCAACGCCCTGGCCTGGACCGGTCGGCGGGGACTGCTCGCGCTGGACCTCGGCGCGGCCCACCGCAAGCCGCCCGGCTATGTGGGCGTGGACCAGTACCCCGGTACGGGCGTCGACATCGTCGCCACCCTGCCCGGGCAGCTCGACCTGCCCGACAACTCGGTCGGCCTGATGCGGGCGGTGGACTTCCTGGAGCATGTGCCAGCGAAGGTGCCGCTGATCAACGAGCTGTACCGGCTGCTGGCTCCCGGCGGCATGCTCCTGAGCATGACGCCCAGCTCCGACGGCCGCGGCGCCTACCAGGACCCGACGCATGTCGCCTACTACAACGAGAACTCGTTCTGGTACTACACGGACAACCAGTACCGCGCCTTCGTGCCGGAGATCGAGGCGAGGTTCCAGAGCTCACGGCTGGTCACCTGCTATCCGACCGAGTGGCACTCGCAGAACGACATCTCGTACGTGGTCGCGAACCTCATCGCGATGAAGGAAGGCGCCGCGCGGTGCGGCGGTCCGCTGCTGGTCTAGGCCGGTGCCGCGGTGGCGCCCCGCGGGACTGCCGCATAGTTCTCCACGCTTCTCACTGCCCGGCATTCGACACCGGGTTCTGAATGCCGATGGTGCCCGCGAGGCCGCAGCCCCGGGGGCACCATCGCCCACGTCCGGACGAAACGAACGGACGGACGGCAGAGAACCGCCATTTGCGTGGGAGTTACGGCGTTTGATCGACGCAGATCACGTAGACGTCGAGCGGGGTTCCCGTGCCGGTCTTGGTTGCCTGCCACCCAGTGGCCTGGCTACCCACGGCACCGATCGGTGTGCTCGAGCCGGGGGATCCGTTGCCCGCATTGAATCCACCGCCGGTGGCGAAGTCACCGGTGTCACAGTTGACTGCCACAACAGTGCCCGAGTCGATGTGAGCAGTCTTGATGTAGGTGCGACTGAACGAACCGGTCGCACCCTGCGCGCCCTGGAAGCCCTGGAAGCCCTGGTAGCCCCGCGGGCCCCGGTCACCCTGGAAGCCCTGCGCACCCTGCGCACCCTGCGGGCCCGGCTTACCAGGCTTGCCCGGCTTACCAGGCTTGCCCTGGTGACCCTGAGGGCCCCGGTCGCCACCCTTGCCGTTGTCGCCACCGTGCAGGCCGGGGACCGTGTAGGGAACAGCACCGGCGGTGCTGGACCTGTGGATCGCGTCGGCGATGGCCGCCGCGTTCGGCGCGACGTTGAACACCACCCCGAGAGCACCCACCGTCACCAGCGTGGCGGACCTCAGGTTTGAAATTCGCATATTTCTACGACTCAAGAGAACCTTCCTCAAGAACTGGGAGGGAGTCAAACCGCGAGCGCGCACACTCGGTGCGATGCATACGCATGCGGATCGCGTCGCCTATGGCGACGAACAAATCCATTCTTAAGCGATCGGCATATGAAATGGATACGGCCCACCCGCCACCCCGGGCGAGATCACCCATGCGGCCCCAAATGCATCGCAGAAACGATTCTGCGTCATCGGGCGGAAGAATGAACAACGTTCTCGTGGCACGAGATGCTCTAGAACCGGCTTCTCTGCGGCACGACGAGCTGCCGTGCGTCCTCCAGCAGCCCGAGCAGATAGTGCCCGTATCCGCTCCCGAGCAGCGGCTGGGCCAGTTCCCGGAGCCGGTCGTCGTCGATCAGACCGGCCCGCCAGGCCGCCTCCTCAATGCAGCCGATCTTGAAGCCCTGCCGCTCCTCGATCACCCGTACGAACTCCGAGGCCTGCACCATGGCGGTGAAGGTTCCGGTGTCGAGCCACGCGGTTCCCCGGTCCAGCCGGGTGACATGCAGCGCCCCGGCCTCCAGGTACACACGGTTGAGGTCGGTGATCTCCAGCTCGCCCCTGGCGCTGGGCCGCAGGCCGCAGGCGATGTCCACGGCGTGGTTGTCGTAGAAGTACAGTCCGGGCACGGCGTACCGGGACCTCGGCCGGGACGGCTTCTCCTCGATGGACAGGGCTCGGCCCCGGTCGTCGAACTCCACCACCCCGTACGCCGAAGGGTTGGCGACCGGGTAGGCGAACACCCTCCCGCCGACCAGATCGTCATGGCGGGCCAGTCGGGTGCCGAGGCCGCTCCCGTGAAAGATGTTGTCGCCCAGAATCAGGGCGACCGACTCGTCGCCGATGAAGTCGGCGCCCAGCACCAGAGCCTGAGCAATTCCCTCGGGGCGCTCCTGCGCCAGATATTCGAGGCGCAGACCGAGTTGACCGCCGTCCCCCAGCAACCGGCGGAAGTGGCACTGGTCTTCGGGAGTGGTGATGACCAGAATCTCCCGGACGCCCGCCATCACCAGTGTGGAAAGCGGGTAATAAACCATGGGCTTGTCGAAGACGGGCAGCAATTGCTTCGACACCGAGCGGGTCAACGGCCACAGCCTCGAACCGGTGCCTCCGGCCAACAGAAGTCCACGCATGACGGCACCATAGATTAATTGCCCACGAATACCGCGAAACAGGCCCGGTGCACGCGTAATCTTCGAGCGTCAATCAGCGTACGGCGAAGGAAGTCCGGCCATGGCGTTCAACCCGGGAGAGCAGGTCAACTTCGGCGGTGAGGTGGCCGTCGTGCTGGAGGACCGCGGTGACGGCGGCTATCTGATCTCCAGCGGTCCGGCGGAGCTGCCGATGATGGTCCCCGCCGACATCCTCGTGGCCGCGCGGCGCAAGCCCGCCGCAAAGCGGCTGTTCACCCCCACCGCACCGCACCTGCTCTCCGTGGACGACTTCCTCGACGACCCGGACGAGGTGCGCAGGATCGCGCTCAACGCCAAGTACCACACCGATCTGGCGTACTTCAAAGGTCTGCGCAGTGACCACCGCTTCCTCTGGCCCGGCCTGCGCGAGGAGTTCTCGCGGCTGCTCGGCACCCCGGTCACCGAATGGCTCGGCCACAACGCGAACGGCGTCTTCCAGCAGACCGCGCACGACGACCCGCTGGTCTGGCACCACGACTCGCAGAGCTACGCCGCTGCGATCTATCTGAACCCGGACCCGCCTGCCGGTGCCGGCACCAGCTTCTGGCGCGACCGGACCCACGGCTGCCGGCGCGCGCCCGACCACCCGAGGGAGAGGGCGCGCCTCGGCAGCCCCGAGGCCGTCGAGACGGCGCGCTCGGTCGTCTACGACCCGTACAACATCCAGCACGAGGACAACTGGGAGCTGGTCGAGTCGATCTCCGGCCAGTACAACCGGCTGGTGATCTGGGACGCGAAGCTGATGCACTCGGCCACGTCGTACGAGCATTTCGCCGGGGAGCACGGCACCCACCGCCTGGTGCAGCTGTTCTTCTTCGACATCAGCGTCTGAGGGATGCCGTAATCCACGAAGGCCGGGGCCCCGCACGCCGTTGTGCGGGGCCCCGGCTCGGGTTGTCACCACGGCCGGCCGTGACGATCGCTGGTCAGGGCATCCCAACCGGCCGTGGAGTCTTGTCGGCGGGTCTCAGCCCAGGCGCTCGACCAGCGCGCGGTACTGGTCCCACAGCTCCTTCGGCGTGTGGTCGCCGAAGGTGTTGAGGTGCTCGGGGACGAGGGCCGCCTCCTCGCGCCAGATCTCCTTGTCGACCGTGAGCAGGAAGTCCAGGTCGGACTCGGCCAGCTCCAGGCCGTTCGTGTCCAGCGCCTCCCGGGTCGGCAGGACGCCGATCGGGGTCTCGACGCCCTCGGCCTTGCCGTTCAGGCGCTCCACGATCCACTTCAGGACGCGGCTGTTCTCACCGAAGCCCGGCCAGACGAACTTGCCCTCGTCGTTCTTCCGGAACCAGTTGACGTAGTAGATCTTCGGCAGCTTGGACTGGTCCTTGTCCTTGGCCACGTCGACCCAGTGGGCCATGTAGTCGCCCATGTTGTAGCCGCAGAACGGCAGCATCGCGAACGGGTCGCGGCGCAGCTCGCCGACCTTGCCCTCGGCCGCGGCGGTCTTCTCGGAGGCCACGTTGGCGCCGAGGAAGACGCCGTGGTTCCAGTCGAAGGACTCCGTCACCAGCGGCACCGCGGTGGCGCGGCGGCCGCCGAAGAGGATCGCCGAGATCGGCACACCCTTCGGGTCCTCCCACTCCGGCGCGATGATCGGGCACTGGGAGGCCGGGACGGTGAAGCGGGCGTTCGGGTGGGCGGCCGGGGTCTCGGACGCCGGCGTCCAGTCGTTGCCCTTCCAGTCGGTCAGGTGGGCCGGGGACTCCTCGGTCATGCCCTCCCACCAGACGTCGCCGTCGTCGGTGAGCGCGACGTTCGTGAAGACCGCGTTGCCCCACAGCGTCTTCATCGCGTTGGCGTTGGTGTGCTCACCGGTGCCGGGCGCGACGCCGAAGAAACCGGCCTCGGGGTTGATCGCGTACAGCTGGCCGTCCTCGCCGAACCGCATCCAGGCGATGTCGTCGCCGATGGTCTCCACGGTCCAGCCGGAGATCGTGGGCTCCAGCATGGCGAGGTTGGTCTTGCCGCACGCGCTCGGGAAGGCGGCGGCGACGTACTTGGACTCGCCCTGCGGCGGGGTGAGCTTGAGGATCAGCATGTGCTCGGCCAGCCAGCCCTCGTCACGGGCCATGACGGAGGCGATGCGCAGGGCGTAGCACTTCTTGCCGAGCAGCGCGTTGCCGCCGTAGCCGGAGCCGTACGACCAGATCTCGCGGCTCTCCGGGAAGTGGGAGATGTACTTGGTCTGGTTGCAGGGCCACGGGACGTCCGCCTCGCCGGCCGCCAGCGGGGCGCCGAGCGAGTGGACGGCCTTGACGAAGAAGCCGCTGTCGCCCAGCTCGTCCAGGACGGCCTGGCCCATACGCGTCATCGTGCGCATGGAAACGGCGACGTAGGCGGAGTCGGTGATCTCCACGCCGATCGCGGACAGCGGGGAGCCGAGGGGGCCCATGCAGAACGGGACGACGTACATCGTCCGGCCCTTCATCGAGCCGCGGAACAGGCCCTTCTCACCGGCGAAGATCTCCCGCATCTCGGCGGGGGCCTTCCAGTGGTTGGTCGGGCCGGCGTCCTCCTCCTTCTCCGAGCAGATGAAGGTCCGGTCCTCGACGCGCGCGACGTCGGTCGGGTCGGAGGCAGCGTAGTAGGAGTGCGGGCGCTTGATCGGGTCGAGCTTCTTGAAAGTCCCCTTGCCGACGAGCTCCTCGCTGAGGCGCTCGTACTCGGCCTCGGATCCGTCACACCAGACCACGTTGTCCGGCTGGGTCAGTTCGACGATCTCGTTGACCCACGAGATCAGTTCCTGGTGGTTGGTGGGGATGACGGTGGGAGCCGCGATGTCGCGCGCCACGATTGCTCCTAATTGAGGGATTTTTTTGTCTTATCGCCCCGTGGGGGCTGCGACCCGGACGCTTCGTAGCTGCTCATCCGGTGCCGACCGCACTCATTTGATCATCCGATTCTAGTGCCCATCTGTCCAGAGGGCATCACAGGTGAGCAACGTGAGGAATCCCACGGTTTCCGTGATTCTTTGCGTGCACGTGGAGTTCAACGGAAGGACTTTTTGCGTTACGGCCACTCACGAGGGCGCGCTGACACGCGACTTACGGCTCCGTAGGTACCATGCCCCGCATGACTGCGCCCGTCCCCGACGCGCCCACGGACTCGCCGGCCGCCGGCCACGGTCCCACCGCGCTCTCTTTGCCGCATCCGGTCAAGCCCAGGCTCCGCGGCTGGCTGCACCTCGGCATGTTCCCGGCCGTACTCATCGCGGGGCTGGTGCTCACCGCCCTCGCCGACTCCACCAGAGGCCGCATCGCCTGCGGGATCTACGTCCTGACGGCATGCCTGCTCTTCGGCGTCAGCGCCCTGTACCACCGGGGCAACTGGAGCCCCCGGATGGACGGCGTCCTGCGCCGCCTCGACCACGCCAACATCTTCCTGATCATCGCGGGCACCTACACCCCGCTGACCATGCTGCTGCTGCCCAGCGCCAAGGGCCAGTGGCTGCTGTGGGGCATCTGGGCCGCGGCCGCCGCGGGCATCGTCTTCCGCGTCTTCTGGGTCGGCGCCCCACGCTGGCTCTACACCCCCTGCTACATCGCGATGGGCTGGGCGGCCGTCTTCTTCCTGCCCGACTTCATGCGCACCGGTGGCATCGCCGTCCTGGTCCTGGTGATCGTCGGCGGCCTCCTCTACAGCGCGGGCGGCGTGATCTACGGCATCAAGCGCCCGAACCCCTCACCGCGCTGGTTCGGCTTCCACGAGGTCTTCCACTCCTTCACCCTCGCCGCGTTCGTCGTCCACTACGTGGGCATCTCGCTGGTGGCGTACCAGCACTCGTAACCCTTTCGAGCAGCCTCTCTCCGGCCACGGCGCACCCGCCGTGGCCGTTTTTCATGCCCTGACAGAGCAGCCCTATTGACGACCACCATCTTTTGAGGGTTACTCTCATTTCATGGTTGCTGTCACCCAGACCGATGAGACGCGGCACGACCCCCGCCGCTGGTGGGCCCTCGGGGCTCTGGTCGCGAGCATGCTCACGCTCGGCTTCGACATGACGATCCTCAACGTGGCGTTGCCGACCATGGCGCAGCAGCTCGGCGCCACCACCGGCCAGCAGCAGTGGATGGCGGACGCGTACGTCGTCGTGTTCGCCGCGCTGATGCTCCCGGCCGGACTGCTCGGTGACCGGTTCGGACGGCGGCGGATGCTGATCACCGGACTCGGGATCTTCCTGGCCGGCTCCCTCATGGGTGCCCTGGCCGGGGACGTGAACTGGGTGATCGCCGCCCGCACCGTCATGGGCGTCGGCGCCGCGCTGATCACGCCGCTGGCGATGTCCGTGCTGCCGTCCCTGTTCACGCCCGACGAGCAGGGCAAGGCCCTCGGCCTCGTCTCCACCGGCTCGGCGCTGGGCCTGCCGCTGGGCCCGATCATCGGCGGCTGGCTGCTCGACCACTTCTGGTGGGGCTCGGTCTTCCTGATCAACATCCCGATGGTCGCGCTCGGCATCCTCGCCTGCGTCCTGCTGCTGCCCGAGACCCGCGATCCGGCCTCCCCCGTGGTCGACGCCCTCTCCACCGTGTTCACCACCGCCGGGCTCGGCGCCCTCATCTACGCGATCATCGAGGCCCCCGACCGCGGCTGGGGCGACCCGCTGATCCTCGCCGTGTTCGCGGGAGCCGCGGTCCTGGTCACCGGACTGGTGCTGCGCTCGCGCCGGGTCCGGCGCCCGATGCTGGACATGACCCTGCTCGCCCAGCGCGGCTTCCTGCTCAACACCGTCGCCGCGACCCTGGTGATGTTCGTGCTGTCCGGGCTGATGTTCGTGCTGCCGCCCTATCTCCAGGCCGTCCTCGGCAACGACACCCTCGGCACCGGCGTCCGGATGCTGCCGATGGTCCTCGGCCTGTCCGTCTCCGCGAAGCTCGCTCCCCCGCTCGCCGTCCGCTTCGGGTCGCGCGCCACGGTCAGCGCCGGCCTGGTGGTACTGGCCTTCGCCGCCCTGCTCGGCAGCCGTACGACGGCCGACTCGGGCTACGGCTTCACCGCCCTG
This sequence comes from Streptomyces sp. NPDC101165, assembly GCF_044768135.1. NCBI lineage: Bacteria > Bacillati > Actinomycetota > Actinomycetes > Kitasatosporales > Streptomycetaceae > Streptomyces > Streptomyces sp. NPDC101165. The sequence goes on along the minus strand of NZ_JBIWPG010000004.1, from coordinate 133,528 downwards.
TGGCTCACCATCGCCGGACTCGGCTTCGGCTGCGCGCTCGTACCGTCCATGACCGGCGCCCTCGCGACCCTGCCCCGCGACCGGGCCGGCAGCGGCTCCGGACTGCTGATGACCCTGCGCCAGGTCGGCTCCGCGATCGGCATCGCCCTGCTCGGCAGCCTGCTGGCCAACGTCTTCCGCGACCGGCTCGATGTGACCGGCCTGCCCGCACCGGCGGCCCACACGGCCGGGGACTCGGTGGTCGCCGCGCATCTGATCGCCGAGAAGACGGGCTCCGCCCACCTCGCCGCCTCCGCGAACGGCGCGTACGTCCACGGCATGGGCGTGGTCCTGCTGGTGTGCGGCGGTGCCGCCCTGGTCTCCGCGCTGCTGGCGGCGGCGTTCCTGCCGAACACCCCGGCCGCGCGGCGCACGGAACGCGAGCAGGTCCCGGCCGTGGCCGCCCCCGCGGGAGATGCCGGACAATGACGGGCATGACGGCCGCTCACTCCCCCGCCTCCGCCGCCGACCGCCCCCGCCTCGGTCTGCGCGAACGCAAGAAGATCAAGACCCGTGAGGCGATCCGTGCGGCGACGTACGCCCTGGTCGAGGAGCAGGGGTACGACGCCACGACGATCGACCAGATCGCCGACCGGGCGGAGGTGTCGCCGTCGACCGTCTTCCGCTACTTCCCCACCAAGGAGGACATCGTCCTCACGGACGAGTACGACCCGTTCATCCTGGAGGAGATCAGGCAGCGGCCCGCCGAGGAACCCTGGGCGGACACCATCCGCCACGTGCTGCGGCGGGCCGTCCGGCTGGCCGTCGACGAGGACCAGCGGATCCTGCAGCTGCGGACGCACCTGATGGTCCAGGTCCCCGCGGTGCGCTCGCGCATGATGGAGAGCATGTCGGTGACCGGCCACATGCTCTGCCAGGCCATCGGCGAGCGCACCGGCCGCGATCCGGAGAGCCTGGAGGTGCGGGTCTACGCCATGTCGCTGATCGGCGGCCTGATGGAGACGTCCATGTACTGGGCCGAGCACGGCCAGCGGGACGACTTCGAGAGCCTCGTCGACCGCACCCTGAACGTCCTCGAACACGGCCTTCCCACCGAAAAACCCTGAGGTCCCGGCCCGGCCCCGTGCCATCCTGACGATGTGAACGGACCCGAGATCCACGTCGAAGTCGCCTCCGCCCTGCACCTGTTCGTGCCGCCCGTGCGGCGGGTGGGCGCCACCGCCCTGGGCACGGACGGCGTCTCGACCCTCGGCCATGTGGTGGAGTCCCTCGGGATCCCGCTGACGGAGGTCGGCGCCCTGGTGGTGGACGGCCGCGAGGTGCCGCCGTCGCACATCCCGGCGGCGGACGAGCGCGTCTCGGTCCGCGCCGTGCAACGCCCCCAGCAGGTCCCCGGCGCCCCTCTCCGCTTCCTCCTCGACGTCCACCTCGGCACCCTCGCCCGCCGGCTGCGGCTGCTCGGCGTGGACACGGCGTACGAGTCGACCGACATCGGCGACCCGGCGCTGGCCTCCCGCTCGGCCGCGGAGAAGCGGGTCATGCTCAGCCGCGACCGGGGCCTGCTGCGCCGCCGCGAGCTGTGGGCCGGGGCGTACATCTACAGCACCCGCCCCGACGACCAGCTGCAGGACGTCCTCGACCGCTTCGCCCCGGACCTCCGCCCCTGGACCCGCTGCACCGCCTGCAACGGCCTGCTGAAAGAGGCCACCAAGGAAGAACTGGCCGACCGTCTCAAGGGCGGCACGCAGCGCTCGTACGACGTCTTCGCCCAGTGCACGGAATGCGGCCGCGCCTACTGGAAGGGCGCGCACCACGACCAGCTGGAAGCCATCGTTGAGCGCGCCCTCGCCGACCGGGGCTAGGCCCTGCGGGTGTCTCCCTTCCCGCAGGCCACGCCGTCCCTGTTGCGGTCGAGACCCAGCGGGTCGTCACCGCCGTTGACCTCGAGGCGGCCGTAGTGGTTCTGCTTCAGCCAGGTGCAGCGGGCGGCGGTCGTCTTCTTCACCTGGGGCGGGAAGACCGTCGGTACGCACACGTTGACCGAGCCGTAGTGCCGGTCGCAGCCGGAGATCGTCGGGCTGATCTTCTGCGACGTCCGCTTCCTGCCCGGCCCGGAGACCTTGCCCGACAGCGAGTCGGCGAAGGAGTGGACGTGCGGGGAGGCGGCCGAGGCGCTGAGCGCGGCCGGCCCCTGCAGATGCACCCACCTGGCCACCGACGGCACCCCGTTGGCGTCCACCGCGAAGAGCATGTACCAGCCGGGCGGGGCCAGGTTGGGGTTGCTCGTCACGTTCAGGTCGACATTGTTGCCGTCGACGGACAGCGGCAGGTCGACGAAGCGCTGGTTCGGGTCGGAGGAGTGGGTGACCGCGGCCGGGCGGATCAGCTCGGCCTTGGCGATGGGCCGGTCGACCGTGATCCGCTGGGTGTCGCCGTACTTCCACTCCTGGTTGATCACCGAGGTGATCGTCGGGCGGGTGCCCTTGTAGAGGTAGGGCGGGGTGTAGATCGACACGTTGTGGTTCCAGGTGCCGTTGCCCGGGTTGTCACCGGTGGACATCACCCGGCCGTCGGGCAGCAGGAACGCGGAGGAGTGGTAGCCGCGGGACTCGGGGTCGGCGGCGACAGCCTCGAACCGGTTGGTGGCCGGGTCGTAGATCGAGGACTCGTACACCGGATTGGCCCGGTTGTGCAGGGCGCCGCCCGTCTCCAGCACCTTGCCGTCGGGCAGCAGGACAGCGGAGACGTACATCTTGCCCTGATTGCCCGTCTCGGCGACCTTTCCGTTGCCGAGGTCCACCGCGCCCTGCGGGATCGGCGGGCCGGCGACGTACGACGGGTTCGCCTGCTTGAGGTCGATCAGGTCGGTGAGGCGGTTGGCGTCGGGGTTGGAGTCGATGTTGCCGCCGCCGATGGTGAGGACCTTCTGGTCCTGCGCCGGGGGCAGCAGCACGCTCGCCGACTGGTCCCGCTCGTCCTTGTTCTGCAGCCCCGGGATCTGGGTGACCGTGTTGGCGTCGTAGTCGTAGACCGCCGAGCCGGTGCCGGGGATGTTGTTGCCGAAGACATGGCTGCCCGTGTAGAAGAGGCGGCCGTCCTGCATGAGGACCATCGACGGGTACAGACCCCAGTACGACCAGGTCTGGTTGACCTTCCACAGCGGCAGCCACTGCTGGTCCTTGTCCGACCAGCGCTCCGCGGTCACCGATCCGCTGGAGTCCTCGCGCAGACCGCCGAAGGAGATGACGTCACCGTTGCCCAGCTCGGTCGCCGACGGGTACCAGTGGCCGTCGTTGAGGTCGTTGGTCTTGCTGTAGGTCTCGGTCTGCGGGTCGAAGATGTACGAGTCCTTGAAGCCCTCGTACCCGTGCCCGCCGGGCACCGGGTAGGCCTTGTTGCCGCTCATGACGAGGACCCGCCCGTCCTGGAGCTGCACATGGCCCGCGCAGAACATGTCCTTGGGCGTCGGGATGACCTTGTAGGTGCCGCCCGCCGGGTCGTACACCGCCGAGGTGAAGGTGCCCGCGTTGAAGTTCTCCTCGCTGTTGCCGGAGCCGGCGATCAGCAGCACCTTGCCGTTGTTGAGGACGACGGAGTGCATGGAGCGGACCGGGTTCTGCGTCGGCAGCACGGACCAGCTTCCGTTGGCGCAGATCTGCTTCGTGGCCGTGCACGACGGAGGCGGGACCGTGTCCGGGACCTGGTCCATGGTGTAGTCGTCGGTGGTCGCCGAACCGGTGCCGTAGACCGACACCCCCCAGGTGATGCGGTCGGTGCCGGCCGGGACCCCCGGCGTGCGGACCGTGGCCCGGGTCCAGCTCGACGCCATGTCCAGCGTCTTGAGGTCGGTCCAGTACTGCCAGCCGGCGGTGCTGTCGTGCCGGAACAGGGTGACGTTGGCGTCGGGCGTGGTGGTCTTGTACCAGAGCCCGAGGTCGTACTGCTTGCCGACGGTCACCACCGGCGCGCACGCGGTGGACTCGGTGATCAGCGCCTTGCGGTCGCCGTCCACCCGGCGGGTCAGCGTGACCTTCATGGCCTTGGCACCGGAGTGCGCGTCGGACGTGGTCTGGAAGCTGAAGTCGTTGTCGCCCCAGCCGGACTTCTCCCAGCAGTACGGCATGTCGTCCGTGCCGGCGGTCTCGAAGCCCGGGTTCTTGACCAGGTTGGCGGCCACGGCGCTCTGTGGCGAGGTGAGGAGCAGACCGGCGGTCAGGGCCCCCACCCCGACCAGCGCGGTCCGTCTGCGGTGTTTGTTCACACGGCTCTCCTTGGGGTTGTACGGTCCCCCCGCCGGCGCGGGAGATAGACCAGCGCTTCGGTCCCGACGAAGCGCAGGACGAACGTCGTCACCAGTGCGAGCGCGGTGGCGGACAGCGCACCCATCCCGAACCGGTCGACGAGCAGCGCGATCAGCGGGATGCGCAGCACCAGGTCCGCGTTGGCGAGCAGTGCGAACCGGCCGAGCCGGTCCCACCAGCGGCGGTGCGCGCGCCGGTCGCGGAACAGCAGCTGCTCGATGAGCAGGAAGTTCCAGGCGACGCCGAGCTGGTTGGCGAGGATCTCGGCGGGGACGTAGTGCAGGCCGAGCACGGTCAGCGCCCACAGTCCGACCAGGTTCGGCACGAAGCCGCTCGCCCCGATCAGTCCGAAGCCCACCATGCGGGCGACCGGCGAGGCGGTGCGCAGCCCGAGCAGGTGGCGCAGGAAGCGGAAGCCCTCCTGCGCGGTCGACTTGGACTCGCCCGCGAACCGGTCCTGGAAGACGAACGGCACCTCGGCGACCTGCCGGGGGCGGCTGCGTACGGCCAGCTCCAGGAGGATCTTGTAGCCGAGCGGCTTGAGCACGTCGGCGGTGACCGCGCTGCGCCGGATGGCGAAGAAGCCGCTCATCGGGTCGCTGATGCCGTGCAGGCGGCGCGGGAACAGCGCCTTGGTCAGCCAGGTCGCACCGCGCGAGACGGCCACCCGGTAGCTGCCGGCGAGTCCGGCCCGGCTGCCGCCCTTGATGTACCGGGAGGCGACGACGAGCCCGGCGTTCGTCCGCTCGCCGGTGGCCACCAGCTCCGGCACGAGGGAGGGGGGATGCTGGCAGTCGCCGTCCATGACGACGATCCAGTCCGAGGACGCCGCCTTCAGCCCCTCGACCACCGCACCGCCGAGCCCGCCGACCGGCTCCTCGCGGTGCAGCACGGCCACCGGGAACGGGCAGTCCTGCGCCGCAGCGCGGATCACCTCGGGGGTGTCGTCGGTGGAGTCGTCCACGAAGACGACTTCGCAGGGCAGCCGCGCGGGCACCGACTCGGTGATCCGGTGCAGCAACTGCCGTATGTTCGCGGACTCGTTGAAGGTCGGTACGACGATGGTGACGGCACCGGGCTCGGCGACTTCCGCCGCGTCCAGGCCCTCGGCGGGAACCGCGTACTCGTGGCTGCTCATCGCGCGCCTCCCGCGGCTGCCGTCCGGATCTGCCGGATCTCGATGCGGTCGGGTCCGGTGCCGAAGGTGGCGACCGGCTCGGAGTGCTGGATGGCGGCCTTGACGTTGGGCAGGTCCTTGGCGTCGCGGCGGACGGTCGGCGAGGCGACGACGTAGTCGATGTCCCGCCAGCCGTGCGGCATGGTCTTGGTGACGGCCGGGTCGAGGTCGGCCTTGTAGAACCAGATCGCGCCGAGCCCGGGCCGGTACCCGGCGTGCACGAGGTCCAGCCAGAGGGCGTCGTCGACCAGGACCCGGGTGGCCTTCGGGTGCTCGACCTTGGTGCTGAGCCAGGCGGAGGCCTGCCGGTAGGGCCTGTTGGCGTCCGCGGTGAGGGCGGTGCGGTCGCCGTCGTACCAGTGCGGTACCACGAAGACGCCGGCGGCGAGGGCCAGCACGGCGGCCAGCGCGTACCGGCCGCCGGTGACGTACCGGTTCTCGCCGTCGGCGCGCCGACGGCGCACGACCGCGTGGGTGACGGAGGCGGCGCCGCCGGCCAGGACCAGGGCGAGGAAGGGCAGCGCGCCGATGATGTACATGGCGGGCAGATAGCCGCCCGGGCGCAGCGCCACGGCGGCCAGGATCGCCACGGTCAGGGCCGGTCCGGCGAGGGCACGGGCGGTCACCGACCAGCGCCAGGTGACGATCAGCAGCAGGGCTCCGGCGAGGCCGCCGAGGGGCAGCACCCGGTCGTAGTACAGCCAGGAGTGCAGGACGCCGTAGGAGCCGGAGGAGGTGTCCAGGATGAAGCCCGAACCGGGCCTGGACATCTGGTACTTGATGCCGTCCCAGAGCGAGACGTGCCCGCTGCCCGGGAACAGCTCGCCCTTCAGCAGGGCGAAGAGCGGGTAGGAGAAGCCGATCAGGGCGCAGGCGGTGACGGCTCCGGTGAGGGCGAACTTGCGGGTGTCGCGGTGGCTGTGCCGCCACATGGTGACGAACAGGGCGGGCAGGACGACGAGCATCGTCTCCTTGGTGAGCACGCCCGCGGCGGCCGCGAGGCCCGCACCGAAGTGGTGCCACAGGTGCCTGCTGGGCGAGGCGGCCAGGCAGAACGCCAGCAGCAGCCACATCACGGCGATGTTGTCGAGGAAGATCTCGCGCTGGAGCACGACGGCCAGCGGGGAGAGCCCGAAGAGGGCCATGCCGAGCCCGGCGGCCCAGCGGGGCAGGGAGAGCCTGCGGCCGAGGACGTAGACCAGCACCGCGCTGATGCCGCTGATCACCAGCATGGCGATCCGCATGGAGCCGACGGTCATCGAGCCGGGGCTGATCGCCGAGGGTATCCAGGTGAGCAGGGCTATCTGGAGCCAGCCGAGCGGCGGGTGGTCGTACCAGTAGGTGTAGTGGGCCAGGCCCTTGCCCTGCTGGACGGCCCAGGCCTGGGCGAGGTAGGTGCCCTCGTCGTCGCTGAGGGTCGGATAGTCGGCGATGTTCCAGCCCTGGACGACGAGGATCGCCACGAGCAGAAGACCGCACAGCAGCAGGTCGGAGCGGGAGGCGCGGAGTCGCTCCGGCGGGCTTGTTCGGCTGGTCGAACGCTCATCAGGCGCAGGCTTGCGCTGCGCGGGGACCGTCGGAGTGGTCACCGCGGGAAGAGTGGAGGTCACGCAGGAACGTCCTCTCGGATCGGCTCGGCCGCGGTGAGGTGCGCGCCGACGTGCGTGGTCAACTCCCAGTCGTTCCGGCCGCGGTGCTCGCGCCACACGGCGCGGATCGCGGCTCCGGCGAGGAGGACCTGGTAGAAGGGGCCACCCACGACGAGCTTCACGTAGTGGACGAAGCGGACCCGGAGCCCGTACTGCTTGCCGAAGTCGTGCAGTCCGACCACCTCGAAGACGAAGGTGACGGCGGCGGTGACCAGCGGCAGGAAGGTGAGGAAGGCGACCCCGACGGGCACGTCGAGGAAGAGCGCGACGGCCGCGTTCACCGGGATGATCACACCGGAGAAGGCCTGCAGGAACGGCGTCATCAGCGTGTACCGGGCGAGCAACCGCTGACGCAGAGCGGGCAGTTGCTTCCAGTCCTGCTTCCGGTAGACCTGCAGGAAGCCCTGGTTCCAGCGGGTGCGCTGCTTCAGCAGCGACATCAGCGAGCCGGGGGTCTCCTCACGGGTGACCATGTCGGAGTCGTAGGCGACGACGACCTTCTTGCCGACGCTGGACAGGCGAACCCCCAGGTCGCAGTCCTCGGCGAGGCAGTTGGGGTCCCAGCCGTCCGCTTCCCTGAGGACGTCGGTCCGTACGAAGACGGTGTTGCCGCCGAGCGGGATGAACCCCTTCTGCGCGTGCAGGTGCAGCCGGGAGCGGAACCAGAAGAAGTACTCCAGGCAGTTGCGCAGGCTGTACCAGTTGGAGTGGAAGTTGATGAGCTGGACGCCGCCCTGGACGACGTCCGCCTCCGTGGTCCGGAACGCGTGGTCGACGTGGGCGAGCAGCTCCGGGTGGACCTGGTCCTCGGCGTCGAAGACCCCGACGACGTCACCGCGGCAGTGCGGCAGCGCCGTGTTCATGGCCTTGGGCTTGTTCTTCTTCTCGTGCGTGTCGACGACGACACGGACACGCCGGTCGCGCTCGGCCGCCGCCCGGGCCACCTCGGTGGTCTCCGGGTCGTCGTGCCCGACGATCACGATGATCTCGAAGTCGGTGTGCGTGGACTCCAGCAGCCGCTGGATGGTGTGGTCGAGCACGGCCTGCTCGTGCCGGGCCGGCAGGAGCAGCGAGAAGGACAGGTGCTCTTCCCCGTCCGGTCTGCTGAATCGGGTGGAGGCGAGCACCTCGGGCGTGCGCCACGCGTGCATCTGCCACCACAGGGTGAAGGCGGCCATCCAAAACAGAGCAAGTGAAACGGCAGCAATAAAGACAGACGTCAGCAAAAAGATCCCCCCAGATCCCCAAAACCCCCTGTGCGCGCAACAGTCATTCACACCTGTCGCACCAATGCGGAGAGACTAGGGGGGATCTGTGAAGCGCGGGAGCTGTTCCGATAAATAACGTGTTTCGGAACGGTGTTGGGGGTAGCGGGATCTATCCGAACACCTGCTCACATTTGGACAGTTCGCCTGACCCGCCCTCCCGCGCCTTCTGGCGGGTCAGCGGGTGTTCAGCGCCGCCCCCAGCCGCTCCGGATCCGTCGTCGGGACGTCACAAGTGAAGTTACGGCAGATGTACGCGGCCGGTTCACCGCCCACGAGCGGACGGTCGGTGAGCAGGGGGAACTCGTCACTGTCCGGAGTCCCGACGGCGACGACGGCGCCCGGCGCGGTGCCGAGAAGTGCCGTACGGTGCAGGGCGGTCGTCCGCTCGTCGGCGAGGGACGGCCCGACGACCGCGACCTCCCGGGGTCCGTCGAGCAGCCCTTCCGCGGCGGCCAGTCCCCACCCGATGAACCGCGGCACGCGCGGACCGAGCGTCTTCACCACACCCAACGCCCTTTCCGCGGCGGCCCGATGGGGCTCCGAGCCGGTGTGGGCCGCATAGCTCAGCAGGGCGCCGGCCGCCGCGGTCCAGCCGGACGGGGTGGCGTTGTCGGTGGGGTCCTGGGGCCGGCGGATCAACCGCTCGGCGTCGGAGGCGGTGTCGTAGAGGGCACCGCTGCCGGGGTCGGTGAAGCGGGCCAGCACATGGTCGAGGAGCAGCCCGGCGAAGTCCAGCCAGACCCCCTCGCCGGTCACGGACGCGAGCGCGAGGAAGCCTTCGGCGACGTCCGCGTAGTCCTCCAGCACGCCCGCGTTCGGGCCCACCCGTCCGTCCTTGCTGGTCCGGGCGAGCCGCGCGTGCTCGTCGAGATGCACGCGCACGAGGAGGTCGGCGGCGGAGACGGCGGCCTCGACGAGGTCGGGCCGCTCGAAGTAGGCGCCGGTCTCGGCGAGCGCGGCGATCACCAGCCCGTTCCAGGCGGCGACGACCTTGTCGTCGCGTCCTGGTGCGGGCCGCTGCGCGCGCTTCGCCAGCAGGCGCTCCTTGACCGACGCGATCTTCCCGGCCTCGAAGACACCCTCCGTCTGCGGGAGTTGGAGGACCGACTGCCCGTGCTCGAAGGTGCCTTCCTCGGTCACCCCGAAGTACTGGGCGGCCGACTCGGCGTCCTCGTCGCCGAGGGCGTCCCGCAGCTGCTCGGGGGTCCACACGTAGTACGCGCCCTCGACGTGCCGCCCGCTCCCGTCGTCGCTGTCCGCGTCGAGCGCCGATGCGAACCCGCCCTCGCCGGTGCGCAGTTCACGCACCATGAAGTCGGCGGTCTCCAGCGCGACACGGCGCGCGAGGTCGCTGTGTCCATCAGCGGCTCCGCCGCGGGCTGTGGCCCGCCACAGATGCGCGTACACGCGGCACAGCAGGGCGTTGTCGTACAGCATCTTCTCGAAGTGCGGCACGGTCCAGTCGCGGTCGACGGAGTAGCGGGCGAAGCCGCCGCCGAGCTGGTCGTAGATCCCGCCCCGGGCCATCCGCTCGCAGGTGTCCTGGGCCATCTGCAGGGCGCCTTCGGCGCCGGTGCGGGCATGGTGGCGCAGCAGGAACTCCAGGACCATGGACGGCGGGAACTTCGGCGCACCGCCGAATCCGCCGCGCTGCGGGTCGTACTCGCGGGTGAGCCCGAGGAGGGCCTGGGCGAGGTCCGGCTCGCCGGGAACCCGGTCGGTCTGATAGCCGATCTCCCGCTGCGCGAGATCGCGCACGATCTTCCCGGCGACCTCGCCGACCTCGTCGCGCCGGTCGTCCCAGGCCTGCCGGACGCCCTCCAGCACCTGCCGGAAGGAGGGCATGCCGTGCCGGGGCGCGGGCGGGAAGTAGGTGCCGAAGTAGAAGGGCTCGGCGTCCGGGGTGAGGAACACGGTCATGGGCCAGCCACCCTGGCCGGTGGCCGCCTGGACGGCCTCCATGTAGACGGCGTCGACGTCCGGACGCTCCTCGCGGTCGACCTTGACGCTGACGAAGTGCTCGTTGAGGTAGTCGGCCGTGGCCTGGTCCTCGAAGGACTCGTGAGCCATGACATGGCACCAGTGGCAACTGCTGTAGCCGACGCTCAGGAGGACGGGTCTGTTCGTCTCGCGGGCGGCTTCGAAGGCCTCGGCCGACCAGGGCCACCAGTCCACCGGGTTGTCCGCGTGCTGGAGGAGGTAGGGGGACGTCTCATGGGCCAGTCGGTTCGGCATGGGGTCCATCCTGCCGCAGTACCCCGAACATCAGGCGTCAGGCGTGTTCCACACGGTGATGTTGAGCTTTCCGGTGCCCGTGCTCGGCGCGGTGACGACGCGGAGGTAGGCGACCCGGCCTCCGTCGGTGAGCAGGCAGAAACGGTCGCCCCGCTTCACGTTCGCCGTGTAGGTGCCGTTGCTGTCCACGCTGTCGGCGCACTCCGCGGCCGTCGGGGCGGCGCCGGAGCGGGGCAGCGGAGCCAGGTTGGAAGCGGACTCCGGCACGAACAGGTTCGGATCACCGATGGACGCCGAGAAAATGATGTCCCCGCCGTTGATGCGGGTCGGCGACACGAGTGGCTGGGGCGTGTCCAGGTCGATGTACGACCCGGCGTTGGTCGTGTCGGCACCCACGTCCTTCGGTCCGAACACCGCGCGCACCGTTTCGGCGCTCTTGGCGGCCGACGGCTGCGCCTGGCCGGACTGGTCCTGGCCGGACTGCTGCTGATCGGTGGAGCCCGCCGCGGCGGACGACTGCGTCGGCGCCGACTGCGCGCCGTTGTCGTCCGACGAGCCCGGTCGGCTCGCCATGACCGTGACGATGATTCCCACCAGCGGGATGACGATCCCGACGACCCACCAGGCCCAGCGAGGCTGGTTCGACTGCTGTGGTCCCGGCGGCGGACCCGTGAACGAACCGTTGTCCGCAGACATGCGCTCCCCCGTCTGACCCTTCGATGTCCGCGATCACGATAGCCACACCTGTGGACGGGCGCATCACCCGTCCACAGGTGATGTGTTGCGGGCTTCGACGGCGCCCGAAGCTGCTTCGGGGAGGGCTTCCGGGACAGCCTCCGGGAAGGCTTCCGGAACGGCTTCCGGGACGGCGTAGAACCGCATACTGACCGGGCGTGCCCCGTCGGGGGCGGTCTCGCGGGAGTGGCCGTGGCGGTCCAGCAGGGCGTGGTACTCCCTCATGAAGGCGAGGAGTTCGTCCCTGGTCATCCAGGTGCCGTTCCGCTGGACCTGCGCCCATCCCTCCGGACCCCGGTACTCCTGGTGGGCGCGGCGGAAGAGGGCGGTGTCGACCTCGATCTTGAGGTGGGCGAGCTGTTCCGCGGCCGCGTACTCCTCCGGGGACATCGTGGCCGGGTCGGGTGTGGTGTGGCTGAAGGGCAGCGCCCGCCACCAGCGCTCGCGCCCGCCGGACTTCTCCGGGATCTCCTCGATGAGTCGCTGCTCGGCGAGTTTGCGCAGGTGGTAGCTGGTGGTGCCGGAGCTCTCGCCGAGTTCGCGGGCCAGGACGGTGGAGTTCGCCTCGCCGTGCCGGCCGAGGTAGTCGAGGATCCGGCGGCGCAGCGGGTTGCCCAGGGACTTGTAGAGAGCGGTGCGCTCAAGGCTGGTCATCTCGGGCATGCCGTCGGTCATGCGGCCACCGTAACCGTTCCTAAAGACTGAGCGGGAGTGAGTCCTGTTGCCAGGACTCATGCTCAGCCGTGTGCCCCGAACGGTGCTGGGCACACTGGTCCCCCGCTTTCTCGCCGTATCCGGCGCGCACGGATCGAGTCCGTGGTCCGGGGATACGGGGGCGGGTTTCCTCACACCCCGGGGTGCCCGGTCGGGCCTGGACGGTCCGATGCCCGCATCCATCGCTCTGGTGGGTGCGGGGCGGTGCCGTCCGTCGCCGGATCGGGTGTCCCAGGGCGCGCCTTCCGATCGCCACGGCTGCCGCGTCGTGGCGAGCGATCTTCCTGGTTTTACTGGTGAGGGGCTTCTGCCAGTGCTGGGCGCCCCACTTGGAGGTGTAGGCGGGATCGACCGCAACGACGGTGATGCCGAGTTCGGCGGCCATGCTCACCAGTCGCGCCCGCAACCTGGCTACAGGCATGCCGGAGATGAGCGCGCGGAACCGCTTGCGGCGCCCATGCTTCTCCCGCGTCTTCTCCGCCTGGAAGTCCAGGTCTTCGATGGCGATGGCGAGGCCGTGGTGCCTGGCCCAGTGCAGGAGGCGAATCAGGGCCTGCCGTACCTGCGCGTCCCGATGCTTAGCGGTACCGGACAGGTCGTAGTCGAACCGGTGCGGCTTGCCGACCGGATTTCCGTGGACGTCGAGCCTCCATGCGGCCAGGTGGTCGGCGTTGGTGTCGACGCCCACCAGTCCGCCCGCGCGCGCCTGGACCAGGGGCACGGTCTTGACCGGTGGAATCTGCCAGGAGGCGGTCAGATACCAGCGGCCGCGCTGTACGTCCTCGTGGATGCGGTACGCCACCGCCCGGTTCGCGGCGGTCCGGTCGGCCCATTCCTGACCCCGATGATGGAAGACGACACGGCAAGCGAGCACATACCGGCCGTTATGACTGTTGGCCAAGTTTGCCAGCGGGGCGGGGAGCTTGATGCTGACCTCACCGTCCGGCGTGACGCGGATCGTCTCGTTCCCGAACCGCTTGCCCGACTCCCCGTCCGCCTGGAGAAACCGCCGCGAGGCTTCCCACCGGAGGCGCCAGGCATCCTCACTCAGCGCGGCTGCTTCGAGGTGGTGCCGGGTGTTCAGCAGCCGCTTCCCACCCCGCACCACACGTACCCGACCGGCCTCCCGCTCTGCCCGCTCGCACTCCAGACGGTCGGCAAGCACATGCAGCCGTCGGGACTTGGCATGCCACTCCTGACGGGTGCGGTACCCGCCCGGCGCCCGCTTGATCCCCGGCTCCCCCACCGGCAGCGACAACCGGTGCGCGATCACGCCCACACCCGCCTCAAGACTCTGGACGTGCGCCGACTGGGCACGCCGAGCCAGCGCCCACTGATCGTGCGTGGCCCTCGTGATCGACCCGGCCCAGCGCGAGGAGGACTTCTCGGTCAGGGCCCGCTTGCGCTCCGCCCACGCGTCCGTGTCGTGCTCCAGACCGGCAGCACAGCGGGCCCGCAGATCCCGTCCAGCCAGGGTGCTCAAGTGCTCACCGACCAGCCTGAGCACCTCCTCGTCACCGGGCGTCAGGCGCTTGAGCCGGGCACGGACGGCAACACCGGACGGGCCGAGAGCAACGAACGGCACCGCAGGCTCGCGCAGCACACCCATGCCCCACCCCCTGTCCTGTGCCGAGGAGCTCGTCACCCTTCCAACGAGCACCTCCCGTAAAGGTCACATATTCGATGCAAGAACTCCCATTCCCCATCGATACCGTGCGGACCGGCAGCCGCGGCACTCACTCATACACGCCACAACACACTCAAGCCCTGTCAACCGGCAGCAGCTCCGAACCCTGAGAACCCTGAGCCGTCCCTGATATCTGCCGATTTTTCTTTGCAGAGATTTCTCTGCGATCTACGGTTGGGGCAGGAGACGTCGAAACGGGGGTCGCGATGAGGACGCTGAAGACGATCAAGGGGCCACTCAAGAAGTGGAAGCTGATCCTGCTCGGGACGGGGGCCGTTCTGCTCGTGCCGTGGATGGTGGTGCTCGCCCTGACCCTGCCGGGCAGCACGGAGGTACGGCACTGGTCGCTGGCCTGGATCGGCCTCGACGTCCTCATGGCGACGGGCTGCGCCGCAACGGCCTTGCTGGGCCTGCGCGCTGACCCCCGGGCCCGCCTCACGGCCGCGGCGACGGCGGCGACGGCAGTGCTGGACGCGTGGTTCGACGTGACGACGTCCCGGTCGGGCGGCGACCTGGTGATGGCTCTCGGGTGTGCGGTGGTGGAGACGGCGCTGGCTGGGGCGTGCGTGGCCATGGCGTTGTCGGAGCCGCAGAAGTCGGCCGCGCAGCAGAAGTCGGCGGCACACAAGGGAGTTACCACCACGAAACCCTCACCTGCCCCCTGATCTCAGCCCCTCGCGTTCCCGCCGCCCCCGAAGGACACTCGTAGGCAAAGGAGTTGCCACCGGAGGGGGACGGGACATGCGGGACAGCCACCGGGCGGAGGCCGAGCGGCTGCTGGGCCGGGCCGTGGAGGAGGAGGTGCGGCGCTCCGGCGGACGGACCGACGCGCAGCTGCTCCTGTCGCGGGGACGCGGTGCGCTGGACGCCATGGCGCAGACCGCCGCCGAGGAGTACGAGACCTACACGCGCGCGCTCGACGAGGCCGACGCCGGCCGCCTCACCTTCGGCCAGCGGTACGCACGCGAGGGCGCCGGAACGGCCCTGCTGGTGGCGGGTGTTGCCGCGGTGGCCGCGGCCGTCGCCGACCTGTCCCTCGGTACCGGCACGGGTACGGCCGTCGGCGCGGGCGTCGCCGTGGGTGTGGTGGGGGCCGCGGCGACCGTGGTGAAGGTGGCCGGGTCCCATCTGCCCGCCGCCCACCACCGCGCGGGCGCGGCCGGCCAGCCCGGCGGCCCGGAGCAGCTGCGGCTGCAGTGGCTGACCGCGCTGGAGGTGCGCGGCATCCGCCCGTTCCTCGACCAGCAGCGGGTGCTCAGCACCTCCATGGGTCCGAAGAAGCCGGGCGGCCCGGCGCTGCGCGGCGCGGACAAGAGCGCGGCGGCCCGCAGGCGTACGGTGTTGGAGCAGTCGTTCGGTCAACTGCCGGAGCCAGACGGGCCGTTCGCGGGGCGTCGGCAGGAGCTGGCGCGGATCAGGCAGTGGGCGCAGTCGGCCCGGGCGGCCACCGAGACCCGGCCGACGGTGGTCGTGCTGCACGGAGAGCCAGGCTCGGGCCGTACGACGCTCGCGGTCCGGGCGGCGCACGACCTCAGGGACCACTTCCGTGGCGCGGTCGTCGTGGACCTGCGCGGCGGCAGCCGGGAGGAGCCGCCGCTGCCCACCCGGGACGCCCTGCTGCACCTGCTCAACCGGCTCGGCGCTCCCCGCGAGCAGCTGCTGTTCCGTGAGCGCTCCTCCCCCGACCAGCAGGTCAAGCGGCTCGGCGAGCTGTACCACCGGCATCTGAACGGCCTGCCGGTGACGATCGTGCTGGACGACGCCTCGGACCCGGAGCAGGTGCGCGCGCTGGTGCCGGAGCACTCCGACAGCCTGGTCCTGGTCACCGCTCGCACCGCGCTGGAGCTGCCCGCGGACCTGGTGGCCTGGGTGCACCATCTGCCCGTGGCGGCGCTGGACGCGGCGGGCGCCGAGGAGCTGCTGGGCGCGGCCGCGCAGGACGTGTCGGGGCCGTACGACGCCGAATCCACCGACCGGATCCGGCAGTTGTGCGGGAGCCTGCCGCTGGCGCTGCGCGTCGCGGGCTCGTCGCTGGGCCCGCGCTCACCGCGGCAGCTGGCCACGGACCTCGGCGCGTACGGCCCGGTGGAGCCGGTGGAGCGGGTGCTGTGGCTGCGCTACACCGACCAGTCGGAGACGGCGCGCCGGCTGCTGAGGCGGCTGGCGCTGGCCGGCCGGGCCTCGCTGGGCGCGGCGGCGGCCGCCGCCCTGCTGGCCACCGACGAGCCGGAGGCGACCCGTCATCTGGCCGCGCTCGCCCGGGCCGGTCTGATCGACCATGTGCGCGGCAGCCGCTACCGGCTGCACGACCTGGTGCGCGCCTTCGCGCAGGCCCGGCTGCTGGACGAGGAGGACCCGGCCGAGCGCACGGCCGCGCAGGAGCGGCTGATCGTGAACTACGCGGAGCTGGCCGACTCGGTGCTGCGGCTGGTCGACGGCAACATGTCGACGCGCTCGGACCGGTTCGGCCCGCACGGCTTCACCTCGCTGGACGAGGCGCTGCGCTGGCTGGACGACGAGTCCAGCTTCATCACGGCGGCCCTGCGGCACGCGGAGGGCGTGAACCAGGCGGCCGTGCTGAACCTGCTCGGCGCCCTGTGCGACTACTGTCTGCTGCGCGGGGACCTGTACCGGCTGGGCGAGATCAGCGAGCTGGCCCAGGCCGTCGACGAGGGACTGCTGGTGCGTTCCGTGCAGTGGCGCACGGGTATCGCGGCCCGTCATCTGGGCGAACTGGACAAGGCACGCACCACGCTCGCCTCGGTCGTGGACCTCTACCGGGAGGCGCACCACGACGCGGGCGCCGCCCGCGCCCTGTGCTCCCTCGGGATCACCCTGCACCACCAGGGCAACCTCACGGAGGCGGCCGGCAAGCTCCAGGAGGCCCTCGATCTGCAGGCGGCCGAGGAGCTGGCGACGGACCGGGCGTGGACGATGCACGCGCTGGCGGCGGTCCAGCGCGACCGCGCCCGGCTGTCTCAAGCCCTGGACCTGCTCACCCGCTCCCTGGTCCTGCACCGCGAGGGCGGCTCCCTGCACGGCGAGGCCTGGGCCCACTTCCAGCTCGGCCAGCTGGCCCTGCGGATGGGTGACGTGCCGCGCGCGGAGACGGAGCTGCGGGCCGCCCTGGAGCGGTACGGCCGTACGCACGACGCACGCGGCGAGGCCTGGGCGCTGACGCAGCTGGCCCGGGCGCGGCTGGTCGACGGCGACGCGTCCCCCGCCGTGGAGGGGCTGCGCCAGGCGGCGGCCAGGCACCGGGACAACGAGGACGCGCGCGGCGAGGCCTGGACGCTGTACTACCTCGGCCAGGCCCTGGAGGAGACGGGCGAGCTGGACCAGGCGGTCCGCGATCTCGAACGTTCCCGGCAGATGTTCTCCCGGATGCGCGACGTGTACGGCCTGGCCTGTGCTCGGCACCACTCGGCCCGGGCCACCCGGGACCAGCGGGCCGCGCAGACCGGCTCGCTGCGCAACTCGGGCTTCGCCCGCCAGCTGCTCGTGGACGCCCGCGCCGACTTCCAGCGGATCGGCGTCGCCCACGGCGAGGCCTGGACCTGTCTGGAGCTGGCGGTGGTGGACGCGGGCAACGCCCGGATCCCGCAGGCGCTGGCCCTGTGCGACGAGGCGCTGACCCTGTTCACGTCCTACGGCGACCTGCGCGGCGAGGACTGGGCCCGCTTCCTGCGCTGCACCCTGCTGCCGTACGCGGCGCCGGGCGGGGTGGACGTGGGTACGGCCGTCGCCCAGGAGGAGCTGGCGCAGCTGGCCCGCGCCACGCATCCGCTGCGGGACGAGAAGCTCGCCGAGTGGGTGCCGGCCTACGCGCTGCTGCTGGAGCGGGGCGTGAGCCTGGAGGCGGGCTGGCAGGCCTGGCGGCTGCGCATGACGCCGGACCGCCACGCCCGGGAGGTGATGGGAGTGGCGGTTCCGGCCGGGCGCTGAGCGGTCAGTCCCGCTGTTCCGTGGAGTCGGCCGTCTTCTGGGCCCCGGCGTCCGGGGGCTCCATGAAGGCGACCTTCTGCATGTGCTTGTTCATGGACTTCATCAGACCCCACACGGCCAGGGCCATCACCGCGAAGACGATGAAGCCGAGGACGCCGGGGGTGACCTTGTTCTCGTCGACCTCCTTGGCGAGGGGGACGAGATGCGTCAGTGCCAGGCTTGCGCTCATGTCAGGCATTGTCGCGGATGCCCGCGAAGAGGTCGTCCTCGGGGAGGGAGGTGTCGACGAGCGACTTCGACAGCTCGTACTCCTCGGTCGGCCAGACCGCCTTCTGCAGCTCCATCGGCACCTTGAACCAGCCGCCGTCGGGGTCGATCTGCGTGGCGTGGGCGATCAGCGCCTTGTCGCGGATCTCGAAGAAGTCCGCGCACGGGATGTGCGTGGTCAGCGTGCGCTCGGTGCGCTCGAACTCCTTCCAGCGCTTGAGCCACTCCCCGTAGGGCGAGTCCAGACCGCGGTCGAGCATCGCCTGGTGCAGGGCCTCGGTGCGGGGGCGGTTGAAGCCCTGGTTGTAGTAGAGCTTGAACGGCTGGTAGGCCGGGCCGTACTCGCTCTCGGGGTACTTCTCGGTGTCCGACGCGCCCTCGAACGCCACCATCGAGATCTTGTGGGTCATGATGTGGTCGGGGTGCGGGTAGCCGCCGTTCTCGTCGTAGGTGGTGACCACCTGCGGGCGGAACGAGCGGATCTTCCGGACGAGCTCTCCGGCCGCCTTGTCGATGTCCTCCAGGGCGAAACAGCCCTCGGGCAGCGGGGGCAGCGGGTCGCCCTCGGGCAGGCCCGAGTCGACGAAGCCGAGCCACTCCTGCTTGATCCCGAGGATCTCGCGGGCCTCGTCCATCTCCTTCTTGCGTACCTCGTGGATGTGCTCCTCGATGTACTTGTCGCCCTGCAGCTTGGGATTGAGGATGGACCCGCGCTCTCCGCCCGTGCAGGTCACCACCAGCACGTCCACCCCCTCGGACACGTACTTCGCCATGGTCGCCGCGCCCTTGCTCGACTCGTCGTCGGGGTGCGCGTGCACGGCCATCAGTCGCAGCTGGTCAGTCAAGACTCGATCCTCGTATGTCGGCGCCCCGCGTCTTGGGGCATCATTCGGGGCCGTCCCGGAGGGACGTCGTTCAGGGGTGGCGGTCGGGCGGCGGGCGGGAGGCTTCTATAGTGACCGAATCGGGGGGCGAATAATTCCGCGGAGAGGACGATCATGAGCACGGCGAGCGCGCGGCTGCCCGAGGGCCGCTACGGCCGTTCCTCGGACGAGCGTGCCGACCGCAAGCTCAAGATCGCCGGTGCGGTGCTGGGCGCGGCCCTGCTCGCGCTGGTCGGCTACTTCGCCTACCACTACGTCGCGGAGAACGAGATCAGCGCCCAGGTGATCACCTTCCAGGCCTCGGACGACGCGGTCAAGGTGCATCTGGAGGTCCACAAGGACTCCGGTGCCGACGGCTACTGCACCCTGCGCTCCCAGTCGGCGGACGGTGCCGAGGTGGGCCGGGCGGACTTCCGCTTCACGGGTTCGGCCACGCGCATCGACAAGGTCGTCACGCTCCGTACGACGGCCAAGGGGACGACGGCCGAGTTGCTCGGCTGCCACGCCGGCTGATCCTTCACTCGCAATGCATACGCCCTGAGCTGCATTGATGAGATTCTGATGGCTTATGTCCTCCCCCTTCCGCCATTGAATTGTTAGGCTCGTGGTTTCGCCCATCCAAGAAGGAACATTCTTCTGGGTAGGGCGATGCTTTGTATTCCCAGTACCGACGAGGAGCACCCTGTGACCCAGACCAGCGAGAACGTCACCTGGCTGACCCAGGAGGCGTACAACAAGCTCACGGTCGAGCTTGAGTACCTTACTGGTCCTGCGCGCACGGAGATCGCCGCCAAGATCGCGGCCGCGCGCGAGGAGGGCGACCTGCGCGAGAACGGCGGGTACCACGCCGCCAAGGAGGAGCAGGGCAAGCAGGAGCTGCGTGTGCGCCAGCTGACCCAGCTTCTGGAGAACGCCCAGGTGGGCGAGGCTCCGGCCTCCGCGGACGGTGCCGTCGCGCCCGGCATGGTCGTCACGATCGCCTTCGACGGTGACGAGGACGACACGATGACGTTCCTGCTCGCCTCCCGCGAGTACGCGAGCGCCGACATCGAGACGTACTCGCCGCAGTCCCCGCTGGGTGCCGGCGTGATCGGCCACAAGGTCGGCGAGGACGCGGAGTACGAGCTGCCGAACGGCAAGAAGGCCTCGGTGCGGATCCTGAAGGCCGACCCGTACTCGGGCTGATCCCCCACCACCCACTGCTTCGCCTCGCGCCCCCGGCGTCCGCGGGACACCGGGGGCGCAGCCATGTCGTCAGGCGGTCGCCGAGCGGTACTTGCGGACGGCCAGGGTGCGGAAGATGACGATGATCAGCACCGAGTAGAGCAGCGAGGCCCAGACCGGGTGCTGCATGGGCCAGGCCGTCGAGTCGGACTGGCCGGGGCTGCCGAACAGCACCCGGGCCGCCTGGACGGTGGCGCTGAACGGGTTCCACTCCGCGATGTGGCGCAGCCACGGGGTCATGTTGCTGGTGTCGACGAACGCGTTCGAGATGAAGGTCACCGGGAAGAGCCAGATCAGTCCGCCGGAGGTGGCCGCCTCCGGGGTGCGGACGGTGAGGCCGATCAGGGCACCGATCCAGGTGAACGCGTACCCGAGCAGGAGCAGCAGGCCGAAGGCCGCGAGGACCCGGCCGGCGTCGGTGTCGTGATAGGTCCCGACCCGCCAGCCCACCAGCAGCGCGACGACGGCCAGGACCAGCAGGGTGAGGGCCGTCTGGACCAGGTCGGCGAGGGTGCGGCCGGTGAGCACCGCGCCGCGTGCCATGGGCAGGGAGCGGAAGCGGTCGATGAGGCCCTTGTGCATGTCGTCGGCTATGCCGGCACCGGAGCTGGCGGTGGCGAAGGTGACGGTCTGCGCGAAGATGCCGGCCATCAGGAAGTTCTTGTAGTCGATCGCGCTGGTGCTGCCGTCGATCTTCATGGAGCCGCCGAACACGTAGGTGAACAGCACCACGAACATGATGGGCTGGATCAGCCCGAAGATCACCATTTCGGGGATCCGGGACATCCGGATCAGGTTGCGCTTGGCGACGATCAGCGAGTCACGCAGGGACCGGCCGATGGGGTTTCCGGGAGCCGCGACACGCACGGCATCGGTGACGGCACTCACTTCACGGCCTCCTTGCCGTTCGTCTCGTCCTGGTCGGTGTGCTCGGCCACGTGTCCGGTCAGGGACAGGAAGACGTCGTCGAGGGTGGGGCGGCGCAGGCCTATGTCGTCCATCTCGATCCCGCGGGTGTCCAGTTCCCGGATGACCTCGGCGAGCAGCTTGGCGCCGCCGGTGACGGGGACGGTGAGCTTGCGGGTGTGCTCCTCGACCGTGGTCTCGCCCTTGCCGAAGCCCCGCAGGACCTCGAGGGCGCTGCGGATGTGCTCGCGCTCGTGCACCACGACCTCGACGCGCTCGCCGCCGGTGCGGGCCTTGAGCTGGTCGGAGGTGCCCTTGGCGATGACCCGGCCGTGGTCGACGACCGCGATGTCGTGGGCGAGATGGTCGGCCTCTTCCAGATACTGCGTGGTCAGCAGCAGCGTCGTACCGCCGGAGACGAGCTGTTTGATGACCTCCCACAGCTGCTGGCGGTTGCGCGGGTCGAGGCCGGTGGTCGGCTCGTCCATGAACATCACGGGCGGTGAGACCACGAGGGCGGCGGCGAGGTCGAGCCGGCGGCGCATGCCTCCGGAGTAGGTCTTGGCGGGGCGGTCGGCGGCGTCGGCGAGGTTGAACTGCTCGAGCAGTTCGGATGCGCGCTGTCTGGCCGCCCGAGCCCTCATCTGGTAGAGCTGCCCCACCATCTGCAGGTTCTCCCTGCCGGTCAGGTATTCGTCGACCGCCGCGAACTGGCCGGACAGGCCTATGGAGCGGCGCACGGTGTCGGGATGCTTGAGGACGTCCACCCCCGCGACGACCGCCCGGCCGCTGTCGGGGCGCAGCAGTGTGGTCAGGCATCGCACCGTCGTCGTCTTGCCGGCGCCGTTCGGCCCGAGCAGGCCGAGGACCGTGCCCTCGGGGACATCGAGGTCGACGCCGTCCAGTGCCCTTACGTCGCCGAAGGTCTTCACCAGACCTTCGGCATAGATGGCGCCTGGCATATGAGTCTCCACGTCATCGGGGATCGTTCGGGAAGGGGTGGGGGGTTGCGGAAAGGCTAGGTTCGTCCGCTCGACGCCGCCTGTGGTTTTCCATCAGGGACTTTCCGTGCGCGAACCGGCGGACGGGCCGTCGGCGGACCGGCGACCACGCGACACACCATAACGCGATGTATCGCGTCTCTCAATGGTTTTCCCCGAACGAGTGACCGCCTGCTCCAGCCCCGGCCGGCCTCAGTCGATGACCGTGTAGCCCGCCTCGCGCAGGGCCTGGCCGACCTCGGCGCAGTGCGCCGGTCCCTTCGTCTCGAGGTGCAGCTCCACCTCCGCCTCCGTGAGCCCGAGCCGGGGATCGGTCCGTACGTGACTCACGTCGAGGACGTTAGCGTCGACCACTGACAACACCCCGAGGAGCGTGGCGAGGGCGCCCGGGCGGTCGGTCAGCCGCAGCCGGACGGCAAGGTAGCGGCCCTGCGCCGCCATGCCGTGGCGCAGCACCCGCTGCAGCAGCACCGGATCGACGTTGCCGCCGGACAACACCGCGACGACCGGGCCGGGGAAGGCGCCGGGCTCGCCGAGCAGGGCCGCGACCGGGCTCGCCCCGGCCGGTTCCACGACCAGCTTGGCCCGCTCCAGGCACAGCAGCAGCGCGGCCGACAGCTGGTCCTCGCTGACCGTGCGCACCTCGTCCACCAGGTGCTCGATGATCCCGAACGGCACCAGGCCCGGCCGCCCCACCCTGATGCCGTCGGCCATCGTCGCCGGGTTCTCCACCGACACCGGACGGCCGGCCGCGAGCGAGGGCGGGTAGGCCGCCGCGCCCTCGGCCTGCACCCCGACGATCCGCACGTCCGGCCGCAGCGCCTTCACCGCGACCGCGATACCGGCCGCGAGCCCGCCGCCGCCGATGCCGACGACGATCGTGCGCACCTCCGGGCACTGCTCCAGGATCTCCAGGCCGACCGTGCCCTGACCGGCGATGACGTCCGGATGGTCGAAGGGGTGGATGAACACCGCGCCCGTCTTCTCCGCGTACTCCTGGGCGGCGGCCAGCGTCTCGTCGACCACCTGGCCGTGCAGGCGCACCTCGGCGCCGTAGTCCCGGGTCGCGCTGATCTTCGGCAGCGGGGCGCCCTGCGGCATGAACACGGTGGCGTGCACCCCGAGCAGCGCGGAGGCGAGCGCCACGCCCTGCGCGTGGTTCCCGGCGCTCGCGGCCACCACCCCGGCGGCACGTTCCTCCGGCAGCAGACCGGCGATCCGGACGTAGGCGCCACGCAGCTTGAACGAGCCGGTCCGCTGCAGGTTCTCGCACTTGAAGTGCACCGGCGCGCCGACCAGCTGGGACAGGTGGCGGCTGCCCTCCATCGCCGTCACACGGGCCACACCGGAGAGCATCTTCTGGGCTCCGCGCACATCGTCGAGGGTGACGGAACGCAAGGAGTCAGCCGTGCCGTAGCTCATGACTCAAGTCTCGCAGTTCACGCTCGCACACGGCGGGTGTGACCAAGCTCCGAGACCGGTTTGCTCCGCGCCGGTACGGCCCGCCCCCGGGCCGCGTACCCTGTCCCCCAACCCAGCAGCCCTTCATGAAGCGAGCCTCCGGCCATGCCCACAACACCTGAAATGTCGATGGACATGACGACCGTCGGTGACACCGGTCTTCTCGACACCCTCCAGCACGAGGTGGCGGTGTTCGCCCGCCGTGCCGAACAGACCCGGCTCGGCGGCGTCGGACAGGTGCGCAACTCCATGGACCGCGCCGCGTACCTGCTGCTCAACCGCCTCGACAAGGAAGGCCCAATGGGCGTCAAGGCGCTCGCCGCGAGCATGGGGATCGACTCCTCCACGGTCACCCGGCAGGTGGCCCCCCTGGTCGACACCGGGCTCGTCAAGCGCACCTCGCACCCGGAGGACGGGCGGGCGGTGGTGCTCCAGCTGTCGCCGCGCGGGTCCTCGCGGCTGGAGGAAGTGCGTTCGTCACGGCGTCAGTTGATGGCCGAGCTGACACACGACTGGGCGCCGGAGGAGCGCGAGCAGTTCTGCACGCTCCTCACGCGCTTCAACACCGCGCTGTCCTCGCGGATGGCGGTCCAGGTGCCGTCCTCGGAGCAGCCGCCGGCGTCCTGAGGCCGGCCGCACTGGTGCGGTACTGGCGCCGTCCTACGTATTGACCTTGGGCCGCCGCTGGCCTCATATGAAACCGGGTCCTGCGTCGTGCGCGGTTCGCCTGTCCCGTACCGGACAGGACCTCCTCAGGGGGGAGGCACGGTGCGTGATCGGCAGGCATCCCGTGCTGCCCGTCGGGCCCGGGAGTTCGAGGCGTTCGTCGCGGGTGCGGCAGGACGCCTGCTGCACACCGCCACGCTGCTCACCGCGGAGGCGCCGGACGCCAACCCGCGCGCGCGGCGTCTGCTGACGCTGGCGCTCGCCCACACCTACGCCGGCTGGGACCGGCTGCACGGCGACGACCCCTACGACTGCGCCCGCCAGTACCTCGCCACCCGGTTCCAGCGCGGGGCGTGGCACCAGTACGGCGCCGTCGGCCGCGCCCGGCCGCATCCGCGCAGTCCGCTCGTCGAACTGAACCCGCAGGAACGGCTGGTCCTGGTGCTGCGGATGTACGAGGGAGTCGCCGAGGAACAGGCGGCGGCCCTGCTCGGTCTGCCGGTCGAGCGGGTGCACTCGATCTGCGACCGGGCCACGGCCACCGTGCTGCATCCGGCGCCGGTGTCGCCCGCCCCGCGCGCGAGGGCGGCGCCGTCCTGGGCCTCGCGGCCCGCCGGGAGGCCCAGGTGAACCGTCCCCAGCGGGAGGCCGCCGTACGGCGGATCCTGGAGCAGGCCCCGGCACCCCGGCCGGCGGACCTGTACGGCGAGGCCGTGCGCCGGGGCGACCGCATCCTGCGCCGGCGGCGGCTCGCGCGCCGCCTGTGGTGGCTGCTGTTGTGCGCCGCGGCGGCGGCGTTCACCGTCTGGGCGGTGCACGTCCATCCCTGGGTGGAGCCGCCCTCGCAGACGACTCCACCGATCACCGGCTGGTGACCCGGGACTAGCCGAGGGCCTGCTGCAGGTCCTCCAGCAGATCGTCGACGTTCTCGATGCCCACGGACAGGCGCACCAGGTCGGCGGGGACCTCCAGGGCGGAGCCGGCCGCGGAGGCGTGCGTCATCCGTCCCGGGTGCTCGATGAGCGACTCGACGCCGCCGAGCGACTCGCCGAGGGTGAACACCTTGGCGCGGTTGCACACCTGGACGGCGGCCTCCTCGCCGCCGTCGACCTGGAAGGACACCATGCCGCCGAACGCCTTCATCTGCTTGGCGGCGACCTCGTGACCGGCGTGCTCGGGCAGACCCGGGTACAGGACCCGGGTCACACGCGGGTGCCGGGTCAGCATGTCGGCGATCCGCGTGGCGTTCTCGCTGTGCCGGTCCATGCGCACCGCGAGGGTCTTGGTGCCGCGCAGCACCAGCCAGGAGTCGAAGGGGCCGGCGACGGCGCCCATCGCGTTCTGGTGGTAGGCCAGCTCCTCGCCCAGCGCCTGGTCGGAGACGATCAGCGCACCGCCGACCACGTCCGAGTGGCCGCCCATGTACTTGGTGAGGGAGTGCACGACGACGTCCGCCCCGAGCGACAGCGGCTGCTGGAGGTAGGGCGTGGCGAAGGTGTTGTCGACGACGAGCTTGGCACCGGCGTCGTGGGCGATCTGGGCGACGGTGGCGATGTCGGTGATGCCGAGCAGCGGGTTGGAGGGGGTCTCCACCCACACGGCCTTGGTCTTCGGGGTGATGGCGGCCCGCACGGAAGCCGGGTCGCTGGTGTCGGCGACGGACCACTCCACGCCCCACCGGCTGACGACCTTGGCGAAGAGGCGGAAGGTGCCGCCGTAGGCGTCGTTCGGGATCACGACGTGGTCGCCGGGGCTGAGCAGCGTGCGCAGCAGGGTGTCCTCGGCCGCGAGGCCGGACGCGAACGCGAGGCCGCGGCGGCCGCCCTCCAGCGCGGCGAGGTTCTCCTCCAGGGCGGTCCTGGTCGGGTTGGCGCTACGGCTGTACTCGTAGCCGCCGCGCAGGCCGCCGACGCCGTCCTGCTTGTAGGTCGAGACCTGGTAGATCGGCGGGACGACCGCGCCGGTGAGGGGATCCGCGGTGTTGCCCGCGTGGATCGCGAGAGTCTCGAAGTGCTGACTGATGTGCCTGTCGCTCATGTCCACCGAGCGTAGTGCGCCCGACCGGATGCTGGCGTCCGCACACAGGCATCGAGGTTTTCCACAGGCCCGGCGGGCGGGGTTGGCCAATTGTCGGCGGCGTCTGGTTCGCTGGAGTCATGTCGATTCTCTGGCTGCTCATGGCGCTGGTCCTGCTGAGCTTCGTACTGCTCCCGATCATCCGGCGCAGGCGCGGGGCCATCGGGCTGGTGCCCCCGGGCCACCCGGACGCCGCCGACCCGGCGGCCTACGGCTTCGTGCGCCAGGAGGAGCTGGACGTGCGGATGCCCGGCCCCGACCAGGACCTGCTGAACGTCCTGGAGCTGGTGCAGCGCACTCAGGACTACCGCGCGGCGGCGCAGCTGCTGGCCGGCACCGAGGCCGAGGGCGAGGCGCGCTGGCAGCGGGTGCAGGCCTTCGCCGGTGCGGCGGCGCTGGAGCTGAAGCAGCGGCCGGGCGGGGTGCACGAGACGCCGGGCGGGCAGTGGCTCAGGGTGTGGCGGGCCGAGCAGCCCAAGGACGCGGGCGGCGCGGCGGTGCACGCCGAGTTCCTGGTACAGCAGGCGTGGCGGACGTCGACGCCGGGCACGGACGACTTCCGCATCATCATGGAGGAGGCCAGACAGGCCTGCGCCGAGGCGGCGCTGCTGGCACCCGGCGACCCGGTGCCGTACATCGTCGAGCTGTCCGTCGCCCGTGGCCTCGCCTATCCGCAGCCCGAGTTCGAGAAGCTGTGGCTGAACATCCTGGACCGCGCGCCGGACCACATGGGCGCGCATCTGGCCGCGCTGCACTACTGGTGCGAGAAGTGGCACGGCTCGCGCGAGGCGGCGTACGCGTTCGCCGAGGCCGCGGCGGCCCGCGCGCCCGAGGGCTCGCTGCTCGCCGCGCTGCCGCTGTTCGCGGTCTTCGAGCACCTCCCCGAGGTGAACCTGGTCGTGAGCTTCTACCAGAGCGAGGTCGTCACCAAGGCGATGCACGGCGCGCTGCACGCGGTGCACACGGCCCACCCCGACGACCCGATGCTCGCGCACGTCCGCCATCTGCTGCTCTTCTTCCTGGTCCGCGCCGAGCGCTGGGCGGAGGCCATGGACCAGCTGATCCACGTCGACGGTCATGTGGGCGCGCTGCCCTGGACGCTGTCCGCCGACCCGGCCGCCGCGTTCGCCGTCCACCGCGCGCTGGCGGTGGCCGGCTACGAGGCCAACGGCGGCAGCCCGGCGACCCTGCCCGGCTGACCTGCCGGGCCGTGGATCAAGTGGATTGCCCTGCTGACCTGCGGTAGGGCATACTCCGCATGCTCCGAGTTTGCTCTTGCTTTGCCTTGAACCGGCTCCGGGGTGTGCTCCGAGTCCCCCCACACTCACCGGCAGCACCGTGGCCCGGTGTTTGCCATGTCCATGCCTCTGGGTCCTGTGGGGGGATCTGCCCGATGGGCGCAACTCTGCGCGCGCTGCGCGCCCTGGTCCTGCTGTTCGGCTTCTATCTGCTGAGTCTGCTGCTGCTCGCGGTGCTGGTCGGTGCCGACGTCGCCGCGTTCGGCTGGGGGCTGCACGGCCCGGCCGCCATCAAGCTCTTCATCGTCACTGCGGTGCTCGCCGTCCCCGTCGTACGCGGCATGTTCATGCTGCGCACGCCCCGGGGCGAGGAGCCGGCCGGCATCCCGGTCAGCGAGGCCGACGAGCCCCGGCTGTGGGCGCTGGTCCGTGACCTCGCGGCGGCGACCGGCACCCGCGCACCCGACCGGATCCTGCTCACCGCCGACGTCAACGCGGCCGTCAGCGAGGAGTCCCGGCTGCTCGGCCTGCTCCCCGGCCCGCGCCGCCTCTACCTCGGCGTGCCGCTGCTGACCGGTCTGACCGAGGCACAGCTGCGCGGCGTACTCGCCCACGAGTACGGCCACTTCACCGGCGGCGACACCCGGCTGTCCGCGCTCGTGGTGCGCGGCCGGGTGCAGATCACCCGGGTCATCGGGCAGTTCCACGCCAAGGCCGACGGCAAGGTGGCCGCCGAGCGCGCCCGCCAGGAGCAGGCCTCCGCGAAGCGGGTCGCCAAGGGCAGGAAGGCGAAGCGGATCGACACCGCCGGGGCCGGGGCGACGTACCGGACGATGGCGAAGATCTACACCGCCTACGGCAAGCTCTACCTGCGCGCCTCCCTGTCCACGGCCCGCGCCCAGGAGTACGCGGCCGACCTGGCCGCCGCCCGGATCGCCGGGCGCGACGCGACCGCGTCGGCGCTGCGCGAGATCCCGGTCCTGGCCGAATCCCACGAGTTCTACCTCGACTCCTACGCCACCCTGGGCCTGCCGGTACGGCTGCTGCCGCCGCGCGGCGAGTTCTTCGGCGGCTTCGGCCGACTGCTGACCGCCCGAGAAGAGGAGCTGGTCAAGCTGCGGGCCCAGCTGCCGACCGCGCCTGCCTCGCCGTACGACTCCCATCCGCCCATCGCCGAACGGGTGCGCCGGATCGAGGAGTTGCCCGCCGACGGGCGCACCGAGGAGGCCACGGACGCGGCCCTCGCCCTGCTCACCGACCCGCAGCGCACCCTGGCCGCGTTGGAGGACACCGCCCTGACGGACGAGGTCCTCGCCTTCCGGCGCACCGCCGAGTGGCCGGAACTGCTGAACGCCTCCATGGCCGAGAACTTGTCCTCCGCGCACACCCCGCTGCACGAGGCGCTCACCGACTACACCGGGCAGCCCGCGACGCTGTCCGCGCTGCTGGACGTCATCGACGACGGCCGGCTGTGGCGGCTGGCGGAACGGCTGCCGCTGTCCGAGGAAGCGGCAGCCGCGAAGGGCCGGGCCTTCCGCGAGTTCGTACGGCCCCGGTTGCGCTGGATGCTGCGGACGATGGTGCTGGCCGAGTTCAGCGCGCGTTCACTGCTGCAGTGGGAGTTCTCCTGGTCCCGCGAGGCCGTCGTCCGGCTGCCCGGCTGGGCCCCGGAGAGCACCCCGGACGACGGCCCCAAGGCCGCGCTGGAAGCGGCCGTGGAGGCGGCGCTCGCCGACCACCCCGACACCGCACCACTGCGGGCGCTGCTGCCGCCGACGGCGGCACAGCCCGCGTGAGCGACGCAGCCTCTTCGCCGCTCCCCCTCGACTCCCTCGACGAAACGGACCGCACCCTCCCATGACCGTGCTGCTCTGGATCCTGGCCGTCCTGGCCGTCCCCACACTGATCTTCGTGGTGTGGATCGCCGGGGTGTTCCTCAAGGAGTTCTTCAACCCGACCCCCGACGACGGCGCCGAGGCCGCGCAGGCCGCCGAGGAGCTCGGGCTGCTGCCCGCCGAACGGCAGAACATGGACCACCCCGCCCCGCTCCCCGCCGACTGGGCCGCCGCCCTCGACGCGGTGCGCCGCGGTGACTGGGAGCCCGCCGCGCAGACACTGCGCACCATCGGCCGGGACTGGGAGCGCCGTACGACGCTCGTCAACCACGTGGCCACGCTCGCGGCCAAGGACGACGAGTGGCTGCTGGCCTGGGAGGCGGCGCGCCCCGAGGACCCGGACGCGGTCGTGGTCCGGGCGCAGAGCACGGTGTACCTCGCCTGGGAGCTGCGGGGCGCGAAGAAGGCCAATTACACGACGCAGGAGCAGTTCCAGGGCTTCCACCGGACGCTGCTGGGCGCACGCGAGGAGATCGCGCGGGCGGCCGCCCTCAACCCCGACGACCCCACGCCGTACGTCGCGGAGATCTGGGTTGCGCTCGGTCTCGGATACGCGAACGCCGAGATGGACAAGCTCTGGGCGGAGATCAAGACCCGCGCCCCGCACCACTTCGGGGCCCACTTCTCGGCTCTCCAGTACTGGTGCGCGAAGTGGCGGGGTTCGCAGCAGCTGGCGTTCGACTTCGCCGAGCGTGCGGCCGCCGAGGCGCCGCTGGGCAGCCTGCTGACGGCGCTGCCGCTCATCGCGCACTTCGAGCACGACGAGTCGACCGACACCGCGGCCGACAACACGCCCGAGATGGTGGCCAGGGTGGACGCGGGCCTCGCGGACGCGGCGGCAGCCGACCCCAGCCACCCGGGCCTGGCACAGCTGCGCCACCTGCTGGCGTTCTACCTCCACCTCCAGGACCGGCACGAGGCGGCACTGGAGCAGTTCAAGCTGGTCGACGGGTACGTGGAATCACTGCCGTGGAGCTACCGGGGCGACGGCGCGGCGGCGTACTACTGCCAGGTCCGCAACGACACGGTGCAGGCGGTGACGGCGGAGGCCTGACCGGAATGCGGCGCAGGCCCGGGCCGTTGGACCACGTGTCAGGCCGGCCTCCGCCTTCCAGACCGACAGGGAGACCTCATGCTCTTCGGCCGCTCACCCCAGCTGCCCACCCCCGAGCAGGCGCTCAAGGGCCGTGACCTGCCCGCCTTCGCGGTCCCCGAGCGCCACACCGTCCTCGGCACCCCACTCCTCGGCCCCTACCCCGAGGGCCTGGAGACCGCCGACTTCGGCCTGGGCTGCTTCTGGGGCGCGGAACGCAGGTTCTGGCAGCTCCCCGCGGGTGTGTGGACCACTCTGGTCGGCTACCAGGGCGGCTACACCGAGCACCCCACGTACGAGGAGGTCTGCTCGGGCCTGACCGGCCACACGGAGGTCGTCCGCGTGGTCTACGACCCGGAACTGATCGCCTACGACCGCCTCCTGAAGACCTTCTGGGAGTCCCACGACCCGACCCAGGGCTTCCGCCAGGGCAACGACGTGGGCACCCAGTACCGCTCGGCGATCTACACCCACACCCCGGCTCAGGCGGCCACGGCCGAGGCCTCCCGCACCTCGTACCAGAACCGCCTGACCTACTCCGGCCACGGCACGATCACCACGGAGATCCTCCCCGCGCAGGGCCGCACCTTCTACCCGGCCGAGGCCTATCACCAGCAGTACCTTTCGAGCAGCAAAAACCCGGGCGGGTACTGCGGGTTGGGCGGGACGGGCGTGTCCTGCCCGATCGGCGTGGTCGAGGCCGAGGGCTGACATCACCGGGTGTCCTTCGGAACCTACGCACGCCGGGTGCGCGACGAGCAGGTGCCACTGGCCCGACGGCACACCTCCCTCAGGTGTGCCGTCGGGCACTACTGTCCGCTGGGCTTCAACGCGACCTGGGCCTATCTCGCCGCGACCGCGCGCCCGTCCCCCGATCTCCGCAGAGACCCCGCGGCCCTGCTGCGCGCGCTGGAGACCCTGGAAGCCAGTCGCGCGGTCTGGCTCGACGAGGTCGAGTCCTACGCCGTCCGACGCCACGCGGAGAAGGCGGCCGGCCGGCGCGCCCCACGCCGCATCATCACGCAGCCGTCAGGGTTTCGATGGCCCGGCGAGACGGCCCCCTCCCGCCTGGGCCTCGTCGCCGCCGTCGCGAACCGCCGCACGGCGTTCCGGCGTTCTCCCTTCCCGGACGAGGGCCTCCACCGCGACAGCCAGGGACAGCAACTGGCGGGCCTGCACGCCTGCCTCGACAGCTGTGCCGCCGCGTACCTCACGAACCTCGGCCGCGTGGACGCCGCGACGCGGGACGCCCTGGCCGAGGCGATCGGCGGAATCGAGAGCCTTCTCCGTCCGGGCCCGGCGCCCCTGAACAGTCATCTGCTCGGGTGGCTGCGCTTCGCGAACCTCGTCGCCTACGCCGCAGAGGTGCCGCTCGGCTCGTGACCACTGCATCGCCCGAAGGGCCGAGCACCATGTGCATCACCCGTACGGCGGCCCTGACGTGCAGCCGATCGCCACAACCGGAAGCCTAGGATCCGTCACTGGGTAGCGAGGAACGTATCCGCTTCGTCCAGGTAGAGGCGGCTCGCGCCATGACCGAAGGAGACGGGATGTCGCCCCGCGTCGGCAGAACCCGTTGGCGGCGCTTTGCGGCGATCCTGGTACCCAGCGTCGCAGCCTGCGCGGTCCTCGGAATCGCCATGGGCCAGGGTGTGCTGGCCGCGTCGTTCCTCATTTCCGGCAAGGAGTTCCAGGTCACCGCGGACACACTGACCGCTCGCGGGTTCAGCAGCTACGGCATGGTGGACGTGACCAGGCAGGGAAAGCTCGTGCCGGTGCTGGTCACCGGATCCCGGCACACGACGATCACCGCGCTGTGCCAGTCCGTACTGATCGAGGTCCCGGTTCTGGGCGTGCAGACGTTCAGGCTCACCGGCGGAGACGAACGACCGGTCGAAGCATCGAACCTGTTCCTCGACACGACGTTCCAGTCGGCCGGGCAGGCGAATTTCAGGGGCCTCGACCAGGGAATCGCCCAGGGGGAGATCGCCAAGGGGCCGATCAATCCGGGCGACAGGCACTCGCGCTTCTTCGACCCCGACGGCTTCGGGCAGCAGGCCACGTCGGTCTCCCTGACCGACGTACGCCTGACCGCGGTCGCGCTCACTGCCGGGACGTTCAACGTCCCCGGCCTGCGCGTGCAGCTCGAACACGGCCGTCACGAATGCTTCTGAGTCCTCGGCGGGCCGAACCTGCCGCACGCCCCCGACTGCGCGTCACCGCAGCGCGTGTCCGGCACGGATTCAGAACCTGGCGCGGCGAACGTCCCTTCTGGGCGGGACTCTTCACCCTGACGGCGGGACTGCCCATCCTGTACTGGCCGTACGCGCATCTGGACCTGGGCGGAATTCCGCTGGCCCTGTCGACCACGTCCGGTGCCGGAGCCCTGATCATCGGAGTCCTGCTCATCACCCTGGGGATCACCCTCTGGTACCACGCGCACCTTCGCGTGTTCTCCGGGATCGCCACGCTCCTGCTCACCCTGATCTCCTTCCCCGTCGCGAACCTCGGCGGCCTCTTCCTCGGGCTGATCGCCGGTCTGATCGGCGGCTCCCTGGCCTGCTCCTGGAGTCCCGTCGCCACCGAACCCCCGACGGCGCCGGCAGACTGCGCGTCCACGGCCGTTCCGGCAGGAGAGAGTCAACGCGGGACCTGATCGGCTGCGTTCGTCGCCGAACGCCCTGGCTGGGATAATGAGACTCTCCCGCCGGGTGAGGGTGGTGGCCATGCCCGCTTGGCATCTGCGCGACTATCGCGACGACGATCTCGACCAGGCCATTCAGATCTGGGACCAGAGCCGCCGGGGCGGCGAGGACCGGGTGTTTCCCGTGTCCGAGGTCATGGCTGCGGCCAAGGGCGGTCAGACGGCGGTCGTCGCCGTGGTCGGGGACGAACTCGTGGGCATGGCCGTGGCCCAGGCACACGGCAAGCGAGGGTGGATCCTCCTGGTGGCGCTCGCCTCCCGATGGCGCGAGCGCGGGATCGGCAGTGCGCTCCTCACCGAGCTGGAGCGGCGCCTACGCGCACTGGGCGCGCGCCACATCAGCGCGCTGCTGCCCGCCGGTGCCGCCGGGACGAAGGCCCTGGAGAACTCGGGCTACCGGTTCCGCGACGACCTGACCTACTTCGAGAAGCTCGAACCCCCCGGAACCGCCAACGCCGACGTTCTCGCGGCGTTGGGCGGTCGCATGCTCCCCGAGGGGCTCTGGGACGCCATGGCCGGCATGGAGCGCGAGAAGCAGGTGGTCGAACGCCGGGTCGTGCTCCCGCTGACGGAGCCTGCGCTGGCCGACCGTTACGGGGTCGCCCCTCCCAAGGCGATCATCCTGTTCGGCCCTCCCGGCACCGGGAAGACCAGCTTCGCCAAAGCGGTCGCCTCGCGGCTCGGCTGGCCGTTCGTGGAGCTCTTTCCGTCCCGGCTCGCAGCAGACACGAGCGAGGGGCTGGCCGCGGCGCTTCGGGAGGCCTTCGCGGATCTGGCGGAACTGGACTCGGTGCTGCTCTTCATCGACGAGGTCGAGGAGATCGCCGGCGTGCGGTCCGGGAAAGCGGTCGACCCGGGGCACGGGGTGACCAACGAGCTGCTCAAACTGATCCCTGGCTTCCGCGAGCACGACGCACGGCTGCTGGCCTGCGCCACCAATTCCGTGCGGTCGCTCGATCCGGCCTTCCTGAGACCGGGCCGGTTCGACTACGTCATTCCCATCGGCCCGCCGGACCCGACCGCCCGCGCTGCGATCTGGACCCGCTATCTCAGGACCGCCGGCGATTCGGTGGACCTCGACCGACTGGTCGAGGCCAGCGAACTGTTCACCCCTGCCGACATCGAGTTCGCCGCCCGTAAGGGCGCGCAGGCGGCGTTCGAGCGTGAGGTCATGGAGCGGAAGGGCGGACCGGCCAACACCGACGACTACATGACCGCCATCGCCGACACCCGGCCGACGCTCACCGCACAGGCGATCAGGGAGTTCACCGAGGACATCGAGAAGTACAGGCGCCTCTGAGCGCCCGCCCTCGGCAGAACCTGATCCCCGGCCCGGCAGAACGGCGTCCTCCCGCCCGGGTCCGCTGATCGCGTCGGTCGCGGACGGACTCCGTGGAGAGGAACATCGGAGTGACGGAGGCAGGTGGTGGCTATGGGGACGCCGTCGATGCATTTCAGCGAGAGCCCGGAGGATCCGTTCGCCCTCGGGCACGGTGCCTCGGCCGTGCTCGACGATCAGGGCACCGTGGTCGGCTGGAGCGCGCGTGCAGAGGAGCTGCTCGGCTATCCGGCCAAGGAAGTACTCGGACGGGCGTGGCAGGACCTCCTGGTCGACGCCCGTGACCTGCCTGTCGTGCGCTCCGTCGTCGTGGAGGCCCTGAAGTCGGGGGGATGGTTCGGTGTCCTGCCCGTCCGGCACCACGACGGACGCCGTGTGGAGATGGGTTTCCGAGCCCGTGCGGTCACGCGGGAGGGGGGCGGTCAGGAGTGGCTCCTGGTCGGTGCTCCTGCCGCGGAGGTCATCGCCTGGCAGCGGGACCGTGCGCTGCTGGACGGCCTGTACCACCGGTCCCCGATCGGTCTGGTCACCTACGGCACGGACAGGAGGGTGACCCGGGTCAACCGCGCGGTCGAAAAGGCGAGCGGCGTCCCGGCCGAGGCGCCGGTGGGCCACCACCCCCGTGAATTCATGGTCGACGAGGACGCGGGTCCGCAGGACGACCGGGTACGGCACGTCCTGGAGACCGGCGAGCCGTTGATCTTCACGGAGCAGTCCGCCCGGGCACGCCACGAACCAGGGCGGGAACGGATCGTGTCCGTTTCGGCGTTCCGGATGGAAGATCCCTCGGGCCGGGTTCTCGGTGTGGCCGAGACGATCGAGGACGTGACCGACCGCCACCGGGCGCAACGCAGGCTCGCCCTGCTGAACGAGGCGAGCGCCCGGATCGGAACCTCGCTCGACGTGATACAGACCGCTCGGGAACTGGCCGGGGCGGCCGTCCACGGCCTGGCCGACTACTGCTCGGTGGACCTCCTCAAGCCCGTGACACTTGGTGACGAACCGGTTCCCGGTGCGGTGGGTCCGCTGGTCCGGGCCGCCCTGTCGCCACCGGAACACCGCATCCCGTTCCAGGAGGGCGACGTGGTCCCGCTGCTTCCGGAATCTCCGCAGGCGCGGTGCCTGGCCGAGCGTCGCCCGATTCTCGACGGGCTGCTGTCCCTGCGCCCCGAGTGGTACGCCATGGACCGGCGGCGGATCGAGATCGCCCTCGGGCTCGGCGTTCATTCGCTGATCGCGGTGCCCCTGCTCGCGCGCGGCCTGATCCTGGGCGTGGTGAGCCTGTGGCGGTCGCGTAATTCGGAGGCCTTCGAGGACGACGATGCCGCGGTGGCCCAGGAGCTTTCCTCGCGTGCGGCCGTCTGCATTGACAACGCACGCCGCTTCACCCAGCAGCAGAGCGCCGCTCTGACTCTCCAGCGCAGTCTGCTGCCGAGCGCGGTGTCCAACCTGCCGGCCGTGGAGGTGGCCTTCCGATACCTCCCGGCCAGTGGTGAACCGGGTATCGGCGGCGACTGGTTCGACGTGATCCCGTTGTCGGGGGCCCGGGCCGCACTCGTCGTGGGAGACGTGGTCGGCCACGGCATCCACGCCGCGGCCTCGATGGGCCGGCTGCGCGCCGCCGCGCGCACCCTGGCCAGCCTCGACCTGGAGCCGGACGAGGTGATGACGGGGCTGGACGATCTGGTCAGTCTGCTGGCCACCGAGCTGGAGGCGAACGCCGACGACACCCAGCCGGCGATCGAGCAGGTGCTCGGGGCCACCTGTCTCTACGCCGTCTACGATCCGGTCTCCCAGCACTGCTCCCTGGCACGCGCCGGCCACCCGGCACCGCTGATGTCCACCCCGGACGGCGAGGTGACCGTGCTCGATCTGCCCGCGGGTCCACCGCTGGGCCTGGGCGGACTGCCCTTCGAGACGTACGATCTGGACCTCCCCGAGGGCAGCCTGCTCACGCTCTACACGGACGGCCTCCTGGAGGCACGCAACGGCGACATAGACGCCGCGCTGGAGCACCTGCGCGCATGCCTGGCCCACACCAAGGAGCCGCTGGACGAGACCTGCCACGCCGTGGTCGAAGCGCTGCTGCCCAAGGGGCACCTCCCCAGCGACGACATCGCGCTGCTCATCGCCCGTACCCAGGTGCTGCGGCCGGAGAATGTCGCCTCATGGCAGCTGCCCCTGGAAGCGACCTCCGCCGCCGTCGCCAGGGAGCTGACCACGGAGAAACTGACCGAATGGGGGCTGACCGAACTGGCCTTCACCACCGAGCTGGTCGCCAGCGAGCTCGTCACCAACGCCTACCGGTACGGGGCCGGCCCCGTCACCCTGCGCCTCATCCGTACGCACTCGCTGAGCTGCGAGGTGTCCGACACCAGCCACACCTCCCCGCACCTGAGACGGGCCCTCAGCACGGACGAGGGCGGACGCGGGCTCTTCCTGGTCGCGCAGCTCACGGAGCGGTGGGGCACCCGCTACACCCGCGACGGCAAGACCGTCTGGACGGAGCAGCCTCTGCCGCCCGCGTGAACCACGCCCTCCACCACCGCAGCGCACGCAGGGGACTCGGGTAATTCGGGCGACCGCGGGGCCTGCGCCCTCGTACATTCGCACTTCGCGCAAGGGGAGGGTCCGGATGAGCAGTTCCGCGTTTCTGATCGGTGGCGGTTGGGACGTCCCGGAGGTGTACGAGCCGTTTCTGCGGCAGGCGGCGGTACGCGGCGGGGATGTGCCGCGGATCGGGTGCGTGGTCGTCGACGAAGGGGACGGGGCGCAGCAGTTCGAGCGGTATGCGGGTGCGCTGCGGAAGGCCGGCCCGTGTTCGCCCGTGCCGTTGCTCGTACCGCTCGGGGGTCGGTTCGAGCCTGAGGGGGCGCTGGACGGTGTGGCCGGACTCCTGGTGTGCGGTGGGCTGACGCCCGCTTACCAGGAGGCGTTCGCCGCGTGCCTGGACCGCCTGCCGCAGCTGCTCACCGACCGGGGGCTGCCCTACGCGGGGTTCTCCGCGGGCGCCGCCGTGGCCGCGCGGCGGGCAGTGGTCGGCGGCTGGCTGGCGGACGGGGTGCCGGTGTGCCCGGCGGACACCGCGGAGGATCTCGAGGAGATCGACGTACGGGCGGGGCTCGGGCTCGTGCCGTTCGCCGTGGATGTGCACGCCGCGCAGTGGGGGACGCTGGGGCGGCTGGTCGCGGTGGTGGGCCGCGGAGAGGCACCGTACGGCGTCGCCGTCGACGAGAACACCGTGGTGGCGGTGGACGGCGCGGACTGCCGGGTGGCGGGGGCCGGGCGCGTGCACGTCGTACGGCCCGGCGGGGAGGGGGGCGTGGTGGTGCGCGCGCACGGGACCGGGGAGGTCTTCCGCCTGTCCTAGGCCCGAGCGTGCGTGCCGGACGCCGCGGGGCAGGCGGGAATTTGACGACAGGGCCTAGGCCCCGGGGCGGGGGGCTGTATCGACATGCGGCTGCGCCGCGTGGGCACCGGCCCCCACGCGGCGCAGCCCAGCGAGGTCAGATGGTCGCCGTGTCGATCACGAAGCGGTACCGGACGTCGCTCGCCAGTACCCGCTCGTACGCCTCGTTGATCTCCGGCGCGCTGATCAGCTCGATCTCCGCACCGATGCCGTGCTCGGCGCAGAAGTCGAGCATCTCCTGGGTCTCCCGGATGCCACCGATGCCCGAGCCGGCGAGGGTCCTGCGGCCGGCGATCACCGAGAACAGGTTGAGGGAGATCGGCTCCTCGGGCGCGCCGACGTTCACCAGCGCACCGTCGGTCCTCAGCAGCGACAGGAACGCGCCGAAGTCCAGCGGCGCCGACACCGTCGAGATGATCAGGTCGAAGGTGCCGGCCAGCTCCTCGAAGGTCTTCGGGTCGCTGGTGGCGTGGTAGTGGTCGGCGCCCAGCTTCAGGCCGTCGTCCTTCTTGCGCAGGGACTGCGAGAGCACGGTCACCTCGGCGCCCATCGCGTGCGCGATCTTGACCGCCATGTGGCCGAGGCCGCCGAGCCCGACGACCGCGACCTTCTTGCCGGGACCGGCGTTCCAGTGCCGCAGCGGGGAGTACGTGGTGATGCCGGCGCACAGCAGCGGGGCGGCCACGTCCAGGGACAGGCCGTCCGGGATCCGTACGACGAAGTTCTCGTCGACGACGATCTTCTGCGAGTAGCCGCCGTAGGTGGGCTCGCCGTCCTTGCCGACGGCGTTGTAGGTGCCGACGTTGCCGCCCAGGCAGTACTGCTCCAGGCCCTTGAGGCAGTTCTCGCACGTGCGGCAGGAGTCGACCATGCAGCCGACGCCCACCCGGTCGCCCACGGCGTATCGGGTGACACCGGGACCGACCTCGGAGACGACACCCGCGATCTCGTGGCCGGGGACCATCGGGAAGATCGCCGTGCCCCAGCCCTCGCGGGCCTGGTGGATGTCGGAGTGACAGATACCGGCGAACTCGATGTCGATCAGGACGTCGAACTCGCCGACCGCGCGCCGCTCGATGGTGGTCCGCTCCAGCGGGGCCTTCGCGGCGGGCGCGGCATACGCAGCAACAGTGGTCATGCCGGGGTTCTCCTAGCAGGGGGGTTCGTGCCCGGCTGCCTTTCGACCGGGCACCCGTCCAGCCTGCAGCGGACGCCGCCGCTCACCCAGACCACGGATCTTCGTACGACCGCCGTGCGTACCACTGGCGGGGACAGGCTGGCGGGCGTACGACCACGGGAGACGGCCGATACTGGCCGTATGGACGAACAGCAGGACGCAGCCGCCGGCCGGCCCCTGGACCGGCGCGCCGAGCTGAGCGAGTTCCTGCGCAGCCGGCGGGCCCGGCTGAAGCCGGAGGACGTGGGGCTGCGCGACTTCGGACGGCACCGCCGGGTGCCGGGGCTGCGCCGCGAGGAGCTGGCCCAGCTGGCCGGGGTGTCGGTGGCGTACTACACCCGGCTGGAACAGGGCAACGGACGCAACGTCTCGGCGGAGGTCCTGGACTCGATCGCGCGCGCCCTGCGCCTCACCGACGCCGAGCACGCCCACCTCACCCACCTGGCCAAGCCGAAGGCGCACAAGAAGAAGCCGGCGGCACGGCAGCAGCAGGTGCGGGGGGCACTGCGCCAGTTGCTGGACGTGATGGAGGGCGTGCCGGCGTACGTCGTCGGGCGCCGCTCGGAGATCCTGGCCTGGAACCGGATGGCGGCGGCGGTCTTCGGCGACTGGTCGGAACTGCCGTCCGCCGAGCGCAACTGGGCCCGGCTCGTCTTCCTGCACCCCGAGTACCGCGACCTCTTCGTCGACTGGGAGCAGAAGGCGATCGACATCGTCTGCGCCCTGCGCATGGACGCGGGCTGTTATCCGGACGACCCTCGGCTGTCCGCTCTGGTGGGCGAGCTGTCGGTGAAGAGCGACGAGTTCCGCCGCCTGTGGGCGACCCACGACGTCAAGGAGAAGAGCCACGGCGTCAAGCGTCTGCACCACCCCCTGGTCGGCGACCTCTCCCTGAACTTCGAGGGCTTCCGCCTCGCGGGCGACTCGGACCTCGGCCTGGTGACGTACCACGCCGAGCCCGGTTCCCCGTCGGCCGAGTCCCTGCGTCTGCTGGCCAGCTGGGGCACGGACGCGACCCGGGCGGTGCCGTCGGCCTGAGCCGGCCACCGGCCACGGGTCACCCCCGACAGGGCGGCGTTCACCCCTGGTAGGGCGGCATCGCTCCCCACGACCACTTCGGCACGGGCTGCTCGGCGGGCGGCTGGGCGTCCGGGCCGGAGAAGTACACGGCCAGGCGCGTCCCCCACTCCACGTATGCCAGGAACGCCGAACGGAACTCGGCGTCCGTCGGCAGGCCGGCCTCGTCGGCGGCGTCCTGGACGAGGTTCACCCACCGGCGGCGCTGGGCCTCGCTGATGTTGCGCCCGAAGTGCTTGGCGACCATGTGCCCGTGGCCGCCCTGGGTCTCGGAGTAGCGGGCCGGCCCGCCGAAGACCTCGGCCAGCCACAGGGCGACGTGCTCCGCGTGCTCGGCGGGCAGGTCGGCGAAGAGCGGGGCGAGGAGGTCGTCCTTGACCACCTTGTCGTAGAAGACCGAGGTCAGCCGGGAGAAGGCCGCGGCGCCGCCCGCCCAGTCGTACAGGGTGGGGACGGCGCCTCCGCCGCCCTGCACACCGGTCGGCCGGTAGTGGCGCATCTCCTCGATGTTCTCCACGTACGGCCGGATCTCCGCCAGGAACGGCGGAAACAGCTCCGACCTGCGGAAACCCTGGAGGTGATCCTCGGTCGACGTCCAGGTGATCCGCAGGATCCAGGACTCGGGCTCCTCCTCGCAGCGGGTCAGTCCGTAGTCGACACACTGGGGAGCGGCGGCCAGTTGGACGGCCGCGCGGGTGTAGACGGCCAGGAACTCCGCCGACTGCTGCTCGGGAACGCGGTAACGGATGTACTCGACTGTGTGAGCCGTCATACGGGCACACAAGCACGAACGGCCCGCCGGAAGCTCCTGCTCCGGCGGGCCGTTCGCTCACGGCCTACTCAGGTACGGCGGCTCACTTGCCGTAGTACGCGTTGTAGATCGTGATCGTCGACGTGTTGCCCTTCTTGTCGGCGATCTTGGCGCGGAACGAGACGGCCTTGTTCTTCGCCGGGTTCTTCACGGTGATCCTGCCGCCGCGGACGTCGACCTTCTTGAAGGTCTTGCCGTCGTAGGAGACGTACACCGCCAGGGACTTCAGGTTGCTGCCCGCCGCAGCGCCCTCGACGGTGACCGGGAAGGTGACCGTCCGGCCGGCCTCGACACGGCTGTCCAGGCCGGTCTTGGCGCCGAAGTACAGGGCGGAGACGGGGAGCTTCGCGGAACCGCCGGCCGGCTTCTTGGAGCGGAAGGTCCACGCCGCGTCGATCCGGGAGGAGGCCTCCGACACCTTGGCCGAGCGCTTGACCGAGGTGGTCAGCTTGTACGCGGCGTCACCGGCGGGCACCTTGAAGGTCTTCCCGCCGAACATCGGGTCGTCGTTGGAGCCGACCTTGACGCCGTTGCGGTACAGGGTCGTGGTCGCCGAGGTGAACGTCGACGAACCGATGTGCTTGGCGCCGTCCGCGAACAGCGGCAGCGCGCCGTAGATCTCGTTGCCGTCCCGGAAGACACCGAAGTCGGCGTTGACCAGCGGGGCGAAGACCGCGGTGTTGAAGGTCTTCGAGTACGACTTGCCCGCCGTGAAGGACTGCGCGGCGGCCGAGTAGGACGCGTCGGCGATCGGGAACCCGTCCGGGTCCACCCCGCCGTCCTGCTCGAACTCCAGCTGCCACTTCACGCCGCCCTTGGCCGACAGGTGCAGGGTGCGGGTGCCGGGCAGGGTCTGCGGGATGCCGATGGAGGAGGCGCCGGAGCTGCCGGGCAGCCAGCCCACCGCGTTGACGGTGCCCTTCTTGCCGCTCGCGGCGGCACCGAGCCGGGCCTTCACCGTGGCCAGGTCGCTCGCCTTGTAGTGCTTGGTGTAGCCGGTGGCGAGCTTGGTGACCGTCCCGCCGGAGGTGACGTCGTACTCCTCGCCGGCGCCCTTGGACCAGTGCGCGTCCCACTGCTGGTAGAGCGTGCCCGCGGGCAGCGACCCACCGAGGTGAGCGGTGTGGAAGTTGTCGTACGAGTCGAGGAACCAGCCGTAGCCGTACTGGCCGTCGCCGATCGTGACGTCCCACTCCGGTGAGGCGAACTGGGACTTCAGGCCCGTGGCCGGGACGGTGATGTCCACCGGCTTGGCCTTGCGCGCGTCGATCGTGATCGTCTGCTTGCCGGAGACGGTCAGCTTCGGCTGCGCGATCCAGTCGATGCCCTTGGTGGCGTCCGTCGGGTCGACGAAGGTGGAGGTGTTGAGGATGTACGTGCCCTTGGGCGCGCGCACCTTCACCGTGCCGGACGGGTCGTACGGGTTCAGCCACTGGCCGCCTGCCAGGCCGGCCACGCCGGTCATGTCGGCGTCGAAGTACTGGGCCGGCTTGCCGTCACGGCCGATGAACTTCAGCGTGACGTCGTACGACTCCACCTCGCGCTGCACCGCGGCGGCCGTGCGGACGGTCTGCCCGTCGCCGGTCGCGGTCACGTACGCGGAGTAGGCGCCGTCGAGGGTGCCGCCCAGCTTGGTGTTGACCGTCAGGCCGACGGAGGCCTTGCCGTGCGCCGGGACCGTCACCTTGGTCGCGGCGAGCTTGAAGAAGCCCGCCGGAGCCGCCGCACCCTTGGGGTCGGTGGCGGTGCTGGTCAGGTTGAGCGTGACGTCCTTGTCGCCGAGGTTGCGGTACGACACCTGCTTGGTGACCGGGGTGTCGTCGGTGTGCGGCCACTGCTGCACACCGAAGCTGACCGACACCGGGTCGGCGATCACGGCCTGCTTGATGGCCTTGTCGACCGCGATCCGGCCCGAACCC
This sequence comes from Streptomyces sp. NPDC101165, assembly GCF_044768135.1. Lineage (NCBI taxonomy): Bacteria > Bacillati > Actinomycetota > Actinomycetes > Kitasatosporales > Streptomycetaceae > Streptomyces > Streptomyces sp. NPDC101165. The sequence continues at coordinate 90,670 of NZ_JBIWPG010000004.1, read as the reverse complement.
TGCTGGAACGGCGTGTACTTGCCGCCCTTGGCGGAGCCGGTGAGCGCGCCCTTCAGCTCGGTGTAGCCCCAGTCGGGGTGCTCCTGCTTCAGGATCGCGGCGGCGCCCGCGACGTGCGGGGTGGCCATCGACGTACCGGAGATGGTCAGGTAGCCCTCGGGCTTCTCACCGACCTCCTGGTCGATGACGCTGCCCTTGGCCGCGGCGGCGGTGATGTCCACACCGGGCGCGGTGACGTCCGGCTTGATGGCGCCGTCGCCGGTGCGCGGGCCGGTCGAGGAGAAGTCGGCCAGCTTGTCCTTGTCGTCGACCGCGCCGACGGTGAGCGCGGCGTCCGCGCTGCCCGGCGAACCGATCGACTGGGGGCCCTCGTTGCCCGCGGCGATCGCGAACAGGATGCCCTTCTCGGCGGAGAGCTTGTTGACCTCGGCCTCGAGCGGGTCGATCTCGGGCGTGTCGTAGCCGCCGAGGCTCAGGTTGATGACCGAGGCGCCCTGCGAGGCCGCCCACTCCATGCCGGCGAGGATGCCGGAGTCGTCACCGGAGCCGGTGTCGTCCAGGACCTTGCCGTTGAGGATCTTGGCGTCGGGGGCGACGCCCTTGTACTTGCCGCCCGACTTGGCGCCGGTGCCCGCCACGATGGAGGCGACGTGCGTGCCGTGACCGAAGTGGTCCTTGGCGTCGGCCGCGGCGGTGAAGTTCTTGGAGTCGATCACCTGATCCTTGAGGTCCGGGTGGCTGGTGTCCACACCCGTGTCCAGGACGGCGACCTTGACGCCCTTGCCGGTGTAGCCGGCGGCCCACGCGACCGGGGCGCCGATCTGCGGCACCGACTTGTCGAGCGAGGCCTTGCGGACGCCGTCGAGCCAGACGTGCGCGATGCCGGAGGCGGCCTTGTCGCCGTTGGTGACGGCGTCCCACAGCTCGGCGGTGTCCTTGACCGGGGTCTGCACCGCGTCCGCGTTCAGCGCGCTGAGGCTGCGGCGCAGGTGGCCCGCGTCGCGGACGTCCTGCTTGGCGGCCGTGGCGGAACCGCTGTAGCCGACGATGACCTTCAGGCCGTTCTTCTGGGCCTTGCGGGTGGCGGCCTTGTTCAGCTCGGTGATGTCGAACAGCCGCTGGTCCAGCTTGCCGGAGGCGACCAGGCGGGCCGCGTCGGCGGGAATGACGAGCGTGTGTCCGTCGGCCTTGCGGACCTGAACGGGTATGTGCTCCCGCCCCTTGGCCCGCTGGAGGCCGACGACGCGGCCCTTGGCGTCGAGGGCGACACGGTCGCCGGTGATCAGGGTGACGTGGTGCTTGACGCTGAGCGAGGAAGCAGCGGCCGAGACGCGCTGCTCGGGCTTCGCCGACGCGGGGCTGGTCATTCCCGCTGCGAGGGCGACGGCTGCGGCGGTGGCCACAGTGGCCGCAGCTGCTCTTTTCACTTGTCTGCGCAAGTTCTCCCCCTGGAGATGAGTGACCGGGCGAATCCCCATTCACCCGGCGGGGGGGCAGTCCCGTACACCTGCACGTCAACCCCCCGGATCCCGAAGTATGCCGGGGGGTGATCAGACGGCTCAATAGATGAGAGGACAGTAAGAAAGCGCTCCCCAAAACTGTTACGCGTGTGCGGGGACACCGTTACAGAATCGCTAAGTCTCGTTCGTAGGAACGGTGTTATGGGCCGTCAGGCGCCCGCGTTGTCCTTCACGGTGATCCTGCCCTTGCGGATGGTGGCCAGCCGCGGGGCCTTCTTCGCGATCGCGGAGTCGTGGGTGACCATGATGAAGGTCAACCCGTGCTCCTCCCACAGGCGTTCGAGTACGTCCATGATCTCGTCGCGCATGCCCTCGTCGAGGTTGCCGGTCGGCTCGTCGGCGAGGAGGACCTTCGGTCGCTTGACGAGTGCACGGGCGATGGCGACGCGCTGCTGCTGTCCTCCGGACATTTCGGAAGGCAGGTGCGAGAGGCGTTCGCCGAGGCCGACGGACTTCATTGCGTCGGCGGCCAGTTCGCGGCGCTCCTTGACCTTGATGCCGAGGGGGACGAGAGCGGTCTCCACGTTCTCCTGGGCGGTGAGGGTCGGGATGAGGTTGAAGGACTGGAAGACGAAGCCGATGTTCTCGCTGCGAACCTTGGTGAGGCGGGCCTCGGAGAGCCTGGCCAGGTCGGTGCCGTCGAGGACGACTTCGCCTTCGGTGGGGCGGTCGAGGCCGCCGAGCATCTGAAGGAGGGTGGACTTGCCTCCGCCCGTGGGGCCCTGGATGACGAGCCGGTCGCCGTCACCGATGGTGAGGTCTATGCCGTCGAGGGCGTGGACGGTGTCCTTGCCCCTGGTGTAGCGCTTGGTCACGTTCTTGAGTTCGTACATGGTGGCTCCTGGGATCGTTCTCGGCTGCGGGTGGGTGGGGCTGAGCTACTCCACGCGCCGCAGCGCGTCCGCGGGGCGCAGCCTCGACGCCCGCCAGCCGCCGAACGCCCCCGCGATCAGACCGCCGGCCACCGCCAGGCCCACCGCCAGGAGGATCGTCGTCACGCTGACCGGGGCTGTGAGGGCGACCTCCAGGGTCCTGGACGGCTGACGGCCGGGGCCGCCGAAGCCGCCACCGCCACCGGGGCCGCCGCCGAAGCCGCCACCGCCCGTGCCGCCGCCCAACTGGGCCTGCAGGCTCGGGCTGACGGCCGTGACGACGTACGCGCCCGCCAGGCCGAGCGCGATGCCGAGGGCGCCGCCCACCAGGCCGTTGACGACGGCCTCGCCGACCACCTGCCGGGTCACCCGGCCGGACTTCCAGCCCAGGGCCTTGAGCGTGCCGAACTCGCGGACGCGCCGGGAGACGGCGGCGGAGGTGAGCAGGCCCGCGACCAGGAACGCGGCCACCAGCACCGCGATGGACAGCCATTTGCCGACGTTGGTGGCGAGGGAGGAGGCGGTGGACAGGGAACCGGAGACGGTGTCCGCGAGGTCGGCGGAGGTGGTGACCGTCGTGCCCGAGACGTTCTTCTGGATCGCCGACTTGACGGTGTCGATCTTCTGCGAGTCGGTCGCCTTGACGTAGATCGTGGTGACCTTGTTCTTCGAGTCGCTGAGGGTCTGGGCCTGCTTGAGCGGGATGTACAGGTTGGCGGCCGAGTCACCGCTGTCGGCGGTGGCGATGCCGATCACCTTGAACTTGACGCCCTTGATGGTGACGGTGGAGCCGACCTTGTACTTCTTCTGCTTGGCGTAGGCCGAGTCGGCCACGACCACCTTGGCGTTCGTCTCCGTCGCCTTGAACGTACGACCGCTGGTGATCTTCGACGAGGTCAGCGGGCCGAGGGCCGGCTCGGTGACGTCGGTGCCGTAGACGGAGTAGTTGTTGACGTCGAAGTTGGCGCCACCGCCCTGCACTTCGCCCTGCGGCTGGCCTGTTCCGCCGGGGCCGCCCTGCCGGCTGTTGCCGTTGCCGTTCTGCTGGAACCGGCCGCGCGTGAACTGGCCGTTGATCTTGATGACCTGCAGGCTCAGCCCGCCGACCGCGTCCGAGACGCCGGACTGCGCGCCGACCTTGGTCACGGTCGAGGTCGACAGCGTCTGGAAGCCCTGCACCATGACGCGGTCGCTGCTCTGGGTGGAGTCGTCGTCGTTGTTGCGGGCGTCGAACTGGAAGCGTGGCCGCTGGGCGCCGCCGGTGGACGCCGACGCCGCCTTGGTGACGGTCATGTCCGTGCCCAGTCCGTACAGCGACTGCAGGACCTTGTCCTGGGCCTTCCCCATGCCGCTGGACACGGAGTTGACCACGATGACCAGTGCGATGCCCAGCGCGAGGCCGGAGGCGACGACCAGGGCCGCCTTTCTGCGGCGGCGCAGTTCGCGCCTCAGGTAGGTGAAGAACATGCCCGCAAGCTAGGGACGGACCGTGATGACTCGATAAGGCCGAAATAAAAGAACCATGAGAAGGCTGTGGCCGCCCCCAGGAAGGCCCCGGAAACACCGATGCCGCCCCTGGGGGCGGCATCGGAAAGGCTGTGCGGAGGCTGTCAGACGGCCGAACCGGCCTTCCACTGCGCCCAGTCCATGTTCCAGCCGTTGAGGCCGTTGTCCGGGGAGACGGTCTTGTCGCCGGTGCGCTGGACGACCACCACGTCACCGATCAGGGAGTTGTTGTACATCCACGCGGCCGGCGTGCTCGGGTCCTTGGCGCCCTTGGTGTCGGACAGGCCCACGCAGCCGTGGCTGGTGTTGACGCTGCCGAAGATGGACTTCGCGCCCCAGTAGTTGCCGTGCAGGAAGGTGCCGGAGCTGGTCAGGCGGATGGCGTGCGGCACGTCCTTGATGTCGTACTCGCCCTTGCCGTCGTCGTCGGTGAAGCCCACGGTCGCGCCGTTCATGCGCGTCTCCTTGAACTTCTCCTGCATGACCATGATGCCCTGGTACGTCTTGTTCTCGGGCGAACCGGCGGAGATCGGGATGGTCTTGATGGTCTTGCCGTCCTGCGTGACCTTCATCTGCTTGGTCTGCGCGTCGACGTAGGAGACCTGGTTGCGGCCGATGTGGAAGGTGACCGTCTTCTGCTGCACGCCGTAGACGCCGCTCGCACCCTGGACACCGTCCAGGTTGAGCTTCAGCGTGACGGTGGAGTTCTCCTTCCAGTACGCCTCGGGGCGGAAGTCGATGCGGTTGGCGTTGAACCAGTGGCCGACGACCTCCTGGCCGCTGCTGGAGGTGACCGTGATGCCCTTCTGGACGGCGGCCTTGTTGGTGATCGCCTTGTCGAAGTTGATCGACACGGGCATGCCCACGCCGACGGTGGAGCCGTCCTCCGGCGTGAAGTTGCCTATGAAGCTGTTGGCCGGGGAGACCGTGGTGAAGGAGGCGTTCTCGTGGGCGACGAGGCCGGCGGCGTCCTTGGCCTCCGCGGCGACCTTGTAGCCGGTGGAGCGCTCCAGCTGGGTGGTCGGCTTCCAGCTCTTCTTGTTGGCGGACAGCGCGCCGGCGACGGCCTTGCCGTCGGCGGTGGTCATGGTCACACCGGTGAGGGTGCCCTTGGCGACCGTGACGGCGGCCGAGTTGTTGATGGAGGCGTTGTTGGAGCCGTCCTTGGGCGTGATGGTGATCTGGGCAGCGGAGGACTTCTTGGCCGCCGCCTCGTCGGCCTTGGCCTGGGAGGTGTCTCCGTTGTCGGCGGACTTGGCGTCGCCGCCGCCGGAACACCCGGTGAGTACCAGTACACCGCCGAGCAGTGCGGACGCGACCGTCAGGCCCTTGCGCCGCTTACTGTCCGTCATCACACGCTTCTCCATCGCTGCCGAATCCGCGGAATCCCCGAAAGCCCCCGTAGGAACCATCAACGCTACGGCCGGTCCGCCCCGTTCCACATAGATCGAATGTGTGGGCCACACCACGTCCCGCCCGGGACGGGTGGTGCGGAAGCCGTCCGTGCGCCCCCGGAGACGACGAGACCCCGGACGGCGGTTGCCGTCCGGGGTCGGGTTCCCCGGGCCGCTCAGCCGATGCCGCCCTCTTCCTCGTCGTCGTCCCCATCTTCCTCGTCCAGCTCCCAGTCCGGCGAATCCGGGTCGTACTCGATCCGCTCGCTGGACCAGGAGGCCTGCTGGAGTTCCACCCCAGGCACCTCGCTGATCAGGTCGAACGGGTCCACGAGATAGGCGAGGGCCTCGGCGGTGTCTTCCGTCACAGCGTTCTCGGCATGGGCCCGCTCCTCCGGAGGCAGCTCGGGATCGGCGGCGAGCCGACGCAGCGCGGTCTTGGTCACCCCGGCCTCGTCGTGCACCTCAAGAACCAGCTCCACCCGAAGCCGTACAAAACGTGATGTCTCTTCCGTGCTCATGACCGGAGCGTACGACTGAAACCTCCCGTGACTTTCCCGTGACCCGCGATTTTCACTAACATCGCCCCCACACGGCCAATTCGCCAGCGTCACAAGGGGGATCGATATTCCGTGCCATCCGCTCGCCGTCCGCTGCTGACCGCCACCGCCGCGGGGACCCTGCTGTGCGCCCTGTGGTTCGTCCCGTCCGCCAACGCGTCGCAGGACGGCACGGCCAGAGCGACCACGGAGGTGACCGGAACGACGCAGGTCACCCAGCAGGCGAAGGCGATCTCCGAGGCCGCGACCACGGATGCCACGGGCACCGCGGACAGCACCCAGCTCGCCGACACCGGCAGCTTCGACACCACGCCCTACGTGGTCGGCGGCAGCCTGTTCCTCGCCGTGGGCGCCGGATTCGTGGTGTATTCGGTACGTCGGGAACGCCTCGGCTTTTAATTGCGCTTGACTCTTCTTTGACGGAGAACGCATAGTCCGCCCATGAAGAGATCATCGGGCGTGCGGCTGTGCGCCACCGCAGCTGTGAGCGCACTGTCGCTCGCCCTCATCACCGGCTGCTCCGACGGAGGTTCGAAGGACTCCGCGGACGGCAAGGGCGGCACGGACGGGAACTCGGCCGCGAAGGCGCTGAGCGCCGCGGAGCTGAAGCAGCTGATCATCGCCAAGGGCGAGGTGCCCGGCTACAAGGTCGGCCCCGTCGAGGGCGGCATCCCCGACAAGAGCAAGGTCAAGTCGGCCGACGCCCAGTGCGACCCGGTGCTCCGCGCCCTGACCGGCATCGCGCCCGGCGAGCCGGCGGCGAACACCAGCCGCATGGCCACCGAGGACAAGAAGGACCCCACGGACAAGGCCACGTCCATGGACGACCTGGCCGACGGCAAGTTCGAGGACGCGCTCAACGAGTCCATGGACCTGGACGTCACCGTGGTCACCCTGGCCTCGTACGACGGCGACGGCGCCGCGTCGGCCCTGAAGTCGGTGACCGACGCGGTGAAGTCCTGCTCGGGCGGCTTCTCCGGCGAGCAGGACGGCGAGAAGGGCAAGTTCACCAAGGTCGCGGAGGAGAAGTCCTCGGGCACGGGCGACGACTCGGTGGCCTTCACGGCGACCAACGACTCGGGCAAGGACGGCGCCCTGCCGCTGCACGCCGAGGTCGTGCGGCACGGGAACACCCTCGCCACGTACACCACCATCAACATCGGCGCGATGATGACGAAGAAGGCCTACACGGTGTCGGCCCCGGTCATCAAGGCCCAGGCGGCCAAGCTGAAGTGACGTCGCCAAAGGGGCCCTGCCGAACGACAGGGCCCCTTCGCATTTCCGCGTCCTACTGCAGCGGACCGGTGACCGTCTCCGCGGCGGCGACGAGGTGACCCGCGCGCACGAAGGCGTCGGCGGCGGCCAGGTCGGGGGCCAGGAACCGGTCCGGGCCGGGCCCCTGCACACCGGCCGCACGCACGGCCTCGATCACGGCCTGCGAGGCGGGCGCCGGGGTCAGGCCCTCGCGCAGCTCGATGCCGCGGGTGGCGGCGTACAGCTCGACGGCGATGATCCGGGTGAGGTTGTCGACGGCGGTGCGCAGCTTGCGCGCGGCCGACCAGCCCATGGACACGTGGTCCTCCTGCATCGCGGAGGACGGGATGGAGTCCGCGGAGGCGGGAACGGCCAGCCGCTTCATCTCGCTGACCAGCGCGGCCTGCGTGTACTGGGCGATCATGAGCCCGGAGTCGACACCGGCGTCGTCGGCGAGGAACGGCGGGAGCCCGTGGCTGCGGTTCTTGTCCAGCAGCCGGTCGGTGCGGCGCTCGGCGATGGAGCCGAGGTCGGCGGCCGCGATGGCGAGGAAGTCCAGGACGTAGGCCACGGGGGCGCCGTGGAAGTTGCCGTTGGACTCGACGCGGCCGTCGGGCAGCACGACGGGGTTGTCGACGGCGGAGGCGAGCTCCCGCTCGGCGACGAGACGGGCGTGCGCGAGGGTGTCCCGCCCGGCACCGGCGACCTGCGGCGCGCAGCGCACCGAGTAGGCGTCCTGGACGCGGGGCGCATCGTCCTGGTGGTGCCCGGTGAGCCCGGAGTCCTTGAGGACGGCGAGCATGTTGGCCGCCGAGGCGCCCTGCCCCGGGTGCGGCCGGATGGCGTGCAGCTCGGGCGCGAGGACCTTGTCCGTGCCGAGCAGCGCCTCCATGCTGAGGGCTGCGGTGATGTCGGCGGACTTGTAGAGGGTGTCCAGGTCGGCGAGGGCCATGACCAGCATGCCGAGCATGCCGTCGGTGCCGTTCAGGAGGGCCAGGCCCTCCTTCTCGCGCAGCTCGACGGGCTGGATCCCGTGCTCGGCGAGCAGCTCACCGGCGGGCCGGACGGTGCCGTCGGGACCCTCCGCGTCCCCTTCGCCCATCAGCGCGAGGGCGCAGTGGGACAGCGGGGCGAGGTCGCCGGAGCAACCGAGGGAGCCGTACTCGTGCACGACCGGGGTGATCCCGGCGTTCAGCACGTCGGCCATGGTCTGCGCGACCTCGGGCCGCACACCCGTGTGTCCCGAGCAGACGGTCTTGAGCCGCAGGAACATCAGGGCCCGTACGACCTCACGCTCGACCCGCGGGCCCATGCCGGCGGCGTGCGAGCGGACGATGTTGCGCTGCAGCTGGGCGCGCAGTTCCTGGCTGATGTGCCGGGTCGCCAGGGCTCCGAAACCGGTGGAGACGCCGTAGACCGGGTCCGGCTTGGCCGCCAGCGCGTCCACGATCTCCCGGGCCGCCGCGAGGGCCGCCACCGCCTCCGCCGACAGCTCGATCCGGGCGCCGCCGCGCGCCACGGCGAGAACGTCGGACGCGGTGACACCGGACGTCCCCACCACCACAGTGTGCATATCCATATTCAGGAGCGTACGCATTGAATGCGTTGATGTCACTAGTGGGGAACAGGAGTGACCCTTACCGATCCGTGTGCTTCACCTCACGGCCACCCCCGGGCGGCCGGCGCCCACGGAAGCGTCGCCGCTCTCCGCGCTCGCCCCGCTCGGGCGACGGCTCGTCGGCGAGACGCACGACGGGGTCGTCCGGCCCCTCCCGGCCCGCCACCACCGGCCGGTCCGCACGCATGGCCTTGGCCCGGTACTGGGCGGCGTCGGCCAGCCGGAACAGCCGCCGGGCCGAGCGCACCGGCCCGATGGCCTCCTCGGTCGAGGCGACCCCGCACGCCACCCCCTCCCCCAGCTCCAACTCGGCGGCCCTGCGGCACAGTTCGTCCGCGGCCTTGACCACGTCATCGGCAGCCGGCCCCACCGCCAGCAGACAGAACTCGTCCCCACCGAGCCGCGCCGCGAGCGCACCCGGCACCATCGCCCCGCACAACGACAGCACCGAGCCGAACCGCTCCAGCAGCCGGTCCCCCACCGCATGCCCAAGACTGTCGTTGACCCTCTTGAGCCCATTGAGATCGCAGACGACGAGACTGACGACGACCCCCTCCGCGCGATGCCGCTCGACGGCCTCCTCCAGACTCACGTCCACGGCACGGCGGTTGGCGAGGCCGGTGAGGGCGTCGGTGAACGCCAGCCGGCGGGCCTCCTCCAGCCGCTCGGTCTGTGCGATGCCCGCGGCGACGACGGCGGCCAGGACCGTGGCGAAGTCGGCGTCCGCCCGCCCGAACACGGGCTCGCCGGCCGCGCGGGCGACATACAGCTCGCCCCAGGCCCTGCCGTGCAGCACGACGGGGGCGACCAGGCAGCAGCCGCGGCCCCTGCGGCGCAGGGCGGCGACACGGTGGTGGTGGTAGCCGGGGGTGCCGGCCGCCGTGCCCTCGGCGGTCTCCACCCAGGCGTTCGGCTCACCACCGCCCGCCCAGCGCTCGTGCAGGAACTCGGTGATCTCCGGGAACTGGTGCACCGGATAGGCCTCGCCCTCCGGGAACTCCTCCTCGTCCGGACGGCGCTCCCCCACGTTCACCAGAACCCGCAGCCGCCCCAGCTCCCGCTCCCACACCGACAGCGCGGCGAAGCTCCCGTCCAGTGCCCGGCACGCACCGAGCGCGGCGGCCCGCCACGACTCCCGCGGGGTGTGCGCCGCCGCCATCCCCTGAGCCAGCGCCACCACGGTGGCGAGCCGCTTGTCCTCACCCATCACCCCAGGTTAGGGATGAAACAGAGCAAATGGGGATAGAAGCGTGGCGATCAGGTGGCCCCAGGAACACACCCGGGACCCGATCCCCCGCCCCACTCCCCGACTCACTCCCCGGGCCACTCCGGCTTCCGCTTCTCGTTGAACGCGGCAACGCCCTCCGCCCGGTCCCCCGAGAACGCCACCGACCGCCACGCCGCGTCCTCGACCTCCAGGCCGGCCCGCAGATCCAGCCCGTGCCCGAGCCGCAGCGCCCGCTTGGCCGCCCGCAGCCCCACCGGCGAGTTGCCGGCGATCCGCGCCCCCAGCGCCAGCGCCTCCTCGCGGTCCCGCCCCTCCTCCACCAACTGGTCCACCAGCCCCAGCCCGGCAGCCTCGGCCGCCTCCAACCGCCGCGCCGAGAAGATCAGCTCGGCCGCCCGGGCCGCCCCGACGCGCCGCGGCAGCAGCTGCGTACCGCCACCCCCCGGAATCACTCCCACGGACACCTCCGGCAGCCCCACCACCGCCGTACGGTCCGCCACGATCAGGTCGCAGGACAGGGCCAGTTCGAAACCGCCGCCCAGGGCGAAGCCATGCACGGCGGCGATCGTCGGCATGGGCAGCTCCAGCACCCCGGTGTACGCCCCGCGCGCCACCGGCCGCTGCCGCACCAGATCCGCGTCACTGAACGAGTTCCGCTCCTTCAGGTCGGCCCCCACACAGAACGCCCGCTCATGGGACGAGGTCAGGACGACCACCCGCGCGTCCCGGTCGGCACCGAGCGCCGTACACGCGGCCGCGATGGAACGGGCCATCTCCGTCGAGACGGCGTTCATGGCCTTGGGCCGGTCCAGCACCAGCTCGGCCACATGCCCGTGCCGCCGCACCAGCACGAACTCCCCGAACCGCTCCTCGCTCATGACACCCTCCGGTTAACGCGGGTTAACTCACTGTCGGACCGATCATCGCAGCCGTACCCCGCCCCGGGAAAGAGCCGCCCCCGCCCGCTGTTCTACGCCCGTTCGAGTGACATCCCGGCCGTCTCACCCCACACCGCCCACAAGAGCGCATAGCGTGCGCTCCGCCCCGGCGCACCCGGGGCGCGCGGCGGGGAGGAACCTGATGACACCGATACCTGCACAGCCCGGCACGGCCGAGAGAAAGCCGACGGGGACGACGCTCCCCGTCCTGCCCCTCGTCCGCCGCGGCCGCCACCGCAAGCCCCGCCCCCGCAAGGTGCTGCTGGCCGCGGGCGGCCTGGCCCTGGCCGCCGGAGTCCTCAGCCTCGTCCGGGTGGCCCCGGACTCCGGGGTGGGCGCACCGGGCACTGCGGAGGCAGAGCCCCGCCTGGACCCGGACGGCACCACCGACCACGCATCCGACCCGGCGAACGACACCACCCCCACCGCGCTGCCCTCGGCGACATCGGTCATGGGCGGGTTCAGCGCGGCCCCCATGACCCCAGCCACCGCCACGGCCGCTCCGCGGGCGACACCCACGACGCCCCCCGACAGCACCGGCATCCCGACCACGATCCCGACGAGCGCCCCGAGGACGACGGCCCCCCGCCCGTCATCCACGACGCCGACGACGCCCACGCCCACCCGAACCCCCACACCGACGCCCAGCCGGACCACACAGACACCCGCACCGGAACAGGGCGGGGTGTGCGTACCGGTGATCGCCCTGTGCGTGGACCTGCCGAGCGCCCGGCAGAACCCGGTTCCTCAGGACTGACCGTCGCGGCGATTGAGCAGCCAGGGCTCGACGACACCGAGCCCGCGAACCGGCCGCTGCCACATCGGCTGGAGCCCGAAGCGGTACTTGGGCGGCTCCTCGCCCTCCTTCTCGGCGGCGGCAGCGGCTTCGGCCGCCTCGGCCTCGGAGGCGGGCGCCTCAGCGGTACGGATCAGCTCCTCGGCAAAGGCACTGTCGACGAGGACGGCGTCACGCGGCGCTATCGAGGTCAGCCTCGACGCCAGGTTGACGGTCGTACCGAAGACATCCCCCATCCGGGTGGTCACCGTGCCGAACGCCATCCCCACCCGCAGCTCGGGCATCGTCTCGTCGTTGGCCATCGTCTCGACCAGCCGCAGGGCGATGTCCGCGGCGACACCCGCGTCGTCGGCGGCGTACAGCACCTCGTCACCGAGGGTCTTGATGAGCCGCCCGCCCCGCGCGGCGACCAGGTCGGCGGCCGTGGTCTCGAAGGCCTCGACCAGCTCGCCCAGCTCCTCCTCCTCCATCCGCCGGGTCAGCCGGGTGAACCCGACGAGGTCGGCGAAGCCGACGGCCAGCCGCCGGTCGACCATCTCCTCGTCGTCGCCGGTCTGCACAACGCGGCCCGCGGAGGCGGCGAGCTGGCGGCGCCACACATAGACCAGGAACTCCTCCAGCTCGGGCAGGAGCAGCTCGACGATCGGGTACGTCACCTCGGTGCGGGTCATGCCCGGCTCGGGGGGCTCGGTCAGCCCCTCCAGGAAGGAATCGATCTGCCACTCCGCCAAACGGGCGGTGGTCTGCCCGGTCGACCGCGCGACCTGGACGGCCATGGCCTCACTCAGCAGCCCCGCCTCCACCAGACCGGCGAGCCGCCGCAGGGCCAGCACGTCGGCCTCGGTGAGCGCCTTGGCCTGCCCGATGTCCGCGAACCCCATGGCCCGCCAGAACCGCGACGCCAGCTCCATGGAGACACCGGCGCTGCGGGCCGCCTGAAAAGGGGTGTAGCGCCGCTCGGCCCCCAGAATGAGCTGCTCGAGACGCAGGGCAAGCGGATCCTCGCCGGAGTCGGCGGCGTAGGGGTCCACCCGGCCGTCCGCGTCCGCGCCGGAGCCCGTGTCGTCGACGGTCACGCCTGCTGCCCTTCCGATCTGCCACGGTCAGGTATCGACCGGCCTCAACTCTACGGCAGGTGTGCGCCAGCTCACTCCGTAGGGTTCAGCCGACGGCTCGCTCCCCGGTGCCGGGTGCGCTGACCGGCGTCGCTGGGGGAACTGCCGCGCCGTCGGCCGAATGGCGCCGCAGCCGCCCACGGCGGGAAGGGGACGTGCCGGGCGGTGTCCGCCCGCAGCGGTTGGCGCGTCAACACCGGCACTTCTGTCGCCAACCGATTCCGCGCCGTTCCGAGGACGGACACGCCCCGGCGCGGCCCCGACCCACACCCCACCAGGGGCGCCATGCGCACCCCCACCGAACCGGCACAGGCGCCGCAGGCACCCGCAGCGGCACCCCCACCAAACCCGCACAGGCACCGCAGGCACCCGCAGGCGCACCCCGACCGAACCCGCACAGGCACCGCAGGCCCCCGCAGGCGCACCCCCACCAAACCCGCACAGGCACCGCAGGCACCCCACCCACGAACCACAGCGGCACCCCCAAGCCCGGACAGGCACCGCAAGAGGCACCCACCCGAGCCCGCAAAGGCGCCGCAGGCAGCCTCACGCAGGCCGCAGATGCACGATGTCCCCCGCCCCCACAGGCTCCTGCACACCACGCTCCGTAGCGATGACGAGCCGCCCGTCCCCATCGACGGCGACCGCTTCCCCCACCAGCGCCCGATCCCCCGGCAGCTCGGCCCGCACCACCCGCCCGAGCGTCGCGCACCCCGCCGCATAGGTCTCCTGGAGCCCGCTGGCCCCCGGATCACCCCCGGCCGCCCGCCACCGCCCGTACCACTCCTCCAGCGACCGCAGCACGGCCCGCAGCAGCGGATCCCGGTCCGTGCTCACCGCCCCGGCCAACGCCAGCGACCCCGCCTGCGGCACAGGCAGCTCCTCGGCACGAAGGGTGACGTTGATCCCGACGCCGACCACGACCCCGTCGTCCCCGGCCCGCTCCGCCAGGATGCCCCCCGTCTTGCGCTCCTCGTCACCCACGGTCACCAGCACGTCGTTGGGCCATTTGAGTGCCGTGTCCACACCGGCGGCCCGGGACAGACCGGTCGCCACCGCCACCCCGGTGAGCAGCGGCAGCCACCCCCACCGAGCCACCGGCACCTCGACAGGGTTGAGCAGAACGGAGAAGAAAAGCCCCGACCGGGCAGGCGCGGTCCACTCCCGCTCCAGCCGCCCCCGACCGGAGATCTGCTCCTCGGCGACCAGGACCGCGCCCTCCCCCGCCTTGCCCGCGACGGCCCGGGCCACGAGGTCGGAGTTGGTGGAGCCGGTGCGCTGGACCACGTCCAGCTCCGACCACAGACCACCCTCCCGCACCAGGGCCCGGCGCAGCGCGGCGGCGTTCAGGGGCGGGCGGTCCAGGTCGGACCAACGGCTGTCGTCTGATGCATTGTGCGGCGTCATGCAAGTCACCCTAGGTGTGGGAAACGCCGCACTGCCGACACGAAGGCACGCCACTACGCTACGGATGAGTAACCGTCCCCCCTTTTGAGCAGGCAGGGAGCCGCGATCCCGATGTCCGAGGCGGAAGAGATCGACATTCACACGACCGCGGGCAAGCTCGCGGATCTGCAGCGCCGTATCCATGAGGCGACGCACGCCGGCTCGGAGCGCGCCGTCGAAAAGCAGCACGCCAAGGGCAAGCTGACGGCGCGTGAGCGCATCGAGCTGCTGCTCGACGAGGGTTCCTTCGTCGAGCTGGACGAGTTCGCCCGCCACCGCTCCAGCAACTTCGGGCTGGAGAAGAACCGCCCGTACGGCGACGGCGTCGTCACGGGCTACGGCACGGTCGACGGCCGCCCCGTAGCGGTGTTCTCGCAGGACTTCACGGTCTTCGGCGGCGCGCTCGGCGAGGTCTACGGCCAGAAGATCGTCAAGGTCATGGACTTCGCGCTGAAGACCGGCTGCCCGGTCATCGGCATCAACGACTCCGGCGGCGCCCGCATCCAGGAGGGAGTCGCCTCCCTCGGCGCGTACGGCGAGATCTTCCGCCGCAACACCCACGCGTCCGGCGTGATCCCGCAGATCAGCCTGGTCGTCGGCCCGTGCGCCGGCGGCGCGGTCTACTCGCCCGCGATCACCGACTTCACGGTGATGGTCGACCAGACGTCCCACATGTTCATCACGGGCCCGGACGTCATCAAGACGGTCACCGGCGAGGACGTCGGCTTCGAGGAGCTGGGCGGCGCCCGCACCCACAACTCGACGTCCGGTGTGGCCCACCACATGGCCGGCGACGAGAAGGACGCCATCGAGTACGTCAAGCAGCTGCTGTCGTACCTGCCGTCCAACAACCTCAGCGAGCCCCCGGTCTTCCCGGAGGAGGCGGACCTCACCGTCACCGCGGAGGACCTGGAGCTGGACACCCTGGTCCCGGACAGCGCGAACCAGCCGTACGACATCCGCACGGTGGTCGAGCACGTCCTGGACGACGCCGAGTTCTTCGAGTCGCAGGCGTTGTTCGCACCGAACATCGTCACCGGCTTCGGCCGGGTCGAGGGCCACCCGGTGGGCATCGTCGCGAACCAGCCGATGCAGTTCGCCGGCTGCCTCGACATCGACGCCAGCGAGAAGGCGGCGCGCTTCGTACGCACCTGCGACGCCTTCAACCTCCCGGTGCTCACCTTCGTGGACGTGCCGGGCTTCCTCCCGGGCGTCGACCAGGAGCACACGGGCATCATCCGCCGCGGCGCGAAGCTGATCTACGCCTACGCGGAGGCGACCGTCCCGCTCATCACGGTCATCACCCGCAAGGCCTTCGGCGGCGCGTACGACGTCATGGGCTCCAAGCACCTGGGCGCCGACCTCAACCTCGCCTGGCCGACCGCCCAGATCGCCGTCATGGGCGCCCAGGGCGCGGTCAACATCCTGCACCGCCGCACGATCGCGGAGGCGGAGGCGAACGGGGAGGACCTGGAGGCGGTCCGCGCACGCCTGATCCAGGAGTACGAGGACGCCCTCCTCAACCCCTACGTCGCGGCCGAGCGCGGCTACATCGACGCGGTGATCATGCCGTCGGAGACCCGCGGCCACATCGTCCGCGGCCTGCGTCAGCTGCGCACCAAGCGGGAATCCCTGCCTCCGAAGAAGCACGGCAACATCCCCCTCTAGGCCCCGCGGACCCTTGGAGCGGTCATGAACATCAAGGTCGTACGAGGCAACCCCACCCCGGAGGAGCTGGCCGCCGCTTTGGCGGTGGTCCGCGCCCGCGCCGCGGCGGCAGCAGCAACGCCGCCCGGCGCACCGGGCCCGCGGGACTCCTGGTCGGACCCTGCCCGCATCGCAACACAGCGAGTCCCGCAGCCCGGCCAGGCATCTTGGACCCGCACCTACTGGCCGAGCTGAGGGGCACCCCCAGGGGCGCGGGGCTGCATCGACATGCGGCTCCGCTCCCCGGGCGCGACCAGCCCCTACGCACCCGCAGGTGAACAGGGCCTGAACAGCGCATTGCAATTCCGGGCCACAACTTGAGTACCTGTACTCAGGCACCCTTCCCCGGCCAAGCCCCACGCTGGTGGCATGCTGTGGTCAGACCCCGAGAACGAGCCGCCAGAGGAACTCCGCGACACGCAGGAGATGCTCCGGCGGCTCGGCTTCGTCATGGCCCTGGCCATGTTCCTCGGCATGATCGTGCTCGGCCTGAGGTAGCGCAGCGGCCCCGCTAACCTGACCGCATGACTGCAAAGCCGCGCAGACGCCTCGTGCTCGCCTCCCAGTCCCCCGCCCGCCTGGGTCTGCTCCGCCAGGCCGGCCTCGCCCCCGAGGTGATCGTGAGCGGCGTCGACGAGGACGCCGTCAGCGCACCGACCCCGGCCGAGCTGGCGCTCGCTCTCGCCGAGGCCAAGGCCTCGGTCGTGGCGGCGAAGCCGGAGGTGCAGGGCGCCCTGGTGATCGGCTGCGACTCGGTGCTGGAGCTGGACGGGCAGGCCCTCGGCAAGCCGGCCGACGCCGAGGAGGCCACCGCCCGCTGGAAGGCGATGCGCGGGCGGGCCGGGACCCTCCAGACGGGGCACTGCATCTGGGACACGACGGCCAAGCGGTACGTCGCGGGGCTCGCCTCCACCGTCGTCCACTTCGGCGAGCCCTCGGACGAGGAGATCGCCGCGTACGTGGCCTCGGGCGAACCGCTCTACGTCGCCGGAGCGTTCACCCTGGACGGCCTCTCGGCGCCGTTCATCGAGGGCATCAACGGCGACCACGGCAACGTGATCGGCATCAGCCTGCCCCTCGTACGGCGGCTGCTGGCCGAACTGGGCATCGGCATCACAGAGTTGTGGGCACCGGCTGAGTGATCTGGGCGGGGACGGAGTCCTGCGGTTCTTCGTCCCCGTCCTGGGGCTCGTCCGTCCGGCTGTGCGACTCGCCCACGACACCCGGGGCCCCGGCCGGCTCGCCCTCCGCCTTCGGGTCGCCGCCCGCCTCCGGGGCGCCGCCGGAGGCACCCTGCTCCGGCCCGTCCTCACGGTCGTACGTCACCAGGAGCAGGACGAGGAGGCCGAGCATCACGACCATGAACACGAAGGCCGGCCAGCCCACCAGGCTCAGGGTGAAGGCGCCCAGCAGGCCGTGGACGACCGCCACGCTGATCAGCACGACACGCCCGAAACCCGCGGGCGCGCGGTTGCGTATCGCCACGAGCAGGGCCACCAGAGCGCACAAAGCGAAGTAGAGACCGAAGGCCACCCCGCCGATCTTCGAGGACTTCGACATGACGTCGGGGTCGAGGCCGGCCAGGGACATCTGCTGCCGGTCCACCACCACCCCGAGGAACCAGTTCAGCGCCCCGATCACCACCGCCTCGGCCAACAGGACGACCGCTACGACCCATGCCACCGGTCTGCGCACCACCGGCCCCCACCCACCTTCGACCTCAGCCCGAGCAGAGCTGCTGTTACCTGAAGTACGTTCGAGTCATCGCGAACGCTACTAACGGGTAAACCCAGGGACAAGGGTTCGGTCACCAGCAAAGAATCATTGGGCCATTCGTAGGGACTCGACAAAGAAACAGAGTGGGCCGCAGCACGCTCTCACAGAGACCTTGACCACATGACGGGGCTAGGGTTTTCCGGAGGAGTCCTGCGTACCGAGGTGCGACAAGGGATTTCGCGGGTCGAGCGAGCCTCGTATCACGCTCCGTGTGGGCAAGCTCACCATTGGGGACGGGTCGAAGTGCCGTGTCGGCAGTCCCTAAACTCGGCTTGTTTCAAGGAGGGAGCCTCAATCGTGCGCAAGGTGCTCATCGCCAACCGTGGCGAAATCGCTGTCCGCGTTGCCCGGGCCTGCCGGGATGCCGGGATCGCGAGCGTGGCCGTCTACGCCGACCCGGACCGGGACGCTCTGCATGTCCGCGCCGCGGATGAGGCGTTCGCCCTGGGTGGTGAGACCCCCGCCACCAGTTATCTGGACATCGAGAAGGTGCTGAACGCCGCCCGCGAATCCGGTGCGGACGCAGTCCACCCGGGCTACGGCTTCCTCTCGGAGAACGCCGACTTCGCGCAGGCGGTCCTGGACGCCGGTCTGATCTGGATCGGCCCGCCGCCGCAGGCCATCCGCGACCTGGGTGACAAGGTCGCCGCCCGTCACATCGCCCAGCGCGCCGGCGCCCCCCTGGTGGCCGGTACGCCCGACCCGGTGAGCGGTGCCGAGGAGGTCGTGACCTTCGCCGAGGAGCACGGCCTGCCGATCGCCATCAAGGCCGCCTTCGGTGGCGGCGGCCGCGGCCTGAAGGTCGCCCGCACCCTCGAAGAGGTCCCGGAGCTGTACGAGTCGGCGGTCCGCGAGGCGGTCGCCGCCTTCGGCCGTGGCGAGTGCTTCGTCGAGCGCTACCTCGACCGCCCCCGCCACGTCGAGACCCAGTGCCTGGCCGACAAGCACGGGAACGTGGTCGTGGTCTCCACCCGCGACTGCTCCCTGCAGCGTCGCCACCAGAAGCTGGTCGAGGAGGCCCCGGCGCCGTTCCTCTCCGAGGAGCAGGTCGCCGAGCTGTACCGCGCCTCGAAGGCGATCCTGAAGGAGGCCGCGTACGAGGGTGCCGGCACCTGTGAGTTCCTGGTCGGCCAGGACGGCACGATCTCCTTCCTCGAGGTGAACACCCGCCTCCAGGTGGAGCACCCGGTGACCGAGGAGGTCGCCGGCATCGACCTGGTCCGCGAGATGTTCCGCATCGCCGACGGCGAGGAGCTGGGCTACGACGATCCCGCCCTGCGCGGACACTCGTTCGAGTTCCGGATCAACGGCGAGGACCCGGGCCGCAACTTCCTGCCGGCTCCCGGCACGGTCACCACGTTCACCCCGCCGTCCGGCCCCGGCGTCCGCCTGGACGCGGGCGTGGAGTCCGGCTCGGTCATCGGCCCGGCCTGGGACTCCCTGCTCGCCAAGCTGATCGTCACCGGTCGCACCCGCAAGGAGGCCCTGGAGCGGGCCGCCCGCGCCCTGGAGGAGTTCCAGGTCGAGGGCATGGCGACGGCGATCCCGTTCCACCGTGCGGTCGTGCGGGACCATGCGTTCGCCCCGGAGCTGACCGGCTCCGCCGAGCCCTTCAAGGTCCACACCCGCTGGATCGAGACGGAGTTCGTCAACGAGATCAAGCCGTTCGCGACCCCTGCCGAGGCCGAGGCCGAGGAGGAGACGGGCCGCGAGACGGTCGTCGTCGAGGTCGGCGGCAAGCGCCTGGAGGTCTCCCTCCCGGCCTCCCTGGGCATGTCCCTGGCCCGCACCGGCCTCGCCGCCGGCGCCAAGCCGAAGCGCCGCGCGGCCAAGAAGTCCGGCCCGGTGGCCTCCGGCGACACTCTCGCCTCCCCGATGCAGGGCACGATCGTGAAGGTCGCGGTCGAGGAGGGCCAGGAGGTCAAGGAAGGCGACCTGGTCGTCGTCCTGGAGGCCATGAAGATGGAACAGCCCCTCAACGCCCACAAGGCGGGCACCATCAAGGGCCTCAACTTCGAGGTCGGCGCCTCGGTGACGTCCGGCGCCGCGATCTGCGAGATCAAGGACTGACGTCAGACGCCTGAGCGACGCCCGGTGGACGAACGGTCTGCCGGGCGTTGCCTTTCCCTGGCTTCAGGAGACAGAGCTTCGGGAGCCAGCCAGCCTCAGCGGCAGCCAACCGAGGGGCGCGGGGAACTGCGCGACCAGCCACGACGAACCCGCACCCGCCACACGACCTGAAGCCCCACGGCGACTACGCGCTCAACGCCGCCGCAAATCAGCGACGCGCCCCCGCTCGACCCCTGCCGACGGCTCCCCCAACATCCCCCGCAGCCCACCCTGTCCCCGCCGCGGTCCCGGCAGCGGACGCCGCGCCGGGACCTGCTCACCCCCCGGAGGGCTGCTCGCCCCCGCGACAGCGATCTGCACCCCCTGATCCGCGAGAGCCTGCAACTCCGTGGCGGCGCGATCGTCGTGCGCGGGCGGCTCGTCGGTGACCAGCCGGGTGATGACATCGGTCGGCACCGTCTGGAACATCGTGTCCGCACCCAGCTTGGTGTGGTCGGCGAGGACCACGACCTCCGCCGCGGCCTGCACCAGCGCACGGTCGACGGACGCCGAGAGCATGTTGGACGTGGACAGACCCCGCTCCGCGGTCAGGCCGCTCCCCGAGAGGAACGCCTTCGACACCCGCAGCCCCTGCAGGGACTGCTCCGCTCCGGAGCCGACGAGGGCGTAGTTGGAGCCGCGCAGGGTGCCGCCGGTCATCACGACCTCCACGCGGTTGGCGTGGGCCAACGCCTGTGCCACCAGAAGTGAGTTGGTGACGACGGTCAGCCCGGGTACCCGCGCGAGCCGGCGGGCCAGCTCCTGCGTGGTCGTACCCGCGCCGACCACGATGGCCTCGCCCTCTTCGACGAGTCCCGCGGCGAGATCGGCGATGGCCGTCTTCTCGGCGGTCGCGAGATGAGACTTCTGCGGAAAGCCGGACTCCCGCGTGAACCCGCCCGGCAGTACCGCACCGCCGTGCCGGCGGTCGAGGAGTCCTTCTGCCTCCAGTGCGCGCACGTCCCGCCGTACGGTCACTTCGGAGGTCTGGACGACGCGGGCGAGTTCACGGAGCGACACAGCCCCGTTCGCTCGCACCATTTCGAGGATCAATTGGCGACGTTCTGCAGCGAACACGAAACTGACAGTAACCCCAACGACCGTCTGCTTTCAGCAGTTTGCGCCGAATAACAGAAGTTGTTCGCACGGCAGGACGGGGAGTGGTATAAGGCCTAGTCTCCCCGCCTATGCCGCACGCATGCTCGACAACTCCCCGTGACCAGGGGGAAGTCGAGCCCCGGCCGTCAGGCCTCGATGCCCGCCTTGCGGGTGTGCAGCTGCCGTGCCACCTCCGCGATCGACCCCGAAAGGGAGGGGTACACCGTGAAGGCGTTCGCGATCTGCTCGACGGTCAGATTGTTGTCGACGGCGATCGAGATGGGGTGGATCAGTTCCGAGGCGCGCGGCGCGACCACGACACCGCCCACGACGATCCCGGTGCCCGGCCGGCAGAAGATTTTCACGAAGCCGTCCCGGATGCCCTGCATCTTGGCGCGCGGATTGCGCAGCAGCGGCAGCTTCACGACCCGGGCGTCGATCTTGCCCGCGTCCACGTCCGCCTGGGTGTAGCCGACGGTGGCGATCTCGGGGTCGGTGAAGACGTTGGAGGAGACCGTCTTCAGGTTCAGCGGGGCCACCGCGTCGCCGAGGAAGTGGTACATGGCGATACGTCCCTGCATGGCGGCGACGGACGCGAGGGCGAAGACACCGGTCACGTCACCGGCCGCGTAGACGCCCGGAGCGGTCGTACGCGAAACCTTGTCGGTCCAGATGTGGCCCGAGTCGCGCAACTTCACGCCCGCCTCCTCCAGCCCGAGACCCGCGCTGTTCGGGATGGCGCCGACAGCCATGAGGCAGTGCGAGCCGGTGATGACGCGGCCGTCGGCCAGCGTCACCTCGACCCGGTCGCCGACGCGCTTGGCGGACTGCGCGCGGGAGCGGGCCATGACGTTCATGCCGCGGCGCCGGAAGACGTCCTCCAGGACGGCGGCGGCGTCCGGGTCCTCACCCGGCAGCACGCGGTCGCGCGAGGACACCAGGGTCACCTTGGACCCGAGCGCCTGGTAGGCGCCGGCGAACTCGGCACCGGTCACACCGGAGCCGACCACGATCAGCTCTTCCGGCAGCTCGGTGAGGTCGTAGACCTGGGTCCAGTTGAGGATGCGCTCGCCGTCGGGCTGGGCGTCGGGCAGCTCGCGCGGGTGACCACCGGTGGCGATGAGGACGGCGTCGGCGGTGAGGGTCTCCTCGGTGCCGTCGGCGGCACTGACGACGACCTTGCGGGAACCGTCGAGGCCTTGCATGCCGTCCAGCCGGCCGCGGCCGCGCATGACCCGGGCGCCGGCGCGCGTGACGGACGCGGTGATGTCGTGCGACTGGGCGAGCGCGAGCCGCTTCACACGGCGGTTGACCTTCCCCAGGTCCACGCCCACCACCCGGGCCGCCTGCTCCAGCGGCGGGGTGTCGTCGGCGACGATGATCCCCAGCTCCTCGTACGAGGAGTCGAAGGTGGTCATCACCTCGGCCGTAGCGATAAGGGTCTTCGACGGCACGCAGTCGGTCAGCACCGACGCTCCGCCCAGACCGTCGCAGTCGACGACGGTCACCTCCGCACCGAGCTGAGCGGCGACCAGCGCCGCTTCGTATCCGCCGGGTCCGCCACCGATGATCACGATCCGAGTCACGTACCCCATTGTCCCGCACGCTTCAAGGTGCTACTGCCCCGGGGGGCGACGGGCGGCTGTCTCCGGTACGGAAGAGACAGGAGTTTCTCCTGCCGTACCCTCTCCCCATGTCGCTCTATGCCGCGTACGCCGGCAACCTCGAAGCGCGGCTGATGTCACGCCGCGCCCCGCACTCCCCGCTGCGCGCCATCGGCTGGCTGAACGGCTGGCGTCTGACCTTCGGCGGCGAACAACTGGGCTGGGAGGGCGCGCTGGCGACGATCGTCGAGGAGCCCGGCGCCCAGGTCTTCGTCGGCCTGTACGACATCGCTCCCATGGACGAGGAGTCCCTGGACCGCTGGGAGGGCGTCGGCCTCGGCATCTACCGCCGGGTCCGGGTCCGCGTGCACACCCTGGACGGCGAGGAGTCGGCATGGACGTACGCGCTCAACGCCTACGAGGGCGGCCTGCCCTCGGCGCGGTATCTGGGGGAGATCGCGGACGCGGCCGAGTCGGCCGGGGCACCCCACGACTATGTGATGGAGCTCCGCAAGCGCCCCTGCTGAGGCCGGCCGGGCAGCGGTCTTCCTGCGGCTTCGCCCGCGCTTCGTCGGAAACGACAAGACAACGAAAGCATTCCCGTGAGGTCTGTCATCTACGCGCGTAGGCGAAGACCGGCTACCCTCATCGGCGTGAACGCATCTCTCCTTCCGGACGACATCCAGGGCGACCCCTACGCCGCCGCCGACGCCGCCGCCGCGCGCCTGCGCGAACTCACCGGCGCCGAGACCCACGACGTCGCCCTCGTGATGGGCTCCGGCTGGGCTCCGGCCGTCGACGCCCTGGGCGCACCCGACGCCGAGTTCCAGGTCACCGAGCTGCCCGGCTTCCCGCCGCCGGCCGTCGAGGGGCACGGCGGCAAGATCCGCTCGTACTCCTTCGGTGACAAGCGCGCCCTGGTCTTCCTGGGCCGCACGCACTTCTACGAGGGCCGCGGCGTGGCCGCCGTCGCGCACGGCGTCCGCACGGCCGTCGCCGCCGGCTGCAAGACCGTGGTCCTCACCAACGGCTGCGGCGGCCTGCGCGAGGGCATGCGCCCCGGCCAGCCGGTCCTGATCAGCGACCACATCAACCTGACGGCCACGTCCCCGATCGTCGGCGCCAACTTCGTCGACCTGACGGACCTCTACTCCCCCCGTCTGCGCGCCCTGTGCAAGGAGATCGACTCCTCCCTGGAGGAGGGCGTCTACGCGCAGTTCCCCGGCCCGCACTACGAGACCCCGGCCGAGATCCGCATGGCCCGTGTGATCGGCGCCGACCTGGTCGGCATGTCCACGGTCCTCGAGGCGATCGCCGCCCGTGAGGCGGGCGCCGAGGTGCTGGGCATCTCCCTGGTCACCAACCTCGCGGCGGGCATGACCGGCGAGCCCCTCAACCACGAGGAGGTCCTCCAGGCGGGCCGCGACTCGGCGGCGCGCATGGGACAGCTGCTGACGCAGGTGCTGGGCAGGCTGTAAGCGGGCTCTCCGGCCCACCGACTCGGGTGGGCCGGCAGGCGGAACGGGGGTCTGGGGGCGGAGCTCCCAGGCGGCAGGCAGACACAGGAGAGGTTGATCCCAAGGTGCACGACGATCTCATCGCCGAGGCCAGCGCATGGCTCGCCGAGGACCCGGACCCGGAGACCCGCGACGAACTGGCCAAGCTGATCGAGGCCGGGGACGTCACCGAACTCTCCGCCCGGTTCAGCGGCACCCTCCAGTTCGGCACGGCCGGCCTGCGGGGCGAGCTCGGCGCCGGCCCGATGCGCATGAACCGCTCGGTGGTCATCCGCGCCGCCGCCGGCCTCGCCGCCTACCTGAAGAACCAGGGCCAGAGCGGCGGCCTCGTCGTCATCGGCTACGACGCCCGCCACAAGTCCGCCGACTTCGCCCGGGACACCGCCGCCGTCATGACCGGCGCCGGCCTGCGCGCGGCCGTCCTCCCCCGTCCCCTCCCGACCCCCGTCCTGGCCTTCGCGACAAGGCACCTCGGCGCGGTCGCGGGCGTGGAGGTCACCGCCAGCCACAACCCGCCCCGGGACAACGGCTACAAGGTCTACCTCGGCGACGGCTCCCAGATCGTCCCGCCGGCGGACGCGGAGATCGCCGCCGAGATCGACGCGATCGCCTCGCTGAACGACGTCCCCCGCCCGGACTCCGGTTGGGAGACCCTGGACGACTCGGTGCTGGACGCCTATCTGGCCCGTACCGACGCCGTCCTGGCCGCCGGCTCGCCGCGCACCGCCCGGACGGTCTACACGGCGATGCACGGCGTCGGCAAGGACGTCCTGCTGGCCGCGTTCGCCCGCGCCGGCTTCCCCGAGCCGGTGCTGGTCGCCGAGCAGGCCGACCCGGACCCGGACTTCCCGACGGTGGCCTTCCCCAACCCGGAGGAGCCGGGCGCGATGGACCTGGCGTTCGCGCAGGCCCGCGCGACCGACCCGGACCTGGTCATCGCCAACGACCCCGACGCCGACCGCTGCGCGGTGGCCGTCAGGGCGGGGTCCGACTGGCGCATGCTGCGCGGCGACGAGGTGGGTGCGCTGCTCGCCGCCCACCTGGTGTGCCGGGGAGCCACCGGCACCTTCGCGGAGTCGATCGTCTCCTCCTCCCTGCTCGGCCGGATCGCCGAGAAGGCGGGCCTGCCGTACGAGGAGACCCTCACCGGCTTCAAGTGGATCGCCCGCGTGGACGGCCTGCGCTACGGCTACGAGGAGGCCCTCGGCTACTGCGTGGACCCGGAGGGCGTGCGGGACAAGGACGGCATCACCGCCGCGCTTCTGATCACCGAGCTGGCCTCGGTCCTCAAGGAGCAGGGCCGCAGCCTCCTCGACCTGCTGGACGACCTGGCCGTGGAGCACGGCCTGCACGCCACCGACCAGCTGTCGGTCCGCGTCCAGGACCTCTCCGTCATTTCGGACGCGATGCGCCGCCTGCGCGAGCAGCCCCCGACCGAGCTGGCGGGCCTGGCCATCACCCGCGCCGAGGACCTCACCCGGGGCACGGACAAGCTCCCGCCCACCGACGGCCTGCGCTACACCCTCGACGGCGCCCGCGTCATCGTCCGCCCCAGCGGCACCGAGCCCAAGCTCAAGTGCTACCTGGAGGTCGTCGTGCCGGTCGCGGCCCACGCCGGCCTCCCGGCCGCGCACACCCGCGCGGCCGACCTGCTCGCGGCCATCAAGCGGGACCTGTCCGCCGCCGCCGGCATCTGAGTTCACCGACGTTCACCGACGTTCACCGACGACGAAGGGGCGCCCCTGATTCCAGGGGCACCCCTTCGTCGTACCCGAGCAGTGGCCTACGGGAGGAACACGATGGCCGCCGCCCACGCCACGGCCGGCACCACCGCGAGCGGCCACAGCGGGCGTCCCCGGCCGCTCTCCTCGCTGCCCACCGCCGGGCGCAACCCGGGCTCCCGCCAACGGCGGACTCGCGCACGAACGGCACAGCAGGTTGCCGTCCACGTGGTTGCGCGGAGCGGCAGCCGATGATGACCCGTACGACTGTGAGCGGGCTGGGGGTCAGGCCCCGGCGGCTGCCCTCATCCGATCGCCAGCAGCACGGCCAGCAGCACCGCCCCGGCGATCACGGGCGCGATCACCTCGTAGGCCCAGCGCACGGTCACCTCGCCCTGCGCCGACTTGGCCTGCCCGCGCCGCTCCATGGCGGTCCGCAGGTCGTCCATGATCTGGTCGGTCTCGGCACGGGTCGGGCCGTCGTGGCCGCCGAAGCCGCCGAAGATGCCGAAGCCGGGTCCCGGGCCGGAGGAGCGTCCCTCACCCTTGGCCGCCGCGTCCGCCCGGCTCTGCTGGCGCGCCGCCTTCTTGCGGGCGCGCAGCGACACGGGGATGGCCCACAGCTGGTACTTGGTGCCGGCGTTGTCGATGACCTCGTTGGTGTAGCCGGAGCGCAGGGAGGCGACCTCGCCCCAGGGCAGGGTGATCAACCGGAACGGGTTGCGGACCCGCAGCCGGTCCTCGCCCGAGAAGACCGCCGGCCGCAGCGTGAAGGCGATCACCAGCGGGACGACCAGGATCAGCACGGCGAGTGCGATCCAGGGGGTGCGCCCGGCGCCGTGGACCAGCGCGTCGAAGCCCAGCCAGGCGGCCAGCACGAGCAGCAGCACGCCGGCCATGAGCGCCAGGGGCGAGCGGTAGGTCAGGTCCTTGGCGGTGGCCGACTGGTGGTCCGGGGTCGTCATGGTCCCGATTCTGCACGACGTCGGCGCAGGCGCAGCTACGCGCCCCCGTACCGGCGCTCATCCGTGATCGACAACCAGGCAATGAGCACCCGGGGCTATACAGCCGCTACGCGCGTAGATATGCTCGTCTGGTGACCATGCCCACTGCACCCACAGCACACGCTCTCGCTGACGTCGCCGCGTCCGACAGCACGCTGCGCCGCTTCCTCCACGGGCTGCCCGGCGTCGACGCGGTCGGCCTGGAGGCGCGCGCCGCGTCTCTCGGCACCCGTTCCATCAAGACCACCGCGAAGGCGTACGCCATCGACCTCGCCATCTCGATGGTCGACCTGACGACGCTGGAAGGCGCGGACACCCCGGGCAAGGTCCGGGCGCTCGGCGCCAAGGCGGTCCACCCGGACCCGACGGACCGGACGACCCCGACCACGGCGGCCGTCTGTGTCTACCCCGACATGGTGGCCGTCGCCAAGGAGGCCGTCGCCGGCTCCGGCGTGAAGGTCGCCTCGGTGGCCACCGCCTTCCCGGCCGGCCGTGCCGCCCTCGACGTGAAGCTCGCCGACGTCCGTGACGCCGTCGCCGCGGGCGCCGACGAGATCGACATGGTCATCGACCGCGGCGCGTTCCTCGCGGGCAAGTACCTGAAGGTGTACGACGAGATCGTCGCCGTGAAGGAGGCCTGCGGGTCGAGCGCCCGGCTGAAGGTCATCTTCGAGACCGGCGAGCTGTCGACGTACGACAACATCCGCCGGGCGAGCTGGCTGGGCATGCTGGCGGGCGCGGACTTCATCAAGACGTCCACCGGCAAGGTCGCCGTGAACGCGACCCCCGCCAACACCCTGCTGATGCTGGAGGCGGTGCGCGACTTCCGCGCCCAGACCGGCGTCCAGGTCGGCGTGAAGCCCGCCGGCGGCATCCGCACCACCAAGGACGCCATCAAGTTCCTGGTCCTGGTCAACGAGACCGCGGGCGAGGACTGGCTGGACAACCACTGGTTCCGCTTCGGCGCTTCCTCGCTCCTGAACGACCTGCTGATGCAGCGTCAGAAGCTGGCCACCGGCCGCTACTCCGGCCCCGACTACGTGACGGTGGACTGATCATCATGGCATCCGCATTCGAGTACGCACCGGCGCCCGAGTCCCGCTCCGTCGTCGACATCGCCCCCTCCTACGGCCTGTTCATCGACGGCGAGTTCACCGAGGCGGCCGACGGCAAGGTCTTCAAGACGGTCAGCCCGTCCACCGAGGAGGTCCTCTCCGAGGTCGCCCAGGCGGGTGAGGCCGACGTCGACCGTGCGGTGAAGGCCGCCCGCAAGGCGTTCGAGAAGTGGTCGGCGCTGCCGGGCTCCGAGCGCGCCAAGTACCTGTTCCGCATCGCGCGGATCATCCAGGAGCGCAGCCGGGAGCTGGCCGTCCTGGAGACGCTGGACAACGGCAAGCCGATCAAGGAGACCCGCGACGCGGACCTCCCGCTGGTCGCCGCGCACTTCTTCTACTACGCGGGCTGGGCGGACAAGCTCGACCACGCCGGCTTCGGTGCGAACCCGCGCCCGCTGGGCGTCGCGGGCCAGGTCATCCCCTGGAACTTCCCGCTGCTGATGCTGGCGTGGAAGATCGCCCCGGCGCTGGCGACCGGCAACACGGTCGTCCTCAAGCCCGCCGAGACCACCCCGCTCTCCGCGCTCTTCTTCGCGGACATCTGCCGCCAGGCGGGCCTGCCTAAGGGTGTCGTCAACATCCTTCCGGGCTACGGCGACGCGGGTGCCGCGCTCGTCGGGCACCCGGACGTCAACAAGGTCGCCTTCACCGGCTCCACGGCCGTGGGCAAGGAGATCGCCCGCACCGTCGCGGGCACGAGGAAGAAGCTCACCCTCGAACTGGGCGGCAAGGGTGCCAACATCGTCTTCGACGACGCCCCGATCGACCAGGCCGTCGAGGGCATCGTCACGGGCATCTTCTTCAACCAGGGCCAGGTCTGCTGCGCGGGCAGCCGTCTCCTGGTCCAGGAGTCGATCCAGGACGAGCTGCTGGACTCCCTCAAGCGCCGCCTGTCGACCCTGCGGCTCGGCGACCCGCTGGACAAGAACACGGACATCGGCGCGATCAACTCCGCCGAGCAGCTCTCCCGCATCACCTCGCTCGTCGAGCAGGGCGAGGCGGAGGGCGCCGAGCGCTGGTCCCCCGCCTGCGAACTGCCGGCCTCCGGCTACTGGTTCGCCCCGACGCTGTTCACGAACGTCACCCAGGCGCACACCATCGCCCGCGACGAGATCTTCGGCCCGGTGCTGTCGGTCCTCACCTTCCGCACGCCCGACGAGGCCGTCGCCAAGGCCAACAACACCCAGTACGGCCTCTCCGCCGGCATCTGGACCGAGAAGGGCTCCCGGATCCTGGCCGTCGCGAACAAGCTGCGCGCCGGCGTCGTCTGGTCCAACACGTTCAACAAGTTCGACCCGACCTCGCCGTTCGGCGGCTACAAGGAGTCGGGCTTCGGCCGCGAGGGCGGCCGCCACGGCCTGGAGGCGTACCTCGATGTCTGACAAGACGGAAAAGACCGACGTGCGGCTGTCGGTCTTCAAGACCTACAAGCTGTACGTCGGCGGGAAGTTCCCGCGTTCCGAGAGCGGCCGGGTGTACGAGGTGACGGACTCCAAGGGCAACTGGCTGGCCAACGCTCCCCGGTCCTCCCGCAAGGACGCCCGTGACGCGGTCGTCGCCGCCCGCAAGGCGTTCGGCGGCTGGTCCGGCGCGACCGCGTACAACCGCGGCCAGATCCTCTACCGCATCGCGGAGATGCTGGAGGGCCGTCGCGAGCAGTTCGTCCGCGAGGTCGCCGACGCGGAGGGCCTGTCCAAGTCGAAGGCCGCCGCCCAGGTGGACGCCGCGATCGACCGCTGGGTCTGGTACGCCGGCTGGACCGACAAGATCGCCCAGGTCGTGGGCGGCGGGAACCCGGTGGCGGGCCCGTTCTTCAACCTCTCCTCGCCGGAGCCGACGGGCGTCGTGGCCGTCCTCGCCCCCCAGGAGTCCTCCTTCCTGGGCCTGGTGTCCGTGATCGCCCCGGTGATCGCGACCGGCAACACGGTGATCGTGATCGCGAGCGAGAAGTCCCCGCTCCCCGCCCTGTCGTTGGGCGAGGTGCTGGCCACCTCGGACCTGCCCGGCGGTGTGGTCAACGTCCTCTCCGGCGCCACGGCGGAGATCGCGGCCCCGCTGGCCGCGCACCAGGACGTCAACGCGATCGACCTCGCCGGCGCCGACGACGTCCTGGCGAAGGAGCTGGAGATCGCCGCGGCCGACAACCTGAAGCGCGTCCTTCGTCCACAGCCTGTGGACGACTGGTCGGCGACTCCCGGCATCGACCGCATGACGGCATTCCTGGAGACCAAGACGGTCTGGCACCCGACGGGTTCGCTGGGCGCGTCGGGTTCGTCGTACTGACGGCCTGACGGCCTGACGGCCTGACGGCCGCGCAGAGCCGGAGAGCCGCGCCACCCCTCCGTCCGGGGGCGGCGCGGCTCTCCTCGTACCGGCCGGGGTTCAGCCCAGCGGGGCGCCCGTACCGCCGCCCAGCAGACCGGTCACCAGGCCCACTCCCGGCACCGCGTTCAGCGACCGGGCCTGCGCGACCGGACCCGTCAGCATCTGCGTGCCGACCGGCTTGAAGTCGGCGACCTGGGTGCCCACGCCGTTGTCGAGCGGGTCGACGCCGGTACCGGCGAGCGGGTTGGGCTTGAGGCCGGAGACCGGGCCGGTGACGTAGCCGACCGTCCCGGTGAGGGCCGTCAGACCCGCCTTGGGGTCGACCTTGCCGAGCGCGGTGGGACGCCACGGCACGTCGAGGACCGGGGCGGCGGCCGCGTGTGCCGTCGCCGCACCCGTGCCCAGGGCTGCTCCGGCGGTCGCGAGGGCGATCAGGGCGCGCTGCGCCGTGGGGTGCTGGGAGGAAGTGTGTCGGGCCATCGCTGGTGCCACCTTCTGGTGCGCAGGGTAATGAGGTCGACACGAAGGGTAGTTGAGACGTGGGTCACAACTCAAAGGCGATCTACAAGCGTCACGGGCGATCATTCCGTACGGCAACCGACATACGGCATTCGAGCCGTCGACCGATAATCATCCTTGCCGTACGCTCATGATCGACTGCAGGGCGAATGGGCAACCCCTTCCGTCCCGAATGCATCGGTCGCCGAACTCTGCCACCCAAGAGCGACAATCGAGACCCGGGGGAATCGTGTCTCTTCAAATAGCGGATCCACAGGAACGCGTGCTCGCCGCTGCGCACGATTCCGTGCAACTTTCAATTGAACCTGTGTGCCCGCTCGACGGCACCACGGTCTGCGAGGTATTCCGCCACGCACTCGCCGAGGCGCCGCACACCCGAGGATGCATACAGTTGAGCGGGCGCTTCGCCACCGAGGTCATGCGCCATCCGAATTCGGACTTCTCGCGCCTGATCCGCACCGAAGTCCTCGAACGCGGCCACGGCCTGCGGTTGCTGGCCGCCCGGAACGCCGTGCCCAAGACCGGCACGCGCGCTCTGCTCCACGGCGACTCGGCCCGGCGGGTGCACCTGCGTGTCTCCGACGCGCCACTGCCCGACCTGACCCTGCTGGGCACCGAACTCGCCCTGGTCCGCGCGGCGGGGCAGGACGGACAGCCACAGATCCTGCTCGCCCGCCACGAGGCCACCGCCGCGCTCTACCAGTTCCATCAGGTGCTGTGGGGGCACGCCAAGGAACTGCTGCCGCCCCCCTCGGCCCGTCCGCTGAGCTTGGACGACGCCCAGCGGGAAGTGCTGCGGATGCTCGGCTCGGGCACGAAGGACGACACGGCCGCACGGCAGATGAACGTGTCCGTCCGCACCTACCGGCGGCACGTCGCGGCCATCCTGAGCTCCCTGGACGTCAACACCCGCTTCGAGGCGGGCCTGAAGGCCGCCGCGTTGGGTCTGCTGTCCGCGAACTGACCGGACCGCGGCAGACCAGGGCCGGGCCCTGGCAGGTTTCTGCCGACTTTGCCACCCGAGACCTGTTGCTGCCGCGACGTTCGGACTTCTAAGTTGATCAGCAGATCACGGACCCGGTGCGGACCCCTGTGCGGGGGCCGCACCCGTGTCGAGCCCATTAGCCCCGCAAGGGACTTGTCCCCCGCTATTCCGTGCCGCGCGCACGAGGCAGCGGGCAGAAACGGATGACGGAATGTCCATTGCTTCGGTCACCCTTGCCGATGTCGAAATCGCCGTACTGGCCGTAACGGCCGAGGCTCTCGGTCATCCCGAAGTGAACCTCGACGACAATCTCCTCGAACTCGGCGTCGACTCGCTGGTCGCCACTCGGATCGTGGCGGCACTGCGCACCCGGTTCGGCGCGGACATCCCGCTGCTCAACGTCTTCGAATACCCGGAGCTGCGCGAGTTCGCCGTATCGGTCCTGGACACGATCCACGACGCGTCCCAGGTATGACCCATGGGCATACCGGGAGAGTTTCCCTACGACGCCGGGCTGCACCCGGGCGGATACACGACACGGCTGTGGACCATGCGGCAACTGGCCGGTCTGTGCAGCGCCGAGACCACCAACAGCCGCTTCAAGTACCTCCTGGAGATGGGCGAGACGGGCCTGTCGCTCGCCTTCGACCTGCCCACCCAGCTCGGCCTCGACCCCGACGACGCCGCCGCTGACGGCGAGGTGGGACGCACCGGTGTCTCCGTCGCCACCGTGGACGACCTGAAGACGGTGTTCTCGGAGATCCCGCTCGACCGGGTCTCGGTGTCCTTCACCATCAACGCCACCGCCCCGATGCTGCTGGCGATGTGGATCGTGGCCGCCGAGGAGTCGGGCGTGGACCCCGCCGCCCTGCGCGGCACCCTGCAGAACGAGATGCTCAAGGAGTTCCTCGCCCGCAAGGCCTACGTCTACGACCTCGACACCAGCGTGCGCTACGCCCTCGACGTCGTCGAGTACTGCGTGGAGCACCTGCCCGGCGTCAACCCCATCTCCGTCTCCGGCGGGCATGCCCGCGAGGCCGGGGCGGACGCCGCGCTGGAGGTCGCCTGCGCACTGGCGAGCGTCGACGCCTACCTGGCCGGGATGGTCGAGCGCGGTCACCCGGCCGAGCAGGTGGCCTCCCGGTTCAGCTTCATCTTCGGCACCGACATGGAGGTGCTGAAGGAGGCCGCCAAGCTCCGGGTCGCCCGCCGGCGGTACGCCGAGCGGATGCGCGACCGCTGGGGCGTCACCTCGTCCCGGGCGATGAAGCTGCGAGCCCAGGTCAACACGTTCGGATCGGCCCTCGCCTACCAGGAACCCCTCAACAACATCGTCCGGGCCACCCTCCAGGCGGTCGCCGCCGTGCTCGGCGGCACCCAGTCGCTGCACGTGTGCAGCTTCGACGAGGCCGTACAGACCCCCGGTCCGCTGGGCGCCCGGATCGCGCTGCGCACCCAGCAGATCCTCGCCCACGAGACCGACCTCGCCCGCTACACCGACCCGCTCGGCGGCTCCCACGTGATCGAGGCACTCGTCGAGGAACTGGGCAAGGACGTCGACGACTGGCTGGAGCGGATCGAGGAACGCGGCGGTATCGCGGCCTGTATCCGCAGCGGCTGGCTGGAGGGGCAGATCGAGGAGCTGGCCTTCCGCGACCCCGGGCCCACCGTGGGCGTGCTGGAGACCTCCCCCTCGGCGTCCGAGCGACAGCTGCTCCAGGCCGAACGCCACACCACGACCGGCGGCCGACGCGATGTCGAACGCCCGTCCTGCGAGCCCGAGCTCGCCCGGCTGCGCGACGACGCCCGCGCGGGTCGCAACGTCCTGCCGGCTCTCATCGAGGCAGTCCGGCGGCGAGCCACCATCGGGCAGCTGTGCGCCGCCATGCGACCGGCGGACAACGCGTCGGCCACACACCAGTCCTGACGCGACCCCACCCCCAGCGGAGTACCCACTCATGCCGAATCTGATCGAGGCGGTCCAGCACGGCGCGGACCCGGACGAACTGCTGGCCTGCCAGGTCCCCGAGTCCTACCGCGCGGTCTTCCTGCGCCGCGAGGACGAGCAGCTGTTCCAGGGCGTCGACAGCCGTGCCAAGGACGTACGGCGCACCCTGCACGTCGGTGAGGTCCCCATGCCGGAGCTGGCGCCGGACGAGGTGCTGGTCGCGGTGATGGCATCGGCCGTCAACTACAACACCGTCTGGTCCGCACTGTACGAGCCGCTCTCCACGTTCCGTTTCCTCCGCCACTTCGCCCGCCAGGGTCGCTGGGAGGCACGGCACGACCGCGACTACCAGGTCGTCGGATCCGACGCGGCCGGCGTGGTGGTCCGGGTGGGCAGTGCCGTACGGCACTGGGCGCCCGGCGACCGGGTGGTGGTCAACCCGCCCTACATCGACGAGCAGGATCCGGTCGCCCAGCGGGACGGAATGCTGACCACGGGCATGCTCGCCTGGGGGTTCGAGACCAACTTCGGCGCGTTCGGCGACTTCGCCGTGGTCCGCGCCTCCCAGCTCGTCCCCAAGCCTCCGCACCTGTCGTGGGAGGAGGCCGCCTGCAACACGCTGTGCCTCGGCACCTCGTACCGCATGCTGATCGGTGACCACGGCGCCCGGATCAGGGCCGGGGACGTCGTGCTGGTGTGGGGTGCGGCCGGCGGGCTCGGCAGTTACGCCGTGCAGCTCGTGCGCCAGGCGGGCGGGATCGCCGTCGGCGTCGTCGGCTCCGGCGACAAGGGCGACCTCGTGGACCGGCTGGGCTGTCATCTCGTCATCGACCGCAACAGTGTGGGCCTGGGCGACCAGGACGACGACGCGTCGGCGTGGCGGGCGCTGGGCTCGGTCATCCGCAAGGAACTCGGCGAGGACCCGCATGTCGTCTTCGAGCACGTCGGCCGGTCCACCTTCGAGACCTCGGTGAACGTGGTGCGGCGCGGCGGTGTGGTGGTGACGTGCGGCTCCAGCAGCGGGTACCGGCACGTCTACGACAACCGCTACCTCTGGATGAAGCTCAAGCGGGTCATCGGCAGCCACGGCGCGAACATCGACGAGGCGTGGGAGGCGAACCGGCTGCTGCGGCTGGGCATGGTCGTGCCCGCGCTGTCCCGGGTCTTCCCGCTGGAACAGGCGCCGGAAGCCACCCGCTCGGTGCAGCTCAACGCGCACGAGGGCAAGGTGGGCCTGCTGAACCTGGCGACCGCCGAGGGCCAGGGCGTGGAGGACCCCGGGCTGCGTGAGCGGATCGGCGAGGACCGGCTGCGGCTCTTCCGTGACCACGCCGGGCAGGTGGCGCGGTCGTGACCACCGTCGAGTCGATCCCGGCGCAGCCGCCCCGCAGCATCGCCGAGGCGTTCCGCCGGCAGGCCGCCCGCACGCCGGAGGCGATCGCCGTCGCCACCGCGGACGCGGAGCTGAGCTACCGCGAACTCGACCGCCGGTCGGACGCGTTGGCACGAGCGCTCATCGCGCGGGGTGTCCTGCCGGGCGACCGGGTCCTGGTGTGCCTGGAGCGGTCGGCCGCGCTGGTCGTCGGTCTGCTCGCGGTGCTCAAGGCGTCGGCCGCGTACCTTCCGGTCGACCTGGGCGAAGCGCCCGAACGGCTGGCGGGGATCGTCGCGGACGCCGAGGTGCGGCTCGCCCTGTGCGACGCGGCGGGCGGCGACGTGCTGGCCGCCCACGACGTGCCGGTGCTCCGCCACGACCAGCCCGGTGCGGACGCCGGCTCCGGCCCCGCGCTCCGGGCCGCCCCGGAGGACGTCGCCTGTGTGATGTACACCTCCGGGTCCACGGGCCGGCCGAAGGGCGTCATGGTGCCGCACCGGGCGGTGCTGAACCTGGTGCGGGAACCGAACTAC
Source organism: Streptomyces sp. NPDC101165 (assembly GCF_044768135.1). Lineage (NCBI taxonomy): Bacteria > Bacillati > Actinomycetota > Actinomycetes > Kitasatosporales > Streptomycetaceae > Streptomyces > Streptomyces sp. NPDC101165. The sequence continues at coordinate 55,087 of NZ_JBIWPG010000004.1, read as the reverse complement.
GTGACGCTGGACGCCCGCGACCGGCTCCTCCAGCTCGCCCCGGTTGCCTTCGACGCGGCCACCTTCGAGATCTGGGGTGCCCTGCTCAACGGCGCCCGGCTGGAGGTGGCACCGCCCGGCCCGCTCGACCCGGCCTCGCTGGGCGAGCTGCTGCGGGCACGGAGGATCAGCGTCCTGTGGCTGACCGCCGCACTCTTCCACCGTCAGATCGACTTCTCGGCACGGTCTTTGGGCTCGTTGCGGGTGGTGCTGGCCGGCGGTGACGTGCTGTCCGTGGAGCACGTGCGCCGGCTCCGGGAGTCCGCCCCGGGCCTGGAGATCGTCAACGGCTACGGCCCGACCGAGGCCACCACCTTCTCGCTGTGCCACCGGATCGCGCCGGACGAGGAGTTCCCCCGCTCGGTGCCGATCGGCGTGCCGGTCCAGGGCGCCGAGGTGGAGTTGCGGGACGACTCCGGCGCGGTCGTACCCGAGGGCGCGGAGGGCGAGTTGTGGATCACCGGGGCGGGGGTCGGCCTCGGCTACTGGCGCCGCCCGGATCTGACCGCGGAGCGGTTCGTCGCGGACGACTCCGGACGCACCTGGTACCGCACCGGCGACCTGGCCCGCCGCCGGGCCGACGGTGCCCACGAGTTCCTCGGCCGGATCGACGGACAGGTCAAGCTGCTCGGGCACCGCGTGGAGCCGGGCGAGATCGAGAACCTGCTGGCGGAGTATCCGCACATCGGGCAGGCCGTCGTGGGCGTGCGCACCAACCTCGTCGGCGATCCGAAGCTGGTCGCCTGGGTGACCGTCACCGGCCCGCTGGACCGCCGGGCGCTGCGCGCCTCGCTGCGCCGAAAGCTGCCCGATTACATGGTCCCGACCCTCTTCGCGGCCATCGACGCGCTGCCCGTCACCGCCAACGGCAAGGTCGACCGGACCGCCCTGCCGACCCCCGAGTGGCGACGTAAGGAGAACTATGTCTGAGGTGCGCGACCGGCTGGCGGACACCGTCACCGCGGTCTGGACCGAGGTGCTCGGCATCGACGGGATCGGACCCGACGACGACTTCTTCGACCTCGGCGGGGATTCGCTGGTGGCGACCAGGCTCACGGTTCTGCTGGAGGAGCGGCTCGGTGTCGAGGTCTCCCCGCTGATGGTGTTCGACCACCCCACGGTCGACGAACTCACCACCGAACTGGAGAAGGCCCATGCCGACCGATTCTGAAGCGCCCCAGGCCCGGACCCCGGGGAAGCGGGACGTCCGGCTGTGGATCGCCGGGACCAGCGTCTCGCTGTTCGGCGACGCCGCGCTGTGGATCGCCCTCGGCATCTGGATGAAGGACCTGACGGATTCGAACGGCGCGGCCGGGCTGGCCTTCGCCGCGTATGTGGTGCCCCGGCTGGGCGCCCCGTTCCTCGGTCTGGCCGTGGACCGCTACCGGCGCAGGCCGCTGATCGCACTGATCAACTTCGTCCTTGCCGGATGGGTCTGCCTCGCCTTCCTCGTCCAGGACAAGGACCAGGCGTGGCTGCTGTATCTGGTGCTGTTCGGCATCGGCCTGGGCGTCGGCATGCACAACGCGGCGGGCAGCGCGCTGCTCACCCGTCTGGTCCCGCCCGACGACCTGGGGACCACCAACGCGCTGATGCGGACGCTCCAGGAGGGCGGCATGCTCGTCGCGCCCGCCGTCGGCACGCTTCTGTACACCATGGTCGGCGCGCGCGCCGTGGCCGCCCTGGAGGTGGTGACCTTCCTGCTGTGCGCCGTGTGTGTGCTCGCGGTACGGGTGGACGAGCCCGAGCCGCAGCGTCCGGACGGCCGGCTCAGCCAGGAACTCCTGGCCGGCGTACGGCACCTGGCGCGTACCCCGCGGCTGCGCGCGGTGTCGGTGGCCATGGGGTTCGGCCTGCTGGGCTTCGGCTTCATCGAGACCCTGATCTACGCGGTCGCCGACGAGGGACTGCACCGCAGCGCGACGTTCGTCGGTGTGCTCACCGTCTCCAAGGGTGTCGGCTCGGTGCTGGGCGGTGTGGCCGGGGGCCGGGTGCTCAAGCGGGTGGGTCCGGGCCGGGAGGCGATGCTGACCGTCCTCGGGCTCGGCACGATGGGCCTCGGCTGCGCCCTGCTCATCCTGCCCGGAGTGGCGGTGGCGCTGGCGGGCGTGTTCGTGATCGGCCTGGGCATCCCCGGCGCGGTCGTCGGGCTGTACACATCCGTGCAGCGCAACTCCCCGGACGGACTCCAGGGCCGCGTCGCGTCGGCCGCCAGCATGCTTGCGACCGCGCCCCAGGTGCTGGCCGTGGCCACCAGCGCCGCGCTGATCGCCGCCGTCGACTACCGGGTGCTGCTGGGCGTCATGGTCGTCCTGATCGTGGGCAGCTCCTGTTATCTCGGCCTGCGGGTGCGGACCTTCACGACCGCGCCGCAGCCCGGACCCGCCGCGCAGACGCACTCCGCGTCCGCCGCTGCGGAGTGACGCGCCGCCACGCTCCGGCAGGCCACCGCATCCCCAGAAGGAGAACCCCATGACGAGGGCACCCCTGGTGCTGCCTCTGACGCCCCAGCAACGAGGGGTGTACTTCCTGCACTGCCTGGCCCCGGACAGCGCGGTGTACAACGTGCCGATCGTGCTGCGGGTGCGCGGCGGCCTGGACCGTGCGCGACTGCAGGACGCGGTGGACGTCCTGGTGGCCCGGCATCAGGCGTTGCGGCTGACGGTCCGGGAGAGCGACGGCCAGGTGCTCCAGGTGATCCACCCGGCGGCCTCGGCGCCCCGGGTCGAGGTGAACTGGACCCGGCTGCCGGGCGCGGACCTGCCCACGGCCGCCGCCGAGGTCGTCCGGTACGCGGGCCGGCCCTTCGACGTGGTGCGCGGCCCGCTGCTGCGCGTCGACGTGGTGGAGCTGGGGCCCGAGGAGCACGCGATGGCGCTCTGCTTCCACCACCTGATCATCGACGAGGTCGCGGCGACCGCGCTGGCCGGCGAACTGCACCGGCTGTACGCCGATCCGGCCGCCCTTCCCGAGTCGGGGCCCGAGCACTCGTACGCCGATTTCTGCTCCGGGCTGCTCACCGAGTCCGACCCTGCGGGCCTGCGGTTCTGGAAGGAGCGGCTGGCCGGGCTGCCGGTGCTGCCGCTGCCCGAGGAGCATGTCCCCGAGGACCATGGGCTGTTCACCGGTGACCGGGTCGGCTTCACGGTGCCCGAGGCCGTCTCCGCGCGGCTCGCCGAGGTGAGCCGCTCGCACCGGGTCTCGGAGTTCATGGTGTTCCACGCCGCGCTGCTGGTGCTGCTGCACCGGTGGACCGGTGCAGCGGACATCGCGGTCGGCACGCCGATGAGCGGCCGGATCGACCAGCGTTTCGCCGAGACCGTAGGCTTCTTCCAGAACACGGTCGTGCTGCGCGGCGAGGTCGCCCCGGAGCAGAGCTTCGCGGCGCTGCTCAAGGCCTCCCGGCGGACCGTGCTCGAAAGTCTCCAGCGTCAGCATGTGCCCTTCGAGGCGGTCGTGGACGCCACCCGGCCGTCCCGGGAGTCCACGCGCAACCCGCTGTTCCAGGTGGCGCTGGTCTTCAACCGCCGCAAGGTCGAACAGGACTGGGGCCTGCCCGGTCTCACGGTGGAGCCGCTGCCGTTCCCGTGGCCGACCTCGCACTTCGATCTGGCACTCACCCTGCTGCACGAGTACGGGGTACTCAAGGGCGACTTCGCCTACAGCGCGCAGCGGTTCTCCCGGGCGACGGCCGAACGGCTGGTCTCGGTGTTCCTGCGGCTGCTCGACGGCCTGCTGTCGGACCCGGACGCGCCGGTCGGCGACGTGGAGTTGATGGACGATCAGGAACGCGAACGGGTCGGGGCACTCGGCGCGCAGGCCGGCCGGTACGTGCTGGACGAGCGGCTGCGTCCGCTGCCCCTCGGGTTCTACGGCGCCGTGCACGCCCAGGATCCGACGACCGGGGAGCTGGTGCCGACCGGGGAGCGGGGCCGGTTCGCCCTGGACGGGCGGTTCGAACTGTGGCGGGACCCCGCCGAGGCGGCCCTGGCGGCCCACCCCGGGGTGCTGGCCGCCACGGTGGTGCGCGGCGACGGGAGCGAGGGCGGCGAACAGGCCGTGGCCTGCGTCGTGCCGCGTCCGGGGGCCGAACGGCCCGGGCAGCGGGAGCTGTCGGCCCATCTGCGGGCCCGGGTGCCGGCTCACCTCCTCCCCCAGCGGATCGTGGTCCTGGACTCGCTCCCCACCGGGGCGGACGGCCGTCTTGACACGTCCGTGCTGACCGCCGTGCGTCCGCAGGCGGAGCAGGAACCGGCCGGTCCCGACGACGAGGCGCCCCGCGACGCGGTCGAGCGGCGGCTGGTGGAGCTGTTCGAGGAACTGCTCGGAGTGCCCGGCCTCGGCCGGCACGACAACTTCTTCGACTTCGGCGGCCAGTCGCTGCTGGCGGTACGGCTCGTGACCCGGGTCGCCGAGGAGCTGGGCCGGCCGCTCGGCGTGGGCGTGTTCATGAACAACCCGACGGTGGCGGCGCTGGCCCGCGTCCTAGCCGAGGGCGCCGCAGCCGAGCCCGGCGGCCTGGTGCGGCTGCGGACTCCCGCGTCGGGTCCCGGCGACGTGGCGGTGGCGCTGATCCATCCGGTCGGCGGCACCCTCATGTGCTACGGCGAGCTGGTCGCCCTGCTCCCCGGCGACACGGAGGTCGTCGGCCTGGAGCGGGTGGCGGGTGTCCACCCCGACGATGCCTCCTACGCGGACCTGGTGGACCGGTACGCCACCACCCTGGCCGAGGCCCTGCCCGACCGGCGGATCGCGCTGCTGGGCTGGTCGCTCGGCGGTGTGCTGGCCCACTCGGTGGCCGACCGGCTGACCGAACTCGGCCACGACGTCGCCTTGGTGGCCCTGCTGGACTCGCTCGCGCAGCGCACCGACGACGACGCCGAGCGGATGTCCGCGACCGGATCGGAGCTGTTCGCGCTCGCCGAGTCGGTGAGCCGGGACGGCACCGGGGTGCTGGGGACCACCGCCGAACAGCGGCTGCTGATGCGGCGCTTCGGCGTGGACCTGGACCTGCTGCGCGAGACGCCGGCGGACCAGGCCGCGCGAATGCTGCGGGACTGGGGCCGGTTGCTCGGGCTGGTGGCCGAGTGCGATCCGGCGAAGACGGCCGCGCCGGTCCAGCTGTTCCTGTGTGCGGACAACCCGGCCGGCTACCCGGAGGCGCTCGCCGCGAGCTGGGAGGGGCTGAGCGGGGAACTGGAGCTGCGCCGGGTGCCGGGAACGCACATCGAGGTCCTCGGTTCTCCCGCCGTGGAGCAGATCGCGGAGGCGTTCACAGAGCGGATCGGAAGGTCATGACGGAGCCCAGGGTCGCCCCGGACTGGTACGAGAGCGCCGGCGTGCGCGGTGGCCCGCGCCGGATGCTGGAGGAGGACCGCGAGGCCGGCCTGACGGTCTTTCCCGAGCACCTTGTCCCGCATCTGCACCACGAGGGGCTGGCCGGCGCCGGGGCGGACATCCGCCGGGCCCTGCTCACCCAGCACTTCTACCAGTACATGCTGTTCACCTCGCACCTGGAGACCAAGGTGGTCAACCGGGGAGCGGCACTCGTGGCGCACGGGGAGACCGACGTCGAACTCGGTCCCGACGCCCGGCTCGACGCGCTCAAGATCTACAGCGACGAGGCCTACCACGCGCTGTTCAGCCTTGACGTGGTCCAGCAGGTGGAGAAGGCCACGGCGGTACCCGTGCTGCCGTACGACTTCGGCCCGCGCATGGCCCGGCTGGACCGGACCGGGCGGGTGTTCCTGCCGGACCACGGCACACTGGCGCACATCCTCCAGGTGGTCGCCTTCGAGACCGTGGTGACGAGGATGCTGGCCCGCATACCGCGCGACGAGACGGTCTTCAGGGTGGTGCGCGAGGTCGTGGGCGACCACGTCCGTGACGAGGTGCACCACCACGCCTACTTCGCCCGCTACTTCAAGGAGCTGTGGGCGAGTCTGACGCCGGCGACACGGGTGAAGGTGGCGTGCAGCATGCCGCACTTCGTGAACGACTGCCTGCGACCGGACATCGCCCCGGTGCGGGCCGCTCTGCTCTCGGTCGGCATGCCCGCCGAACGGGCGGAGGAGGTCCTGCGCGACTGCTACCGCGAGGAGGTCCTGACCGCGGGTGTGCGGGACGCGGGACGGCACACGCTGCGGCTGTGCGAGTCCGTGGGCGCGTTCGACATTCCCGAGGCCCGCGAGCAACTGCAGCTGCTGGGCCTCGCCGACTGACCGGCCCCCGGCGGCGGCCGCCGTGGGCCCTGCTCCGGGAACCCGGAGGTCACTCCTCCACCAGCGCCGACAGCGCGGCGGCGTCCACCGGGCCGGACGGCAGCCGGGGGAGCCTGTCGAGGACGTGCACGGTGGGGGGCGGCCAGCCCGCGGGCCAGGCGCGGCGGACGACGCGGCGCCAGAGGCGGGCCTCGGTGTCCGCGCCCGTGCACGGCACGACGGCCGCCCGGACCCTGGGCGCTCCCCCGGTGCCGGAGGCGACGACGACCGCGGCCTCGTGGACCCCGGGCAACGCGGCGATCGCCGCCTCGGCCTCGGCACGGTCCAGGGTGCGCCCGATCCAGTGCCGTATCTGGTCCGCCGTTCCCGACAGGCGGACACGGTCCTCAGGGTCGATCCAGGCGCGGAACACGCCGGGGCGCGGGTCGTCGGCGACACCGAGCAGTCCCGCGACCCCGCGCGGCAGGGTGCGCCCGGCGGGGTCGGTCACCCGCAGCCGACGGCCGGGGGCCGGGTCGGTGAGCCACATACCGTACGGGTCCCCCGCCCGCCAGGCGCATACGCCGAGCCGCCCGACGACGGGGTCGACGACATCCAGCAGGACACGGCCGCCCGCGGCGGAATACGCGGCCACCGCCGGCGTCGGCAGGAACTGCTCGACCGGGCAGTGGGCGACCGGCGTGCCGGCCGGTCCGGCCGCCGCCACGGCGGCCAGTTCGGGGAACGACCCGCGCGCGACGGGCGGCTGGTCCGCCTCGGCGGGGTGTACGCGCGTCCCGGCGGGGCGTACGCATGTCTCGGCGAGGGTGTGCAGCGGTGCGTCGGGCCGGTCGGTGAGCACGTCGAGCAGCCGGGTGACGTCGGCCGTGAACCGGGCCGCGCCCGCCCGGTCGAGGGCGGCCGGGGTGAAGTCCAGGCGCCCGTAGGCCGCGTCGCCCTCGCGACGCAGTTGCAGGATGAGATCGAAGGACCGCGTCGAGTTGGGGGCGAAGAAGTCCCAGTCGAACTCCAGCCCCGGCACCTCGCCGAGATCCCGCGCGACCGACGGGTACGACACCCCGATCCGGTCGAAGGCGCCCTGGCTGACATCCACGCCGTGCCGCCGGCGCAGTTCGCGCAGCACCCAGCTGAACGGGACCCGGCGGTGCCGGTGGACGAGGCCGAGTGCCTCCCCGCTGCTCGCCAGCAGGTCCCGGAAGGTCGCCTCGGGCCCCACCTCGATCAGACAGGGGACGACGTTGACCTGGAGGCCGATGTGGTCCCTGGTCTCGGGCATGCTGGTGTCCACCGGGATGCCCAGGACGAAGCGGCGGTTGCCGTACTCGTGGAGCACCGCCGCGGCACAGGCGACCAGGCCCGTGAAGAAGCTGACGTCCGCACTCCGGGTCAGCTCGCGCAGCCGGGCGCAGTGCTCGGCCGGCAGATCGAAGCGGGGCGTCGGCCGTACCCTGCCGTCCGGCTCGGTCCCGGCGGCCCTGGGCAGAACGAGGCCGGGGAGGGTCGCCAGGTCGGCGGTCAGCCAGTACCGGACGACCTGCTCCAGTTCCTCGTCGATCGCCGGGTGCTCGGGCACCGTCCGCTGCTCGCGCGGGGGCCGGGGGCCGACCGCCCGGACGCCGGCGAGGGCACGCAGGAACTGACGGGCGAAGACGAACTTGGAGCGTCCGTCGAAGGCGATGTGGTGGACGCCGACGACCAGGGTGTGCCGGTCCGGGGCGTGGGTGAGCAGGGAGAAGGTGATGGGCGAGCGGGTGGTCAGGTCCCAGGGTCCGACGCGGTGCTCCCGGTACCAGGCACGGGCCGCCGTGAGCTCCTCGCCCGGCGCGGCCGCCAGGGGCCGCTCCTCGAACTGCAGCACGGCCTGGGCCGAGTGGACGGCCAGCCGGGCCTCGGTGGTGTCGGTGACCAGCCCGCGCAGCTGTGGGTTGTCCTCGCACACGGTCAGGCAGGCCGCCCGCACCTGTTCGGCGGTCACCTCGCCGGTGACGAGGACCGAGAGGAAGCCGCCGTTGATGGACCGCGGATGCAGTTGCTGCTCCAGCCACATCGCCTCCTGCGCCGGGGACAGCCGCACCAGGTGCGGTGCGGCGCCGGCCGCCTCCGTCATCTCAGCCACGGTCCGCCCCCGCCGTCCCCGCCCTCGCCGTCCCCGTCCTCGCCGTGCCCGGCAGTTCCCGCCGGGCGATCTTCCCGTTGGCCGTCAACGGCAGCTCCGGCACGACGACGAAGCGGGCCGGGACCATGTAGTCGGGCAGGGCGGCGGCGCAGGCGGCCCGCAGTGTCGCGGTGTCCAACCGGTGGGCGCCGTCCTCGTGGGCGCCGTCCTCGGCGGCCGGTACGACGTAGGCGTGCAGCGCCGTCGTCCGGCCCACTCCGTGTCCGACCACGGCGGCCCTGCGCACGCCGGGGACCGCACTCAGGACGGCCTCGATCTCACCCGGCTCCACGCGGTATCCGCGCACCTTGAGCTGGTCGTCGATCCGGCCCACGAAGTGCAGCAGACCGTTCTCCAGGCGCACCAGGTCGCCGGTGAGATAGCCGCGCCGGGTGCCGCCGGTGACGTACGGCAGTTCGCGGAACCGCTCCTCGGTCAGCCGCTCGTCGCCGAGGTAACCCGCCGCCAGGCAGCGGCCGGTGACGACGAGTTCGGCCTCCTCGCCCTCCTCGAAGGGCCCGAGGATCCCCTCCCGCAGCCGCGTCGGGCCGGCCCCGGCCACGGGGCCGCCCAGCGCCGGGTGCGCGGGCCAGACCGCCGGATCCGCCGGCAGGCGGTACTCGGTCACCACATGGGTCTCACTGGGGCCGTACTGGTTGACCAGGGTCGCGTCGAGGCCCGCGAACAGCGCGCGTACCTCCTCGTTGACCACCAGCCGCTCTCCCGCGACGACGACCTCCCGCAGCGCGGGCAGGCGGTGGCCGGTCACCGGCACCGCGACGGCCAGGGCGTGCAGGGAGGCAACCGGGAGGAAGGCGCGGGCGATGTCGTACCGCTCCAGCAGGGCCGCGAGCAGGAACGGGTCCCGGCGTGTCACGTCGTCGGCCACGACCAGCGTCGCGCCCGCGGCCCAGGTCGCCACCAGCTCCTGGAAACCGACGTCGAAACCGACCGACGCGGCGTGCACGGTGCGCGGCGGCTCGGGCCGGTCCCAGGCGTCCAGGTGCCAGGCCGCCAGATCCTCCAGCACCACGGGCGGGACCGCCACGCATTTCGGCGTACCCGTGGAGCCGGATGTGGCGACGACGTAGGCGACCGGACCGGTCACGTCGGGCGCCGGGTCCGGGCCGGTGGCCACGGCGAGTTCCCCGGCCGCCAGCACGGTCACCTCCGGGCCGAGGCCGACGGCGGGCGACCCGCCGTCGGTCAGCGCCAGCCGGACGCCGGCGGCCCCGGTGATCCGGGCCAGCCGCTGTGCCGGCAGGCCCGGGTCCAGGGCGACGACCGCGGCGCCGGCGCGCCAGACGCCCAGCACGGCGGCGCACCGCCACCAGCCGCGCGCCGCCAGCACCCCGACCGCCTGGCCGGGAACCACGCCCCGCTCGGCCAGCCCGGCCGCGATCCGGGCGGAGGCGCTGTCCAGCTGCGCGTAGGTGTACTCGGTGTCCGCGTGCACCACCGCGATCCGGCTCGCGTACTTCTCGCCGGCGGTGACGAGCAGGTCGATGAGCGGCATCAGAGCTCGACCCGCACACCGGACTCGAACCAGTGGTGCAGCTGCACCGCCGCCTCGATACTCATCCGGGTCACGCCGGCCCGCAGGCCGAAGGTCGGGTCGCCGAGGACGGACTCGGCCCGCGCCGGGTCCAGCAGGTCGTTCACCCGGGCCCCGGACTGCGTGGTGATGTCCTTCAGCTGGGCGCGCAGCGCCGTGCGGTAGGCGGGGTCCTGGACGGTCGGGTACGGGGACTTCTTGCGTTCCAGCACCGACTGCGGCAGCAGATCGCGGACCGCGGCGCGCAGCAGGCTCTTCTCCCGCCCGTCGGCGACCTTCATCTCCCACGGCACGCTGTAGACGTACTCGGCGAGTTCGTGGTCGCAGAACGGCACCCGGCCCTCGATCGAGGCGGCCATCCCGAGGCGGTCCTTGCGGTCCAGGATGACCCGCAGGTAGCGGGTCATGTTGAGGTACGTGATCTCCCGCATCCGGCGCTCGTGTGCGGACTCCTCACCGGTCAGCGGGACCTCGGCGAGCGCCTCCTCGTAGCGAGACTGCGTGTACCCGGCGAAGTCGAGCTCGTGGTACAGCTCGCGGTCCAGCAGTCCGGACAGGAACTCCATCCGGTGGGAGGCGCCGAGCCAGGGGAAGGTCCGGGACTTCACGTAGAACGGGTCGTGGAACCACATGTAACCGCCGAACAGCTCGTCCGAGCCGTCGCCGGTGAGGGTGACGGTGCAGAAGCGGCGGACCTCCTGGGAGAGCCGGTACAGCGACACGTACATGTCGAGTCCGGCGACGGGCCGGTCGTGGGCCCGCACCACGGCCGCCTGGGCCTCGGGGTCGGCGAGGTGGTCCCTGTCGATCAGCAGCTCTCGGTGCTCGCTGCCCAGGTGCGCGGCCATCTTGGCGACGTACGGGGCATCCGGGGAGTCGTGCACCTCGTCGGGGCGGAAGTTCTCCAGGTGGTAGGCGAACTCCATCGAGAAGGTGCGCAGTTGCTCGTTGCCGCCCAGGGAGCGGTTGACCAGGGCGCAGACCGCGCTGGAGTCCAGGCCGCCGGAGAGCATGGAGGAGATCGGCACGTCCGCCGTCACCTGTCGCCGGATGATGTCCTCCAGCATCTCGCGCACGGTCCGCTCCGTGGTGGCGAGGTCGTCCGTGTGCTCGCGGGGGGTGAAGTTCCAGTACCGGGCGCGGCTGACGCCCGCGCGCGAGTAACGGACCACCTCGCCCGGGATCACCTCACGGGTGTGCCGGAACACCGACAGGCCCGGCGTGGGGGTGAAGGACAGCGCCTCCAGCAGGCCGGCCCGGTCCACGACCGGGTCGACCAGTCCTGTGGTGAACAGCGCCTTGGGCTCGGAACCGAAGGCGAAGCCGTCCGGTGTCTCGGCGTAGAACAGCGGATAGATGCCGAAGCGGTCGCGGATCAGGACGAGTTCCTCGCGCCGCACGTCCCACACGGCGAAGGCGAACATGCCGCGCAGCCGTTCGGCGCAGGCCGGGCCCCACTCCTGGTAGGCGCGCAGCACCACCTCGGTGTCGCTGCGGTCGCGGAACTGATGGCCGCGGCGGCGCAGTTCGTCGCGGAGCTCGGTGAAGTTGAAGACCTCGCCGGTGTAGCTCAGGACGACGGTCTCGCGGCCGGCCTCGTCCGTCGCGACGGCGGGCTGGTGGCCGCCCTCCAGGTCGACCACGGCCAGCCGGCGGGGCACGAACAGCGCTCTCGGGGAGGACCAGTCGCTCACTTCGTCCGGACCGCGCAGAGCGAGCGCGCCACGCATCGACTCGGCCAGGTCGGGCCGGTGCGAGAGGTCTTGGGTGAAGGAGACAAGGCCGACTATGCCGCACATGGAAAAGCGCTCCCAGCTCGCAGTGCCCCGCACGGGCCTCGGATCAAGGCGGGTGCGAGGACCCGGGGGTGAAAGACGGTGTTGGAGGACGAGGATCACGCGTGGCGCCCCGCGCGTCACCCCGGATGGCAGCTAGTTGCCAGGTCTCGTGTTCCGGCTTCCGGATGCGCTTGTCGCGCGCGGAAGGTCTTCGGGAGAACCCGAAGTTGGAGAGTGCATGTCCGAACCCACCCACGAAACCCCTCGCACCGAGCCTGCGGCGCGTCTGCGTCCGGTGCTCGACAGGATCGTGAGCTACAAGCCGGGCGGGGCGGTGCGCTCCCCCGACGGGCGGTCGTATCCGCTGGCGTCGAACGAATCCCCCTACGAGCCGCCGCCCGCGGTGGTGAAGGCGATCGGCGAGGCCGCGCTGGGCGTCCACCGCTATCCGGACGACGCCGCCACCGAGCTGATCGCCGAGATCTCCCGGCATCTCGGTGTCGCCGAGGACGCCGTCGCGGTGGGGTGCGGTTCGGTCGGGATCTGCCAGATGCTGCTGGAGGCCGTCGCGGAGCCGGGGGCCGAAGTGATGTACGCGTGGCGGTCGTTCGAGGCGTATCCGCTCCTCACCGCGCTGTCGGGCGCCACGTCCGTCCAGATTCCGCTGCGGGACGGGGTGCACGACCTCGCCGCGATGGCGGACGCCCTCACCGAGCGGACGCGTCTGGTCTTCGTCTGCAACCCGAACAACCCGACCGGTACGGCGGTGCACCGGGCCGAGCTGGCGGCCTTCCTCGACCGGGTGCCGGCCGACTGCCTGGTGGTCCTCGACGAGGCCTATCGCGAGTACGTCCGTGACGAGCGCGTGCCCGACGGGCTCACCCTGCTGGCGGGCCGGCCCAACGTGCTGGTGCTGCGCACCTTCTCCAAGGCGTACGGCCTGGCCGGGCTGCGCGTCGGCTACGCGGTGGGCGACCCGGCGCTGATCGCGGGCGTCCGCAAAGCCCATCTCCCCTTCAGCGTCAACGGCGTCGCCCTGGCCGCCGCGCTCGCCGCGCTCGGGTCGGAGGCGGAGCTGATGGCACGGGTGGAGACCACGGTCCAGGAACGCGGACGCGTCCGCACGGCACTGATCGAGCAGGGCTACACGGTACCCGCCGGCGAGGCCAACTTCCTCTGGCTGGAGCTGGGCGACCGGTCCGCCGCCTTCGCCGCCGCCTGCGCGGCCGCGGGCGTCGCCGTGCGGGCCTTCGCCGACGACGGGGTCCGTGTGTCGATCGGCTCCCCCACGGAGAACGACGCGTTCCTCACGGCAGCGGCCGCCTTCACCGTCCGGCACGGCTGATCCCACGCCGGCCGGCGGGCCCCGTGCGACACCGCCGCGCCACGGGCCCCGCCGGCACGGCCTCCTCAGGCGTGTACCGCCTTGCGCAGGGGCACTGTGGGGTCGGCGGCGAGGTCCGGGTCCAGCGCGGTTCCGGCCTCGATCAGCCGGCGGCCCTGGACCATGTCGCGCGGGCGGTCGACGGTCAGCAGGGCCGTCGGCCGGTCGCCGGTGAACCAGAGCACGGCCCAGTCGGGGTCGTCGGGAGAGCCGCGCAGCACCATCCGTTCGGTGGCCTGGTGATGACCGGCGTACTGCACCATCCGGCCGAACTGCTCCGACCAGAAGTACGGTGCCGGGTCGTACGCGGCGTCCTGGCCCAGCAGCGCGGCGGCGGCGACGGCGGGAGCGTTCAGGGCCGTGTCCCAGTGCTCGACCAGGAGCCGTCGCCTGTAGCGCGCCGACCACCAGGCGGCGCAGTCCCCCACCGCCACCACCTCGGGCCGGGACGTGCGCAGCGAGCCGTCGACGACGATCCCGCGGTCGAGGTCCAGCCCCGAACCCTCCAGCCAGGCGACCTCCGGGCGGGCGCCGATGCCGGCCACCACCGCGTCGGCCGGCAGGAACTCCCCGTCGGCCGTGGTCAGTCCGCCGTGGTCGACCGAGACGACCTTGACCCCGCACCGCAGTTCGACGCCCGCCTCGGCGTACCAGCCGGCGGTCAGCGCGCCGGCCGGGCTGCCGAGCACCCCGGCCAGCGGGGCGTCACCCGCCTCCAGCACGGTCACCCGGCAGCCCCGCCGGGCCGCCAGTGTGGCCACTTCGGCCCCGATCCAGCCCGCGCCGACCATCACCACCCGCGCGCCTTCGTGCAAGGCGGCCCGCAGTGCCCGCGCGTCGTCCACCGTCCGCAGGACGTGCTGGGGTCCGGTGCCGGGCAGCCTCATCGGCGCGGCACCGGTGGCGATCACCAGCCCGTCGAAGTCCAGCGATCCGGCGGACGTCCGCAGCACCCCGCCGGGCCGGTCCGGGTGCGGGCGCAGTTCCTCGGCGCGGTGCCCGAGCCGCAGCGCACAGCCCAGCCGTCCCCAGTCGACGGGGAACGTCGTGTCCCCGCTCTCCCCGGACAGCACGGCCTTCGACAGCGGCGGCCGGTCGTAGGGTTCGTGGATCTCCGCCCCCACGAGGGTCAGTTCCCCCTCGAAGCCCCGCTCGCGCAGTGCCTCGACCGCGCGCAGCCCGGCGAGACCGCCACCGACGACGATCACCTTCTTCATCGGTCCAGCTCCCGTTCCTGCTTGTCGATGGTGTCCTCGGCCGCGGCCACCGCCTTCGCCAGCGCCCGCTTGACCGGTATGCCCAGTTGCCGCGCCGCCTCGGCCACGTCCTCGTACTCCGGCTGGGCGTTGACGACGCGCCCCCGGTAGGAGCCGACCTTGACCCGGACGGCGGCACCGGCCACGTCGACGGTGACGAACGCCCGCTCCAGTTCGCGCTTGGCCACCGGGTACTCGCGCAGCCCGAGGGTGGGGGTCTCGGTCAGCACGGTCTCCCGGACGGCCGGCAGCAGCGCGGGCGGGCAGAGTACCGACAGCGTGTGCGCGGGCCGTCCCTTCTTCATCAGGACGGGGGTGAGCCAGGCGTCGAAGGCGCCGTCGTCCATCAGCCGGGCCAGGACCCGCGGCCAGATCCGCGGGTCGAGGTCGTCGACGTTGGCCTCGACGACCATCGCCTCCCGGGCCGCCGGTGTCGACTGCCGCTCCTCGCCGAGGACCACCCGTACGACGTTGGGGACGCCCGGCAGGTCCCGGGTGCCGGCGCCCGTGCCGGTGCCGAGCACCCGCAGCGGGGGCAGACCGCCCCACCCCGAGCAGAACTCCAGCACGAGTGCGGCGCCGGTCGGGGTGCACATCTCGAAGGGCAGGTCACCGGAGTGCGCCGGTGCCCCGTGATCGGCGAGCAGCCGCAGCACCGCCGGCACGGGCACCGGGATCTCCCCGTGGGCACTGCGGGTACGGCCGCCGCCCAGGGTCAGGGGGGTCGCTGTCGCCGTGCCGATGCCCAGCTCATGGAAGGCCGCGCAGGCGCCGACCACGTCCCCGATCGCGTCGAGCGCGCCGACCTCGTGGAAGTGGACGTCGTCGACGGCGATGCCGTGCACGGCCGCCTCGGCGTGCGCCAGCCGGGAGAAGACGGACAGCGCCGACTCCCGCACGGGCTCGGGCAGTTGTGCCTCCGCCAGCTGTGTCCGGATGGATCGCCAGGTGCGGTGCGGGGGCTGGACGGCGGTGTCCACGTGCACCTTCGTGGCCGCCAGTCCGCAGCGGGTGACCTGCTCGGTCCGCAGGGTGATCGCACCGGGTGCGACCGCCTCGACGGCCCGCCGGACCGCCGCCGGGGAGGCCCCGGCGTCGATCAGGGCTCCCAGGAGCATGTCCCCGGACGCCCCGGACGAGCAGTCGAACCAGGCGGTGGTCCGCGTGCTCACGCGCTCACCCGCCCCGGCTCGGCCGCCCGGGCCCGCACCATGCGGCGGGTCATCCGGGCCGCCGCGACGGCCGCGCCGAACCCGTTGTCGATGTTGCACACCAGCACACCGGGGCCGCACGAGTTGAGCATGGTGAGCAGCGGCGCGATGCCGCCCAGGGCGCAGCCGTAGCCCACGCTGGTGGGCACCGCCACGACCGGCACGCCGACCAGCCCGGCGACCACACTGGGCAGGGCGCCGTCCATGCCGGCCACCACGATCAGACAGTCCGCGGCGTCCAGTTCGTCCCGTACTGCGAGGACCCGGTGGATGCCGGCCACACCGACGTCGCGCACCTGGCCGGTGGCGCAGCCGAACTCGGCCGCGACGAAGGCGGCCTCACGGGCCACCGGTTCGTCCGAGGTCCCGGCGCTGACCACCAGGACCCTGCCGCCCGAGTCCGCCCGCTCGCCGAGGGCGGCGCAGCGGGCCACCGGATCGATCCGCGCGTCGGGGAACGCCTCGCCGATCGCCCGCAGCGCCTCGTCCGTCAGCCGGGTCGCCAGCGCCGAGCGGTGTCCCGGCTGTTCCCGCAGCGCCCGGAGCAGGGCGACGTTCTGGTCCGCTGTCTTGCCCGCGCCGTAGACGACCTCGGGGTCGCCGGTGCGCAGGGCGCGATGGGTGTCCAGGCGGGCGAAGCCGAGGTCCTCGGCGCCGGTTCCGGCACCGCCGCCCAGCGGTCCGCGCACCAGCGTCGACAGCGCCTCGTCGGTCGTCGCCGTGCCCGCGGACACCCGCTCCAGCAGGGCCCGCACCTCGTCACGATCCATGGTTCGGCCGCTCCTCGTCCGTCCCGGTCCCCGAGGTCTCGTTGAGCGAGCCGGACCGGAATCCACGCGGGTCGACGTCCACGGTGGCGAAGCCCGCGCGCCGTACGGAGTCCAGCGCGTCCGCGCAGGCCTGTACGGCGGGCACCGCGGACCGGTCGACCTGGATCAGGGCCCGCTCGCCGAGGTCACGCACCCGCAGGTTGTAGCTGTCGATGCCCGCGCGCCGCAGGCTGGCCCGCAGCGACCGCTCGGCGTCGTCGATCCGGGCCAGCCGCTCCCGGGTGATACCCAGTCCGTAGGCGACCCGGCTGGACAGACAGGGCGAGGCCGGTTTGTCCCAGGTCGGCAGGGACCAGGCACGGCTCACCGCGCGGACCTGGTCCTTGGTCAGTCCGGCGTCGGCCAGCGGTGTGACCACGCCGTGCCGGGCGGCGGCCCGGATACCGGGGCGGAACCGGTCCACCCGGTCGTCCGCGTTGGTCCCGGTCGCCACGTGCGCGAAGCCCTGCTCGGCGGCGAGCGCGCGCAGCCGTCCGGCCAGTTCGTCCTTGCAGAACCAGCAGCGCGCGGGCGAGTTCTCCCGGTAGCCGTCCGAGTCCAGCTCGTGGGTGGGGACGAAGGTGTGGCGCGCGCCCATTTCCCGGGCGATGTCCTGGACCGCGGCGCGCTCGGTGCGCGACAGGCTGGCCGAGTCGCCGGTGGCGGCGAGCACCCGGTCCGGGCCGAGCGCGCGCAGCGCGGCCGCCAGGAGCAGCGCGGAGTCGGCGCCTCCGGAGAACGCCACGACCACCGAGCCCAGGGCGGTCAGCTCCGCGTGGAGCGCGTCGAGCCGGCCGGCCGGCAGCTCGGGCAGGACATCGGCGCGCTGGGCCGGTTCGCGTGTCGGTGTCACTCGATCTCCAGCGCGGACAGCATCGGGCGCAGCTTCGCGCAGGTCTCCGCGTACTCCACCGCGGGGTCGGAGTCGGCGACGAGACCGCAGCCGGCGTACAGCGACGCGGAGGCCCCGGCCAGCAGGGCGGAGCGGATGGCGACGGCGAACTGCCCCTGTCCGGACGGATCGGCCCAGCCCACCACGCCCGCGTACCAGCCGCGGTCGAAGCCCTCGTTCTCGGTGAGCCAGCTCAGCGCCTCCCGACGCGGCTGGCCGCCGAGCGCGGGCGTCGGATGCAGCCCCTCCACGAAGTCGAGGATGCCCGTGCCGCTGTCCGCGCCCAGTCTCCCGCGGACCTTGGTGGACAGGTGCTGCACATGGGCGAGCTTGACCACGCGGGGCGGTGTCTCGGCGGTGACCTCGACGCACCCGTCGGCGAGCGCGTCGCGCAGCATCTGGACCACGACATCGTGCTCGTGCTGGATCTTGGCGCTGCCGACCAGCTCGCGCTCGCGGGCCGCGTCCTCCTCGGGCGTGCCGCCGCGGGGGGTGGTTCCGGCCAGACCCAGGGCGTGTACGTCACGGCCCTCGACGCGGACCAGGTACTCGGGGGTGGCGCCGAGGAAGGTGTACTCGTCGTGGCCGACCGCGAAGACGGTGGTGCCGGGGTTGGCGGCCAGCAGCCGGTCCGCCGCGGCCGGTATGTCGAAGGCGGCGGACGCGGTGACCTGCACCTCGCGTGCCAGGACCACCTTCTCGAAGTCCCCGGCGCGGATCCGGCCGGTGGCGCGGCGGACCAGGTCCCGCCAGTCCTCGGCGGCCGGCTTCTCGGTGCTGTGCCAGGTGCGCCGTGCCGTCGGCGTCGACGGCACGCCGGGCTCGTCCTCGGCGGCGAGGTACAGCTCGGCGATCCGGCCGAGTTCCTTGGCCGTCTGCTCCGGGTCGTCGTCCCGGGTCAGGACGGCGTTCAGGCGCAGTTCGGCCGGGCCCGGACGGTCACCGGCGTCGGCCGCCCGGGAGCGGAGCTGGAACGCGGGCACCCAGACCAGGGTGTCGGGCAGCCGCCCTTCCGGTCCGGTGCCGTCGGGGCTGAACGCGAACCCGCCGATCGCCAGCGGGCCGTCGCCCGAGGGCTGTGCGGGGTCGGCGGTGCCGCCGTGGACCAGGTCGCGCGAGAGCCGTGCCCAGGCGAACCGGACGGACTGGACGCGAGCGGCGCCCCGGCCCGGCAGCTCGTGTGCCGTGTCGAGGGCGACGACACAGCCCTGGTCCCACGCCGACCGCCACAGCAGAGAGCGCCGGGTCAGCGGGCGGGCACGGCGCCATACCGCCATCGGGTCGACGGCCGGCAATGGTTTCGCCCAGCTGACGAGCACCGGGCGGCCGTCCCGTCCGGCCCGCGCGTGGCCCTCGCGGCAGGTGTCGAGCAGACTCGCGCGGTCGGTGTCGTCGAAGTCGCCGACCGGCGCTGTCTCGGTGGGGGCCGCCATGTCTAGTACACCCCTTCGACGACGCTGGAGCCGCCGTCCACGGTGAGGGGCTGGACGTCCGCCAGCCCGTCCTGCGGATAGCGCGAGGTCGGTTCGACGCGGATGACGGAGTCGCGTTCCAGGGTCCAGGGCAGCAGCAGGTCCCGGGTGACCAGGGAGATCCTGGCCTGGCCGCGCTCGCCGTAGCCGACCGGTACGACGGGGTTGTCGGGGTCGACGACCGTCACACGGCTGAAGGGGTGGAAGGGCACGAAGACACAGCCCTCGCCGCCCGCGCCGGTGTCCAGTCCCTCCGGGCCGCCCGGGCGCTGCGGGGCGATGCCCATCATGGTGTTGCCGTACAGGCCCACGACCGGCGTGTTCGGGAAGATCTCCTCCTCGAAGGCGCGCAACGTCTCGGGGCTGACGCTGGTGCCGGCCCAGATGATGCCGCGCACCTTGCGCTGGACGAGGTCCAGCAGCTTCTCGTCGGCGGCCAGCGCCTCCAGCACCGGGGGTGTGGCGAAGAGCACGGAGACGGGCTGGGTGGAGAGCACGTCCTGGGCCTGCGCCAGGATGTGGCGCACATAGCGGCCGGCCTCGTCACGCAGGCCTTCCTTGACCGCCTTCTTCACCCAGCGCGGGTCGAAGTCGATGTAGTGGCAGAACGTGCGGCGCAGCTGGGCCAGGAGTCCGACGGAACGGCCGACGATGTGCGGACCCGTGGGGCCGATGTGCAGCCAGTGGCCCTCGTCCTCGCCGGGGATGCCGTGTTCGGCGAGCACCTCGCTCACCCACAGCACGCCGTTGCGCCGGGACCTCGACTCCACGATGCGCTTGGGCCGGCCGGTCGTGCCGCCGCTGTCGAACACCTGGAAGTCCCAGCCCCCGCGGTCGATTCCGACCGGCACCAGTTCGTCGACGGGGACGTCCCGCCACTCCTCGCTGACGTCCGGGAACCGGTCCAGATCCGCCCAGGTGCGGATGTCGGTCAGCGGATCGAAGTCGAGCCGCGCGGCACGCTTCACCCAGAACGGCGAGCCGGTCGCCGGGGAGAAGTGCCACCGCATCGCGGCCTGGACGAAGTCGTCGGGCGCGAGATCCGCGCCGAAGGGCTCTGCCGTGCTGTCGATCATGTCTGCCTCCAGAGAGGGGTGACCAGGGGAGAGTGCGAAGGGAGGGGTGGAGGGGAGTCGGAGAGGGAGTGGAGAGGCCGCCGAAGGGAACGGCGAGCGAAGCGGCGGGCGCGTCCCCCGAGGCGGACGGCTTCCCGGTGGATGAAGTCGGCCGAGCAGAGGGCCGGTTGGTCCGCGTTCGCGCCGGGGCGGGCCAGGGCCGGGATCGGTGCGGGTCCACGCGGCGAGGCGCCGCGACCGGGCCCGGGCTCCCCACGCCCCGCCCGAGCCGTGCCGATCCGGGCCGATCCGGGCCGATCCGGGCCGTGCGGAGCCGTGTCGATGCGGCATCGAGCCGGCTCACGGCCGGTCGGCGTACGGTCCGCGAGGGCGAGCCGGGCCCGTCCGCCGGTCCCGCTCCGGGCGGACGGGCAGGGATCAGGAGAGGCGCGGCCCGGCCCCGGGTGGGAACGGGGCCGGACGCGGTCCGTCGGTCAGACGGAGGCCAGGGAGGGGGCGGAAGCCGGCGCCAGGGTGCGGCCGACGGCTTCCACCACCGGCCCGAGACGGCTCATCAGCGTGGTGAACTGCTCCCCGCTGAGCGCCTGCGCCCCGTCGCACAGCGCGCTGCGCGCGTCGGTGTGCACGTCGACGATCAGACCGTCCGCACCCGCCGCCGCGGCGGCCAGGGACATCGGCGCGACCAGGTGCGGCCGGCCGGTGCTGTGGCTGGGATCGACGATCACCGGAAGATGAGTGATCCGCTTCGCCTCCGCCACCGCGCTGAGGTCGAGGGTGAACCGGGTGCTGCGGTCGTAGCTGCGAATCCCCCGCTCGCACAGCACGACATCGCCGTTGCCCGCGTGCATGACGTACTCGGCGGCGAGCATCCACTCCTCGATCGTGGCGGCCATCCCGCGCTTGAGCAGCACCGGCTTGCCCGCGGCCCCGGCCTCCCGCAGCAGTTCGAAGTTCTGCATGTTGCGGGTGCCGATCTGCAGCATGTCGCTCTCCTCGGCGACACACTCCACGTCCTTCGGCGTGACCACCTCGGTGACGACCGGCAGCCCCGTGCGCGTGCGCTGCTCCGCGAGGAGGGTCAGCCCGGCCAGGCCCAGGCCCTGGAAGCTGTACGGGGAGGAGCGGGGCTTGAAGGCCCCGCCGCGCAGCATCACCGCGCCGCCGGCCACGACCACGTCCACGGCCGCCGTCATCTGCTCGCGGGTCTCCACCGCGCAGGGCCCGGCGATCACGGCGAACCCGGGGCCGCCGATCACCGTCTCCGCGCGGGCGCCCACGGTCACCTGGGTGCCCTCCTCGCGGAACGCCCTGCTGGTGAGCCGCTGCGCGCCAAGGACGACCGCCACGCGTTCGACGCCCGGCGACTTCTCCAACCGGCTCGCCAGTTCCTGGGTACCGCTGCCTTCCGTAATGACGGTCACGGTATCGCGCACGACTGCGGAGACGGAGGAGAGACCCTCTTCGTGAAGTATCTGGATTACGGCATTTACCTGTTCGCGAGTTGCACTCGGATCGAACATCACAATCACTGGCGGGCACCTTCCATGGGGGCCGTCGTTCATGTTCTGGATTCAGAAGCCGCCGCAAGCTAACGCGAACATTTCTGGCACTGCAACTCGTTTCCAACATGATCAACATAGCCCAGACAATGAGCCACCGGGAGCTTTTCACGTGTTCCTGTCAGGAAGCTGCCACCGAGGCATCCGAGCGGCATCTATTTTCGGCCGGCAACTTCCGGACAGTAGTTCAGGAATCTTCCATTCCGCTTAGTCTCTGCAGGTCAGAGGCGACATGGCAAACAGATTGAGAACAGTGGGCGGCGCAAAGAATGGCACTTGCCATGGCGGAAACCTGTCCGTAAGGTCACCTGGGCGCCCCGCCCGCCGCCGCATCGACAGCGCGCGTTCGAGCCTCTTCACCGGCGCCCAGAACACATCGAACCCATAGCCCCCGCAAAGTCGGAACAAGGGATCCAGATCATGCAGATGATTGACATCAGCCAGGGCTGGTACGAGGGAATGCCGTCCTACGACGCACCCTGGTACCCGGAATTCGGAATCCGCCGGGCCATGACCCCGGAGACCGATCCGGCGCGCGGCGGCCGCACTTTCTCGGACCTCCAGATTTTCCCGCACAACGGCACCCACGTGGAATCGGGCTACCACTTCTTCGAGGACCGCGAGAAGATCGACGAGGTCCCCCTGGAAACCTTCGTCGGCCGCACCTGCGTCGCGGACCTCTCCTACAAGCGCGACCTCGACCCGGTCACCGGTGAGGACCTGGAGAAGGCGCTGCGCGACGTGTGGCAGCCGGGCGACCGCCTGCTGGTCCGCACCGACCACCCCAACCGCTACCTGGGCCGGCCGGACTACTGGGACAACCCCCCGTACCTCACCCTGTCCTCCGCGGACTGGATGGTGGACAACGGCGCCTCCCTCGTCGGCATGGACTGCATCACCGAGCGCCCCACCGACCGCAGCGGCCAGGTGCACCGCCGCCTGCTGTCCGCCGGGATCCCGATCCTGGAGAACATCCAGAACCTGGACAAGATCACCAACCCGGTCGTACAGCTGATGGCCCTGCCGATCAAGATCTCGGACGTGGAGGCGGCCCCGGCCCGCGCCGTCGTCTTCGACGGATGGCAGTTCTGACGCACGGACAGTTCTGACGAAGAGTCGTCACAGGTACGAGGTCACGTACAAGGTCAGGGAGTTGTCATGACGGGGGACCGCACGGCGGTCGCGCTCACCAGAACCGAGTCCGATACGACCGCCTCGGTCGACCGGGCGGTCGAGGAGGCTCTGGACCTGCTCGGCGATCCGCTGCGGGACGTGGGCAAGGGCGACCGGGTCGTCATCAAGCCCAACATGTTCCAGCGCAAACCGGGGTTCAGAACCAGCCCCGAACTCCTGCTCGCCGTGGCGAAGCGGGCGTCGGCGCGCGGCGCCGAGGTCTTCGTGGCGGAGCGCACTCATGTGCTCAAGGAGATCCTCGACGGCAGCCCCCTGCACCGCTACGCGCAGGTGGTGAGCTTCGACGACCGGCCGCTGCGCGTGGTGCAGGTCCCGGGCGCCACCTCGCTGCGGGTGCCGGTGGCGATGCCCGACCTCGTCACCGACTGCGACTTCTTCATCGGCGCCCCCCAACTGCGCACGCACTCCAGCGTCGTCCTCACGAACGCGATGAAGAACCTGGTGGGCCTGTTCCCCGGGTTCACCACCCGGATCGTCCACATGGCCGGCGTCGAGGAGTCGATCGTCGACCTCAATCTGCTCCGCCCGCAGCACCTCGTGGTCTGCGACGCCATCACCGTCATCGAGGGCAACTACCCGATGGCGGGCAGCACCCGCGCGGTGGGCCTGGTCGCCGCCTCGCGCAACGCCGTCGCCCTGGATGTCACCATGGCCGCGGTCGCCGGGGTCGAGACCTGGGAACTCGCCTATCTGCGCGACGCCCACCGCCGCGGCCTGGGACCGGGCGACCTGCGGGACATCGAGGTGCGCGGCGCCTCCGTCGCGGAGGTCGCGTTCAAGCTCGACCGCGCCCCGGTCGACCTCACCCCGCCCCGGGAAGGCATCCACATCCACGCCGACACGGCGTGCGAAGACTGCCGCCGCTGGCTGGCCGCCGCCCTGCACCTGCTCCGCGACGAACTGCTGCGTCACCCGGGAGAGCTGACGATCGTGTCCGGCCCCATGGAACGGCTTCCCGAGCCGCGGGGCGCGATGGTCCTGGTGGGCAACGCCATGTACGAGCACCGCGAGGCCGGCGTCTACCTGGAGGGCTGCCCGCCCCGGGCGATCCAGACGGCCGGACTGCGCCATGCGATGGGCCATTCCGTCACCGACCAGGAACGCACCCAGTTCCGGGTCCCGTCGCACGACGGGCCGGACACCGAGGGCCTGCCCTGGCCGGCACCCGAGGAGTTGATCTGAGATGCTGCCGTCCATACCGGTGCTCCGGAGCGGTCAGGAGCGGACCTCGCGCGACACCCGCGTCCTGCACGACGTGCACGGCGCACCGCTCGCCGAGGTCCACGAGGCTCCCGCCCTGGTGACGAAGCTGACGGTGCGGGCCATGCGGCAGGCCTCGCCGATGGCCCGCGACGAACGGCTGGCGGTGCTCGCCGAAGCCGGCCGGCTGTTCGCCAAGGGCACGCCGGGCGGGCAGACACCCGAGGAGTACTGCCGGATCCAGTCGCTGGCCTCCGGCGTCCCCGTGTCCGTGGCCCGGGCCACGCTCGACCGCATCGGCAACGACTGCGCGCTGCTCGGCGAGGTCGTCGGCCGGCAGGCTCCGGTGGGAGCCGGCCGCACCGCCCGCTGGGTGCGCCGCGGCCGGGTCTTCGGCGTGGTGGCCCCCAGCAACCACCCGGCGACGCACGGCGCCTGGCTGCAGGCCGTGGCGATGGGCTACCAGGTCGCGGTACGGCCGGGCACCCGGGACCCGATCACCCCGCTGCGCCTGATCCGGGCGTTGCTCGAAGCGGGCCTGGACCCGGAGGGCATCGCCCTGCTGCCGGGCAGCCATGCCTCGGCCGACGCGCTCGTGGACGCGGTCGACCTGGCTCTGGTCTACGGCGGCGAGGACACGGTCGCCCGGATGCGGGGCAACGACCGGGTCCTGGTGCGCGGCCCCGGACGCAGCAAGGTCCTCGTCGACGGTCCGCTGGACGACGCCACGCTCGACCACCTCGTCACCGAGATCGCCGCGGACGGCGGCGTGCGCTGCACCAACGCCACAGCCGTGCTCACCAGCGGCGACCCCCGGGAACTGGCCGAGGCCCTCGCGGAGCGGCTCGCCCGGCTGCCGGTGCACCCGGTCACCGACGACCGGGCGGTCCTGCCGGTGCGGCCCCTGCGGGAGGCGGAGGGTCTCAGGGCGGCGCTCGACAGGTCGCTGGACGGTGCGGTCGAGGTGACGGCCCGTCATTACAGCGACGGTCCGCTGGGCACGATCGGCTCGAACGCGGCGGCGCTGCGACCGGCGGTGCTGTGCGTGGACCGCTCCGACCACCCCGGGCTGGGCGTGGAACTGCCGTTCCCCTGCGTGTGGGTGGCGCCCTGGCGCCGTGCGGAGGGGGTGGGCCCGCTGGACGACTCGCTGGCCCTGACCCTGCTCACCGACGACACCGCGCTCGTCCAGGAGGCCCTGGAGTCCCCCGGCGTCCGCACCGTGCTGCACGGCCGGGTTCCCGGCTGGTGGAAGGACCCCTTCCTGCCCCACGACGGATACCTGGGGCAGTTCCTCCAGGAGGCACGCGGCTACGCCGCTTCGTGAGGCCGCCGCCCGTCCGGCGTCCGCACGGCAATTCCGAACATTTCCGAGGTGATTGAGACATGTCTGCTGCCTGCCCCGACTTCCCGGTCGTCGTCCTGCCCGAGAACCAGCTGGTGCGTGCCCGCACCCGTCCCGCCGTCCCGGTCGAGTCCGCCCTGACGGAGACGATCGAGGCCCTGCTGAGCCTGCGCGCCGAGCTGCTGAACCCGGCCGGAGCGGGCGGTTCGGTGAAGGACGCGGCGGATGCGGCGGTGAAGCGGGCCGACCGCCTCGCCGCAGTGGCCCGCCTCACCCCCATGGACACCGCCTCGCTGGTCCCGATCGTCCCCAACCACGAGTACTTCGGGGTGCGGACGGCCCCCGTCGACGACGCCCGCCTCGTCTGCGAGGTGACGACGATCGTCGCGCGTGCGCTCACCGACCTGTGCGAGGCCCGGCTGGACCTCAACGACCAGGCGGCGGAGGTCCTTTCGATGGTCCAGGTCCTCGCGGGCCTGGCTCCGGCCGACGCCCCGCGGGCGGCGGAGGAGGCCGACGGCGGTGCCGAGCCGCCCGCCCCGTACGTCGTGGGCCGCGACGAACTGACCCGGTGGGTCGTCACCCACCACTTCTACTTCGTGCTCAACCTCGCGGCCGCGGACGCCGTCTCCCGTGCGACGGCGGCACTGAAGGAGTCGGACCGGGACACCGCCCGCGCCGCGCTCGACGAGGCCACCGTGTACGTCCGCGGGTTCACGGCGGCCATGATGCACTCCGGTGACATGTCGGCGCCGTGCTACGACGCGATGGTCCGCCCGACCATGCAGCCGCCGGCCGTGCCGGTGGCCCTCACCGGCCGTACGCAGCCGGAGCACAAGGCCTACCGCAAGGCGATGCGCACCCTGGTCAAGGTGTCCGCGGAGCCCTTCGCGGAGCTGGCCGAGACCGACGTGGAGCTGGCGCTGGCCCGCGACGCCCTGCTGGAGGCCGACCTCCAGGACATCGAGCGGCACATCGCCGTCACCGCGGCCCTGGTCGGCGACGACCGCTCCATCGTGCAGGGGGAGGCGTCCGCCGAGAGCGCGATCGCCGTACTGCGCACCATGCGTCACACCCGCGCGGAGACCTACCGGGAGCTGATGCGGTTCGGTGACCCGGTCACGCTGATCGAGGCCTGACCGGCCCGAGCAGCCCCGTCCCGTCAGAAATCTGTGCGCCGCCGGGTCCGTCGGCCCGGCGTCGCCTACCTGGGAGGTTCCTGTAATGGCTCCGCGCATCGCCTTGTTGGGCGGCCGGCCCACCGTGCTGAAGTCCGCCTCGGACCTGGGCTGCGAAGTCGTCCTCGTCCACACACCGGGGAGGTACGACACCGACGCCGCCGCGCGGTACTGCGCGGAGGTGGTCGAGGCCCCCCTTGCCGACGAGGAGGCGGCCGTCGCCGCGGGCCGCGCGCTGTTCGCCCGGCAGTCGGTGGTCCGCTTCTTCTCGCCCAGCGAGCTGGGCCTGGTCCCCGCCGCCCGGTTGAACGAGGAGTTCGGTCTCGGCGGCAACTCCGTGCGCACCGTACGACTGCTCAAGGACAAGTCCGCGATGCGTCGGCGGCTGGCCGAGGTCGGTCTCTCCCCGGTGCGCTTCCGCGTGGTGCACAGCGCGGCGGAACTGGCCGGGTTCCTCTCGGAGCTGGGCGGCCCCGCGATGGTCAAGCCGCTGGACTACGGCGGCAGCGCGCACGTCTACCGGGTCGACGCCGCCGCCGACGCCGCCGGGATCTGGGAGAAGGCCGAGGCGGCGGGCCGTACCCGCATGCTGGCCGAGGAGTTCCTGGTCGGCCACGAGGTCAGTGTGGAGGCGTTCACCGACGACGGCGTGCACACGGTCGTCGCGGTGACCGACAAGCTGCTCGGCGCCGGCGGTTTCATCGAGGCCGGTCACTCCGTCCCGGCCCGTGTCGACGAGGCCGCCCGGCAGGGGATCGTCGAGTTGACGACGCGGCTGCTGGACGCGGTCGGGCTCGTGGAGGGACCCTCGCACACCGAGATCATGATCACCGGTTCCGGGCTGCGGATCATCGAGTCCCACAACCGCGCCGGCGGCGACAGCATCCCCGAACTGGTGCGGCTGGCCTACGGCGTGGACCTGGTGCGCAGCGCGGTCGCGGTACCGCTCGGCATCGAACCGTGGCAGCCCGAGGTGCCCCCGGCCGTCGCCGGGTCGGCCATCCGGTTCGTGCCCGCGGAGCCGGGCGTGGTGACCGGCGTCGAGGTGTCCGACGACATGCCCGAGGGCGTCACCCTCGATGTGAAGGCCCGCCCGGGCATGGTCGTGCCGCCGCTCACCTGGTCCGTCGACCGGGTCTGCGGCCAGGTGATCGCGGTCGGGACCGACGCGGCCGACGCCGCCGCGCGCTGCGAGAAGGCCGTGGCCGGCATCCGGATCACGACCACCCCCGAAACCACCGTCGCCGGTGAGGCAGGAGAACGAGCGTGACCACCGCTTCCCGTACGGTCGTCATCGTCGACGCCTTCGCGAGCGCGCGCTGCCTGGCCCCGCTGTTCCGGGCCCGTGGCTACGACTGCGTTCACGTGCAGAGCACTCCGACGATTCCGGCGGCGTACGCGCCGAGCTTCCAGCCGCAGGACTTCGTCGACAACATCGTGCACGACGGGAACGTGGCCGAGACCGTCGCCGCCATCGCCCGGCATGCCCCCGTCGGTCTGCTGGCCGGCATCGAGCGGGCCGTCGTCCTCGCGGACGAGCTGGGCGAGGAGTTGGGCCTGCCCACGAACGGCACCGCGCTCAGCTCCGCCCGCCGCGACAAGTTCCTGATGATCGAGACGGTCCGCGAGGCCGGTGTGCCCGGTATCGAGCAGATCCTGGTCTCCGACGCCGACACGCTGCTGAGCTGGTACGAGCAGTCCGGCGGCGGCCGTGTGGTGCTCAAGCCGGTGAGCAGCGCGGGCAGCGACGGTGTCCACTTCTGCGACGGCCCCGCCGAGGTCCGCAAGGCGTTCGAGGCGCTGATCGGCACCAGGAGCGCGCTGGGCCAGGACAATCACGCGGTGCTGGCCCAGGAGTACCTGGTCGGCGGCGAGTACATCGTCAACACCGTGAGCCGCGACGGCCGTCACCACGTCACCGACATCTGGAAGATGCACCACCTGAGCGCCAACGGCGTCAAGGACCTGCCGGCCGGTGCGGAACTGATGTCCCGGCACGGCGAGGAGCAGGACCAGCTGGCCGAGCACACCTTCCAGGTGCTCGACGCCCTGGGCATCCGCAACGGCCCGGCCCACACCGAGCTCAAACTGACGCCTCAGGGCCCGCGTCTGGTCGAGACGGGCGCCCGGGTGTGCGGAGCCGACGTGCACGTGCCGACCGGGGCCGCGCTCGGGGAGAGCCAGCTGGACTGGGCCGTGGACGCCTGCGTCGACCCCGAGCGATTCCGGAAGCGCTGCGACACCCCCTATGAGGTGCAACGGCATGCACGGATCGTCAACATGGTCTCGCCGGGCGCCGGGACCCTGGTGTCGTATCCGAGGATGGAGGAACTCCGGGCGCTGGAGAGCTTCCACGACGTGCTGTACCGGGTGCGCCCCGGGGCGCCGGTCCATCGCTCGGTCGACGACTGGACCTTCCCGCTGCGGGTGTACCTGCTGCACCCGACGGCGGCCACGGTCGCCCGCGACGCCCTGACCACCCGGTACATGGACGGCGAGGGCTTCTACGAGATCGACTGACCCGGCCCTCGTGGAAGCGGACCGCGGGAAGGGGCCGGGCGCGAGGTTCTCGCGCCCGGCCCCTCTTTTTTCCTGCCGTGCCTTTCCCGTCGTACCGGTCGTCAGCCCGCCGGCTCGGCCTCCTCGTGCAGTACGGCGCCCGCGTGCGCGCCGCCCGCCGTGTTCACCACGACCTCACCGGAGTCCACGGTGGTCGCCCTGGCGAAGGCGCCGCCGTAGCCGGCGGCCACGGTGAACACCCCCCACAGAGCCGTCCACGGCCTCAGTTCGCCGTCGTCGTCGGGGAACAGCTCCAGCGCCGGCCGGATCCTGCGCTGGATGACGTAGGGCCCGTCGAGCGCGGCGGTGATCTGCTCGCGCCACTCCTGTGCGCTCAGTCCGGGCGCCCAGCCGAGCACCACGCCGTTGCCGCCGGACATCAGGGTCGGCTTGAGCGCCAGGTCCTGCTGGTTCGCCAGCGCGTACTCGACCAGGTCCACGCGCTCGCCGCTCTCCAGCATGACCTGCCCCGGGCGGACCATACGGGTCCACGGCAGGATGCGGTCCAGACTGTCGCGTTCCTCCGCGCTGAACAGCTGCCGGTTCCGCTCGTCCGAGAGCATCGCGAGCGCGCCCTTGCTGGCGTATGCGGAGCAGTCCATCGGCGTGAAGATCTTCACCTCACCCCGCTCGGCGGCATCCAGAACCGGATCCATCAGGGCCGGGGCCTCGGGTGACTCCAGCAGATCGGCGATCAAAAAGGTGCGGAAGACGATGTCCACCGGCCGCCGGCCCAGCCACACCCGGCCGTCGCGGACCTCCAGCTGGCCGATGTGGCAGGGGTGGGCCTCCAGCCCGAGCTCCCCCCAGCGCCCGCACAGCAGCTTCATGTACGGGATCATGTTGTCGTAGCTGCTCGGCCAGTCGGTGAGCGCGACCACGGGGTTGTCCCCGGGCCTGAAGCCGCTCTCCACGATGATGTTGTTCACCTGCTCGCGCAGGGTGTCGACGTATCCGAGCCCGCGCTCCTGTGCGAAGTCGGCCAGCACCGGGTGTTCGAGCAGGGCGCGGCACATGTCGGCGTTGTCCATGCCGCCGACGGCGCTGCCGATGTTGAGTTCGAGCAGCTTGAAGCCGCTGTCGTCAACATACAGGTCGGCCCGGGTCTGCCGGGTCAGCGACGGTCCCCGCCCGCGCATGATGGCCGAGACCTGGACCTCGGTCATGCCCACCGCCCGCGCGAACGCGGCGAGGTCGCCGCCGAACAGCCGGTCGGGGAGGCTGCCCAGCGCTGACAGCAGGTTCTCCAGGTCGGCGTGCAGCCGGATCCGCTCGTCGTGACCGAGAAAGAGCGGACGGGACAGGTACTTGCCCTTGTAGAACGTGTTGAGCAGCTCGGACTCCGGCTGCCTGCCCACCAACTCACCGGCCCTGGCGCCGCTTTCGGCGACTCTGGCCAGATACTGCGTCGTCAAAGAGACGCGATCCATGAACGGACCCTTCCTTACTGCCGTCGGCATACCCGAACCGAAGCCTTGCGAACACCGCGTCCCGGGGCGAGCGTTCGGCAGGTTCCTGCCGGTCCTCGCGCGCGCGGGGCCGGTTCCCGCGGGCGCCTGTCATGATCGTTGGCCATGACTCCTGACGACGGCGCGGTGCGGCGGACCCTGAAGCTCCTGGTCCTGGTCAACACGGTCGGCAACGGGATGTACATGACCGCGGGCGTCCTCTACTTCCTCCGCGTGACCGGGCTCTCGGCCGCCCAGGTGGGTGCCGGGCTCAGCATCGCCGGTCTGGTCGCGCTGTCGGCCGGGGTGCCGGTCGGGCATCTGGCGGACCGCCGGGGGGCGCGCGGGGTCTATGCCGCGACCCTCGTCGCCGGTGGTCTGGGGATGGCCTCGTTCCTGCTGGTGCACGGGTTCTGGCAGTTCCTGGCCGTGGCGTGTCTGTGCGGTCTGGCGCAGAACGCGGGCGCGGCGGCCCGCGGGCCGATCGTCCGGGCGTACGGCGGTGAGCGCCCGCAGCGTTTCCGGGCGCAGCTGCGCGTGGTGACCAACATTGGCATCTCGGCGGGGGCGGTGCTGGCGGGTGCCGTCGTGCAGGCGGACACGCGGACCGCGTATGTGCTGCTGATCGCCGGCAACGCGGTGTCGTTCCTGGCCGCCGCCGCGATGACGCTCGCCGTTCCGTCGCCGGCCCCCGTGCCGCCGGGACCGGCCGGGCCGAGCTGGACGGCGGCGTTGCGGGACCGTCCGTTCGTCCTGGTGACCGCGCTGGACGGGATGATGAGCATCCAGTTCCGGGTGGTGACGGTGCTCTTCCCGCTCTGGGCGGTGACACACACGGCCGCGCCCCGATGGATCGTCGGCGCCGGCATGCTCGCCAACACCGCGCTGGTGGTGGCGTGTCAGGTCCGGGCGAGCCGGGGCGTGGACAGCCCGTCCGCCGCGAGCGCCGCGATGCGCCGCGCGGGGCTGGCGTTCGTGCTGGCCTGCGGCGTGTTCGCGGCCGCCCAGGGCACGCCGGGCTGGGCGGCGGCGCTGCTGCTCCTCACCGGCATGACCGTGCACACCCTGGGCGAACTCTGGCACTCTGCCGCCGGGTTCGAGTTGTCCTACGCCCTCGCGCCGGAGCACGCCACGGGCCAGTACCTGGGGCTGTGGGGCATGGGCATGGGCCTGGGCGGGGCGTTCGCGCCCGCGCTGCTGACCACCCTGTGTGTGTCCTGGGGCCGGCCCGGGTGGGCGGTGGTGGGGGCCTTGTTCCTGTTCACCGGCCTGCTCTCGCCGGCGGCGACCCGGTGGGCGGTGCGCACCCGCCCCCGGGCCGATGCCGAGGCGTCAGCGGGCGTGGTGGCCGGCGGCTGACGCGTCCACCGCCCGGGGCAGCAGGGTGCCGGGGTTGAGCAGCCCCGCCGGGTCCAGGGCGGACTTCACCGAACGCATCACCGCGATCTCGGCGGGCGACCGGCTCAGGTGCAGATAGCGGGACTTGGCCCGGCCGACCCCGTGCTCGGCGCTGATGCTGCCGCCGAGGGCCGCGACCCTCTCCAGCACCTGCCCGGTGACCGCCTCCTCGTCCGCCGCCGCCACGTCGAGCAGGTTGACGTGCAGATTGCCCTCGGCCAGGTGGCCGAAGAGATACGGCCGGGCCCGTCCTGCCAGCAGTACGGGCAGGCCGGCGACGAAGCCGGGCAGTTCGGCCAGGGGGACGGTGACGTCGAGCTTGAGGGGGACGCCCTCGGCGTTGATCGACTCGGTGTGCCGTTCCCGGTAGGCGGCCAGCCGCCGGCGGTCGGCGCCCCGCAGGGCGACGGCCGTCTCCAGCGGGCCCGGCTTGTCGAGCACGTCGAACAGTTCCTGGGCCGGATCGCGCTGCCCGGCGCACTCGACGAGGAGGTAGACGGGGTGCGCGGTGCGGAACGGGGCGGGCAGCCCGCTCTTGTCCAGGACCAGGGCCAGTCCGTCGGCCATGAAGAACTCGGCCAGCTCCAGCGAGTCCAGCGTCCGCAGCCGGGACACCAGGTCGATGGCGCTGTCCAGCGAGTCGAGCGCCACCAGGGCGGTGACCCGCTCCGGCAGCTGGGGCACCAGCCGCAGTCGGGCCCGGGTCACCACGCCCAGGGTGCCCTCGCTGCCGACCAGCAGGTTGGTGAGGTCGTACCCGGTGTTGTCCTTGGGCAGCCCGGCCAGCCGGTCCAGCACGGTGCCGTCGGCCAGCACCGCCTCGACACCGGCGACGTTGGCCCGGGTGGTGCCGTACCGCACGACCCGCTCCCCGCCCGCGTTGGTCGCGATCATGCCGCCCAGGGTCGCCGAGTCCCTGGCGGCCAGATCGACGCCGAACTCCAGCCCGTGGGAGGCGACCTGGCGGTGCAGGTCGGACAGCACCACGCCCGCGCCCACGGTCACCTGGCGTACGGCGGTGTCGACCGGGTCGATGCCGTCGAGCCGTCGCAGGGACAGCACGACCTGGGTGCCGGCCGGGGTGGGCACCGAACCGCCGACCAGCCCGGTGTTGCCACCCTGGGGAACGACCGGTGCCGCGGCCTGGTGGCACAGCCGCAGCACCTCGGCCACCTGGGCGGTGTCGGCGGGCCGGACCACGAGCCGGGCCCGGCCGGTGTAGCGGCCGGTGAAGTCGGTCTCGTACGAGGCGCGCAGGGCTGGGGCGCTCAGTACGTGGGCGGGCCCGACCACGGCCGAGAGCCGCTGGGCGAGACGATCAGTTTCCACGGGGTCCGGCCACTCCTCATCGTCGGGTGAACTCATCCGGGTGGAGAGCCTGTTGGGCCGGCCCCACCCGCAAACTCCCCGATCCTACGGAAGGGCCGCGCCGAGCAGGGACTCGGCGACCGAGGTCCGGGCGTAGAGCACGGACCGGCCGGCCCGGTGGGCGCTGACCAGACCGGCGTCCCGCAGCGCCATCAGCTGCTGGGACACCGCGGCGGGTGACAGCCCGGTACGCCGGGCGAGTTCGGTGGTGGAGGCCGGCGCCTGGAGCTCGGCCAGCAGCAGGGTGCGCGAACGCCCCAGGACGGCGGCCAGGGCGTCGCTTCTGAGCACCGGCCGGGACTCCCAGAGGGTGCCCACCCCGCGCGCCGGATAGGCGAGTTGGGGCGGCTCCGGCTGCCGTACCCGGGTGAGCAGACCGGGTCCCGCGAAGGCCGAGGGGATCAGCAGCAGCCCGGAGCCCGCCGCCCGCCGGGTCAGTCCGCGCCGGCGCCGGATCAGCCGCAGCGCGTTGTCGTTCCAGCTCACCGATTCGTGCAGGTCGTTGAAGAGGTGCCCGGCGCCGTGCTCGGCGACCTGCCGGGCCCGGTGGAAGACATCGGCGTCCAGCACCGCCCGGACCCGCGCCCAGTAGGGTGCCAGTGCCAGCTCCCAGTAGACCTCGATCTCCTCGGCGACCTTGCCGATGCAGGCGCCCGGATCGGCGGACAGGGTCCGCGACCGGGGCCCGCGAGAGCCCAGGTGACCGGAGAGGTGGTCCAGGTCGCGCCGTATCCGGTCGTCGGGGGCGGCCACGATGGCGGCGAGTTCCTCGCCGAGCGCCGGGGCGGGATGGGCGGGGGCCGGGTTGAGGAAGTCGGGCAAATAGCCCGACGGCGGGATCAGTTCGGCCAGCCATCCGTGGTCGAGTCCGGCGGCGATGACGCGCGGCCGCACCTGCTCGATCCAGACACGGTGCACGGGATGCGGGGCGCCGGAGGCCAGCAGACGGAAACTGGCCACGACCTCCCACATCGGGGAGACGGCGAACCGCATCTGCGCCAGGTCACTCGCCGAGAACGCCAGCTCAGCCAGCTCCATCACCCCATGGATTCACGTATATCCGAATCGATGGCCGCCAGCCTACCGAGCCGCGATGATCCCGGACATGCTCTCCACCTTCAGCGGCCTGCCCCGAACGGCCTGGATCGTCTTCGCCGGCACGATCGTGAACCGGCTCGGCTTCATGGTGACCCCGTTCCTCGTCTACTACCTGGGTTCGCGCGGCATCAGCACCGACCAGGTGCCGTACGTCCTGGGCGCCCTGGGCGCGGGCAACCTGGTCGGCCCGATCCTGGGCGGCCTCCTCGCGGACCGGCGCGGACGCCGGCCGACCATGGTGACCGGGCTGGTCGGCGTGGCGGCCTCGCACGGCCTGTTGTTCGCCGCGCCGAATGTGCTCTTCCTCTCACTCGCGGCCGTACTCCTCAGCATCACCGGCAGCATGGTCAGCCCGGCCGCGTCCGCGCTGGTCGCGGAGTCCGTCGGTCCAGAGCGCCGCCGCTCGGCGTTCTCGCTGGTCCACTGGGCGGTGAACATCGGCACCGCGGGCGCCGGCATGCTCGGCGGCTTCCTGGCCACCAAGGGCTACTGGCTGCTGTTCCTGGTGGACGCCTCCGGCTCGCTCGCCTACGCCGTCATCGCGGCCACCCTGCTGCCGTTGGGCTCCCGCTCGAAGTCCACCGCGGCCGACGGGGGCGGGATCGGGTACGGCGTCGTCTTCCGCGATCCGCTGATGCGGATGCTCCTGCCGCTGTTCGGTGTCTCCATCGCGATCTACTCGCTCACCGAGGCCGGCCTGCCGCTCGCCATCCGCGACGACGGTCTGTCCCCGACCGTCCTCGGCCTGATGGCCACGGTCAACGCCGTCCTGGTCGTCATCCTCCAGCCGATCGCGACGTCCGTGCTGTCGGGCCTGCCGCAGCTGCGGGTGTACGTGGCGGCCGGCACGCTCATCGCGATCGGGGTGGCGCTGACCGGTGTCGCCGACACCGCCTGGGGCTATGCCGGGACGGTCGTGCTGTGGTCCGTCGGCGAGGCCTCGATCGGCGGCATCCACTCCTCGATCATCCAGAGCATCGCCCCCGAGCACGCGCGCGGCCGCTACCAGGGCGCCTTCCAGTGGTCGTGGGGCATCGCCCGGTTCTCCGCGCTGACCATCGGCACCGCCGTCTACGCCCATGCCGGGCCCGCCGTCCTGTGGTGGTTCAGCGCGGTGGCGGGCGTGGCCGCCGCCCTCGGCGTGGGCGCCCTCGCCCCCGCGATCAACCGGCGCACCGCCGTCCCGGAACCGACGCCGGAGCCGGAACCGGAACCGGACGGTGATCCCGTCGCCCGGTGACGCCCTCTCCCGGGTCGCGCCGCGGCAGGGATAATGGCCCGGGGGTTCCCGACCGGAGCCCCCAGACCGCCCATGAAACCGCAGGTGAGAAGGACAGCACAGTGGGTTCCCATCCGCCCGTACCAACCCGGGTCGTACTCCTGTGCGGCCCGTCCGGTTCCGGCAAGTCCCTTCTCTCCGCCCGCTCCGGCCTTCCGGTCCTGCGCCTCGACGACTTCTACAAGGAGGGCGACGACCCGACGCTGCCGCTGGTGGACGGAAGTGCGGACATCGACTGGGACCATCCGGAGTCGTGGGACGCGGACGTCGCCGTCGAGGCCATCACCCGCCTGTGCGCCTCCGGGTCGACGCCGGTGCCGGTGTACGACATCTCGCTGAGCGCCCGTACCGGCGAGGAGACGCTGCACATCGGGCGCACCCCGCTGTTCATCGCAGAGGGCATCTTCGCCGCGGAGATCGTGGAACGCTGCCGTGAACTGGGGGTGCTGGCGGACGCGCTGTGCCTGACCCGCGGACCGGTCACCACCTTCCGCCGGCGCTTCCTGCGCGACCTCAGGGAGAGCCGCAAGTCGGTCCCGTTCCTGCTGCGCCGCGGCTGGCGGCTGATGCGCGCGGAGCGGTCGATCGTGACCCGCCAGGTCGCGCTGGGCGCTCACCCCTGCGACCGGGACGAGGCGCTGGGCCGGCTGGCGGCCGCCGCCGCCGCGGGGCGGCACGCGCGGCAGCAGACGGCGGCGTAACAGAACGCGCGAGCACGCAAAGCGGGACTGGACGGACCCCCCGGCCCTCCAGTCCCGCTTCTCGGTGCTCCCCCGTGTTTCCCCGTTTCCCCCGTGGGCCCACCCCCCAGTGGTCCCCCGTTGGTCCCCCGTCGTTCCCCCCGAACCTTCAGGCGACCAGTTCGCCGAAGGCGTCCTCCTCGTCACGGCCGAAGCTGAGGACCTCGTCCTCGCGCAGCCGGCGGAGCGACCGCCAGATGCTGGACTTCACCGTGCCGACACTGATGTCGAGGATCTCCGCGATCTCCGGGTCCGTGCGGCCCTCGTAGTAGCGCAGGACCAGCATGGTGCGCTGGAGTTCGGGCAGCCGGGACAGCGCCTGCCACAGGACCGCGCGCAGCTCGGTGCCGCGCATCGCGTCCGTCTCGCCGGGCGTCTCCGGCAGTTCCTCGGTCGGGTACTCGTTGAGCTTGCGGCGCCGCCAGGCGCTGATGTGCAGGTTGGTCATGGTGCGGCGCAGATAGCCGCCGACCGCCGCCTTGTCGCTGATCCGGTCCCACGCCTTGTACGTCGAGAACAGCGCGCTCTGCAGCAGGTCCTCGGCCTCGAAGCGGTCACCGGTCAGGTGGTAGGCGGTGGCGTACAGGGAGGCGCGGCGCTCCTGGACGTAGGCGGTGAACTCCGCCTCGGTCAGCGAACGGCGCTCCCCCGAGTCCTCCCTGTACGCGGATCCCCCGTGCGTCTCCCCCGTGTACGTGTCAACCACCGTCATGTAACCGGTGTGCTGACGCCCGGCGCCGCGAGCGCACCCCCGCCCGCTCACGGCGCCGGACTTCTCGGAACCCCGGTGCACGTCGTGCAGACGCGTGACCACTGCGCTGGTGCTGATGCTGTGCAGCGTGTTCATCTCGCGCTCCCCCGTCGTGGACTTCCGGTGTCCGGCTTGCTCGGCGTTACTTCCTTGCCTGTGCCGAAAAGCTTGCCGAGCGACCTTCATGGCCGTGTCCGTCGACTGTCACAGACCTGTCACAGGGGTCCGGCCCAGGGCCGTCACAGAGCGCGCACAGGAGGTGGCGGTAGGGAGAGCATGGTGTCGGCAGGTCGTACGAGAGCCCGTCCATGGGCCAGAATGAGCCCGTGCCTTCCCTGTTGCTGATCGAGGACGACGACGCCATCCGCAC
Source organism: Streptomyces sp. NPDC101165 (assembly GCF_044768135.1). NCBI lineage: Bacteria > Bacillati > Actinomycetota > Actinomycetes > Kitasatosporales > Streptomycetaceae > Streptomyces > Streptomyces sp. NPDC101165. Next base: position 17,752 of record NZ_JBIWPG010000004.1, on the reverse strand, counting down.
GGCCCTGGAGCTCTCTCTGACGCGCCAGGGTCACCGGGTGGCCACCGCTGCCAGCGGTGAGGACGGTCTGAAGCTGCTGCGTGAGCAGCGACCGGATCTGATCGTGCTGGACGTGATGCTGCCCGGCATCGACGGATTCGAGGTGTGCCGGCGCATCCGGCGCACCGACCAGCTGCCGATCATCCTGCTGACCGCCCGTAATGATGACATCGACGTGGTCGTGGGACTGGAGTCCGGCGCCGACGACTACGTCGTGAAACCGGTGCAGGGCCGCGTGCTGGACGCCCGGATCCGGGCCGTACTGCGCCGCGGCGAACGCGAGTCCAGCGACTCGGCGGCCTTCGGCAGCCTGGTCATCGACCGGTCCGCGATGACCGTCACCAAGAACGGCGAGGACCTGCAGCTCACGCCGACCGAGCTGAGACTGCTGCTGGAACTGAGCCGGCGGCCCGGTCAGGCGCTGTCCCGGCAGCAGTTGCTGCGGCTGGTGTGGGAGCACGACTACCTGGGCGACTCGCGCCTGGTGGACGCGTGTGTGCAGCGGCTGCGCGCCAAGGTGGAGGACGTGCCCTCGTCGCCGACCCTGATCCGTACCGTCCGTGGTGTCGGCTACCGCCTGGACGTTCCTCAGTGACCGATACGCAAGGGGGGCTGCGCGGCTGGGCCGCGGGGCGCAAGGGAAGTCTGTCGCGGCTGCGGTTCACCAGCCTCAGGCTGCGACTGGTCGTCGTCTTCGGTCTGGTCGCGCTCACCGCCGCGGTGTCGGCGTCGGGCATCGCGTACTGGCTGAACCGGGAGGCCGTGCTCACCCGCGCCCAGGACGCGGTGCTGCGCGACTTCCAGCAGGAGATGCAGAACCGGGCGGGTGCGCTGCCGGTGCACCCCTCGCAGGACGAACTGCAGCACGCGGCGGGCCAGATGGCCGGCAGCAGCCAGCGGTTCAGCGTGCTGCTGGTGGCCCAGGACCCGAGCGGCGACACGGTGTACGGCAACTCGGGCGGCATCAACGGCTTCGCGCTGGACGACGTGCCGGGCTCGCTGCGGGCCGCGGTGAACAAGCGGCAGAAGGTGACCGACTCCAACGAGTCGCCGTACCACCTGTACTGGCAGCGGGTCGACAACCACGGCACGCCGTATCTGGTCGCCGGCACCCGGCTGATCGGCGGCGGTCCGACGGGCTACATGGCCAAGTCGCTGGAGCCTGAGGCCAAGGACCTCAACTCGCTGGCCTGGTCGCTGGGGATCGCGACGGGTCTCGCGCTGATCGGCTCGGCGCTGCTCGCGCAGGCCGCCGCCACGACCGTGCTGAAGCCGGTGCACCGGCTCGGGGTGGCCGCCCGGCGGCTCGGCGAGGGCAGGCTGGACACCCGGCTGAGGGTCTCGGGCACGGACGAACTCGCCGACCTGTCACGGACGTTCAACAACGCGGCCGAGGCGCTGGAGCAGCGGGTGGCCGAGATGGCCGCGCGCGACGACGCGTCCCGGCGCTTCGTGGCCGACATGTCCCACGAGCTGCGGACGCCGCTGACCGCCATCACCGCCGTCACGGAGGTGCTGGAGGAGGAGCTGGACGCGGACGCCGGGAGCATCGACCCGATGATCGAGCCGGCCGTACGGCTGGTGGTCAGCGAGACGCGGCGGCTGAACGACCTGGTCGAGAACCTGATGGAGGTCACCCGCTTCGACGCCGGGACCGCCCGTCTGGTCCTGGACGACGTCGACATCGCCGACCAGATCACCGCCTGCATCGACGCCCGCGCCTGGCTGGACGCCGTGGAGCTGGACGCCGAGCGCGGGGCCCACGCCCGCCTCGATCCGCGCCGCCTGGACGTCATACTGGCCAACCTGATCGGCAACGCGCTCAAGCACGGCGGATCGCCGGTGCGGGTGTCGGTGCGCATCGACGGGGACGACCTGGTCATCGCGGTGCGCGACCACGGGCCCGGTATCCCCGAGGACGTCCTGCCGCACGTCTTCGACCGCTTCTACAAGGCCAGCGCCTCCCGGCCGCGTTCGGAGGGCAGCGGCCTGGGCCTGTCCATCGCCCTGGAGAACGCCCACATCCACGGCGGTGAGATCACCGCGGCCAACTCCCCCGACGGGGGTGCGGTGTTCACGTTGCGGTTGCCGCGGGACGCCGCACGGCTGACGGAGGAGAACGACGAGGGCGCCAAGAACGACGACGGGAATTCCGGGAAGGAGGGGTCATGAGAGCAGGGACCGTACACAGCCTGCTGGCGGTGCCCCTCCTGGCCGCGCTGCTCACCGGCTGCGGGATCCGGCCCACCGAGGTGCCGACGGACTTCGGCGCTGCGCCCTCCCGGGTGCCGTGCACGCCGTCCGGGCCGGGTGTGTCGACGCAGTCCTCGCAGGGGGTGGCCGTTCAGGTCTTCCTGCTGTGCGGCTCGTCCCTGGTCGCCGTCGACCGGACCGTCCGGGTCCCGGAGGGCACGCCGGACGAGCGGCGCCGGGTGATCGTGGCGCAGGGCCTGCTGGACCAGCTCGCAGCCTCCCCGTCGGCCGGGCAGAAGGCGGCGGGCTACACGACGTACGTCCCGGGCGGCCTGAGCGTGAGCGGGCCGGGCCGGAAGGACCCGGACGACACGCTCAGGCTGAGCACCGCGCCGGAACAGCTCACCTCCTACGCCCTCGCCCAGCTCGTGTGCACGCTGTCCGACTCGGCGGCGACCGAGGGCGACGGCTCGGTCGTCCTGGGCGGCCCGGGCACCGCCCCGCTGCGCCGCTACGAGTGCACCGACGACGTCCGCAACCGCCCGGGGACGACCGAGCCGCCGTCCAGCGAGGTCACGGCCGGCTGAACGGCCGCGCGCGGGCGGGTGTGGCGGACACCTCATGTGCATCCGCGTGACGGATGCGGAACCGATCGTGCACAGGGGTGCGTCTAGGGGGGCGTGCAGCGTCAAGGCTCCATCGGCGGCAGTGCCGCGATCCGCATCCGTGTGACAGGGGGTGTCCTCCTCGTCGCGCACCTCGGGCTCGTCGCCTGGCTGATGCTGCGACCTCTGGACGTCCCCTGGGTGATGCCCGCCAACCTGCGCCCGCTGGCCGGAATCCGGGCCGATCTGGCGCTGGGCTGGCCCGAGGCCGCCAGACGCCTCGGCGAGGGGCTGGCGCTGCTCGCGCCGCTGGGTGTGCTGCTGCCGATGTCCGGCAGGCTCGACGTCTCCCCGCTCACCTCCCTGGTCCGTACGGCGGCCACGGGCGCCCTGATCTCGCTGGGCATTGCCCTGTTGCAGACCGGGGTGCCGGGCAGGGTCGTGGACGTCGACTCGCTGCTGCTGAACACCGTGGGAGTGATCCTGGCCCACCTGGCCGTGGTGCCCGCGGGCCGGGCCTGGCTGCGGCGCCGGGGCGAGCGCGCACCCCACGAGGCGGAGCAGGTCACCGTCCAGGAGGACCTCCCTCAGGGTCGTACCCCGACGATTCCCAGGGTCGGGATCGCCCCGTAGAGCGACGCTTCGCCCCCCTTCGTCTCCGTACCGTGGAGGACAGTTGAGGCGATCGACGGGAGAGCCTCACCCGACGCGTCAGCGAACGAGCGATCAACCCAGAAGGAGCCGCAGATGTCCAGCCTCGCCCGCCCCACCCACGGCCGCATGATCGGCGGAGTGTGCGCCGCGCTGGCCCGGCGCTTCGGCACCTCCGCGACGACGATGCGGGTCGTCTTCCTGCTCTCCTGCCTGCTCCCCGGCCCGCAGTTCCTGCTCTACATAGCGCTGTGGATCCTGCTGCCGGCGGAGGACCAGGCCAAGGCCACCGCCTGGTGAGTCCGGGCACGCGAACGCCGCTGGGGCGCCCCGGACCTCTCCGGGGCGCCCCAGCGGCGTCGTGCGCGCGGCGGACGTCAGCCGAGCGGGATGCCGTTCACCGGCACACCGTGCGTGGGCAGACCCTGCAGCGGCAGTCCGCCGAGCAGGCCGGCGGCCGGCGCGGTCGGGCCGTCGGCGAGGACCTTCTGCACGGTCGGCTGCGCGGCGGCCAGCCCACCACCGAGGGCACCCTGCCCCTGGGTGAGCGCCTCAGTGGCGCCCGGCAGCGCCTTGCCGACGTTCTCGGCCGGCAGCGTCCTGGTGACGGTGTCCAGGGCCTGCGAGGTGTCGGGAAGGGCCGGGGCCGCGTTGGCCGCGCCCGCACCGACGGCGGCGAAGGCGGCACCGAGGGCGGCGACACCGAGGGTCTTGGCAGCAGACTGCTTCATGGTGAATGCGTCCTTGAATGCGGAGACAGGAGACAACAAACGTTCTGAGCGGTCCACGACCGTAAACATGCCGGACCGCCGCCCGCAAACACCGAAATGCGGACGACTTGTGAAAGCGCGTCCGCATTTCGTGCCGTCGTTCGCCCCGCCGCTACCCCTCGGATCCGGAAGAACCGCTGGTGGAGGCGGTCTGCTGGAACAGCCACTCGGATTTCAGCTCTGCATATCCGGGCTTGACCACGTCATTGATCATCGCCAGCCGTTCATCGAAAGGAATGAACGCTGATTTCATCGCATTGACGGAGAACCATGCGAGATCGTCGAGCGTATAACCGAACGCCTCGACGAGATGCTCGAATTCCCGGCTCATGCTGGTGTGCGACATCAGCCTGTTGTCGGTGTTGACCGTCGCCCGGAAGTGCAGGCGCCGCAGCAGCCCGATCGGGTGCTCGGCGTAGGAGGAGGCGGCCCCGGTCTGCAGGTTGGAGCTGGGACACAGCTCCAGCGGGATGCGCTTGTCACGGACGTAGGAGGCCAGCCGCCCGAGCCGCACCGAGCCGTCCTCGCGGATCTCGATGTCGTCGATGATCCGCACCCCGTGCCCGAGCCGGTCGGCACCGCACCACTGCAGCGCCTGCCAGATGGACGGCAGTCCGAAGGCCTCGCCGGCGTGGATGGTGAAGTGGTTGTTCTCGCGCTTGAGGTACTCGAACGCGTCCAGGTGCCGGGTGGGCGGGTAGCCGGCCTCGGCGCCGGCGATGTCGAAGCCGACCACACCCAGGTCCCGGTAGCGGTTGGCGAGTTCGGCGATCTCCAGGGCACGGGCCGCGTGCCGCATGGCGGTCAGCAGCGCGCCGACCCGGATGCGGTGGCCGTTCTCCCGGGCGAGCCGCTCGCCCTCCCGGAAGCCCTCGTTGACCGCCTCGACGACCTCTTCGAGACTCAGCCCGCCCTCCAGGTGCTGCTCGGGGGCGTACCGCACCTCCGCGTAGACGACTCCGTCCTCGGCGAGGTCCTCGGCGCACTCCCGGGCGACCCGGACGAGCGCCTCCCGGGTCTGCATCACGCCGACGGTGTGCGAGAAGGTCTCCAGATACCGCTCCAGCGAGCCGGAATCGGCCGCTTCGCGGAACCAGATGCCCAGCTTGTCGGGGTCGGTCTCGGGGAGCTGGGAGTAGCCGGCCTCCCGGGCGAGTTCGACGACGGTTCCGGGGCGGAGCCCGCCGTCGAGATGATCGTGCAGCAGAACCTTGGGGGCCCGGCGGATCTGGTCCGGCGTCGGGACGTGCGTCGGGACGGTCCCAGTCGGTGCAGTCTGGCTCGTCATTGCCGCACTGTAGCGCCTACGCGCGTAGAGAGCCGCTGTACGGCATGTACTTTTCCGTCGATATTTAACGGTGACCGCACGGACGGGTTTCGTACACCGTCGCTTCTGACACTGTTCTGTCATGGGACAGCAAGCGACGCCGGTCCGAACGGCCAGGCTGGGAAGGGCAGTCGGCCCGGAGCCGACGTCAGTGAGCGGAGCGGTGCTGCTGCTCCCCGGGGGCGAGGAGGTCTCCGCCCGCAGGCCGTCGCCCCTCCAGGCGACGGCCCTCGTCCGCTCCCTCGGCCGCAGGTTCGCCCGCGCGGGCCGCGCGGAGGGCTTGGCTGTCCATGCCGTCCACTACCGCTACCGGGGCTGGAACGGCAGCGAGGCGCATCTCGCGGGGGACGCGGAGTGGGCCGCCGACGAGGTCGTACGGCGGTACGGGGACGTTCCCGTGTGTCTGGTCGGACTCGACATGGGCGGACGGGCGGCGCTGCGGGCCGGCGGGCACGAGGCGGTGAACTCGGTCGTCGCGCTCGCGCCCTGGCTGCCGGAGGAGGACGTGGCCGCGGCGGTCGAGCCGGTGAAGCAGCTGGTGGGGCGGCGGGTGCTGGTCGTGCACGGCACGAACGACGAACGGACCGACCCCGAGTTGTCGTTCCGGCTGGCGGCTCGCGCGAAGAAGGCGAACCGGGACGTGTGCCGGTTCGAAGTGCACTCCGACGGTCATGGGTTGCATCAGCATCGGGACGAAGTGCTGAGTCTTGCGGTGGACTTCGTGATGGGGGCGTTGTTCGGGTGTTCGGTGTCACGGCCTGTGGAGGACGCGCTGGCTGCTCCACCGCCCATCGGGCTTCGGATGCCGTTGGCTGCGGGGTTCGGTAAGTCGTTGAGACGGTAGGCATGTCCGACACGGCCCCGTACCCCTCAGGGCAGGAGACTTCCCCTTCTTGAGAGCAGGAACTTCTTGAAGGCGGCCACGGGGGGTGTGTCCGGGCGGTCGGCCAGCCACGCGACGCCGATCTCCCGGGCCGCCCTCGGAGCCGTCACCGTCAATTCCACGACGCCCGGTCTCGGGACGGTCGGCGGGGGCAGGAGGGCGACACCCAGACCCGCCGCCACCAGACCCCTCAGGGTTTCCGCCTCCTCGCCCTCGAAGGCGACCTTCGGGCGGAAGCCTGCCTCTCTGCACAGGTCGTCGGTGATGCGGCGGAGACCGTAGCCGGGTTCCAGGGTGACGAAGGTTTCGTCCGACGCCTCGGCCAGGCGGATGCGGCGGCGGGTGGCCAGGCGGTGGTCGGCCGGGACGACCAGCCGGAGTTTCTGTTCGTCCAGGCGGCGGGCGACAAGGTCGGGCGCGTCGGGGACCGGAGAGGTGAGGCAGAGGTCCAGCTCTCCTGCCCGCAGCCGCTCCAGCATCGCCTCGCCGTAGTTCTGGACCAGGCTGAAGCGGATGCGCGGGTGGTCGGCGCGGAAAGCGTGCAGCAGGCCGGGTACGGTCTCGGCGCCCATGGTGTGCAGGAAGCCGAAGGCGACCTTGCCGGTGGCCGGGTCGGCGTCGGCGCGGACCTCCTCGGCGGCGCGCTCGACCTCGGCGAGGGCGCGCTCGACGGAGACGAGGAAGGTGCGGCCGGCGGTGGTGAGGGAGACCGTACGGCCGTGGCGGGCGAACAGGTCGACGCCCAGGTCCTGTTCCAGGCGAGCCATCGCGCGCGAGAGGGTCGACTGGGGGACGTTCATCTCGTGGGCGGCGCGGGTGACGTGCTCGGTGCGGGCGACGCCTGCGAAATAGGCGAGGCGGGGGGCGAGCAACCTCGACATCTCGGCCATGTCTTCTGTGTCACTGGACGGTGACAGTCGTGCCTGTGAGCTCTGCTGATGCACCATGGGAACGATTATGGCGAATCCATGCATTGGACGGATGAACGGATCCGTACGTAGCTTCGAGGCATGTCTCCCGCCAGTACCGGGGCGTCCACCAGCGTGGACGCCGTCTCGCCCGTCCGTTCCTCCGACTCCGCGTCCGACTCCCGCATGGCGCCGGGCGGCCCCGGCTACCACCGGATGAGCTTCGCCCTCTTCCTCGCCGGAGTCGCGACCTTCGCCCTCCTCTACTCCACGCAGGCTCTGCTGCCGCTGATCTCCGGGGAGTTCGGGGTCGCAGCGAGCGAGGCGAGCTGGACGGTGGCGGCCGCGACCGGCGGTCTGGCGCTGTTCGTGCTGCCGATGAGCGCCCTGTCGGAGCGCTTCGGCCGCCGTACGGTGATGACGGCCTCGCTGGCGGTCGCGGTGAGCGTCGGGCTGCTGGTGCCGTTCGCGCCGTCGATCGGCGCGCTGGTGGTGCTGCGGGCGGTGCAGGGCGCGGCGCTGGCCGGTCTGCCGGCCTCCGCGACGGCGTACCTGGCCGAGGAGGTCCGGCCGAAGGCGCTGGTCACGGCGATCGGGCTGTTCGTGGCGGGCAACAGCGTCGGCGGGATGAGCGGCCGGGTGATCACCGGCTGGGTCGCCCAGGAGTGGGGCTGGCGGGTGGCCGTCGGTGTGATCGGCGCGATCGCGGTGGCCTGCGCGGTGGCGTTCCGGCTGCTGCTGCCGGCGCCGAAGCACTTCAGGCCCGGCTCGCTGCGCCCCCGCGTCCTGCTCGGCACGGTCCGCGACCACCTCTCCGACCCGCTGCTGCGCCGCCTGTACGCGATCGGCGCGCTGTTCATGACCGTGTTCGGCGGTGTGTACACGGTGATCGGGTACCGGCTGACGGAGGCCCCCTTCTCCCTCCCGCAGGGCATCGTCGGCTCGATCTTCCTGGTGTACCTGGTGGGTACGGTGTCGGCGTCGACCGCGGGCCGTCTGGTGGGCCGCCTCGGCCGCCGGGGTGCGCTGTACCTGGCCGGCGGCACGACGGCGGCGGGCCTGCTGCTCTCCCTGGCGGACTCCCTGCCCCTGGTCCTGCTGGGCCTGGTGCTGATCACCGCGGGCTTCTTCGCGGGACACGCGGTCGCCTCCTCGGCGGTCAGCAGGACGGCCACCCGAGGCCGCGCCCAGGCCTCGGCCCTCTACCAGTCCGCGTACTACGTCGGGTCCAGCGCGGGCAGCACGGTCGGCGCGATGGCCTTCCACTCGGGCGGCTGGGCCGGCACGGTCACCGTCGGCGTCCTCGCGATCCTCGGGGTCGTGACGATCACGGCCCTCGGCTCCCGGGCGGCCCGGGTGGCGGCCCGGCGGCAGCCGGTGGCGGCGCACTGAGCCGGCGCCAGGTCCGCTCAACTCCGTGAAGCAACCGGTCTGAACTGCGCTTTTCCGCGCTCGGGGGGCCATTGTCAGTGGGCTGCGGTAGCTTCCGAAGTGCTGGAGCGCGAAGGCGCGTGAACAGAACGGCCACAGGGGTGGGTGGACGATGGGCAACAGCACGGCGACGGCGGACCTGGACGTCGCACTGGAGAAGCACCGGACCGAGCTGACCGGGTACTGCTACCGCATGCTCGGCTCCTCCTTCGAGGCCGAGGACGCGGTGCAGGACACCCTGGTGCGGGCCTGGCGGAGCTACGACAAGTTCGAGGGCCGTTCCTCCCTGCGCTCGTGGCTGTACCGGATCGCGACGAACGTGTGCCTGGACATGCTGACGGCCGGGAACAAGCGGGCCCGCCCGATGGACCTCACCGACTCGACGCCCCTCGCGCAGGCGGCCCTCGCCCCCCGCCCGGACAACACCTGGCTGGAGCCGGTGCCGGACGCGCGTGTGCTGCCGACGGTCGAGGACCCGGCGGAGGCGGCCGTCGCCAAGGAGTCGATCCGGCTGGCGTTCATGGCGGCCCTGCAGCAACTGCCGCCCAAGCAGCGGGCGGTGCTGATCCTGCGCGAGGTGCTGGCCTGGAAGGCGAGCGAGGTCGCCGAGCTGCTGGACACCACGGTCGCCTCGGTCAACAGCGCGCTGCAGCGGGCCCGGGCGACGCTCGCCGAGCGGGAGCAGGCCGGTGCCGAGGCGGCGGTCTCCGACCCGCTCGACGAGGAGCAGCAGAAGCTCCTGGAGCGCTATGTGAAGGCCTTCGAGGGCTACGACATGACGGCGCTCACGGCGTTGCTGCACGAGGACGCCGTCATGACGATGCCGCCGTTCGACCTGTGGCTGACCGGCCACGACGACATCACCGGCTTCATGACCACGCTGGGCGCCGCCTGCGCCGGCTCCCGCCTGCTGCCCGTGCAGGTCAACGGGCTGCCGGGCTTCGCCCAGTACAAGCCGGACCCGGAGGCGGGCGGCTTCACACCGTGGTCGATCCAGGTCCTGGAGATCTCAGACGGCCGGCTGACCGGGTTCCACTTCTTCCTCGACACCCAGCGCTGGTTCCCGCTCTTCGGCCTCCCCCTCCACCTGGAAGCGGAGCCCGACAAGATCGAGGAGGGCGTGTAGCGCGGGGTCCGGGTCGCGCAGCCGTATCCGGCCCCCGGCCCGCCGTGCGGCCAGCTCCAGCCGGGCGAGCAGATCGACCACGCCCAGACCGGGCGGCCCCAGCCCGCCCACGTCGCAGACGACGGTCCCGGCCCCGGTGACCTGCAGCAGCGCCCGTACGTCGTCGCACAGCCCCGTCACCTCGTCCCTGGTGACGGGGCCGGCCGGCACGAGCACGGCAGGTGTCCTCTCATCCACGTGCGGTAGACCGGCGAGCAGCCCGTAACTCATCGCGCCGGCCCGCACCCGGGCGGAGATCACATTGACCCGCCCCCCTGCTCCGCCGGAGGGTGGGCTCCGTGCAGGGGGTGCTGAGCGGGTTCGCGGTGATCGCGGTCGTCATCGGGGTGGGGTATGTACTCGGGCGGCGCGGTTCGCTCGGCGACCAGGGCCGCGAGGTCCTGACCGCGCTGGCGTTCACCGTGGCGGGCCCGGCGCTCCTCTTCACGACCCTGGCCAGGGCCAACCTGTCGGTGCTGTTCTCCAGCCGGCTCCTGGTGACGGCCCTGAGCACGGCAGCGGTCTCCGGGGTCTTCGTGGCGATCGGCGCGCTGCGCCGCTGGGGCGTGGGCCGCACCACGATCGGCGCCCTGTGCTCCGGCTACGTCAACTCGGGCAACCTGGGCATCCCGATCGCCGCGTACGTCCTGGGTGACGCGTCCCTGGTGGCGCCGGTACTGCTCTTCCAGGTCGTCCTGGTCACCCCCGTCGCCCTGACGGTCCTCGACCTCTCGGGGATGGGCGAGAAGGGCACGCTCGGGCGCCGTCTGCTGACCCCGCTGCGCAACCCGATAGCGGTCGGCTCTCTGTCGGGCGTCGTGGTGTCGGCGGCAGGCTGGAAGGTCCCCGATCCGGTCATGGACCCGCTCACCCTGATCGGCAACATGTCCGTCCCGGCGGCCCTGCTGGCCTTCGGCATGTCCCTGCACGGCAGCAAGGCCCCCGGCCGGGGCCGCGACCGCCGACCGGTCCTGCTGTCGGTGGCGTTGAAGTCGCTGGGGCAACCGCTGGTGGCGTGGGTGCTGGCGCGGGGCGTCTTCGACCTGCACGGCGCCACGCTCCTGGACGTGGTGGTGACCTCGGCCCTGCCCGCCGCCCAGAACCTGTTCACCTACGCCAGCCGCTACCGGGTGGCCGAGTCCCTGGCCCGGGAGTCGATCCTGCTGTCGACGGTGGTGTCGGTGCCGGTGCTGGTCGCGGTTGCGGCGGTCCTGGGGTGACACGACGAAGGGGACCGGTGCAGATCCACCGATCCCCTTCGCCCGAGCGGGAAACCCCCTGATCAGGCAATGCGCTCCAGCACGACCGGCGAAGCCGTGAAGTCCGTGCCCGGGGCCGCGATGTCGTACGAACCCTCGACCGCCTGGAGTGCGTACTCGAAGCGCTCGGGGGTGTCCGTGTGGAGGGTCAGGAGGGGCTGGCCCTCGGTGACCGTGTCGCCCGGCTTGGCGTGCATCTCGATGCCCGCCGCAGCCTGCACCGGGTCCTCCTTGCGGGCGCGGCCCGCGCCGAGGCGCCAGGCGCCGACACCGATGTCGTAGGCGTCCAGGCGGGTGAGGACGCCGGAGGAGGGGGCCTTGATGACGTGCTGCTCGCGAGACGTGGGCAGCACCGCGTCCGGGTCGCCGCCCTGGGCCGCGATCATCCGGCGCCAGACGTCCATCGCCGAGCCGTCGGCCAGGGCCTTCGCCGGGTCCGCGTCCTTCACGCCGGCGGCGTCGAGCATCTCGCGGGCGAGCGCGATCGTCAGCTCGACGACGTCCGCCGGGCCGCCGCCGGCCAGGACCTCGACCGACTCACGGACCTCGAGGGCGTTGCCCGCGGTGAGGCCGAGGGGGGTGGACATGTCGGTCAGCAGGGCGACCGTCTTCACGCCGTGGTCGGTGCCGAGGCCGACCATCGTCGAGGCGAGCTCCCGCGCGTCCTCGATCGTCTTCATGAAGGCGCCCGAGCCGACCTTCACGTCCAGGACCAGGGAGCCGGTGCCCTCGGCGATCTTCTTCGACATGATCGAGGAGGCGATCAGCGGGATCGCCTCGACCGTGCCGGTGACGTCGCGCAGGGCATACAGCTTCTTGTCGGCGGGGGCGAGGCCGTCACCGGCCGCGCAGATGACGGCGCCGGTGGTGTCGAGGACGTGCAGCATCTCCTCGTTGGAGAGCAGCGCACGCCAGCCCGGGATCGACTCCAGCTTGTCCAGGGTGCCGCCGGTGTGGCCGAGGCCGCGCCCCGAGAGCTGGGGGACGGCCGCACCACAGGCCGCCACCAGGGGCGCCAGCGGAAGGGTGATCTTGTCGCCGACGCCACCCGTGGAGTGCTTGTCGGCGGTCGGGCGGGACAGCGAGGAGAAGTCCATGCGCTCCCCGGAGGAGATCATGGCCGCCGTCCAGCGGGCGATCTCGCGGCGGTTCATGCCGTTGAGCAGGATCGCCATGTTGAGCGCGGCCATCTGGTAGTCGGCGACCTCGCCGCGGGTGTACGCGTCGATGACCCAGTCGATCTGCTCGTCGGTCAGCTCACCGCGGTCCCGCTTGGTGCGGATGACGGAGATGGCGTCCATGGCCATGGCTGATGGCTTCCTTCCGGGAGGTGCGAAGTGCACGGCCCCCCTGCGCAGGTCAGGGGGGCCGTACGGGAGTTACTTGGTGAGATGGTCCGGGCCGAAGGCCTGGGGCAGCATCTCGGAGAGCGACAGGACGCCCGCCGGGGTGTCCAGCAGCAGGTCGGGGCCGCCGAACTCGTAGAGCAGCTGGCGGCAGCGGCCGCACGGGACGAGCAGCCCGCCCGTGCCGTCCACGCAGGTGAAGTGCGTGAGGCGGCCGCCCCCCGGTGCGCTGCAGCTGCGAGACCAGCCCGCACTCGGCGCACAGGCCGAGGCCGTAGGAGGCGTTCTCGACGTTGCAGCCGGTGACCGTGCGCCCGTCGTCGACCAGGGCCGCCACACCGACCGGGAAGCCCGAGTAGGGGGCGTAGGCGTGGGACATGGCCTCCCGCGCCTCGGCGCGCAGCGCCTCCCAGTCGAAGTCGGCGGCCGCGGCGGTCACTTGCCCTGCCCCTTCCGGTACGGCAGGCCGTCCGCCTTCGGCATGCGCAGCTTCTGCGCGGACAGCGAGAGGACGAGCAGCGTGACGAGGTACGGGGTCGCCGTCACCAGCTGGCGCGGAACCTCGTTGGTGGAGGAGTACCAGACGAACATCAGGACCGCGATGACGGCCGTGATGAGGGCGGGGACGTACTTCTTCTTCCACGCCTGGTAGGCGGCGCCGAACACCAGGAGGATCGCCAGCAGCAGGATCAGCGCGTGGACGTTCACCGTGCCGCCGCGCAGGTTGAGGCTGTCGGTGTAACCGAACAGACCCGCGCCGAGGGCCAGGCCGCCCGGCATCCAGTTGCCGAAGATCATCGCGGCGAGACCGATGTAGCCGCGGCCGGCCGTCTGGCCGTCGAGGTACACGTTCGAGGCGACGATGGACAGGAACGCGCCGCCGAGGCCGGCGAAGCCGCCGGAGATGATCACTGCGATGTACTTGTACTTGTACACGTTGACGCCGAGGGACTCGGCCGCCACCGGGTTCTCACCGCAGGAGCGCAGGCGCAGACCGAAGGAGGTCCGCCACAGCACCCACCAGGTCAGCGGGACCATGGCGACCGCGATCACGGTCAGCGGCGACAGGTCGGTGACCAGACCGCCGAGCAGGCCGGCGATGTCGGAGACCAGGAACCAGTGCTTCTCGTTGAGCGTGTTCAGCCAGTCCGACAGGCCCGGGATGCTGAACTCGCCGAGGGAGTCGATCGGCGGGGACTGCTTGGTGGAGCCCTGCGGGGCGTTGGCGAAGGTGAACTTCGACAGGTAGCGGGTCACGCCGAGGGCCAGGATGTTCAGCGCCACACCGGAGACGATGTGGTTGACGTTGAACGTGACGGTGGCGACGGCGTGCAGGACGGCGCCGAGCGCGCCGCCGATGATGCCGAAGACGACACCCACCCACGGGCCCCACTGGTAGCCGGCCCAGGCGCCGAACCAGGTGCCGAGGATCATCATGCCCTCGAGGCCGATGTTGACGACGCCCGCACGCTCGGCCCACAGGCCGCCGAGGCCGGCGAGGCCGATCGGGACCGCGAGCTGCAGCGCGGTGGACATCTGGCCGACCGAGGTGATGCCGTCCGCGCCGGTGATGATGCGGACGATCGAGGTCAGCACCAGCACGCCCGCGATGACCAGCAGGAGTACCGGGAGGGACATACGGCGGCCGCCCTTGCCGGGCTGCTTCGCCTGCGGCTTGGCGATGGTCGCGGTGGACATCAGGCAGCCACCTCCTTGTTGGTGTTCTGGGCGGCGGCCGCGGCCAGCTCGGCACCGACCTGGCGCTGCTGGCGGCGCAGGGCCCACTGCTGGACGGCCGCGTACGAGATGACGACCGCGAAGACGATCAGGCCCTGCATGATCGTCGCGATCTCCTTGTCGTACGCCACGGGGGTCGCGTAGTCGAGGGCGGGCGAGGCCTTGTCGAGGAAGGCCCACAGCAGGGCGGCCAGCGCGATGCCACCGGGGTTGTTGCGGCCGAGCAGGGCGATGCCGATGGCGGTGAAGCCGAGGCCCGCGGGGAAGCTCAGGCTGTAGGTGTGGGTGTCGCCGAGCAGCAGCGGCAGGCCGGCCAGGCCCGCGATGGCGCCGGAGATCAGCATCGAGGTCAGCACCATGCGCTTGGCGTCGACACCGGAGGCCGCGGCGGCGGTCTCCGAGGCGCCGGTGGCGCGCAGGTCGAAGCCGAAGCGGGTGCGGTTCAGGACGACCCAGTAGCCGATGCCGAGCAGGACGGCGAGGAAGACCAGGCCGTAGATCTCACCGACGTCCGAGCCCAGGTTGATGCCCGGGAACCAGCCGGACTTCTTCATGACGCCCGTCGTCACGTTGTCGCCGACCTGCACGCCCCACACGTCGGTGAGGGTGACGTAGCCGATGACGGCGGTGGCGATCGAGTTCAGCATGATCGTGGCGACGACCTCGCTGACACCTCGGGTGACCTTCAGGACACCGGCGATGCCGGCCCAGAACGCGCCGGTGGCCATGGCGACGATCAGCAGCAGCGGGACCTGCAGCACGGCGGGCAGGCCCACGTGCGCGCCGACGACGGCGGCCATCACCGCGCCGAGGCGGTACTGGCCGTCGACACCGATGTTGAACAGGTTCATGCGGAAGCCGAGGGCGACCGCGATGGCGGCGATGTAGTACAGGGACGCCTGGTTGATGATCAGCACCTGGATGTCCGAGTACGGCAGCTGCTGGAGCATCAGGATGTACGGCTCGATCGGGTTCTTGCCCGAGGCGAGCAGGACCACGGAGGTCAGCACGATCGCCAGGACGAGCGCGATGACCGGGCCGGCCACCGCGACGAGCACCCGCTCCTTGTCGAACTTCTTCATCGGGCCTCGTCCTCCGGACCGGCGTTGTCGTCGCCCTCGGGGGCGGTCTCTTCGTGCTCCAGGTGACCGGACGCGGCACCCGTCATGGCCGAGCCCAGCTCCTCCGGCGTGATGGTGGCCGGGTCGGCGTCGGCGACCAGCCTGCCGTCGTAGATGACGCGCAGGGTGTCCGACAGGCCGATCAGCTCGTCCAGGTCGGCGGAGATCAGCAGCACGGCCAGGCCCTCGCGGCGGGCCTCGCGGATGCGGTCCCAGATCTGCGCCTGGGCGCCGACGTCCACACCACGGGTGGGGTGGGCGGCGATCAGGAACTTCGGGTCGTGGCTCATCTCGCGGCCGACGATCAGCTTCTGCTGGTTGCCGCCGGACAGGGAGGCCGCGGTGACGTCGATGCCGGGGGTACGGACGTCGTACTCCTCGACGATCCGGCGGGTGTCGTCCTGGGCGCCCTTGGGGTTCAGCCAGAAGCCCTTGGCGTTGGGCTTCTCGGTGACGTGGCCGAGGATGCGGTTCTCCCAGAGCGGGGCCTCCAGCAGCAGGCCCTGGCGGTGGCGGTCCTCGGGGATGTAGCCGACGCCGGACTGACGGCGCTTGCGGGTGGGCCAGGGGGTGATGTCCTCGTCCAGGAAGAGGATCGAGCCGGAGTCGGCGTGCTTGGTGCCGATCAGCGCGTCGATCAGCTCGGTCTGGCCGTTGCCCTCGACACCGGCGATGCCCATGACCTCGCCGGCGTGGATGGTGAAGGAGACGTCGTCGAGGACCTTCTTGACCTCGCCGGCGGGCGCGAACTCGGTGAGGCCCTCGGCGGAGGGCTCCTCCTCCGTGCCCATGGAGACGGCGCCGCGGGCGTGCACGGTGAGGTTCCTGACCTCCAGCACCGCCCGGTCGGTCACGGTGGACTCGGAGGTCTCCGGGGTGGGCAGCTCGCTGCCGACCATCAGCTCGGCCAGCTGGCGCGGGGTGGTCTGGGAGGGGATCGCGGTCCCGACCGTCGTACCGCGCCGGATGACGGTGATGTCGTCGGCGACGGACAGCACCTCGCCCAGCTTGTGGGAGATGAAGATGACCGACAGGCCCTCGGACTTCAGCTCGCGCAGGTTGTCGAAGAGCGCGTCGACCTCCTGCGGGACCAGCACGGCGGTCGGCTCGTCGAGGATCAGGGTGCGGGCGCCGCGGAAGAGGACCTTGAGGATCTCCACGCGCTGACGGTCGGCCACACCGAGGTCCTCGACCAGCACGTCCGGGCGGACGCCCAGGCCGTAGCGGTCGGAGATCTCCTTGATCTTCTTGCGGGCGCCACCGCCGATGCCGTACAGCTTCTCGCTGCCGAGCACCACGTTCTCCAGCACGGTCAGGTTGTCGGCCAGCATGAAGTGCTGGTGGACCATGCCGATGCCGCGGGCGATGGCGTCGGCGGGGCTGGAGAAGCTCACCTGCTCGCCGTCGACCTGGATGGTGCCCTCGTCCGGCTTCTGCATGCCGTAGAGGATCTTCATCAGGGTCGACTTGCCGGCGCCGTTCTCGCCCACGAGGGCGTGGACGGTGCCCTTGCGGACCGACAGGCGGATGTCGTGGTTGGCCACGACACCCGGGAATCGCTTGGTGATGCCCGCGAGCTCGACCGCGACTGTCGACGGAGCGGTGAGCGGAGGGCTGCTGGACGCGTCGATGGCGCACTCTCCTCGGGAAAGGGGCCGCTCTACGCGCGTAGCGCCCCTGCTTTAAATAGTGCCCGGATCTGACCGACCTTGATCGAGAACTTCGCCCCGAGCAAGAATCCGATCCGTTCCGAGCATTCTGCCGCGCGAACGGGGTGCGGGCAGGTCATCCTCTCCGCACCCCGTTCCGTGGCCGTAACGCTGCCATTACAGCGTTCTGTTGGCCAAGGCCTCTGACTGGATCGTCAGGAGGTCTTCACCGTGATGGTGCCGTTCTTGATGCCTTCCTCAGCCTTCTTGACCGCGGCCTGCATGGCGGCGTTGCCCTTGAAGGTCGGGTTGGAGTCGGCCAGGCCGACACCACCGTTGTCCAGCGAGCCGCGGATGTCACCCGAGAGCGGCTTCTTGTCCTTGATGACGGACTTGGAGAGGTTGTAGACCGCGCCCTCGACGTTCTTCAGGGCCGAGGTCAGGATGTAGTTCTTGTACTTGGCCAGCGCGGCCTGCTTGTACTGGTCGGAGTCGACGCCGATGGCCCAGACCTTGTGCTCGGCGGCGGACTTGATCACACCCTGGCCGGAGAGGCCGGCGGCGGCGAAGAGGACGTCGGCACCCGCGTCGATCTGGCCGTTGGCAGCGTTCTCGCCCTTGTCCGGGCTGGCGAAGCCACCCTCCTGGGCGGTCTGCGTCAGGTACTG
>NZ_JBIWPG010000003.1:208805-560315 GCF_044768135.1 Streptomyces sp. NPDC101165 | reverse complement strand
CGTCTCACCAGCGAGAACACCATCTCCTGGCGCGACCCGACACCGCAGACCAAACGACAGATTCCGGGATGAAACAACGGGCGAAAACGACCTCTTAGTGGGGCGCATCGGCCGCGGCACGGCGAGTGCCGCGTACGTGCGCCGTCAGTCCGCCTGGAGCTCGATCGGGTCGCAGGGAAAGGGACGTGCTCCATACCCACAACCCGACATGGTCGGGCCGGGTGCGCGGTCGGCCACCAGCCTGCCGCGACACCCGGGTCTCTTCCAACGCGGGAACCATCTGCGGTGCGTGCCCCCACTGGCCGGGCGTGACCACAAACTCGAGCGGGCGACACCCGTTCGACAGCCGCCATCAGCCGGCGTCGCGGAAGACGGTGGCGCGCAAAGGGCCGACGGGCCGTCAGAAGTCGTACGGCTTCTGCGTGCTCCAGTTCAGCACGTCGGCCTCGTTCCAGTTGAACTGCGGCTTCTGCCCCTTGACGTCGACGGAGTAAAAGGGGCCGTCGTGACCGTCCGAGCCGCGCAGTGCGATGGCGAACGAGTGCGCCGTGTGGTTCTTCGAGCCGTAGTCGAAGAGGTTCACCGCGCTGTATGCCTTGTCTCCCGGCCGGAGCATGATGTGCTGGTCGCCGCCCGGGTTGTCCTTCTTCGAGTGCGGCAGTGCGGGGCCATCGACGTCCTCGCCGAGCTTCACGGCCGGGTACGAGGTGACCCAGCACGGCTTGGTGCTCTCGTTCGACGCGGTGACCAGCAGGTGGTCGCCCTGCTGACCGGCGAACCGGTGCACCGCAGTAACCAGCATCTCGTCTCCGCGGCACTGCTGGACGCCGGCTTTTGCGCTCCTGTTCGCGACCTTGTCCGTCCCGCCCCGAGCGGACGCCGAGCTCACCCCCGCCTTGGTGTCACCACCACTGCCTGCCTGCTCCGCGCTGCCCTTGCCGGCTCCGTCGGACGCGGACCGGCCCTGCGCGCTACCGGCGGCGTGGTCGCCGCCCGCCGCCTTCGAGGCGTTGCCGGTGCCACCGCAGGCGGTCAGGCCCAGCGCCAGCGCGGCGGTGACGGCGGCCAGGGCGGCGGAACGGGCAGTACGAACGCTTCGCCCCCCGCACCGGCCACCGAGGACGGCTACGCGCCGACGCGCACCAGTACGCGCGGCACGATGAGTTGCGCACGCTGCACCGCACTTCCCCACCCGATGGCGCGAACCGATTCGGCTCCGCTGCGCACCCGATGGCGTCCGCTCCCATCCGGTGGTGCGCACCGTGGTGTGGGAGTGCACGCCACTCTGCGCACCGCGCACCGGTCCCACGCACAGTGACAGTACGGAAGGGAGCGATCTCCCCTCCACCCAAGCGCCTCGCGGGCCGGTGCACGGCATCGCCGGAACGGTGGCGAGCGTGGGTCAAGCGAAAACACCTACAACGCACCCCTGTTCGTCCTGGACGGCACCGGACCCACTGGTGTCGAGAACGGGATCGGCGCCCTGCGCGCGGGCGCCTGGCTGCTGGCACCGTCCGGCTTCCCGCACAACGTCCCTGTCCTCGCGGTGCCGCAGGCCGACCTGCTCCACCACGGCCCCTCCGCATCCCGTCTTGCGTCCCGTCCGCGACCCCGACCAGCGAGTCTCCTGGATTTGGCATGCGTACCAGCAGGCGTAACCCGCTGCTCAGCCGTGGTCGGGGGTGAGTGCGGCACGGCCAGACCCCTGGTCGGGCTGGACGCGGTGCGGCCGCACCTGTGGTCGGGACGGGTCGGGGCGACTGATGACGGCACGTAGGCGCAACAAGGCGAAACCCTCCTGGTATCCCACCCCCGAGCCGTTGGGCGGGGCGCCCGCGTGGCGGATGAAAGGCACTGCGACGGCCTGCCCACCTGAGCCGCCCCCCCGGCGTCCAGGGCGTAGCGGGCAGTCAGATCGATCAGGCCGATGTTCGCCGCTCCGGGCCGATCCCGCAGGCTCACCACCGTCCAGCGGTGGATGTGCGAACACGTCCTCGGCATCCAGCCCGCCGGCGAGGACGAGAAGCCGCCCCCGCGCCGCAGCCAAGCCGACAAATGGGCCACGAACTACGGAGCCGCCCGGCTCTGGGAGTGCCGGAGGTGAGGGAGTCGCCGGGAGAGGCCGCCGGCGCAGGCGATCCCCCGGCCAGGGCAGAGACGACGGCACACACGGAGCGCGCCATGCGGGCGAAGCCGGTGCCCTGCGGACCGGCACACCCCGTCATTCCGAAGGAATGCGAAACTCGAATTCGGGACGATCCCACGGTACGGCGGGCGGGTTCGCGAGCACGGTCCCGGTCCGCACGGCGCCGACGCGGTGGTAGAAGTCCTCGGCGGGACGATGCGACACGACCTTGAGACGGTCGAGCCCGGCGGCACGGGCTTCGGACTGCATGTGCGCGACGAGCAGTCGTCCAATACCCCGTCCTTGCGCTTCGTCGGCGACAAACAGCAGGTCGAGCTCCGGTGGATCGAGGACGAGCGAGTAGAACCCGAGGACCCGGCCTCCATGCTCGTCGGCGCCGACGGCTACGAAGGCGCGGTGGGCCTCGATGTAATCGGGACCGACCCGGTAGCCCGCGACTGCGGATGCGTACTTGCCCTCGTATGCGCGTGAGCCACGCACGAGCCGCGTGAGCCGTTTGGCATCCCGCGCGACGGCCCTCCGTATCGTGATCGGCTGACTGATCGGGGATGTGCGTGAACTCATCGGGAGAGTATTTCGCACCGGGCAGTGCCTGCGTGCGGCAGGTCGGCTGCTCGGGCAGGCGTTCCTGCACCGCTCCCAAAAAACCGCTCGCCCAAGTCCCACTCGTCCACGTTGCTGCCGCGTCGCCCGCCGGCAGCAACTGGACGCCCGAACCGCTGCGGAGTAGCTGGAGAACGGGGCCCTGCAGGGCGCGGACAGTCCAGCCAGGCTTATGACAACTTATTGACGTAAGAGGCTCCGGGGGTGTTGCATCTCATACGCCCTCGATCACCACGGAGCACGCTGTGAGCACTGTGACCCCCGGGACCACACCTTCGGATACGACGATGCGACGCTCGTTGGGTGTGCGGGGTGGGATGGCGATCGCCGCATCCAGCACTGCCACCAGCACCAGCACGGGCATGGGCATGGGCATGGGCATGCGCACCTTGGCGGTGTACGCGGGCTGGCAGACGCCTGCAGTGCTGGCCGCATTCCTGCCGATCTTCGGGATCGCCACGTCGTATGCACGGCCCGGATTCCTGACGGGCTGGGTCGTGCTGGTGGCCAACGCGGTCTTCATCGCCTGCACCAGTGCGGTCACCGGCTCGGTAATCCTGCGGCCCCCCACATCTCGCAGGTGTGCGAGTGAGGCCCACGCGCCCCGGCTGCGCCCACCCGGCCCTCGCGCCACCGTCAGCGCCACTTCGGCGGCGGCCTCTTCCACGTCCTCGTCACCAGTCCGGAAGGCGCCTGCCATGACTTCCGCGCCAGCAATCCCCAAGCCGAGCACCCCCCATCTCCCGGCTCCGCGTCCGCGTGACAGATACGGCCGCCCGCCATGGGCTGCTTTTGGTAGTCCTCCGGCACCGCCCGCTCCTCCTGCCCGCGAGGCATGCCGCGCCCATATCGCTGTCCCGGCCGACGTCGGCAGAATCCGCGACATCCGGCACTTCACCTCAGCAGTGCTGAACCAGTGGGGCATCGATGGCGACAATCTCGACGCCTGCGTCCTCATCGTGAGTGAACTGGCCGGTAACGCCGCCCGCCACGGGCGAGCCGACCTCGCCGTACTCCTCTCGCTAAGCGCACACATGCTCCACATAGAGGTCGCCGACCACGGCGTCGCCGTGCAACGCCCCGCCGGTAGTACGCCGCCCGATGCGACCGAGCACGGTCGCGGGCTGGATATCGTGCAGGCTCTCGCCGACCGGTACGAGGCGCGACAGCAACGGGACGGATGGCGAACCCGAGTCTGTATCCGCATCGCACCCCACGTCCCGGTCCAGGCCTGACTCCCCCGCATGCGTGAGCGCACATACACACGGCTGCGGCTACAAGCGTCGAGCTGAGGTTGTCCATCGACTTCGCCTCCGGCACAGCGATGCCCGGCCGTACGGCGGCCAGGGTAGTGACGATGAACTGGTCCGGGTCGTGCACCGACTCGCCGCCTGACACGGCCCAGGCGCCCCGGAACAGGAGCCTGACTGCCGCGACTGGGGAGCGGGATGTGGCGGTGTGACCCAGCGGAGGTCGCGGGCCGCTACGAGGCTTTGACCGAGGCATGCGTCCGTGATCGTTCCGCCGGACCTGCTCCTCTACCGTTTACCGTCCCCACCTGGTCAACAACGCGTGCCGTCAGCCACGAACCGGCCTCGATCAATTGACGCGCCACCTGAACGACCACGGTCGCGCCGACCTCCACGGCGGGTGGCACTCGGCTTCCTCGCTGCACGGCGAGGACGACGGTGCGGGAGACCTCGGGATCGGTGAGAGGGCCACCGTCGAGCCGTCCGCTCGCCAAATCCGCAGTAGCGCCCGCAGCGGGAAGGACGCTCCACGTGTTTCCAGACGGCGGACTGCGCCGCGGAGCTCACCGCGCCCCGCGACCTTGTCTGTGCTGTCCCCCGAGCTGCCGCCGCGCGCCGGACCGCGAAAGGACGGGTGGACCCAGGCAGGTGCGGTTTCCTCCTCGTCACGCGGGCCGCAGAGTACTGCCAGGCCCGCCCTGCGCGTGTGGGACTACGGCGTGGGCGCAGACTGCTGCCGGCGCAGCGCGACGAGGTGCGCGAGGAGTGCGTCCAGCGTGTCGAGGAAGGCCGAGCCGCTCATGGCGGACAGGTGCGCGCGCACCTGGTGGAGGTTCGGGTACTGGTCGGCGGACAGGTGCGAATAGTCCTCCTGCCAGACCTGGCTCGCCTGATCGCGCTGTTGCTCGGTCAGATCGCGGACGTCCGCGTCGACAGCGGCGTGTGCGAGGACGGTATCGATGAACATACGGTAGTGGCGCACTGCCTGGGCGGGGTCGAAGCCTGCTTGGAGGAGGATGCCGATCCCTGTGTCGACGGCCTGGGACTCTGCGGGACCGGCGGTGAACCGAGAGGCGCGGACAGCGGCCAGGCGCGGGTGCTGGAGCACCGAGCTGTGGACGCGCATCCCGAAGTCCCGTAGCGATGCGACCCAGTCCCTGCCGGAGGTGAACCCGGTGAGGGAGTCGCCGATCAGTTTGTCGGCGACGGCGAGGAGCAGGGTGTCGGTGTCGGCGAAGTAGCGGTAGATGGCGCTGGGGTCGCAGCCCAGCGCCGCCCCGAGGCGGCGCACGGTCAGCGCGTTGCCGCCGGGCGCCTCGATCAGCTCGAGCGCCGCCGTGACGATCAGTTCCCTGCTCAGCACCGTTCCGGTGCGCGTCGGGCGTCGGCGCCGGCGCTCGGCGGGGACGCGATCGGATGCAGCCATGGAAGCCTCCTGACATCGTGGATTGGGGCCCTCCTGCAGGGCGCGGACGCTCCAGCCAGTCTTATGACAACTTATTGACGTAAGTATGGCAGGGTTGTTTCATCAGCGCACACCACTCATTCACCACCGTCTGCTCGCCGGGCCCAGCACCGCAGCCTGGGCCGGGGCGGCGGGATTGGCACACAAGGAGCGCGCTGTGGCCGCTGGCATTCCCGAGACCGGGCCTTCCGATCCGACGATGCGACGCACGCTGGGTGTGCGGGACGGGATGGCGATCGCCGCGTCCAGTACTGCCGCGACCACCAGCATCGGCATCGGCATGGGCGCCCTGGCGGTGTACGCGGGGCGACAGACGCCGGCACTGCTGATCGTCGCGTTCCTGCCGATCTTCGGCATCGCCATGTCGTATGCGCGGTTGAACCGCACGGAGCCGAACTGCGGCAATGGCTACACCTGGGTCGGGCGCTCGGTAGGAGCGTGGCCCGGATTCCTGACGGGCTGGGTCGTACTGGTCGCCAACGTGGTCTTCATGGCCTACACCAGTGCGGTCACCGGCTCCGTGATCCTGCAGTTCGCCAACAAGGCCCACCTGCACAACCTGCTCGGCGTCACCCTCGACCCCGGCTCGACCGGCGTCAGCACCGCGGTCGGCCTGGTGGCCCTGGTCACGGTCACGATCACCGCCGTGACGGGGGTGCGGTCGGCGACCCGCCTGCAGTGGTGGCTGCTGGCCTTCGAGTACTCCGTGCTGCTGGTGTTCTGCACGTGGGCGCTGCTCACGGGGCACCAGTCGTTCTCGTTCAACTGGCTCAACCCCTTCGCGATCGGCTCGCTCCACTCCCTCGCGCAGGGCCTGGTGCTGGCGGTGTTCATCTACTGGGGCTGGGACGCGGCGTTCACCGTGAACGAGGAGACCAAGGACGCCGCCGACGCCTCCCGCGGCGGGCTGATCGCACTGGTGGCCATGCTCGGGCTCTTCGTGTTCGCCGCGATCTCCTTCCAGCGTGTCATGGACAACGGCGAACTGATCACCCAGGGCCCTCAGGCGCTCTCCTTCCTCGGCGGCAAGCTCTCCCCGGAACCGTGGGCGTCCCTGCCGCTGGCCGCACTGATGTGCTCAGCGTTCGCCTCGCTGCAGTCCAGCGTCATCCCGACCGCCCGCGGAGCACTCGCGATGGGCCGCGACCGGACGCTGGGTCGGATGTGGACGAAGGTTCACCCCAGGTTCGGATCCCCGGCCGTGGGCACGGTCGTGATCATGGCCCTGTCCGCGGCCGTAGCGGTTCTCGCGGTCGGCATCCCGAAGATCAACCTGATGATCCTGACCGCCGTCAACTCCATCGGACTGATCGTCGCCCTGTACTACGGGCTCACGGCCATGGCCTGCGCCGTGCGGTTCCGCGGCGCGCTGCGCGAAGGGCCGGTGGAGGCGCTGCGCTCGGTCATCGTCCCGGCACTGAGTGCGCTGGTCCTGTTCGGGCTCGGCGTCTACCTCGCCTGGCAGTACGCGACCATGAGTGATCACTTCCAGGCGACCCCGGACAACGGCTGGTTCATGCTGCTGGTCCCGTCGCTCTTCATCATCACCGGCCTGGTCGCGGCCGGCTACGCGAAGTGGCGCCGCCGCTCCGCCTACTTCACCACCGGCCGTGGCACGGACGCCGACGCCATCGCCCTGCCCATGGACCAGACCGGCTGACCGCCACCTGACCCACCTCGTGGGCACCCCCCATCCCCCACCGACTCTCCCGGAGATCCACACATGCACGCCGACGCTCCTGCCGATCTGGTCTTCACCGGCGGACCGATCCACACCGTCGACCCCGTCCGCCCCCGTGTCACCGCCCTCGCCGTCCGCGGCGAGCGGATCATCGCGGTCGGCGACGACGAAGTCCATGACCTGATCGGAGCCGACACCGAGATCGTCGACCTGCACGGCCGCCTGCTCGTTCCCGGCTTCCAGGACGCCCACGCCCATCCCGTCGGCGCCGGCATCGAAATGGGCCAGTGCGACCTCTCCGGCGCGAACAGCACACAGGAGTACACGGCCCGGATCCGCGCCTACGCCGACACCCACCCCGACCACGGCTGGATCACCGGGGGCGGCTGGTCCATGGAGGCATTCCCCGGCGGCACCCCGGACCGCCACCTCCTGGACACTGTCGTCCCCGACCGGCCCGTCTACCTGGTCAACCGCGACCACCACGGCGCCTGGACCAACACCCGCGCCCTGCAGCTCGCAGGAATCACCCGCGGCACCCCTGACCCCGCCGACGGGCGCATCGAGCGCGACCCCGGCGGCCACCCCACCGGCATGCTCCAGGAAGGAGCCATGCACCTGGTCGCCGACCACATCCCCGCCATCACCCTCGACGAGCAACTCGACGGTCTGCTGCGCGCGCAGAGCGTGCTGCACGCCCACGGCATCACCGCCTGGCAGGACGCGCTCCTGGGCGACCACGCCTCCACCGCAGACCCGGCCCCCGCCTACCTGCGCGCCGCACACGACGGCACGCTGACCGCCCGGGTCCGCGGCGCCCTGTGGTGGGACCGGGCTCGCGGCCTCGAGCAACTGCCCGAACTCCTCGAGCGCCGAGAGAAGTACACCTTCGGTCGACTCAACGCCCACACCGTCAAGATCATGCAGGACGGCATTACCGAGAACCACACCGCCGCCATGCTCACCCCCTACCTCACCGCCTGCGGCTGCGCCTCCGACAACTCCGGCATCTCCTTCATCGACCCCGCCCAGCTCGCCGCCTTCGTCACCCACCTGGACGGCGAGGGCTTCCAGGTCCACTTTCACGCCCTCGGCGACCGCGCCGTGCGCGAAGCACTCGACGCCGTCGCCGCGGCGCGCCGCACCAACGGCTGGACCGACAACCGGCACCACCTCGCCCATCTCCAGGTCGTCGATCCCGCCGACATTCCCCGCTTCCGCGAACTGGGCGCCACCGCCAACATCCAGGCCTTGTGGGCCACCCACGAACCCCAGATGGACGACCTGACCATCCCGTTCCTCGGCCCGCAGCGCGCCGCCCGCCAGTACCCCTTCGCGGACTTGCTGAACAGCGGCGCGACCCTGGCCGCTGGCAGCGACTGGCCCGTCTCCAGCCCCGACCCGATCGCCGCCCTGCACACCGCCGTCAACCGGCACGAACCAGGCTCGAAGCGACCCGTCTTCCTGCCAGAGCAGCGCATCACCCTGCACGCCGCGCTGACCGCCTATACCGCCGGCAGCGCGTACGTGAACCACCTCGACGACACAGGAACCATCACCCCCGGCAAGCTCGCCGACCTCACTGTCCTGGACCGTGACATCTTCGCCCACCCCGCCGACGAGATCGCCGCCGCACGCATCCAGCAGACCTTCGTCTCGGGACGCCGTGTATACGCCGCCCCCGACGCCTGACCCGGCAGCCACCGGACCCTGCGACACACCGCCAAACCCTCCGGACCCGAGGAGCCCGACCGTGCCCGCAACCGTCCACATACTGACAACCGGCTACGCCGACAAGCACGTCGCCAGCACCGTCACCCTCCTGCGCGACGGCAACACCTTCGTCGTGGTCGACCCGGGCATGGTCGCCGACCGACGGCTCATCCTCCAGCCCTTGCAAGCCGCCGGCGCCAGCCCCGAACAGGTCACCGATGTCGTCTTCAGCCACCACCACCCCGACCACACCCTGAATGCCGCGCTGTTTTCCGCCGCGCGCTACCACGACCACATGGCCATCTATAAGGACGACATCTGGGAAGACCGCGACGCCCACCAGTACCGCATCAGCGAACACATCCACCTGCTGCGCACCCCTGGCCACACCACCGAGGACATCAGCACCGTCGCCGACACCACCGAAGGCCTCATCGTCCTCACCCACCTGTGGTGGCACGCCGAAGGCCCCGCCGATGACCCTTTCGCCACCGACCGGGAGGTGCTCTCCGACTCCCGCCGCGCGATCCTCGACCTGAAGCCCGCCTTGATCATCCCCGGCCACGGTGCACCCTTCACTCCCAGCGCCCACACCCCGGTCTGACTCATCCCGACCTGGTACTGCAACGGGCGTCGTCGTTGCGGTCGCCGCCGGTCAGCAGGACCTCATGTCACCGTTGCCAGAGGCCGGCCTCGTTCCAGTCCCGCTGCCTGCGCCAGCGCGGCAAGTGCGGCCAGGGCCGCTGTCCAGGGCCGGGTGCGCTCGGGAAGCACGACGAGGACGACGGCCGCGGACGCCGCGACGACGGCAAGCAGCAGAGCCAATGGACCGGCGGTGACCACTCCGACGACGGCGACGCGCCCACGCCGGCGGCCGCCGCCCCCCGTAACAACGGCCGCGGCCGCTCCTGCCCCTCAACGGACATGCCGCTCAACGTACCCCCGGCGGCACACCCGCCTCGATCTGCCGAAGGGCGGAGAACACCCGACGCCAGGTCTCCGCCATACGGCAGATGGCCCACCCGTCCCACGCGCCACGACGCTGTGCCCATCCCCGGAACCGGCCCGCAGACGGCCGGAGCCACACCTCACCGACGGAGAACCGACATGACGTCACGCTCACCTGCGCCGCAGGGACGGAACACCGCTCGCCCGCACCCGCCCCGGCGGACCGGCTCTCGCCGCCAGCCACCCCTGTCCCTGGCAGCCGCAGCGCTGTACACCCTCGCCACCGTCACCACAGGCGCGAACGCCGCCACCGCCCTGCTCGCAAGCCCGGCGAACAACCGCCGCACAGCAACCAGCAACCCCACCGAACCCGCCACCAAACCGGGCGGCTCCGCCCTCCCCCAGCTCAATCGCCTCACCCAAAGCCAGCCGACGCATGGAACCGGGGAGACGGCACGGCCTTCGCCAACGCCTGTGCCGAGGAACCCGAGTTCATCACCTTCGGCGGCACCCAGCTGCGCGGCCGCCCGAAGATGGCTCGCAACTTCCAGCTGTACTTCGACAATTGCACGAAGGGCACCCGCCTGGTCCTCGCCAAGGTCCCGGTGACACTCCGCCACCCGATCCCACCGACCGCCGTCGTGATCACCACCGGCTGCATCGCCAATCCCGGCGAGCCGGAATGCCGTCCGGACAGCCACTCCATCCAGACCTATCTCGCCGCCCACGGAAACACGGCTGGGAACTCGTCTCCTTCCAGAACACCCGAATCCAGGGCCTCCTCCCACCGCCCCCGCCCTTGACCGGCGCCCGGGTCAGGCGCGCAGCCAGTCAGGTACGGCGCCGGTGAGTTCGTGGACCAGATCGGCCACGGTGGGGTCCGCCCGGTACGCGTCGATCAGTACCGCCGCCAACTGCGCGCCCGTCTCATGGTCATCGGCCTCCTGAGCTCGGCCGAGTCCCTCCAGCAGCGGCCGTACGCTCTCGCGGGGCCGGAGCGTGGCCAGCACCATGCCCTGGACCAGCAGGGACAGCACCGTCTCGTAGGCGAAAGCCCCGTCGTCATCGACGGCCATCTCCCGGCAGAGCGCGAGGGCCCGGGCGGCGAAGGGCTCGGCGTCGGCCGCCCGCCCCTGCTCCAGGAGCATCTCCGCGTGATTGCGCGACGCGTCGGCCAGCGCGCCCTGCATCCCGGGATCGCCGTTGGCGTGCAGTTCCTCCAGCGCGTCGACGGCGCCCCGGCCCACCTCCACGGCCTGCCGGTCGCGACCGGACTCCGACAGGGCGATGGCCCAGCCGTCGGCTGCCCGGGCCCAGGCGAAGGTGTGCGTCCGCGGCGCGGCCCGCCGTAACTCGTCGTAGAGTTCGACGGCCTCACAGGACCGTCGTTCCGCCTCCTCCCAGCGGCCGAGGGGCCCCAGACAGCGGGCGACGCAGTGCAGCGCGGCGGCACGTTCACCGGCGTACAGGTCGACCGGGCCCACCGCGAGACTTTCGTACGTCTTCAGCGCCGCCCCGGCATCGTCGAGGCCGCGTTCGTAGGAGCCGGTGTCCACCAGGAGGTCGGCCCGAGTCGCCAACGCGGCAGCGAGAGGTCGTAGATGGGCATCGGGGTAACGGCGGGAGAGCCGACGGTAGTGGACGATCGCCCGGTCCACGGCGTCGATGGCGTCGTCGTACTCGGCCAGCTCCCCGAGGCAGACGGCGTGGGCCAGCAGTGCGGCGGCGTACTCGTCCTCATGGGCCGACAGTGTCTGGGCGGGAAGTCCGGAGTACAGGAACACGGACTCGCCGCTCGCCCCGGCGGCCTCCACGACCTGTCCGAGGCTGGACAGATGGTGGGCGTACCCGGTGAGCGCCACCGCGAGCGCCGCGCGGGCGACGGGCCCGTCGGCCAGTTCGCGCCGCAGGGCAACCGCGCGCTCGGCGGATGCCAACGCGTCCTCCCGCCTGCTCTGCAGATGGAGCTGGTGGGCGTAGCCCTCGTGTGCGGTGGCCAGGTCGTGGGCGTAGCTGCCGGGTTCCCGGCCGGCGACGCCCTCGTAGAGCTGGACCGCCATCGCGCCGCGTTCCAGTGCCTCGTCGTGCATGCCGACGGCGGTCAGCCAATGGGCGTGGTCGTTGAAGGCGGCCGCCAGTCGTGCCCAGCCGGTGTCGTCCGGCTGTTCGCCGAGTGCTGCTCCGGCCAGGGTGACGAGGGCCCCGGCGAGCTCCGCTCCCCACACGGACAGGTTGCGGGAGTACGCGGGCAGCCGGGTGAACATGCTCCGCAGGAGCGTCTGGTCGTCGGGATGGTCGCGTACGACCTCTGCGAGGGCGGTGTGCAGGGGGCCCGGTTCCGATCCGCTGGTGGTCGCCGCGGTCACGGCCGGACCGGCCAGCCGCCGTGGGTGGCGGACCACGACGGCATGCAGGGGCGGGCCGAGCCCACTGTGCCGGGGTGCCGCTCGGGCGGCCACCCGGAGTGCGTCGGTGGCCTGGGCGGACGGCGCCGGGGCGAGCAGTTCGTCCAGCAGTGCCGGGCGTCGGCCGACGGCGAGTCCGACGAGGTACTCCCCGATGCGGTCCGGGCGCAACGGCCCCCAGAAGGTGTGCGGGTCGGGATAGAGGGTGGCGAGCCAGTCCGCGGCGGCGCCGATCACGTCGGGGGTGGCGTCGGTGTCCGTGACGTCCGGTGCGTCGGTCGTGAGCGTGGACAGCCGCGCGAGGACGTCCCGAGCCTGGTCGCGGTCGGCGGGTGAGCCGCACAGCGTGGCCGAGGCGACCAGTTCCCGCCGGGCACCCAGGGTCAGGGCGCCCAGTCCCCGGTCGTGTGCGGTGTGCCGCCAGATCTTCTGCTCATGCCTCAGCAGTACGCCCTCGTACGGCTCGTCCGCCGGGCCGTCCTCGGGGTCGAGGGCCTGGAGCAGGGCGACCAGGGCTGCCATCTGGAGGTCCAGGGCCCGGTGGTGGCGAGGGTCGTCCAGGTCGGGCACGGGCAGGGTGCGCAGGACGGCGGGGTCGGGGGGCGCGGTGACGGTGGGCAGCCCGGCCAGTGCCTCGGCGAGGTTCTCACCGATCGTGCGGAAGGTGTTGTCGTCCGGTGGCTCTTCATCCTCGCCGTAGAGGTCGGGCAGCGGGAGCACCGTCCCCGGCGGCGGGTCGCGCAATGGCAGGGCCTCGCTGCACAGGTTCTCCCACCAGCCGCCCGATTCCTCGTCCCGGGCGAGCAGCAGCAGTCGCAGCGGTGTGGTGTCGGTGTACTCGTGTCGGTCGACGAGATCGAGGAGGGTCTGGAGTTGCTCGCCCCTCGTCTCGGCGTAGTCGACGACGAGCAGCAACGGGGTGCGGGTCTCGGTGACCAGGGGCAGGAGAGCCGGGGAGGCTCCCGCGGCCAGGAATCCGGCACTCCAGTTCCGCAACCGCAGACGGCGAACGAGTTCTGCGGCGAGTCGGGTCTTGCCCTGGCCGCCGGGTCCGGTGACGAGCCGTACGGAGAACCGGCCGGGCTGCTCGCACCACGCGCTCAGGCGGGCCAGGACGTCCCGGCGTCCGGTGAACGGCACAGCCGTCGCGTCCGGCCTGAGCAGGGACACGGGGGTGTTGGCCGGCCGGGCCGACTCCCGTTCCAGCAACGGCTGGAGTTCGGCCGGTTCGGTGACGGCATTCGGAAACAGGGCGCGGAAGCCGGGGTCGGCCAGGAGTTCCTCGGCCGGGATCGCGCGGGCCCTGCCGTGCCCCGGCTCGTCCTTGGCCGTGACGACGACACCGCACAGCAGGTCGTGGCTGAGCAGCGCCGCGCCGGAAGCTCCCTCCCAGCGGGACACGGCGGCGGCCGGCGAGTAGGGGATCGGCTGCCCCAGAACGACGTGGTAGCGCCTGGCCTTGACGGCTGTTCCGGTGTTGACGGTTCCCCGCACCCTGACGGTGTCCCGCAGCACCAGCCTTCCCATGTCGTCGCGCCGTACGCCCATGCCGGACGGGTAGCCGACGAGGTCGACCGGAACCTCCGGCAGCCCGGTCACCAGGCGGCCCCAGCGCAACGGGGGCCAACCGCCGTCCGGTGGCACCGGAAGCGGCGACGAGATCCGCAGGACGGCGGCGTCCATCCGTGTGTCGGCGGGCTCATGGGCTTCGTAGCCGTACCACTCCACGTCGCACGGCAGGTAGTCCTTCGAACCTGGCAACCTCACCGTCACCTCGGCCTGCCGCCAGTCGCCACGGCTGACGACGTGGCCGGCGGTCAGGACGAGGCCGTCGTCGATGAGGTAGCCGGTGCCGCCGCCCCGGCCGTCCGGCCTGCGGCTGTAGACCTCGACGACACGGGGGTCCGTGCGGTGGTCGACGGGTGTCGGAACGGGTGGTGTCACCGCTCGGGCAGCTCGTCGAGTTCGTCGTCCACCTCGGAGAAGTTGGACCATGTCTTGCTGTTCAGGTCGAGATCCGCGTCCTGCGGGGTGAGACCGGCAGCATCCTGCGCGGAAGGGGCAGGCGGAGCCGTCGACAGTTCCGGTGCGGGGGCGGCCTCGCCGTCCTGCTCCGACGTCTTGGGCTTCTTGGGCATGTCTGAACTCCCTTGCAGGGACGACCGTTCACAGGGGATGCGCTGGCCTCAGCCTAGGCGACGGTATGCCGGAATGGTCCCCGCCCGGAAGGTGCGGTGATCGCCTCTTTCCCGGAGTGATCCGACAGTGACGGTTTGAGTCTCCTCTCCGTCCACCAAAGGCAGTTGACGATCAGGAACAGGCGCGCAGCCGCTCAATTTCGGTCAGGCATCGCCGGAGCAACACGGTGTGTCGCCCCGCTCGGGCCACGCCCGCGGCCTCCTCCAGCACCTTCAGGGCCCGCTCCGGATCGCGGGAGCCGAGTACGAGACCATGGACGCACAGAATGCGGGCGCCTTCCCCGCCCACCGGCGCCCCACCGCCTTCGGTCGCCTCGCGCAGGGCCACGGCCGATTCCTCCGAGGCCACCACCGCCCTTTCGTCGTCGCCCAGGCGACGCAGCGACAGCGCCAGATCGGCGAGTACGCAAGCCAGTTCACCCACGGCCCGGGGATCTCGGTCGGCGGCGAGCGCACGCCGCAGGCGCACCGCCTCCGTTGCGACCTCCAGGGCATCGGGCAGACGGCGCATCGCGGTCAGCCGACTGACCAGTCCACTCAACAATCGGGCCAGGAGCCCCAATTGGGAGGGGGCGGGGTCGTCGTCCAGCAGACTCCGCTGGATGGCGACAGCCTCCTCGGCCAGGCCCAGCGCCGAATCGTGCTCGCTCAGTGCCGCACGTGTCCGGGCCTCGTTGTGCAGCGCTTCCGCCAGCCGTACCAGATAGGCGTCCGGGTGCTCCTCCGCCAGCACCCGCAGGATCGCCACGGCACGCGTGGTCTCCTCGGCCGCCTCCGCGACACGACCGTCCTGGTGGAGGTAGAGGGCGTGGTGCAGGCGTGCGTCGGCCATCTCCACCGCGGGCCACCCCGGTTCCCGGCGCAGGAGTCGTTCGCGCAGCCGTACGCATTCGGCCCCCAGCGCCAGGGCCTCGTCGTGGCGGCCCGCGCGGTACAGCCACAGGGCCTGCTGGTGCAGTACGGTCGCCCGGCGACCCTGAGCCTCGGGCGTGTCCGAAAGGCGGTCCGGGCCGAGCGCGGCCAGCAGCCGCTCGCCGACTGCGACCGCGTCGTGCGGACGGCCGACCTCGTCCAGCCGAGCACCGTACCCCAGCAGGACGTCCATGAACTCCGCGTCCATCGCGGCGTCGAGGCTGTCGCCTCCCCGGAGGCGGACACCCTCCTCGCACGCCTCCAGTGCCTCGGGATACCGGCTCGCCCGGGCGAGCCGGTAGGCCAGGGCATGGAGTGCGGAGGCCAGTTCCCGCGGTGGGCCCGCCGTGCCCCGGGCGTGCGCCACGGCCTCTTCGGCCATCCGGGCCGCGCGATCCGCGAGCACCACGGTGTGGCGGGGCACCGCGGCGAGCAGTTCGGCGGAGAGCGGACCCCGCCCGTCCGGGCCGTCCAGCACCGCGTCCACCGCTCGGCCCAGGACGCCGTACCCCTCCCGGGCGAGCAGTTCGACGGCGACGGGCGCCAGCGGCCGGGGGCGTCCGGCGATCAGGCCGACGATCCGCTCGTCGAGTTCCGGGAAGCTCTGTCCGGCCCGGCACAGCACGCGCAGCAGATGACCGGCACGCTCGGCGTCGGGCAGTTCGGTGAGCGCGGACAGCAGCTCGGGGAAGGCCCGCGCGGTCGTACCGACCAGATACTCGCCCAGCAGGTCGGGCACCAGTCCCACCCAGTAGCCGTCGCGACCGCCGTACAGCTCGTTGAGCCACATCGCCGCGCCGAGGACCGTGTTGGCGGTCTCCCCGCGCAGGATCCCGCTTCCCTCCAACAGATTTCTGGCCTCGTCGGGGGTACGGGCCCGGCAGAGCGTCGCGGTGACGACCAGCTGCCGCAGGGTCTCCGTGTGCAGGTGACCGATCCGGTGGGCGGAGACGGTCCGTGTCCAGTACGCCTCCTCGTGCCGCATCAGCAGTTCCATGCCCTGCGCCCGGGAAGCGGCCGGTACCGGGAACAGGTGCTGCAACAGTGTGGCCAGCGCCGTGCTGTGCAGTTCCAGGGCCCTGGCGAACCGCTCGTCCGACAGCCGCGGCGGTGTCACCGACTCCGGTCGAAAACCGGGCGGCGCCGGGGGAAGCTCTGGCAGCCGGGCCAGAGCGTGCGCCAGGCCCTCGACCGCGTGGCGAAAGGCCTCGGACCGGGTCGCGGGATCGTCGGCGAGCGGCCCCAGCTCCTCCACGGTGCCGGGCGGCGGCTCCCGCAGTGCCCGGCTCGTCCGGCACGCGTGTTGCCACCACTCCCCGTCGCTTCTGGCGAGCATCAGCAGACGGACCGGCGGCCCCACCCCTGTCCCGGCCATCGTCCCGAACAGCCGCAGCAGTTCCAGCAGTTGATCGAGACGGGTCTCCGCGTAGTCCACGACGAGCAAGAGGGGAGCGGACAGTTCACCGAGTGCGGTCAGGTCGGCGTCGGGGTCGTCGTCCAGGAACCCGGTGTTCCAGTTCCGGCGGGCCATCCGATCCACCAGCTCGGCCGCCACCCGCGTCTTGCCCTGACCTCCCGGTGCGGTCAGCAGCTTCGGCGACCACAGACCCGGAGCCAGGCACCACTCGACGAGCCCGTCCATCAACGACTCCCGGCCATGGAAGCCGACCGGGCTGACCTCGGCCCGCAGGAGACCCGCCGGTGACCGGGCGGGCGACGGCGGGGGCTGAAGGACGGCCGCGAGCGCGACGTCGTTCACGTGGGGCCTCCCCAGCAGTGCGGCCGCCTGCTCGTCCTCCAGCAGCGCGGTCGACGGAACGGCGGTCAGCGCCCCGCCGGCCGCGCCCGGGTCGGGGTCGACCACCACCAGCCCCACCAGCAGGCCCCCGGACGTCACCCCCGCCCCGGACATCCCGCCCCAGCGGGACACGGTCCCGGCGCCCTCTCCGGCGCACCCCACGGGGACGGCGGCGGGCACCGGGTTGTCCACCTTGATCTCGTGGCGGCCGGCCTTGAGCCTGCTGCCCGGCGCGATGTGGCCGGTGATGTGCGCGGTGTCCCTGAAGGCCGGCGCGCCCTCTTCACGCACCCGCATACCGGCCGGGAACCCGACCGCCTCGACGGGACGGCGGGCGCCCGCACCCAGCCGCCCCCACACCAGCGGTGGAAGCCCCTCCGGCTCCCGGAACGAGGCGTCGTCGATCCGGAGCAACGCCGCGTCGATCCCGGTCCCCGCCACGCTGTCGTAGCGACGCCAGACCACCGAGCAGTTCCAGACCGAGCCGTCGTCGAGCAACCGGACACGGGCCGTCGTCGCTCCGCGGACGGCATGACCGGCCGTCAACACCAGCCGGTCAGCGAGCAGATGGCCCGTCGCGATCCGGTGCCGGCCGCCGTCCGAGGTCCGGTAGACCTCGACCACCCGCCGGGCGACGGGTGGGATCGTCCGGCTCACCTCTGCGGCAACTTCTCCGTGGTGTCCGATACTTCGAGCGGTCCGCCGTCCGGTCCCCGGGGTGTCAGGGTGAGCCGGATGGTGTGCGTGGACGTCCGCTCCCGGCGCTTGGCCCCACCGCCCGACAGAACGTAGAACCGGGCACCACCGGTGATCTCGCTGCCGCTCAACAGAGCCACCTGGAACTCCAGTTCCACCGGCCCGACTTCGAAGGAAGGGCCCCCTTCGGGCGCGAGCCGCCGGGCCGTGTCGAGTTGCTTGCGCAACGACCCTATGGCCTGCGCGAGTTCGACGAGGTTCTCGGCGGAGTCTCGGTCGGACATGTCATCCCCCTGTCGCACTGCTTCGGTCAACCTCATCGTTACCCACCGGAAGCGTCCCGTCACACTGTCCCGCACGGTCTGTCAGGATGTGCCGCCGGGGTGGGTGGAGCCGACGGGGTGGGAGAGCGGATGAGTGAGCGTGCCGTGGCGGCGGACCCGCGCGTGGTCGAACTCGCGTCGCTGCGGCCCGGTGCGCGAACCCACGCCGCCGGGTCCGGATATCTGCTGCACGACGGGCTGGTGATCACGGCCGCGCACACCGTGCCCGCACCCGGTACCGGTGAGGTGTGGATCCGCCCTGGCGGGACCGGTCCGTGGCTGCGCTGCCGAGTGCTACTGCGCCGCTACTCGGACCGGGACGCGCCCGAGGGTCAAGGACACCGCAGGTCAAGGGACTTCGCCGTGCTGCGCGTCGCGGACGAGGCCGGGTCGCCCAGCGTGTTCGCCCTGCCACCGGTGCGCTGGGGACGGCTGGCCACCCGGCCCTGTTCGGCACGGATCGAGGCCACCGGCTTCCCCGCCGGCCTCAGGGTGTACGAGGACCGGGGCGGCCCACGACTGGCCACCGTGATGCGGGACACCGCCCACATCAGCGGCACGGTGGTTTCCTCGGATGCCCTCGGACCACGGCATGTCGTCCACGTCGCCCGTCCCGTGCCGCCACTGCCCGAAGGAGCCGCGGGGACGAACGAGAAGAGGAGGACACGCTGGGACGGCATGTCGGGTGCGGCCGTCATGTGCGACGGCCTGCTCGTGGGAGTCGTGGTGCGCGCCGACGCACTCGGCGGCGTGCAGATCGAGGAGACGGCACCGCTGTGGGAGGATCCCGAGGCCCGCGAACTGCTGGGTCTCCAGGCGGTACGCCCTCAGCCGGCCGAACTCTCGAGGGTGTTGCACCGATCCACCGGGCGTCCGGTCCTCTCCCCCATCTCACTGCTCAGGCCGGAAGCGGCCGCGGTCCGCTTCCACGGCCGCGAGGAGACCCTCCGCGACCTAGCGGACTGGCGGCACTCCGATGCCGGCGACTCGGTGCTCCTCCTCACCGGCCCAGGTGGCCAGGGCAAGACGAGGGTGGGCCTGGAAGCGGTCCGCGAGGCAGAGGAAGCCGGCTGGACGGCCGGTTTCCTCGCCGAACGCGCCGACAACCGGGCGCTGTCCCGCCTGGTCACACTCGACACTCCCTTGCTGCTGGTCGTGGACTACGCCGAGACCCGCCGGTCACAGATGGACGACCTTTTCGATGTGTTCGGCCCGTCCGGCCCGGCCCGCTGCCATCCGGTGCGGCTCCTCTTCCTGGCCCGCAGGGCCGGCCAGTGGTGGAGCCGGCTCCGGGCGCACGCGCATTTCCCGCGCGACACCGCCGTACGCCTGCTGCCTCCCCTGGAACCCACCGCTGCACTCCGTGCCACCGCCGTTCGCGACGCCATGGCCGACCTCGGGGACGGACTGACCACCCTGTACCCGGGGCCGAAGGCACGGCAGGCGATACGCACGGCGGTGCCGCCGTCCGTCACCGAGGACCGTTACTCCGGTGCCCTCAACCTCCAGATGGCCGTCCTTGTCGCCCTGTTGCAGGCTGTGGACCCGGTACGCGTCACGAACGGCGAACGGCATGAGGCGGTCCTCCTCCGTCACGAGCAGAAGGTCTGGAGGCGCACCGCGCACAGCCACGGCATCGGCGACCTACCGCTCTTCGAGTACCGCCGCATGGTCGCTGCGGCGACACTCTGCCCGGCCGAGGACGAGCAGCAGGCCCTGGCCGTCCTCGGCAGGCTCCGGCCGACCGGCCTCACCGAGGAACCCTGGACGCGGCTGCCGGACCCCGTGCGCTGCGGACGTTGGCTGTCCGGCCTCTATCCGTCCGACGACGACCACTGGGGTCCGCTCCAGCCCGACCGGCTGGGCGAACATCTCGTGGGCGGCGTCCTCGCGGAGGATCCCGAGTTGCTGGGCCGCCTGCTGCCCACCACGACCGAACGCCAGACCTCTGCCGCCCTCCACCTGCTGTCCCGGGCCCAGCCCCACCAGACGCACATCACCGAACCACTTCGGACCGTCGTCACCGCCCATCCCGATCCACTCGCCCTGCGGGCCGTCAACGCCGTGGTCGCGGTGGAGAACCCGGCCCCCCTCCGGCAGGCCCTGGCCGCCGTACTGGAGAACATGAGGGGCGCTGTGGACGGGTGCGGATCACTGGCACAGCAGCTGTACGACGCGGTTCCGCTGCCCACGCTGGCCCTCGACGAATGGGCGGCGGACCTCTCGGGCCTGCTGGCCCGACAACCACCGGGACCCACGACGCAGGACCCTCACGAGGCGTCGGCCGAACAGGCCCGACGGCTGCACCGTCACGCCGTCCGGCTGGTCGAGATCGGGCGGATCCCGGCGGCCCGCACCGCTGCCGAGAAGTCCGTCGCCCTGTGGCACACCCTCACCGCGCACGGCTGGCCGGGAGCCGAGAGCGGCCTCGGCCTGGCCCTGAACACCCTGTCCCTGGTGACCGACGAGGATCGGTCCGGTGCGGAAGCGCTGTCGCTCTCCCAGGACGTGCTGCGGCATTACCAGGATCTGGCGTCGCGGGATCCCGAAACGTACACCTCCGATCTGGCGATGGCCTGGAACAACCACGCGAACCGACTCGCCGACGCGGACCGGCTCGACGAAGCGCTGGCAGGGGCACTCACCGCCCGTGACCTCCACCGCGATCTGGCCTGCGACGATCCGGCCCAACTCCCCGATGTCGCCCTGTCCGAGTACAACCTCATCCGGATCCACAGTGTGCTCGGGCAGTTCGGGGCGGCGATGGCCGATGCCCGCAGAGCAAGGGACCTCTACCGTGACCTCGCCGCTCGGTGGCCGGACCAGTACCGTCCACGCCTGCCGGAGGTTCTCGGTTCGCTCGCCGAACTCCTCCGTACAGCCGGCCTGTTCGCAGAGGCGGTGGACACGGTCGAGGAGTGCCTGACCGAGTCCCGGCGCCTCGCCGCACATGATCCGGACCGCTTCACGCAGGACCTGGCCGAGCGGCTGTCCGACGCCACGGCCGTCTTCGACGACCACGAGGACGAGGACAGGGCGCGGGCGTCGGCGGAGGAAGCCGTGAAACTGCTGCGGCCCCTGGTCGAACGCGACCCGACCGCGGCACCGTCGTTCGCCAACGCCCTGATCGCGCTTTCCCCCTATGTTCCGGAGCAGGCAGTCGAGCTGCTGAGGGATGCCGTCGCGATCTACGAAAAGACCGAGGCGTCGACCCCGGGTGTCCACGGTTCCGCCCCGGCCGTCGCTCGCGCCGCACTCGGCGACGCCCTCGCGGACGTCGGGCAGTACTCCGAGGGGCTGCACGCTTTCGACGAATCGGTCGCCGTCCTGCGTCCCCTCGCCGACCGGCTGCCCGCCGCACACGGACCGGATTTGGCCCGTGTGCTCGATCTCCAGTCCTTCGCGTTGTTCGGATCAGGAGACACTGAGGCCGCCCTGGCCACGGCGACGGAGGCGTACGACAGGTTCGCGGCCGCGGTGACCGAGGAACCCGGAGCCTTCGTCGACGAGTTCGTCCGCGTCGCGGGAAACCTGGTGTCCTACCTGCACGGGTTGAGCCGCTGGTCGGAGATCCTGACACGGACCGAGCAGGCGTTGGCACTGTGCCGCCTGCCCTCGTCCGAGGAACGTCCCGAGAGGTTCGACGCCCTGCTCGAACTTCTGGGGCACCGGATCTCGGCGTTCGAGAAACTGGGCCGTCACGAGGAGACGACGGACTGCGTACGGGAAATGGTCGACCTGCGCCGCCGGCTCTTGGACTCCGACCCCGAAGACGCCGACCACCGCCTCTCCCTGGCCGGGGATCTGTCGCGTCTCGCCGACTCACTGTGCAACGCGGGGCGGCCGTCCGAGGCCGTCGATCCTGTGCGTGAGGCCCTCGCCCTGCGACGGGGCGTGTGCGAGAGCGTGGTCGAGGACGAGAACGACGGCGCCTGGGCCGAGGAGGAGGACGACGAGGCGAGCGAGGGCGAGGAGGACGAGAAGGTGAGCGAGGGCGCACTCCTCGTACAGCTGGCCGCAGTGCTGCAACAGGCGGGCGACACCGAGGCGCCGGCCGCCGCCGAGGAGGCTGTCCGACACCACGAGGACCAGCCGGGCCTCCCCGCCGAGGGTCGCGGGGACGGGTACTGCCAGGCGCTGCACCTGTACGCCGCCGCACAGTCGGCCGCCGGGCGCCCCGAAGCGGCGGTGGACGCCTGCCAGCATCTGGTACGGCTGTACGCGAAGGAAGCAGCAGGTGAGGCGATCTCCGCTCGGGGCGGCGATCGTCTCGATCTGGACAAGGCCCTGACGTCATTGGCCTGGGCGTTGCTGGAAACCGGCTCATGGCCCCGGGCGCTCGGACTGGCCCGCGGCGTGCTCAGATCACTCACCGCGCCCGTGGCGCCCCCGCAGGACGACGCGTCGCAGCACCGCGTCGCACTCGGTGCCGCCCTGCACGTACTGGCCATGGCCCTCACGGCAGCGGGCCGCCACCATGAGGCCCTGCGCATCGCACGCCGAGCGTTCGCCGTACGCCGCCACCTGGCCGCCCGTTCCCCCGGAAGACACATGACCGAGCTGGCGGAGACGATGGGCGTGCTGGCGCTCGCGCTCGACGCCACGGGGCACACCGCGGAGGCCAGGACCACGACCCGACGATCCCGCGCACTGCTCAGCCGCCTCGCCACGCCCGCCCACACCGCCCACCGGAGCGCACACCCGCGTCCGCCAGCGTGACCTTCGCTGCCGCGAGGTCGAATAGAGCAGCAACCCGTTCAGGATCACGTCGGAGCTCGAAGAGGTGTCGGGCAGCCTTGCGTTCAGGGCGGACACCCCTTGGGCAGTGGGCGGCAGAACAACGGCGCGCTTCCTCCGACAGGACTTCGACGCCGCACGGGTCAACGGCGAGTGACGTCCAAGCGTGCGAAGCGTCGGGGTTTGTTTTCCTGAACATCCGCAGCAAAGAAGCCGTTCAACTTCGTAGGCCTGCGGGCGGTGTTCCGACTGGCCATGACCTTTCTCCGATCTTATGACGGCCTTGTGCCGAGTCACTGACCCCACCCGGGGAAGGCCTCTCCCCGGTCTCGGGCTTCTCCCTTCACGGAACAGCGTCCTCATGGCCCGCCTGGGCTCGTGCTGCCGTTTCGTTTCCGCTGGTAGTGGGTTCGGCCTTTGGCGGAGTTCCCGCAGGTGGCCATGTCGCACCAGCGGCGGCGGCCGCCCCGGGAGCTGTCGATGAACACCCAGCCGCATCGCAGACCGGGGCAGACTCGGGTGCGTTCCAGCGGCAGCGCCCGAAGCAGGTCGATTGCCTGTAGGGCGAGTTCATGGTTGAGGTAGTCAAGCCCCGATGTCTCGACGCGGACCTGGAGCTGCGGCGTGCTCCCGTGGACGGTGAGCCGTGTACTGGCGACCGCGTGCTTCCACTGGTTCTCAACCTGGTCGACCGCCTCCGCGGGAGCTGGAGCGCCTTGGTGGATCAGTGCCGTGATCAGATCGTGCAGAGCCTCGCGCAGCTCGCGAGTGCGGTCCAGGGCCGGCACGGCCCTGCCGGGCTCCGTCTCGGCCAGCCGCCGCAGGTCCGTGAGGTCGGCGGGGGCGAAGTGACCAGTGAGGGCGGCCCATTCCAGCAGGCGCGGGTAACCGTCGAGCCAGTCGATCGGCTCCGCGTCACGAGCCGTGACCGTGTTCACGAGGTCGACGACGATGTGCCCGCCGACCAGGTCACGGAGCCTGAAAGTGTGAGGCTGGATGGTTCCCGTCACGCATGACCGCCTTTCATGGCCCTTGCCTCATTCCATCCAACCAGTTTACTGATGTTATCCGGTTGGAATACCTCTCGGCTGATAGGAGACGCCCATGGCTGCTGCCGTCGAGCTCATCGCGGCTCCCTGGAATCTCGGCCTGCGACCACCCGCGCCGGGGCGCGAGCCCGGAACATGGCGTGCCCCACAAAAGTTGCTGTCGGCGGGGCTGGAAGCCCATCTGCGGCCCGCCCGCGTGGTGGAGCTCGACCGTCCGTCCTACGAGTTCGACGCGCAGCCGGCGACCCGCATCCGCAACGGGGTGACCATCCGTGAGCACGCGCTGCGCCTCGGCGAGGCGGTCGAGGCCACGCTCGCCGCCTCCCGGTTCGCGGTCGTGCTGGGCGGCGACTGCAGCATCCTGCTGGGATGCCTGCTGGGGGCCCGGCGCGACGGACGCTGCGGCCTGATCCACCTCGACGGCCACAACGACTTCCGCCACCCCGGCAACTACGACGCCGGTTCGTCCCTCGGCTCGGCGGCCGGAATGGATCTGGCCCTGGCCACCGGCCGTGGTGAGTTGCTGCTCACCCACTGGCCGGTGGTGGGCCGACCGCTGGTCGCCGACGAGGACGTGGTCCAGATCGGTGACCGGGAGGACGAGGAGACACCCCCGGTCACCCGGTTCACCGCCCAGGAGATCCAGCAGATCGGCATCACCGATCTGGGCGAGCGGGTCATCCGCCGCCTGGAGGGGCGTGGGCTGGACCGCGTCTGGCTCCACCTCGATCTCGATGTGCTCGACGAACGCGTCCTGCCCGCGGTGGACTCGCCGGGCTGTCCCGGCCTGGACTTCTCCCAGCTCGCCGAACTCATCTCGGCCCTGGTCAGCACCGGCCGGGTGGTCGGGCTCGACGTCGCCATCTACGATCCGGAACTCGACCCGGACGGTGCGTACGCCGCTCCCATCGCTGACTGCCTCGCCTCCGCCCTGGCCCCGCTCGCGACCGTGGAGACGCACGCATGAAGACGCTGCTCGCAGACGGTCCCAGCAACCTGTACGCGACCGAGATGGAGCAGTTCGGACGCCTCACTGGACACTGGGCCACCCAGATCACCTACCACCCCGCCAATGGGTCACCAGCCCACCGCATCAGCGGCGAATGGGAGTTCGGCTACGCCCTGGAAGGCAGAGCAGTCCTGGATGTCTGGCAATGGCCCGGGCGCGATGAACTCCTTGGCGCAGGTCGCGCTCCGAACCAGGAATGCGGCCTGTGCGTGCGAATCTGGGACCCGCGCCTGCAACTGTGGCGGTTCACCTTCCACGGCACCGCCCGCGGCGACCTGGTGCACATGTACGCCCGCCGGATCGACGATGAGATCGTCATGGAACGCGCCGCCGGCAGTGACCTGGTCCGCTGGACCTTCACCGACATCACCGCCGACAGCTTCCACTGGCGCAACGAACGATCGCCCGACGGCGGACACACCTGGCGGCTCGACCAAGAGGTCGGCGCCCGCCGCCTACAGTGAAAGGCCTCGATACAACGGGCTCCCGGCATCCGAAGGTCACGACGCCCACCGCGGCGGCACCAACTCTCCGCCTCAGCCATCAACGCACCATCCTGGCGGCCGAGCAGGAGTCTTCGGTGGGCCGGATCCCGAGGGGCCCGAACTCGTCGAGGGCGAGCGGCTCATCGCCCGCAATGGATCCCGCCTCGAACTCGTTGAGAGGTCGCTCGCGTGGATCATGCACGCCCGGCGTCACGCCCGGAACTACGAACGGCTCGTCCAGCACTCGGAACTCTCTGAACCAAGCCGGAGGTTCGGGGGGCGCCTCTCGTGGCG
This sequence comes from Streptomyces sp. NPDC101165, assembly GCF_044768135.1. Classification (NCBI taxonomy): domain Bacteria; kingdom Bacillati; phylum Actinomycetota; class Actinomycetes; order Kitasatosporales; family Streptomycetaceae; genus Streptomyces; species Streptomyces sp. NPDC101165. The sequence goes on along the minus strand of NZ_JBIWPG010000003.1, from coordinate 534,603 downwards.
GTCCTCCGAGCGATGAGCCATGATGCGGCGATCAGCGTGCAGCATCCGCAAGACGCCGAAACGCTCACCGAACATGGCCGCCTGAAACGGTGGTGCGGATAAATACCAAGCTAAAGCGTGCGCACAACCTCAACGTCACCGAGGGCATGTACGCCGGTACGGCACATCGGGCAGGTACGTGTGCCAGTCCCTTGCGGACAGTCCAGACCTGGCGCGCCGGCACACCTGTCGGGCAAGGCGGTCGGGGTCGAGCGAGTAGGTCTGCACGGGCACGTGAGCGCCTGCGGCGTAGAGGGTGGAGTCATCGGAGCTGAAGGCGAGGCTGCCCACGAGGTCTCCTGGGGTGGGCAGGGCGGATCCGAGCAGTCGGCGGGACGCCACGTCCCACAACTGCACGGTGCCGCCCTCGCCGCCGACGGCAAGCGTGCTGCCGTCGTGGGAGAAGGCGAGGGCCGTCACCTCCCCGCTCTCGGCGGCCTCGCTGTCGGCGGTGGTGCCGGTCAGCACGCCGAGGCGGTGGCGCGCTGCACCGTCCCAGAGGGTGACGCGCCCCAGGTCGTCGCCCACCGCCAGGTAGGTGCGGTGCGGTCCGAACGCTGCTGCGGTGATCATGCCCTCACCGAGCTCACGGGGTTCCATCCTTCGTGAGGCAACGTCCACGACCAGGCCGGGCTGGGTCACCAGCATGCGGCCATCAGGGCGTAGGGCCATGTCCATGCCGCCCTCGGTGGTAGGGCCCATGAGCGTGTACTGATCGCTGCGGACCGAGGTGATGAGCTCTTTGCGGTGCAGGTCCCATACCTCCACGGACGGTGGTGTGGTGTCCCGGTAGGCCAGCAGGGTGCGGGCATGGGCGTCCAAGGCGATTCCGGTGAGCCCGAAGATGTCCGCCGACTTGTGCCGGAGCGTGATGGTCGCGTACGGGCGGTGGGTGGCGACGTCCCACACGGTGAGGTGTGGTCGACTCGGCGCTCCTGGCAGGACTGCTTCCCGGACGACACTGCTGGCGACATACCGGCCGTCGGGGCTGAGTGCCATGAGGTAGGTGCATTCGGGTGTGTCCGGCCGGCCCCCCTCGGGGCAGTGCTCTGTGGTCGGTTCGAAGACGACCCGGCCGGTGCGGGTGTCGAGTATGTGGAGCCTTTCCGTGCCGTCGGCAGAACGCAGGCGGGCGAGGGCCCGGCCGTCTTGGGACAGCGTGGCTTTGTCGGGCTGCTTGGTGTCCCACTGGCTGGTCGTGGTGCGCCCCAGGCTGAGTGTCCGGACGATCGTGCCGCCCTGGTTGAGGTAGCGCACGGCTCCTGCCGCACTGTCAAAGGCAAGGCCGACCTGGGCGTCGCTGGTCAGCTTTTGGCTCAGCACGGGAGCATCTGGGTATGCCATACGCCAGACGAGCAGTTGGCGGGCGCCGACGGCGACGAGGAAGGAGCCGTGTGCGTCGAACTGCATCTTGGTCATCCCGTCGGCTTCCAGGGAGGGCAGGCTGTGTCCCGTGGAGAGATCCCACCGACGGATCTTGTTCTGAGCGAGGGCTGTGAGGGTCATGTCGTCCGGAGCGATGGTGAGTGCCGTCGCGGAGCACGCGTGATGGCCGTTTGACACCCATGGTGCGTGCAGCGCCTTCCGGCCGGCCGAGATGTCCCAGACCTGCAGGGGGCGGGCGTCCGTGCACAGGGCGAGCCACTTGTTGTCGCTGCTGATGGATGCCAACTGCAGGGATTCACCCTCATGTTCGGGTATTCGCAACTGAACCCGGTGGTGGCGCAGGTCCCACACCTGGAGGGACGGGTCTGATCCGTCCGGTCCGTCGTCTTCCACGACGAGCATCTCACCGTCGGGGCTGAACAACGCCGTGTGGGGTATGTCCAGGTTGAGCGTCGACGTCACATGTGCAGTGCGCACGTCCCACAGCTTGATTCTGCCCTCGAGCGTCACCAGGGCGAGCGTGAGACCGTTCGGAGCGGTGACGACCGAGGTGTCGCCGTCCAGCAGCTTGCCGAGCCCCGGAAAGGAGTGCGAGAGGCGACGGGTGCGCAGGTCCCAGATGTTGACCCGGTCCGCCGTAACGGATACGAGTGACCTTCCGTCCGCCGTCATGGTGCGGAGTGTGGTCGGGATGCCGCCGTTGTAGTCGGCCTTCGTGCCCGGCGCGGAGAAGACGTCTTCCTCGCGCTGTGTCACGGCCCCGAGCAGGACAGACCGGGTCTCGGTCGAGTCGTTCAGACGCCACGCGGCGAGGCTGAGCTGCATCGCTGTGACCGGGTCGGAGAAGCGCATGCTCGTGGCGACCGCGGCAAGGCGGCGGGACTCGGCCTCCAGATGGCGCCGGTTGCTGGTGCGAGTCTGCTGCCAGGCGACGATTCCCGCGATGAGGGCGCATGTGACCAGCACGGCCAAGCCAGTGACGAAGCCACGGCGCCGGCGGCGTTCTCCGGCGCGAGCGGCGCGGCCCGCGGTCAGGAACGCCTGTTCCAGTCCGGTGAGGGTGGCGAATGGTTCGGGCGCGGCGAAGTGCTCCTCGGCGACGGCCAGGCGTGTCCCCCGGTAGAGGGCACCTGGGTCACGCTTGAGATCGTCCCAGGCGCGTGCGGCCTCGGTCAGGCTGCGGTGGATGCGCAGGTGTTCCCGGTCGGTGTCGATCCAGCCGCGCAGGCGGGGCCATGCGGTGATCAACGCTTCGTGCGCGAGGCTGACGACACCGTGGTCCAGGGTGACCAGACGCGCGCCGACAAGGCGTTCGACAATGGTGGCCGTGTCGGCGGAGTCTACGGAACTGAGTTCCGTTCGAGCCGCGGGGCGCCGGGTATCGGCTGTCCCCTCACCTGGAGCGATGAGGCGCAGCAGGATGTGGCGAGCGACGCCGGCCTGGGCTGGGGTGAGGCAGCCGTAGGTGGTCTCGGCGGTGCGGGCGATCGCGCCGTGCAGGCCGCCGGCTGCTTCGTATGCCTCCTCGTTCAGGGCGCGGCCTTTGCGGCGGTGCCATGTTTCGAGCAGGGCGTGGGACATCAGCGGCAGCGATCCCGGTTCGCCATCGACGTCGTCGAGGATACGGGTGGTCAGGGCGCGTTCCACGACCAGGCCGGCCTTCTGTGCGGGTTTGACGATGGCTTCGCGTAGTTCGCCGCGGTCCATCGGCCCGACCAGCACGGTGGCGTCCTGCAAGGCAGCCGTCAACCCGGGGTGCTTGGCGCAGTGGCCGAGGAAGTCGGCTCGCACCGCGATCACGACCCGCAGTCGGCTGGCCGGATCGACGGCGTCCAGGAGGTGATCGATGAACCGGTCGCGTTCGTCAGTGTCGGTGCACAGCGTGTAGAGCTCTTCGAACTGGTCCACGATCAGCCACGTGTCGCCGTCGGTGTCCTTGGGGATCAGACGCTGCTCATGGGTGCTCAAGGGGGTTTCGCCGGGGGTGATGACGCGTAGTGCAGCCGGCTGCGGGCCCGTCGGACCCGGGGTGCGGAGAAGGGGGATGAGGCCCGCGCGCAGAAGCGATGATTTGCCGCTGCCCGATGGGCCGAACACCGCGGTGAGGCGACGGGAACGGGTCATGGCAAACAGCCGGGCGGTGAGCTGGTCGCGTCCGAAGAAGAGTTCGGCGTCGTCGGGTTCGAACCGGGCCAGACCCCGGTAGGGCGACTGTGTGTCCGCATCCTCGGCGCGCGGCTCGGCCGCTACGTCCGCGGCCGTCTGGCGCCAGCGCTGCCCCCACTCGTCTTCATCAGCGCCGCACGCCCGCACGTACGCCAGGGCGACCGGCAGCGTCGGCAGCCGCTCACCCGCAGCTGCCTGCGACAGGGTGCTCGCCCCCTGCCCGGTGCGCTGCGCCATCACCCGGTATGGCGGCCTGCCAGCCGCCACGCGCAGCTTTCGTAACTCGGCAGCGAAACGCTGCACCGGCCCCTGACTCGGATCGAGTGGGCTTTCCGGACGCCCCGGCATCGACAGCACCCCCACCGTTCGCCCGCCTCCCCCGTGGACGCGGCGCGATGGCCCGCCACGCTACGCACGCCCGTGACAGGAGGGCAAACCAGAGGCGCTCTCTTTGGTCAGTACCGCAACGTCGGGTCCGTGACCTGCGGTATGGCCATTGATCAGGGTGACGAAACCCGCTGCCCATTCAATCCCCGGCCCGCTGAACTCGTTCTCACGGGCCTCTCTCCGAGGGCCGCTCCGCACGCTGCGGATCCCGATACACAGACGCCAGGAGAAGGCGAACATGACGATCACGAAGAGGGCGACGAGCCGGGCCGGAGTGCTCATGGCCACGGCGGCGCTGGCGCTGGGCGGACTGGCCACGCACGCCGACGCCCGTAGCGCGAACATCTCCAGCTGGGACAGCAAGTCCGACTGCAACGTTGCGAGCCGCTACAACTTCTGCCTGTACTACTCGCCCAAGGCCAAGAACGCTCCGTACCGGAGCACGTCGACGATGATCGGCGACCTGGGCATCAAGAAGTTCACCGGCAGCCAGGCGGGCCACGGCCTGAAGGTCCGCAACAACGCCGCCTCCGCCCAGAACGGCACTGTGTGCAACGTGGGCATCTGGTACTCCCCGAACTTCCGCGGTGACTCCAACTGGCTCTCGCCGCACAAGGGAGGGAACCTCACCAGCTGGCTGCGCAACAACGAGGCGTCCATCGCCATCTCGGACCACACCCGCTGCCCCGGCATCGGTCACTGAACCGACCCGTCCTGTGATCACACGGTGCCCCGCCCCGGTGCGGGGCACCGCTCCGAGGAAGCGATGGCCATGGCCTACGTCTCTACCCATGCCTTGGTACGACGGGTACGCCGCGCTGCGATCGCCGGCGGCGTGTTGCTGCTGGTGACCTTGACCGCCTGCTCGTCGCAGCAGAACAAGCCGCCCGCGCTGGGCAAGATCCCGCGCACCGTCGGGGTCGAACACCTCCACCTTCCCGTCGAGCGCTATATGTTGAGCCCCCGCCAGGCACTGGACTTCGATCAGGCGAGCGACGCAGCCGTACGAGCCTGCATGCGGCGATTGTCCGTGCCGTATCCGCCCGCGGCCCGCCTTCCGGCCGGATCGGCGGCGGCGCGGGAGGCACTGGATGCGTACACGGTGACGTACCGGCGGTACGGGCTCACGGACGCCGCCGAAGCCCGGACATGGGGCTATCACGCCCCCACCACCACGTCCTCCGGGGCTGCCTCGGCGAAGGCATCGCCGCTCAAGCCCCCCTCGTCAGCGGCCCGAGGTGTCCTCACGGGGGTGGACACCTCGGGCACACCCCTCACTTCGTACCGCGGCCGACCGATCCCACAAGGCGGATGCCTGGGCGAGGCCGAGCGGCTGCTCGGCTCAGGCGGCCCGCAGGGGCCGGGAACCGACCCGGACGGGATCGTCGCCCGCATCAAGGCCGTCAGCTTTGAACGGTCCATGGCCGACCCTCGCGTCACGAAGGTCTTCTCGGCGTGGTCGGCGTGCATGGGTTCCCGGGGCTTCGGGATGTCGACGCCCATGGACGAGGTGCCCTCGGCGAATGCCGCGCGCCCGTCCCGTCAGGAGATCGCCCAGGCGCGGGCGGACGTGGCCTGCAAGGCGCGCACCAACCTCGTCGGCCTCTGGTTCGCAGTCGAGTCGGCCTATCAGAGAGCCGCGATCGAACAGCATGGTCCAGAACTCGACCAGGTGACGGCGGCCCGCGACACCACGATCCGCGCCATCGATCAACTGTCGCACAACCAGGACGAGGGGGAGTCATGAAAGCCACCGAACGGAGACTGCCCGGCGACGGTGCCGGGCCGCCACGGCTGTCCGGACTCACGGTCGGCGGGGGTGGGCACCCGCCGGAGTTTCGCGAGCCGGGGCACTTTGGTGAAGCGGCCGGTGTGGTACGCGGAGGCGACAGTTCCCGTGCGCGAGCGGCACGGCGAGCCCGGCTCAGGGGGCTGGAAACGAGATCTGGATGCCGTAGCGCTTCTCGAGTTCGTGGATCTTCGCCGGGAGTGTGGTGTTCAACCTTTTGAGCTCTGGCGCATGGGCGGTGCGAAACTGGTCGTTCAGCTTCTTGCGCAGCGGTTCACGGACGGCTTCCACCGGGGTCATGCAGGTCGCGTAGACGTCGCCGAGGTGCTGGGCCCCGGCCGTGTCGCCGGCCTGCATGCGCTGGTCGGCCAGGGCGAAGAAGGCGTTCTCGTCCTTGGCCTGCACGCCGTGGTCAGACAGACACTCGCCGAAGTGCCGGTAGGCCGCTTCGACACGGGGGTCGCGCCGCAGCGAGGCCGTCCGGGTCCACCACTGTGACTGCAGCGGGACGTACACGTCCTTCAGTTCCCGCCCTACCTTCATGCCTTCCTGCGTGCACTGCTGCTGCGCGGGGCTCGGAGAGGACGGGGCCGCGGCCGGAGCCGCGACGGAGGACTCGCCGGGGGCGTAGCCGCCATTGAAGCCGTGCAGCCGGATGAACGGAAGATCAGGAATGTCCATGATCCGGAAGAACATCCCGGGCATCATCTGAGGCATCGCCACGCCCCGAGACTGTGCGCAGGATCGGGTCGCGGCTTTTCCCGCCAGGGTGCCGAAGGTGTCAAGACCTTGGGCCCAGCGGGTCTCCGGGCCTGTCGACGGCAGCAGCACTGCCGAGATGTCCGACGGCATCGCATGGGTCACGGTGGTCGGTGGTGCGGGGGCGGCCGACCGGCTGGGCGCCTGAGCGGTGGGCTGCGGGCTCGAACACGACGTCAGGCCCGGGAGCAGGAACGTGCCCACGAGGGCCAGAGTGGTCCCGACGGACCTGCGCGGGTACCGGGTGGGGCGTCGCATGTGCTGCCTTGTCTCCGAAGGTACTTGGTGTGGTGTGGCAGAGATGCTGCCGGCAGACGCAGCTGGGGTGCAGGGCGTCTGCCGGCAGCGTCACGGGCCGTGGGGCCCGCAGCGTCAGTGCGCGATGGTCACGGCGCCCCAGCCGGAGTTGTACTCGGCGACGCCGAAGGTACGGCCCGACGTGAGGTTGGAGACCAGGACGACCGAGCCGAGGCTGTAGTAGCCGTCCTTCAGCCAGTGGTAGCCGGAGGCACCCGGCGTCCAGTTGCCGGAGGAGTTCACGTACCAGCCCTCGTAGCCGTCGTAGCCGGTGCCGCCCCCGGCGCCGGCCATGGTCAGGTTGAGGTCGTGGCAGCCGTCGGACGCCTTGGTGGCGGTCCAGTTGACCGTCTGCCAGCCGGTGTACAGGGTGTCCTGCTGGCAGCTGAGGGCGGAGGCCGACGGGGCGAGCGCGATGGCGGACGCCGCCAGGGTGCCCGCAAGGCCAAGAGCGGCCGTGATCTTCTTCATGGGTGTTCCCTCGTTAGGTGAATTCAGGCCCCGTTGAAGGGCCCCACACACGCTCAAGCCGAGGCGTGTGCGGTAATGGGAAATTGCACGGCCTGCACGGGAGGCGGTCGGGGCCCTGCAGGCCTTGCGGTGCTGAACATATGCACCGCGGGGCGCTTTCCCGCCCGTCCCAGGGCGTCCCAGCGTCCCTGGGACGTCCCGGACTTCCGTCCCGGGCTCTCCTCGGCCGCTCCGGGGGCGCCTCTACCCGCCCGACCAGGAAGCGGTTCGCTCAGTGGGCAATTTGGGGTCCGCCGCCGGGGCTTGCACGGCTACTGAGCTTGAACTCGGGTTGTCGTGGACGGGAGTGAAAGCCCGGCTCCGGCGAGGCACCCGTCGATCACGCCAGGGCGGTACTGGATCGTTCTCAGACCGCCGCGGATGGTCTGGATCAGGTGCTCGGGCGTGGTGAAGGCGGTGTTGGACAGCCGGCCGCGCCGCAGCAGGGACCAGATGCCCTCCACCGGGTTGAGGTCCGGCGCGTAGGAGGGCAGCTGGTAGACGGTCAGCCAGTCCCGTTCGGCGATGAACTGCCGCATCCCGGCGGCGAGGTGGACGTTGAGGTTGTCCCAGATCAGGACGATCGGGCCGCCAAGTTGCTGGTGTGCGGTGATGAGCTGGTCGCGGTAGTCGGTCCAGGCGAAGCTCTTGCGTCCGTCGCGTCGGCCGTCGTCGCGGCGGGGCCGGTAGATGAGCCGGGCGCGTTCGCCCGGCTTGTAGCAGGTCAGGGTCGCGATCGAGATGCGTCGGCGGGATCGGCCGCGGACCCGGATGACAAGTGTGTGGCGCGAACGCTGGGAGATCGAGTCAGTCTTCGCTGAGATCAAACCCCATCAGCGCGGCGCCCGCGTCGTACTCAGCAGCAACCCCCGATGGTGTCCGCCAGCAGATCTGGGCACACCTGCTGGTCCACCACGCCCTGCGCGAACTCATGCTGAGAATCCCTCGGGGGTCGCACGGACCCCAGTGCCAGGCGCGCAGGGTCGGGTTGGCTGTGGCCAGGGCGCTGCTGAGCAGCCCGCCGCAGGCGTTGACGGCCTGGAGCAGCTCAGCCGGTGAGGCTGTGGGGCGGATGTTCAGGTCGAAGGGGGCGGGCGCCGTCCCTGCCGGTCGTCCCGTCCGTGCTCAGCAGGCCGGTCTCGAAGAAGGCGACCGGGGCGTCCCGGACGGCCCGGCCGCGCTCGTCCCAGACGGGCTCCAGCAGCAGGATTTGTCCATGGAAACCGTTCAAAAAGGGAGGTGGAGCGTCTGCTCACGTCCGGGGTGGTGTCCCCAGGTCGTGGACGCCAAGAGAGAGGTGCGCAGGAGTAGTTGGACCGCTTGTCTGGGTGCGGGTGCTGCCATGAGGTCTGCGCGCTGCGCCAGGCCGACCAGGTCGCGGACGGTTTCGAGTCGGCGGGCGGTGGTCGCCCGGTGCAGTGCGATGGCCAGAAAGAGAGGGGAGAGGGCAGCCTGCCGACCGGGGGACAGGGGCAGCGCGTGGTCGAGCCACTGCCGAGGTCCGGCGGCCTTGAGATGGGCCAGCAAGTGGTCGCTCACCTCGTGGAGGTGACGGCGTGCGGGCGAGACGGTTCGAGGAGGGGCGCAGCGGTTGGTGAGCGCGCTGGCGCACAGGAGCCCCATCACGTAGACGGTGTGGTAGGCGGTGGCGAGCGCGTATCGCCTTTGCGCGGTGCCTTCCAGAGCGCGGTAACGCTCAGTTCGTACCAGTGGGGTGGGCAGGAATCCGGCTTCGTCCTCCACCGCGGCGAGGACGTGGAAGGCGAAGGCGGCGGCCGGGCTCCAGGGCATGCGCAGCATCGGCCAGCACAGCAGGAGTTCACCGGCCAGGTCGTAGTCGTGCTGGTCGAGACTGATCGCCAGGGCGAACTCGACGTCGGCTTGGACAGCGGTCCTCGTTCGAGGCAGGCGCAGCCGCTGGTTGCCGAGGTCGGTTGCGAACATGACGGCGTGGGTCAGTGCGTATGCGTCGTTCCTGGTCCCCGACAAGGTGTCGAGCTGTCGGCCGAGCATCGAGCTCGCCACCACGGAGCGCTGAGCCGGTACCTGGGGTGCCGTAGGGCTGCCCATCAGGCCCTGGAGCCACTGCTGTTCGAGTTCGCGGTGCGGGGGCCGCTCGCGGCTGGGCTCCTGATCCGGCCAGGCGAGGCCGGCGCGCAGGAGACGGTCGTACGCAGGGTCCGCATAGCCCGCGCAGGCCAGGCACACGTGTGCGCACGCGTGGGTGAGGGCGAGCGAGGGCTCCAGACATACGCGTGCCCTCACTTGTTCGCACCGTGCGAAGGGGCCGAGTTGCCGGGCGAGTTCGTCGACCCGTTCCCGCAGCGCCGGCCTGCCGGCCGAGGAGCGCGCTGCGGCGAGGAGCAGCATGGCGGTCTCGGCGACGACCTTGTCCGGGGGGACGTCCGCGGCCGGATCCGCGGCATCGGTGTAGCCCTCCGGTGCGAGGACTTCCAGCGCCCGCAGCGCGACATCGAGCACCGCGGTCAGTCTTCGTTCCAGGTCGGCAGGATGCCAGTGCCGGGGAAACCCGTTCATCGTGCTTGGGCCCTTGTCCAGGTCCGGAGGCCGGCCCGGGGAGTGCCCGGACCCGTGCCTCGGGTCAGCCGGTCAGTTCCTCGCCGACACGACGAAGTGCGGCGGGCTGTTCGATCTCGTCGGCTCCGGCGTTCAGCCGGTAGACCCGGATGTAGTGCAGTCCTGTGCCGCAGAACCCGTCCTCTCCGTTGAGCGCGAGAGACGGGCCGAACTTCTGCAGCGCGGTGCCGAGCGCCGCGAAGTCGACGGCCTTGGTGTTCAGAAGCTCGGTGACGATCTCTCGATGGCGTTCGATTTCGATTCTGTTGCCCACGGGGTTCCTTTCTTCAATCTGATTGTGGAGTGCACGAAGCCGCAGGGGGATCGTTCTCGTTCACGATCCGCAACATCTCGGCGGACGGCGCGTACTGCTTGGTCACGATCTGGGGGCAGCGTCGGCACATGTTCGCGCCTTCCTGGTGGAACCAGCGGCACCGCGCACGGATCGGACACTTCGGCAGGTGCGCCACCACCTCGTCCAGCAACACAGTGCTGCGAGCGGAGATCTGGCAGGCCGCATTCCTGAAGTGAATGCAGCTTCCGGTACGGCACGGGGCCGCGAACCGAAAGACCTCGGTGGGCGAGGCCGGCTGTGCCAGATCGAGGACTTCCTGTGTCACCGGCATCGCATGGTCGGTGGGACGAACCCGTGGAGCGTCGGCCGAACCCGTGACGACACCGATCAGAACCGACTCGGAATGAGCAGCCGCGCTGGGGCAGAGGAGTTCTTCCCGCTGCCTGTCCGGCTCGTCGCGCGACATGACCGCTACTGGCCGGACTGGTATGGCTCGACGCTACGCACCTGGATTCCTCCGTTGGCCTCGTTCCTTTCCAGGCGCACTTCGAAGAGCGCATGCGGAAAATTCCCGGCCACGATGGGTCCCTGGAAATCCAGGTCGCCCGGCACGTTACGGGCGGCGAGAGCGATCGCGACGCCCTCGGCTGCGGCCCGCGCGATCTGCTCGGGACCAATTGCCTCACCGTTCATCTACTGCCCTCCGTTTACGTTGAGTTGTGCATCGAGTTGGAACGAACCATCGCCGCCCATGCCACCAGCAGGGCCGGGCGACACCACGCTGCCGCGCCGGTGCGAACGGCACGTCACCCACCCGGCCTCGGCCGCTCAGGCGAACGGCTACGGCGACGGGTCCAGAAGGGGGTGTCCCAGCGCTCCTCGGCCCGGTAACACAGCCTGCGGGCGTCCAGGTATTCCGCGTGGATCGCCTCGACCCGTGCCGCATACCGGCCGAGCGCTCCCTGGTCGCCGGCGGCGTCCGCTCCGACGGCCTCCGCCGCGGTGACGCCGGTGGCGAGCGCTGTGAGGATTCCCCGGCCGGCGATCGGGTCCGAGGCGGTGGCGGCGTCCCCGACCGCCGCCCAACCGGGTCCGGCTGCCGGGCAGGTGTGGGAGGTGGCGGCGCGTACCACCCGGAGCCGGACCGCGGCCGGGCCCGTGCTGTGGTCCACGCGTGCGCGGACGTGTGTGGTCGCCATCAGCTCCTCCCACCACTTCCGTGGCCGGTGGAAGGCGTGCCCGGCGACGACATCGGCGTCGGTCATCAGCATGGCGAGTGACGTTCCGTCCGGTAGCGGAGCCGTGTACCACCAGCCGGGCGCCGCGGACTCGACGAGCGACGTCAGCGACGGCGGCCGCGGCCGGACACTCGGAGCCAGGCGCGCTGCGAGAGCGATCAGGCGGTCGTCGCGCCTGACGGCCGCGCCCACACAGCGGGCGACGCCCGCTCCGGCGCCGGTGGCGTCGATGAGGTAGCGCGCGCGGACCGTCTCTGCGCCCAGCATGAGCCGCCAGTGGTCGCGGATCCGACGCACTGCCCTGACCTTGTGGGCGCTTCGCCCGGCCCCGGCATCACAGGCGGCCCTGAACAGCGCACGGTCGAAGTACGCGCGGTCGAGATGCCACCCCGGTCCGTGCATGCCGTACAGGAAGTCGCTGTCGGCGAGCTCCCCCCCTCCCCAGGACGACTGGTTCCCGAGGCACGGGGTGTGCGGTCCGTCGGCCACGCGGTCGAGGACACGGAGGCGTTCGAGCAGGGGCCGGGCCCTCGGTGCGAGGCTTTCCCCGAGCTTCCACTCCTGTCTCCGGCCGGGATCCGCGACGACAGGGTCCGCCAGGATGACCGAGGCTCCCTGGCGCACCAGGGTCAGCGCGGTCGCCGACCCTGCGGGTCCACTGCCGGCGATCACCACGTCGCAGACGGTCTCCCCGGCGCCGGGTGTCATCAGTGGACCACGCCCATCCCGTGCAGCACCGGTTCGCCCCCGTCCGCCTCGGGAACCGCGATACCGGCCGCCGGGAGCACGATCGCGTCGAGCAGCACGGGTCCCGCCAGTGGGGCGGGGCCCGGCAGGGGACACCCCTCGGTGACCCACCAGCGCGCGATGTCGGTGCCGGTCTTCTCCGTGCCCGGTACCACTGCCTCGAAGGCTGCCCCCATCGCATTGGCCGGAGCGATCAGATCGGTGATGAACCCGCTCTCGTCCGGATGGCCCGGCGAGACCAGTTGGTTGTCCGGATGGGCGAGCGCCGCCAACAGTGCCCCCGGCGGTTGGGTGAACCACCAGGCCACCGACTCCGTTCTGGTCCGCGGCGGATCGGCCGGATCGGTCGGGTCGGGGCCGGTGAGGAACGCCTTGGTGTGCGCGGGGTTGCCCGCCTGACGGGGGCGGAGCGCGTTGACCAGGAGGGTCATCGCCTTCAGCGGGGTCAGCACCGGTTCGGGCGGCGGAGCAGTGAGCGAGCGCGTCCACTGGCGCCACAGCTCCAACTCGCTTTCGGAGAAGACCTTGTACATGGGGCCCGTGTACGTCGTCTTCTCGAAGAAGGAGCTCTTGTCGGGGTCACCCGGCACAATGAGGCCGGAGTCCTGGAGCTCCTGCAGCAGACCGGCCGGGTCGAGGAACCAGTCGTTGAGTTTGTTTTCGCCCAGCATCTTCCCGTCATGGTTCTGGGCGGCGTAGGGGGCCTTGCGGGCGATGAGGTCGAGTACTCGGTCCTTCGGGGAAGGCGGGTTGAGCAGCAGGTCCCACAGATCATTGGCCAGGTTGCCGACGGTGGCGAAGGCGACGTAACCGTTCCAGATCCGCTGCCACTGCTGTTGCACGGCGGCGTCGCCACCGCCCTCGTAGATGCCGTCCAGGTACTGGACGACCGCGTCACGCGCCTTCGCTCCGTGGCCGTTCGTCGCGTTGTCGATGCCGATGTGCATCGTGTAGAACTGCGGATTGATGCCGTAGTACTCGAACAACCTTACGGTCGGCTTGAGTCCGAGCACCTCCCACTCCAACCACAGGGTCATTCCGAGGATTTCGGGGAAGAACTCCTCGGAATGCTGCGAGATCGCCAGCTCGAAGGCCGCGGCTGTGTAGGCCGAGTCGAGCATCTCGGGCAGCATGGCAAACTCGTACGAGTCGACCGGGGGCAGATACAGACCCACGCTGTGGAGCAGGTCGGTGTAGAGGTTGGCATGGTTGAGAGCCGGGTTGCCGTTGCCCTGCTCGTCCGTCCAGATGGCGAACAGCAGGGAATGGACCTCGCTGATGGGTCCGGCCTGGGTGACGTTTCGCAACCAGGCGCCGTCCATCAGGTTGAACGGTGCGAGCTGACGGATTCTCTCCACCACGTCCTGGCGCGAGCGGAAGAGCGAGCGCGCGGGATCCGCGTCCTCACCCGCCTGTACGAGATCGCTGTAGATGAGCTCGAGGCGGGACTTGAAGGCCTCGGGCGAGTACCGGAACGGGCGGTACGACGGTTGCACCGTCGGGTTGGACGCGGCGTGTTTCAGCAGGTCCTGTGCGTATTGATGGGCTGCCTGCGCCTGCTTCGGGAAGCGGTCCGGATGCTGCAGAAAGTAGAACCACTCACGATCGCTGAGGCCGACCTGCCCCGCCCGCTCCGTCTCGACCAGCACAGTTCCCCCGGACGCGTCGGTGCGTGCCACGACGAAGCCGAGCTGGCTCCATTTCTCGACCATGTCGTTGTCGCCGGAGTGTCCGCGGATCTTGTCCCAGGCGCTATGTACACGGTGTGCGTAGTCATCGTCGGTTTCGCCGTGTTGCTGCGCCAGCTGCGGTAGGTCCACCGCTTGCAGGCCGATCCCACGGTCCCAGGGCGTCCGGTACACGTACTGTTCCCCGGCTCCTTCCGCCGCCGTGCGGATCAGCTCGCGGTACTGCTCCTCGGGCAGCACGTCGTCCGGGCGCTGGGCCGGCCACCAGTGCGTGTTGCACTCGTAGAAGTCGGCCTGCCAGGGGACGGCCATGTACTTGGTCACGTCTCCGGGGGCGAGGCCGTCGCGCAACCGGAAGGCTCCCGCCCAGGTGGCGGGATCGTCCGCGATGAACGTCATCTCGATGCCGGGGAAGAACGGGCCCCCGTTGCATGCTTCGAGTGCGGCTCGGACGAGGGCGTGCGGCTGTTCTGCGAGCGGGAGATCCGCCAGCGGCACGGCGCTGGTTCCGTCGGTTCCGTCGGTTCCGTCGGCGACGAAGTCTCCGGACGCCCAGCGGCGCATCCGCTCGTACTGGCCCGGCAGGATCGTGAACCAGGTCCGCGGTTTGCCCTCGACGGGATCTCCGTCGTCCCCCGCGAGCTGAGGCATGAACGTGTAGTTCGCCTGGGTCACGTCCTCGGCGCCCGGGGTGCGCAGTCTGCCGAAGATCTTCTTGCGCGGCGGCGCGTCCTCAGCGGCGTTCGAGGCCAGGCGGGCGAGACGATCGGGATCGAGGAAGTCACCGGCATGTCCGTCGCCGTGGCCACGCACCGCGATCCCGCTCACCCAGGCGTATCCGCAGATGCGGGTGAGCAGCGGCAGGATGTCGCGGCTGAACGAGACGTCCGAGGCCCGCGGCAACCAGCCGGCGTTCTCGGCGACCTCGCGGGCGACGTCGTAGAGCGTCACCAGGTTGGTGGTGTCGGGCGCGAAGTCGGGCGGTGCCACGAGCACCCACGCGGGTGTCACCGGAATCGTCCGCCCCTGGCCGACGGTCACGGTCGCGGTGACCGGGCCGTCCGAGGTGTCGTCGAACCAGTAGTCGTTGTTCGCGTAGTTCGTCACCAGGTTGGCGGGTTTGACGGACGCCGAGTGTCCGAAGCCACCCAGGACCAGCAGGCGTCCGGCCTCGTCCGTGCGCAGCTCTCCGAGCGGGACGGGGGTGCGCAGGAACGTACCGGTGTCGAACTTCGCGCCGCTGCCATCGGCGTTCGCGCCCTCGACGCTGCGTGGGCCGGGGCTGATCACCAGTGCCGCTCGTTGCTGCGGATCGGACACGCCGATCGTGGCGTTGCGCCGGTTCTCGGGTGCCTCCGACTGATGGAAGCGCCCGTGGAACTTGAACCAGGCCGCTTTTCCGTTCGCGAGCTCGACCGTCCACCGGACGGTCGCCTCGTTCGAGGTCACCTCGCCCAGCAGGTTGTGGTCCTTGTCGTATCCGTACAGACGGAAGCGCGCAGCCTGTCGTTTGACCCGTCCGTCGGCGTCCTTGAAACCGTCCTCCGGACGCGCCGCCACTCCAGGTGCCTCGGGCCCGACGAAGATACCGTCCGGGCTGTTCCCGAGGCGCGCGACTCCGACTGTCGGGTGAATTTCGCAGTAAGCAAGGTCGTCAAGGTTCACATCATGAGTGACTACCCACCGCTCCTGGTCCCGCCCGGCGGTCGTACACAAGTACGCACGTATGAGTCATCTGCGCAGTCGGCTGCGGATCGGCTCTTGGCCGACTGCGGGCGGCTTGCCCGATCGGGCAATACCCCATGGCATATGCATGTTCCTTGATCGTCGGCAGACGGCGTCCGGCCGACCGGAAGAACACCGTGCCCGTCTACGCCATAGCCCATCTGCAGGAGGCCGTCGGCAGCGCAACCGTCACCTGTACGTCACGCGCCCCGGAACGTGACGTACACCGGCGGCCGGAACCGGGAGGGTAGGACGCCCGCGCCGGGCGCGCGCTCGCCCCCACCGCCCCATCGTCCTGTGCGCCCGCGTGGACCGGGGCGCGGCCCTGCCCGGCTGTCGCTCCCTCACCGTCCGGGCGGCCGACGCCCGTCGATCCCCGGAGAACCGATGACCACGATCGCCTTCACCGGTGCGCGCGACTTCTGCGGCTCATAGATCGCCGCCACGACCGCGACCCGCGGCGCCGACGTCCTGTGCGTCGGACGACGCCCCGGCCCGGTCGGCCAACACGTCCCCTGTGACGCCGCGCGCGAGGTGCCGGACCTGTCCGGCGCCGACTTCGTCGTGCACTGCGCAGCGGCCGTCGGCGACCCAGTGCCCGGCTCCCCGGCCGAGGCAGCCCTGCACGCCGTCAACGTCGACGGCACGGCGCGGCTGCTTCACGGCCGCCGACCGGCCGGTGGTGTGGTGAGCAGCGCCAGCGTCTACGAGCCCGGCCCCGGGCGCTCCCGCATCACCGAGAACCATCCGGTGCGCGGGCACCTGAACGCCTACGGCCGCACCAAGGCCGCCGGTGAGGCGCTGGCGCTCGACGCGGGCGCCGTGGTATTCGGTCTACGGCGCTGGGGACCCGCACCTGGTGCCCCGGCTGCTGTCCCGCGTCCGCCGCGGGCTACTCCTGCTACCCGGACCCAGCGTCCCCCTCAGCCTGACCGCCGTCGAGGACCTCACCGACGCCTGTCGGCTGGCCGCCGGGCGCGTACAACATCGCGGACCCGACGCCGTACGACCGGGACAAGGCGATCCGGACAGTCCTGAACGCCCACGGCGTACGGGCGCGCATCGGCCACATCCCGGTGCCGATGGCCCAGGCCGCAGCGACCGCCGCGCAGACGCTGGCCCGGCTCCGCCAACCGGTGAACGGCCGTAGCGCGACAGGGTGGTTGACCAAGGCGCAGGCAGCGAAGCCGGTGACTCCGCGTGGTGAGGGGAATCTTCACACGATGCCCTCCAGCAGGAACGGGAGCGCCTCGCCGCGGAGGAGCACGGCCTCGTCCAACTCGCGCAAGTGAAACCGGATCACGGCACGCCGGGCCCGCAGATCCTCACTGTCCACCGTCCCCGACTCCACCGCGGCCACGTACGCGCCCACGTCCCGGAACGCACCGACCTGATCCACAGTCAGCCCGAGCGCCCGCGCGAGCGCAGAGCCTATTACGTGTTGGCATCGCATGAGCGCCCTTCCACCAGCGCCGGTGGAAGTCCCCAGCCCCGAGCTGAAGCGTCGCCCGGGCGAGGCCATCGTGCCGCCCGGAGCATTGAAACCTTGCCCCCCAGGTGCCCGGCACTGGCCAAACTCGGGCTCTACGGGCCGCGGCTACCGGACCTGCAGAGGCGGGCCCCGGCGCTGCTGCAGCACGGACTGCGCGCGCAGCACGGCTCCGCGCCGCGGCTTCCGGCTGCCGCGGCCATCATGCCTCCCCCTCATGCCTGGCACCGGTCGGTGTCCGCACCCCAGCCGTTGACTCGGCGACCGCCGCGCGATCCAGACGGGCCGGCCATTCCACGAGCGTTTCTGGCGCCTTGTCAGCCGCTCCCCGGAATGCCGGGAAATTCCACGGAAAACCCCACCCGTTCGGCTTGATTCCCTGACCGCCAGGCGTGGCATGAACGGGGCGTCTGTCACCGCCGAGTCCCCACACCGCCCCCTCCTGGCCAACACTGGATACGTGTCCGGTGAGCCTCCCGCGTCCGAACGGAGTTTCCGTTGAGTTATCTTCAGTTCCCGCGCCTGCACTTCTCAGGAAGGTTCGTCTTCGACCCTTCCACCGTCAACAACGACCCGGAGCACTTCGACAACGACACGTTCCAACCTCGTTTTCACAGACGCAGCCGGGTCGGAGAGGACGGCTGGTGGAATCCGCGGGGAAGCGCCTCGTTCCGCCTGCTCGACTGCAGGGTGACCAGCGTCGTGGGGGCGGATGGCCGCCTAGTGACGTCTGGTGCGATCGAGCCCGTCGTCGGCGGCTCCCTGGTGGACGACGGCGATCGCGTCAGCGCAAAGATCCAGGACCTGGACCCGGTGCAGCAGGGCGTTTCCCAGATCTGGGGTCTGCGGCTTCGGCTGTCCGACAGCGGGCAGCGGCAGGTGCTGTACGGGGACTTCCGCCACGCCTCATTCGTCGACCTGTGGGGGCGCTGCCCCCGAGCCACAGGCCTGGACAGCTATTCGGCCGTCTACCAGTCCGTCATCAGGCTCAGTCCTGACGAGACGGACACGGGGTCGTCGCCGTTCCTGAAGGAACTGGTGGAGAGCACGGCCGATGACGAGTTGTCCATCAAGTTCATGCTCGACGGCTACGAAGCCGACTGGGACTCGCCGCGGTTCGGCACGGGCCGCATCGTGGGCTCCATCGGGCCGACCGCCTCCGGAGAGCCCCGGCACTTCACCGCGGCGCGCCGACTGCGCCTCCCCGCCGAGGGGGGACCCGTCATGGACGCGCCGTGCCGCATCGACGGGCAGGACCGGCTGCACATCGATCTGGGCAACAGCGTCCCCACCAGTGCCCCCGGCGGCCCTCCCCTCGACAGCATCGGCCCCATTCAGGTGGTGGCCCTGCCGAAGGGCGACGGCGAGCCGGAGGTGCTGGCTCAGCTCGGCCCCCTCGACAACAGGTTCTTCACCGAGCGCGCGGGCATCGCCACCATCCAACTCGGGCAGGGCAGGACGGCGTTCTCGGACCGTCGGCTCGCCCTGAGGACTCTCGACGGCACCGTGCTGCTGGAGGAGAACAGCGACGCCAGCTTCGCCCGCGCCGACGACTCCGTCTTCCACGTCTACCCGCCGGTGCAGGCAGGGGAAGGCTCGACCACCACCATCCACGCCACCCGGTTCGGTGAGCCAGCCGCCAACGTCAAGATCGTTTTCGACAACGCCGCCATGGAGGACGCCAAGCGGCATTCCGACGACAACTCGCTGGTCGCACCGCCGATCCCGATGGGCGAGCGAGGCGGGCTCCAGCCGATCCAGCCCGTAACCACCGATCAGCGGGGGCAAGCCACGGTTCGACTGGCGGCGACTGATCCGGGCAACCCGCGCGGTTACACCGACGGACAGGTCTACAACGTCGATTACGGCCCGGAGTACTCGAGCGGCGGCGGGACCGTGATGCACACGGAAGGCCAGCTCAACGTGCTGGTCTGGGACGAGTACAAGGAGCCGGCGGACATCGCCTGGATCCCCGACATCAAACCGATCCTCCAGCAGTACGCCAACCTGTACCCGGTGATGCGGGACGTACTCGACCTGGCGAACTACCACGACGTCGTCAAGTACAAGAGCCGCCTGCAGCACGTCCTCACCGAGCCCGTGGATTCACCGAGCCACATGCCGGTCACCCGCGATCTGTCGCCGGGGAAGCGGGACGCGATCGTGAGGTGGCTGCGCCAAGAGCGGCCCCCTTTCCTGGCGCTCCGGAACGTCGATGACCTACGCCACGCACTCCAGCTCGCCCTCGAGCTTGAACACTCCACCATTCCGCCGTACCTGTACGCGCTGTTCTCCCTCAAGCCCGGCCGCAACCGCGAGGTGGCCGAGATCATCCGGAGCGTGGTGCTGCAGGAGATGCTGCACATGACCTTGGTGGCCAACATCCTGACCGCATTGGACGGGAAGCCCCGGATCGGTCGGCCGGGATTCGTGCCGACGTACCCGAACCACTTGCCCGCCGGGGTGCTGCCCGACCTCGTCGTCTCGCTGCGCCGGTGCTCGATCGAGCAGATCCGCGACGTGTTCATGGGGATTGAGAGGCCCGAGCGGCCTCTCACCAAGGCGAGGACGCCGTATCCAGAGCCAGTCGTCCCCGAGCGGATCGAGCTCAACGAGCGGGGCGAGGTCACCTCCTACCACTACGAGTTGCCCCAGAACAACACTGTCAAGATGGCCCAGGCCATCTCGGCAGAGGATCTGGACACCCATCTGTTCTCGCCGCTGAGGACTTTCTTCCAGGAGGCGGAGTTCGAGGAGTTCACCATCGGGTGGCTCTACACGCAGATTGCCAGAAAGATCAGCGAGATGGGGGATGGCATCTTCACCGGAAGGGACAGGCCCCAGGTGCTGAACTGGCCCGGCGGGGCGCCGGGGAACCTCCACAGGGTGTACGACGTTGCCACCGCCCACTCCGCGATCTACGAGATCATCTATCAGGGCGAAGGCACCATCGGCCACCCCGAGTACCAGGGGCAGCCCTCCCACTACTACCGGTTCCAGCAGGTCGTCAGAGGCAGACGCCTGATCCAGAAGGACGGCGCATGGGTGTTCGAGGGTGAGGAGATCCCTTTCGACCCGGACGGCGTGTACCCGGTGATGGACGACCCCGATACGTCCGCGATTCCGCAGGACTCCCCCGGCCGACTCCCGTCCGAGCAGTGCGACCGGGCGTACGGTGATCTCCTCAGGACCCTGAACCGGGTCTTCAACGGGCACCCCGAGCACCTACAGGAGGCAGTCTCGCTGATGTACTCCGTCGAGGTCCGCGCCAAGGAGCTGTTCCGGCACCCGTCCGCTCCCGGCGCCGATACCGTCCTGGGACCGAGCTTCCAGGTCTGACGCGACGCCGAGCGCCACATCCTCCACGCTCGCCACTCGCGCGGTTGCGTCCAGGGCCCGGCCGGATCATTACCCGGCCAGGCCCGGAATCCTGGTGCAGCGCCCGGGGCCGCAGGCCAGTGTCCCTCTGGCGCCACCGCCGGGGGCAGCCGCGCAGACCACCGGCACCGATCGGATACCACGGTCAGCAGGAGAACGGCGAGGCCGACCACGACGCAACGAACAGCGGCATGCGCCGGGCGGCCTTGTCCGAGCAGTCCTCGGCCACAGCGGTGGCCCCGCCGGCCAGGTACCTGCGCCGGGTCCGCCGTGGGTAGTCCTGCATGCCTGCCCGCCGTCCCGGCCAACGGGCTCGCGGTGCGGGCTGGGCACGCGCTAGCCGAGGCCCGCCAGCCGCAGGAGCAGCGGCTTCACATCGGTGGCCTCGACCCGACCGCAGACGGCCCCGGGAGCTGAGCACACGATGACCGGCCCGTCGCCGGGGTCCTCAGGCAGGCGGCCGTGGCTGCCGCGGACGGGCGAGGGGTCGAGTGGTACGACCGCCATGTGGTAGCGCATGCCGAGTCTCTTGCGGGCGAGCGCCCACATCGCCCTGGCCCTCACCCACGGATCGAGGGGATCCAAGAACAGCTCGGCGGGGTCGTAGCCGGGCTTGCGGTGGATCTCCACCGTCCGGGCGAAGTCCGGGGCGGCCGCGTCGTCCAGCCAGTAGTAGTACGTGAACCAGGCGCCGGGCTCGGCCACGGCGACCAGGTCACCCGAGCGCGGGTGGTCCAGGCCGTGGTCCTTCTTGCCCCGGTCGTCGAGAAGCCGGTCCACGCCCTCGAGGGCCAGGAGCGCCCCGCGGGCAGCCTCCATGTCCTCCGGACGGCGCACATAGACGTGCGCTACCTGGTGGTCGGCCACCGCAAAGGCGCGTGAGGCCGCGGGGTCGAGATACTCCATGCCGTCCTGGGTGTGCACCTCGAGCAGTCCGGCGCGGCGCAGGGCCCTGTTGATGTCGACCGGGCGGCTCACACGGGTGATGCCGTACTCGGACAGGACGACGACGGTGCGGCCCTCGGCCTCGGCGTCGTCGACGAGCGGGGCGATCACGGAGTCGAGTTCCTCGGCGGCTCGCTCGGAGCGCGGGTCGTCCGGGCCATACCGCTGCAGGTCGTAGTCGAGGTGCGGCAGGTAGGACAGAACGAGGTCCGGAGCGCTGGCGCGCATGATGCGGCGGGTGGCCTCGGCGATCCAGCGGCTTGAGTCGATGCCCGCGCCCGGTCCCCAGAAGCGGAGCAAGGGGAAGGTGCCGAGCGTCCGGGTGAGCTCGTCGTGGAGCCGGGGCGGGCGGGTGTAGCAGTCTGGCTCCTTGCGGCCGTCGGCTCGGTAGACGGGGCGGGGGGTGACGGTGATGTCGGTGCCTGCGCCCATCGCGTACCACCAGCAGACGTTGGCGACGGTGTAGCCAGGGTGGGCGCGCCGGGCCGCGTCCCACAGTTTGTCGCCGCGGACCAGTCCGTTGTGCTGGCGCCACAGGAGCACCTCGCCGAGTTCGCGGAAGTACCAGCCGTTGCCCACGGCGCCGTGCTCCGCTGGGAGCGTGCCGGTGAGGAAGGTGGACTGGGCCGCACAGGTCACGGCGGGCAGCACCGTCCCCAGGTGCGCCCATGAACCGGACCGGGCCAGCGTTGCGAGGCGGGGCATGCGGTCGAGGAGGCGCGGGGTCAGGGCTGCGACGTCGAGGACGAGGAGGGGCCGTGGCGGGCGGTGACTTGTCATGGCAGCTCCTTGAGGCCCAGATCGACCAGGAGGTCGCGGGCGAGGGCCAGTTCGGCGGCGATGCCTTCGGCGAGCTGGCCGGGGCCGCCGGGGCGCAGTTCCGAGGGGAGGGCCTGCCAGGTGTAGGTCTCGACTTCGAGGTGGCGGCTCAGCGGCGCCGGGCCGCCGATGAGGTGTTCGAGGGTGTCCTGGAGAACGGTGGTGGTGGAGGTGAGCGGAGGGGAGGGCGGCGCGTGCAGGGGAACGTGGAAGTGCGCGCGCCACGGCGACTCGTCCGGCAGGACACCGCCGGCCAGTGCCTCCGCAAGGTCGTCGGTGCCCAGCAGGCCGGCGGCGGTCCGGGTGCGGGTCTGGTGCAGGAAACGGGGCTCGGCGAATGCCGCGAGGGCCTCGCGTACTTCGGGCAGACAGGGGTTCTCGGCGTGCAGGGCGGCAGAGAGCTGGACCTTGGGTACGGGGATCCGGGCGGCCCGGAGGGCGTCGAGCGCGGTCCGCGGGTCCTCGAAGCAGGTGGCGAGGTGGCAGGTGTCCAGGCAGACGCCGATGCGGTCGCCGGGGACGGCGGTGAGCTGCGCGACGGCGTCGGCGGTGGTCTCGATCACGCAGCCGGGCTCCGGCTCCAGGCCCACGCGGACGCGGCGGCCGGTCTCCTCCTCGAGGGTGGCGAGCCGTTCCGCGAGCGCGGCCAGGGCGGCACGGGCGGCCCGCGCCCGGGCCGCGTCGAAGGGGGTTCGCCAGGCGATGGGGAGAGTCGAGACGGTGCCCTCCGCGGCGTCGTCCGGCAACAGTGTGGTGAGGAGCCTGGCCAGGTCGGCGGTGTGGGCCAGACGCTTGGGTTCGGTCCAGTCGGGCCGGTATACGCGGTACTTGACCTCGGCGGCGCCGAATCCTTCATACGGGAAGCCGTTGAGGGTGACGACCTCGAGGCCGCGCCGGTCGAGTCCGGAGCGCAGCCGGAGCAGGGCGGCGGGGTCCGTGGTCAGGGCGCGGACTGCCTCCCTGGCCAGCCACAGGCCGATGCCGAGCCGGTCCCGCCCGAGCAGCCGTCGCACCGGCTCGCAGTGGTCGCGGAGCTGGGCAAGCACCCCGTCGAGGGTCTCGGCCGGGTGGACGTTCGTGCAGTAAGCGAGGTGGACGACGTCGCCGTTGGGGTGGCGGAACCGCATAGGGTCTACTCCCCGCCGCGCAGGATGGTGTTGCCCTCGTAGGGGACGTCCGGTCTGCCGCGGTCGAGGCTCAGTCGTCCGCTCAGTCCGTAAAATGCCATGGGGTTGTGCCACAGCACCTGGTCGGCCTCGTCCTCGCTGAACCCGGCCCTCAGCATGGCATCGCCGACCCTGCGGGTCGTGAGAGGGTCGCTTCTGCCCCAGTCCGCGGCGGAGTTGACCACGACGCGTTCGGTCCCGAAGTCCTTGAGGACGGCGACCATGCGGTCCACGTCCATCTTGGTGTCCGGGTAGACGGAGAAGCCGAGCCAGGCGCCGCTGTCCTTGGCCTCCTTGGCCGTGGTCTCGTTGAGGTGGTCGAGCAGCACCCGCTCCGGAGGGAGGGCCGACTCGCGCACGACGTCGACGGTGCGGCGCAGGCCGTTGAGCTTGTCCCGGTGCGGGGTGTGGACGAGGGCGGGAAGCCCGTGGTCGTGGGCGAGCTGGAGCTGGGCGGCGAGCGCGGTGTCCTCGGCGGGGGTCAGGGAGTCGTAGCCGATCTCGCCGACGGCGACGACGTGGTCCTTGACGAGGTAGTGCGGCAGTTCGTCGATGACGGGCACGCACCGTGGGTCGTTGGCCTCCTTGGGGTTGAGGGCGAGCGCGCAGTGGTGGGTGATGCCGTACTGGGCGGCGCGGTAGGGCTCCCAGCCGAGCAGGGAGTCGAAGTAATCGAGGAAAGTGGCGGGAGAGGTGCGCGGCTGGCCCAGCCAGAACGAGGGCTCGACGACGGCCCGCAC
Source organism: Streptomyces sp. NPDC101165 (assembly GCF_044768135.1). Taxonomy (NCBI): domain Bacteria; kingdom Bacillati; phylum Actinomycetota; class Actinomycetes; order Kitasatosporales; family Streptomycetaceae; genus Streptomyces; species Streptomyces sp. NPDC101165. The sequence goes on along the minus strand of NZ_JBIWPG010000003.1, from coordinate 510,463 downwards.
GCCCGCCGCGCGCATGGCCTCATAGTCGTCAGTGGTGCGGGACGTCATATGGATATGGGGGTCGAAGATGCGCATCAGGGCTCCTCTGCCTCGGCGGTCAGGGCCTGGACGAGATACAGGTCGACGGGTACGGGGCGGCCGGCGGCTGTGCATTCGCCCGTGTGGTCGGCGAGCATGCGGGCGAGTTCGGCGTCGCCGCGGGCCCGCCTGGCCAGGCCGGCGACCGCGGCCGCGGGGACCCCGGTGCACAGGCATTTGAGGACCGCGTGCCGCCAGGCGTGCGGGGCGAGGTGTTCGGCGGCGTACGGGCCGACGGCAGCGGCGATCAGGCGGGTGTCGCTGGTCCGCAGCGCGTCCTCCACGAGCGGCAGCCCTTCCGCGGGGGCGAGCTCCAAGCCGGGCAGGGCGAGCAGCACGGCGCGGCGTTCGTCGGCGGTGCCCCGGCGGTAGAGCCGCGCCGCGGTGGCGGCGCCGGCGCCTGCGGTGTGCAGCAGCAGGACGCGCGCCGTGTCGGCGGCGGTCTCGGAACCGCAGCGGCGGCCGGCCTCGGCGAAGCGCAACTCCCAGGCCGGCAGACCCCGCCGGTGTCCGGCCGGGGCCACGGCTTCGGCCGCCTCGGCAAGGGCCGCGCCGAGCCAGGCCCGGACGGCGGGCGGCAGCCGCTCGTCGAGGGCTGTGAACGGATTGTCCGTTGCCGCGTTCGTGGTGGTCGGTGGGGTGGTCACCATGTGCCTCCGTTCCGCAGGAAGCGCAGGGAGCGATGGGCGAGGTCCGGGCCCATATGCGAATGCCGGGGCAGTTCAACGACTGTCAAGCCCCGGTAGCCCGTGGCGCTCAGGGCGTCCAGGACGGGCGGGAAGTCGATTTCGCCTTCGCCGAAGGGCAGGTGCTCGTGGACCCCGCGGCGCATGTCCTCGATCTGAACGTGTCGCAACCAGGGTGCGGCGGCCCGCACGCAGTCGGCGGGCGGCTCGGGCTCGAGGCACTGGCAGTGCCCGATGTCCAGGGTGAGGCCAAGGACACCCGGGTCGCCGAGATCCGCGCGCAGGCGGTGGAAGTCGGCGAGGGTGCCGAGGAGGTGGCCGGGCTCGGGCTCGACGGCGAGGGGCACCCCTTCGCGTTCCGCCGCGGCGAGTACCGGTTCGAGCGCCTGGCCGAACCGCTTCCACGAGGTGCCGTCATCCGCTCCGTCCGGCACGGTGCCGCTGAAGCAGTGCACGGCGTGCGCCCCGAGTTCGGCGGCGATGTGCACGGCGGTCACCAGCAACCGGGCCCTGGTGGCGCGCGCTTCGGGGTCGGGGTCGATCAGGGACGGTCCGTGCTTGCGCCGAGGGTCGAGGATGTAGCGTGCGCCGGTCTCGACAGTCACGCCGAGGCCGAGCCGTGCGAGGCGCCGCGCCACTTGCCGGGCGCGGGCGGGCGCATCGGGGCCTGCCGGGTCGAGGTGCATGTGGTCGAGGGTCAGCCCAACCCCGTCGTAGCCCAGGTCGGCGAGGAGTGCGAGGGCGTCGTCGAGCCTGAGGTCGGTCAGGCCGTTGGTGCCGTAGCCGAATCGCAGGCTCATGTCGGGCTGACCCTCCGTGAGAGCCTCCGCGCGGCCGGCGCCAGGGCGATGATGGCCGCTGCTGCACCGACCGAGCCCTCCCGCGCGGTCAGTGCAGCCTGCAGCGGGATCATCGCCCGGATTCCGCCACCGACGGCCCGCTGGGTGAGGGCGGGCGAGGGGTCGAGTGCTGCACGGATCAACGGCCCCGCGGCCGTGGCCGCATACCCGGCCGCGAGCCCGGCGCGGGCGGGGCCCCCGGGGGAACGGCTCCGACGCCGCCCGAGCCCGCGCCGACGGCTCGTCACGATCCCCACCGCTGCCGTCGTGCCGAGCGCGGCGAGGGGGGCGGTCACCGAGCCGCCCAGCGTCTCGTGGCGGGAGACCATCGTGACGGCGAAGGTGTGCGCTCCCAGGGCGGCCGCCGGGCCCAGCGCCGCCCGAGTCCCCGAGCGGGACGTGGCCGCGGCGCCCAGGAGCAGGTCCAGACAGCGGGCCGCCGTCATGACTGCCGGGCCCGCCTTGGTCCGCTTCAGGCCCAGGTCATACGCCCACGCCGTGGCCGCGAGGACCGTCGCGGCCCGCGCGGCTTCGCGGCCCGCGTGGCGAGCCAGCGCCAGGCCGGCCGCTGTCAGGCCCGCCGAGGCCGCGAGCGCGGTGCCCGGCCTGATCCGCCCGGAGGGGATCGGGCGGTGCGGCCGGCAGGCCGCGTCATGGTTCCGGTCCGCCCAGTCGTTAAGGGCCATCCCTGCCGCGTACAGGCACAGTGAGGCGCCCATCGCGAGCCCGGTGCTGCGGGTCGGTCGCTCCCCGGTGGCCGCCGCCCCGGCGAGCGCGTCACCCGGAACCGTGAGCAGGGCGGAGACTCTCAGGAGTTCTGCCCACGCACGCAGCTGGGCCCCCGGCCGCGCGGCGGTTCCCCGGCCGTCGGCCGGCATCACCGTGGCTCCCGCAGGCGCTCGGCGAAGCCCAGCAGGGCCGTGTACTGGTCGGCCAGCGCCGAGGAGCCGCCGTCGGGGTCCTTGAAGTAAAAACCCAGCTCCGGGCGTGGGCCCGTGATACCCGCCTCGTGGGCGCGGGCGAGCAGCCGCGCCAGGTCGAGGACCAGGGGCGCGGCCAGCGCGGAGTCGCAGCCCTGCCAGATCGTCTGCAGGAACATCCGCGCACCGAGGAAGCCGTCAAAGGCGACGTGGTCCCAGGCAGTCTTCCAGTCCCCCAGCACCGGCACGTCGTCGATGTGCACCTTTCCTTCGGGCAGCGAGCCGAGAGTCTCGTACAGCGTCCGGTTCTTGCCTGCGCTCTTGGCGGCGGCAGCCCCAGGGTCCGCCAGCGCGGCGCCGTCCCCTCCGCCGAGCAGGTTCGTTCCGGACCAGGCGCGCACGACCAGTGCGCGCTGCTGGAACATGGGCGCGAGCACGGCCCGGAGCAGGGTCTGCCCGGTCTTGCCGTCCCGGCCCGCGTACGGCACTGCCGCGTCGCGGGCCGCTGCGCGCAGCGCCGTGTGGCCCAGGCCCGGGGACGGTGTGAAGTTGACATAGGGGCATCCGGCGCGCAGCGCGGCCGCCGCGTACAGCGAACTGGGGGGCAGACGGGCGTCGCCCGCGGCGGGCGCGGGCTCCGTGGTGGCGACGTTGACCACGACCGTGCGAGCCGCGCCGCATCGCCCCGCGAAGCCGGTGATGTCTGCCGCGAAGCCCGCGATCAGCTCCTCGTCGCCTCGGCGGTCTGCGGGCAGCGGTCCGCCGATCCGTATCTCCGCGTCGGCGGCGGCGAGTTCGGCGCACACCGCGGACGGCAGCCCGTGTGGCAGCACTCCCTCAGCGACCAGCGACTCTGCCTTCTTGGGCAGCGGGCAGTCCACGGTGTCGTGCCCTCCGAAGACGAACGAGGACAGGGAGGGCAGCCTGCTCTCCGCGAACGGCGGGGTCTCGGTGACCATACCGGTCGGCGGCCGCAGTCCAGCGGCGACGGCGGCGCACCCCACGATCGCCGTCGCGGCGACGGAGCCCCGGGCCCCGACGAACCACACTCCGGTCCGGGATCCGGCCTCGGGTTCAGACCTGTTGGTGTGAAGGGACACAGGCTGCCTCCCAAAGGCGCCGACTCTCGGCGATCTCTAATCCTGATATCACGGAACAAAGCGCTATCGCCTGTCTAGCATTTTGATGCTTACGTCCCTCTTGTGCTGGTTCCATGGCCCGTGGCCGCGCGACCCTGCCGCCGAGTCGCACCAGCTTGACAACCTCCAGTGGATAGGTGGTGCCGCGTACGCGATCGAGGCCGACCTGGAGCGCAACGAAACGTGACGGGCTGTCGGCGTTGCGGAAGCCGAAAGGGTCATCGCAGCAGGTCAAGCGGCATGCCATGCTCATGGTTGAGTCCGCCCAGACTGGGGTGCCTGCGTACGTCCAACCGGAGGATCCGGTCCGGCTCGCCGGGCATGTCGTACCGCTCTTCCGCAAGGTGCCCGGTCGGGAACCTGCTGCGGGCGGCTGCCCGAGGACGGTGCGCACGGACGCCTGCGCGCCTGAAATCCCAGGAGGTGCGATGCCTTGCTCTGGGATGCTTTGGCAAGCCCCCTATCGAAGAGCCGTGCGTGATCGTTTTTGACTCGAACGCGCCGTTCCCCGGCCATGGTGCACCCTTCACTCCCAGCGCCCACATCCCGGTCCGACTCATCCCGACCTGGTACTGCAACCGGCGTCGTCGTTGCGAACGGGCACCTGAACGAGCCCGACACAACCGAATCGGCCGAGTCGGCGGCGGCCAGGTCCGTGGACGACCAGCTGATCGACGAACCGGTGGGCCTCCTCCAGGCCGACGGCCTGACACTGACCGGCGAGGCCGGACGACTGCAGCAGCTGGCCATGCGGCTGTTGCAGTCCACCCTCAAGCCGCTCCAAGGCCGATCAGGACCCGAGCACCTGGCTACCCCCCGTAAGCCGGCTACTGGTGCACCTACGTCCAACTGGGTCGCCGACAAAACCCGTTACCGGCTGAGCATCGATCCCGCCGAGCAGACCAGGTGTCGAGCATGGTTGCCGACGCCGACTTCTCCGCCTCCGTGGTGGTCAGCTTCCAGATGGACTTGATGTGGGTGTAGTCCTTGGCGTAGGTGCACCAGAAGGCGTGGTTGGTGGGCTTCCGGTCGGCCGGCCCGCTGTCGGACTGGGAGGAGTTGGCGGACTCCGAGGCGATCAGCAGCTGGGGGTCCTTGAGGTCGTTGCCGAAGTCCTTGCGCTGGTCCGCGGTCCAGGTGTCGGCGCCGGAGAGCCCGGGTCTGGAAGAGCCACAACGGGTCCCGGCCGCACGGTTGTGAGAGCAGCCGCAGGGCCGACCTGCGTGGGTCACGCGCGGTCTCGTGGACAGGTACGACGAAGCTCCTGGCAGTCAGCGGGTGGTCTTGGCCGTCACCCCGTCTGCCAGGAGCTCCATCGTTGCGTACTGCTTGGGTGCCTCACCTGGGAGTTGGCCCCGTGTGTGAGCCGTCTCCCGTGGTTGGCGGGATCAGCAGGGGAAGGTGCCGCTGTAGATGGTGTGCCCGTAGGAGGAGGTTCCGGAGCCGAAGCCGTAGATGCCGTCGTCGCTCCAGACCGCTTCTCGGGAGCCGTTGACGCAGGTCGACGTCGGTGCGATCGCGAAGCCCTCCAGGTTGTCGGTCGGCATGACGGCCGGGTTCGTGTAGGTCACGTCCGGAACGATCGCGCCGCTGGCGTTGACCTTCATGAAGGTGTGCGTCTCGCCGCAGGTGTTGTCGCAGGTCGCGATGATGCGCTGGGTTCCGGCGTCGAACGTCACGTCCATCACGGAGGCCTTGCCGGTCGCGATCGTGCCGAACGTGGTGAACGTGCCGTCGGAGTTCAGGCCGTAGACGTGCAGCGTGCCGTCCCACTCCAGGCCGGCGAAGAACAGGCCCGACCCGTGCAGCGGATAGTTCGCCGGGTTGTAGGCGGCGCCGGTGAGCGGGTCGACCCAGCCGTTCGCGGTCAGCCAGCTGTCCGGCACGTAGCCGACACCCTCGAAGCCCAGGTTGGCATCGTCCTTGCTGCCGGTGTTGAGCTGCGGGAACTGCGAGGTCATGTCCCACTGGTGGATCGGCGTCAGCGTCGACCCGGTCGCGGCCGGGTCGAACTCCATGATCGTGTCTTTGGGGACCGTGTTGTTGGTGTTGTCACGCTCGGAGGTCACGTAGATGTGGCCGTTGGCGCCGACCGTCAACCCCTCGGAGTCCGGCTCGCCGGAGCCGCCCGCGAAGCGGATCTGCTTGCCAGTCGCGCTCCATGACGCGTCCGGGATCCACTTGCCGTTGCTCTTGACCAGCTTGAACAGCCAGTCCTTGTTCTTGGCGGCCCACAGCACCGACGGGTTCGCCGGGTCGAATGCCAGACCGCTCAGGTCCCGGCCTTCAGGACCGGTGGACGTGGTGAACGCGCAGACGTTGTCCGCGATCGTGACGTCCAGCCCGCCTGGCCACGCCAGGGTGCCCGCCGGGGTGGAACCCGTACCGGAGGGCGCCTCGGGCGTGCAGCCACTGGTGAGCGAGCCACCGCCACCCAGCAACTGGCCGGTCTGACCACCACCGCCACCGCCGCCTGAGCAGGAATTCACGCTGCCGAGCGTCGCGGTCGTGGAGGTCTGGAACCAGCCGGTGCCGTTGGTGCAACGCTCGTCCGACGGCTTGGCGCCACCGGTCGCCCAGGTCACCGAGTCGATCGTGTTGCCGTTGCTGTCGAGGAGAAAGACCGAGTCGTTGTCACCCAGACCGATGGTGGAGTTGAACGTGACGTAGCCGCCCGCGGGAATGCTGGTCGCGCTCGGCGAGGAGGACGAGACCGATACCGGGGAGTGGCTGGTGTCATTGTCGACGTACTTCCACGAGCCGATGCTGACGGCGCTCGTTCCGCCGTTGTACAGCTCCACGGTGTCCGCGCCGTCCGAGGTGACCTCGTTGATCCGCACCCGGCTCGCCGTCGGAATCGACGACGGGCAGCCCGAGGCGTTCGAGGCGCCGAACGTGGACGCCGCGGTCGTGGTCACCCACCCCCCGGTGCCGTCGCCGCCGCAACGTGCCATCGCCGGCTTCGCACCGTTGGTGGCCCACTCAACGCGGTCGACCACCGTGCCGCTGGACGTGTAGATGACCAGCTTGTCCGAATCACCGAGCCCCTTGGGCGAGTTGAAGGTGACGAAGCCGCCGGCCGGGATCGTGCTGGAGGACGGGCTGAACGACTGCGGCGCGAAGCTGTCGTCGGACATCTTCCAGCCACTGATGCTCACCGCAGTCGAGCCGGTGTTGTACAACTCCACCGTGTCATTGTTCGACGAGGTGACTTCGTTGATCCGAACGTTCTGGTAGTTGGCCGGGTCCGCGGCAGCCGCAGGCTGAGCGGCAAGCATGCCTGTGACGAGCAGTCCTGAAAGCGTGAAAGCCGCCGCACATACAGAGGCGACGCCGGCACGCGAGTGTGAGGTAGACACGAGGCGGGACTCTGGCAACGCGATCTTGAAACAGTGTGTACTCCAGCTGAACTCCAGCTGCTGGCCACCGGAATGCCAGGCGCACATCGCTACGTAACGGCCGGCACCCCACGGAGGGGACGCGCACCGCCGCAAGGTCTCCGTCGAGCGGCGCGACGGACGCTGCGTCCGTTCAGTAACGGGCAGTTGGAGTGCCACAACGACGACCTGCCCACCCGCGATCCAGAAGGGCACCACGCCTCCGGTGCAGGCAAGGGCGTCTTTTGCGCCTTCAGTTCAGGCAGCCAGATCGGTAGCGTGTGGGCGTGACGGAGCACGCATACGACGCGGCTGACATCAAGGTTCTGGAGTTCGACGCCGCCGTGCGCAAGCGGACGGCCATGCACTTCGGGGTGGGTCGTGGAGATTCGAGGCTGGCGGCCTGCGTGTTGTGTGCCGTGGCGCGGCACGCGCTTCATCCGGCAACAAGGGTTGCAGCGGAGCACACGCTGCGCACTGTCGTTGAGATCACTGGTGATCTCAGCTTCACGATGGTGATGGATCAGCCTCATGCTTGGGACGGCTCGAATGCTCCCGCCCTTGGTTACTTCGACTCTCTCCTGGGTCCTGAGTGGTGGCTGTTGGCAGCTGCGGCGGCGCTGTCTGAGCGGGTCACGATCGACATGTGGTCCGCAGGGCGTGGCTTTGGCCAGGACCTCGTCGGTATGCGCCCGCTTTCTGGCCCCCGGGAATTCGATTCGCCGGAAGGCAGCGGCACGAGCGTGGTCTTCGACTTCGATCCGACGCATGTAGGTCCGGAATTTGCCCTCCCCACGGATCTCGAGAACCTCGATCTGCATGGCCCGCACTGCTCAGCGCCTACCGGCTCCGGACATGTGCTGATCCGGGATCTCCGCCACGGTTCAGCTGGGCAGGAAGTCACGCACCGCTAGCTGCGCTTCCGGCTCGTCGGCGATACTCGCTGCGGACTGCTTTCTCTCCGTCGTTCCACGCTCGTTATTGTGGTACTTCTGCGGCTGCCACGCAGGTACTCGTATGTTGTCCCATCTGGTCCGCGCGGCCGCAGCCGAATGCTCGGCACCGTGCACGCGCACTCCGAGCCCCAGCGCCATCGCGCGTCGCCGGCGAAACAGGGGCGGGCGCACCGGATCCGCTGAGCGCCACAGCCGCGGCGAGCACTTCGCCATCCCGGCGCTGCACTCTGGCGTCCTGCGCCTCGGCCAGGCCGATGCCGACCAGGACGTCGGCGACGCGCTGCAGGTACGGCTGCACCTGCCGGGCGCGCAGTTCGATGGCGGCACTGGCCAGGGCGGTGCGCCGGCAGCGGTGATCGAGGCTCATCGGGCTTGCCTCGCTCATCGCCGGCGTAAGCCTCGCCGCAGAGATGGGTGGGGCGCCCACGGGCTGGCTGTGCATCTCGAAGCGGGAGCCGTTCCGAGGCGTCGACGGATGGCACTTCGGTACACACCCCTAACCGCGGTGAGAGCGGATGTCACGTCACCCCTGGGTCGCAGTCGAGCGGCCACGAGTTCAGCCGGGGCGGCGTCGGTAGACCAGGACCTTGCGACCTCGTTCGCTCCTTTCGGAGCAGCGGATGAAGTGCGCCTTGAGTACTTGCTGTTTGGTCCGGTCGCGGGCTGTGGTGGGGGGCGACGCACTGGCGTCGGTGACGACCACGATGCGGCGGGCCGTCAGCATGGCGTCCGCTATCTGCTGAGGGGTGCCCTCCACGCCGTTCAGGGTGCCGGACCCCAGCGGGTTCTCGACGAGTGCCACGTCGTCTGCTCCGGTGAATGCGCCAGGTGAGACAACGGCGGTATCACGACGGTCAGCCGGGATGTACAGCACTGCGTCGCCCGGCTCGCGGACCGCGGCGACGTTCTTGGCCGTGGACAGCACGTCGTCGATCCGGCCGCTCGCGCTGCGCAGTGACACCTGGACCGGGAGCAGCCCGAGGAAAGCGAGAACCATGACTACGGCAACGGTTCGGTGAGGTGATGTCCGGACGCGGGATGCGACTGCGTGGCACGCCGCGCCGAGGAGCAGGGCGAGTCCGACGTGGCTGAAGAGGATGTAGCGGGCCTGGTAGACGGGGCGGGCCACGGATACGCCGGCCAGCAGGAGCGGTGGAACAACGAGGAGTGGCAAGGCGAGCGCGGTCAGCGTGATCCGGGAGGGGCCGGGCACGCGGTTGGCCGTCCTCGATCGCGCGAGCCACGCGCACAGCACGCCCGCGAGCAGGGTCAGTGCGAGACCGAGCAGGGTGCTCGTCCTGGTCGGGGGGATCCAGGCGATCTGCCCCGCCTGCGTCTGGCTCACCACGATGAGGGGCAACGTGCCCGCCACGGCGGCGCACGCGGCGCATGTCCATCGCAAGACGGTCGCGCGGGTCGGGCGGGCAAGGGCAATCGTCACGGCATGTGCAAGCAGCATCAGGAGGGAGAACCAGTTGAGCAGCGCCGCCATCAGCACGGTCGTGCCGTACGCCGCCCAACGGCCCTTGCTCGGGTTGTCGACCGCCGCGACGAGGAGCCGGCAGGCCAGTGCCACACAGGCGGTCACGAGTGCGTACGGGCGTCCCTCCTGCGCATATTCCTGGACCGCGGGGAGAAGGGCGAACGCCAGGCCCGCCGCCAGCCCCGTGTGTTGGCCGGCCAGTCGGGAACCCAGATGGGTGACCACGACAGCGGCGCATGCCATGGCCAGGACGGAAGGCAGTCGCAGCGAGTAAAGGCTGTCTCCGAAGACCGTGAAAACGCCGTGCATGAACACGTAGTAGAGGCCGTGGACTACGTCGATCCGCCCCAGCAGGTGCCAGATCTCGGGGACGGTCCTGTGGGCCGCCTCCCACGTCGCCGCCTCGTCACGCCACATGCTGTTCTCACGTGTGATCCCCCATAATCCGAGTAGAAGTGTGAGGGCCGGTGGACCTGCCCACATTCTTGTTCTAGGCATGACAAAGCTCCGGTGGCGTGAAGAGGCGATCGGAATCACGGACGGCCCGCAGGTCGCTTCTGATCACGCGCAACGCTAGGCACCGGAATGATCTTGGTCGTCACCAGCCCGGACGACGCCGGAGATCCGTCCCAAGTACTACTTGCCTGCCCAGGATGGTTCGGCAAACGTACGCCTTGAGCACCCGACCGGCCGGGAAGCGCACGACCATCAGTCAGGGAAGTCACGGGATCAGTCATCCGATCAACGGCCGTGGCTGCTGACCGATGAGGGAACCAGCGACCAACGCCACCCGGATCTACCGCACGCCCGCGGGTGCCGAGTCGTTCCCGCTGACCGTACTCCAGGCGAACCCCTACAGCGGCCAGCCCGGCAGGAGTGCCATGGTGCTCCCGATTGAAGGGAACCGGTGGATGGTCAGCGCCGGCGGCACCCGGGGTAGCGAAAACAAGGGCTGGAATCCATCCGTGTCTGGAACGCAAGAAGATGTCTTTCCGTCTTGGAGAGGGCCGAACAGCGAGCGGACCCTGAACTGACCAGAACCCGCACATATGTTCATTCGAGAGACGATAGTGTACTACTGAGTAACAACTGGCATGTCATCAAATAAGAGGACAGGGTGCGGCGATGGACCGACTCCGCAAGACCGCGTGGGCGGCACTCCCCCTCCTGCTCCCCTTCCTGGCAGCCGGGCCGGCCTCGGCCTCCCCGCCCGGACCCTCGCTCCCGTTCGGAAGTGTCCGCTCGGTGCATCCCGGCGACACACTGACGGTCAACACCACGGCCAGCGATGCCACTTACCTCGCAACCATCAACTCCCCCGCGTTCGTTGCGGCAGGGAAGCTGCGCATGATGCATCCGGTGCTGACCACCACCGTCACCGTCGCCTGCGACGCCCGGCCTGGCACCTACCCGGTGACCCAGCGCGGCGCCGGAGACGTGGGCCCGGACGAGCATCCGTTCCTATGGGCACGGGTGCGCGTGGAACCCGCCGACGAGGCGGCACGCCGCGCCTGCCGGAGCAAGGTCAGGAAACTGCCTCCGCCCAGGCTGGAGGAACGCTGGGCTCCGGACAGAACGTGGCCCCAGTCGGAATGGGACGTGCGGACCTTCCGGGCCGGCAGCCGCATGACGATCACGGACAACGACGACGAGGGATCGGACGGAGACATCACCCTCACCTCCCGCGCCTTCACCGACCGGCCCGTCCTGCGCGGCGCCAAAGCCGTCCTGACCGCCACCACCACCCTGACCTGCAACTCCGCACCCGGCATCTACGTCGTCTACCGGCACGACGTCGACCAGACCGGCCCCGACAAACCATGGGCCCGACTGCGCATCGCCCCCGCCACCCCCGGAAAGAAGTGCCTGGCACAGCACTCAACCGGGTCGTCCCGCCCTGCCATGGCGGCCTGGGCCGCCGGCGGCGTACTCCTCACCGCCGCAGCCGGCGCCGCACTCCTTCTGCGGGCCCGCTCCCGCCGCACCGCCTCCGTCTGAGCTCGCATCACCACTCGTCGCCCAGCCCGAAGCAGCCGCGCCGACGCGGGCGTAGAACCTTCTCGCCCGGGAAGGCGTGGACGCCCCGGTGTCGCCTGACGGCTTCTTCGCCTTCGCCCGCGCCCGCCTTGTGACCACGTCCGACGATCCGGCGGCGGCACGGGACTACGCGCTGCTGCGCACCTTGTATCACTCGGCGCCTCGGGTGAGTGAGGCCGTTCACCCCGACAGGTGCGATGCCCATCCCGACCTCGGCCCCTCAAGCAAGTTCCACGTGCGGTCGGCAAGGCGGCCCATGCATCGGGCCCGCGCCCGAGGTGGGCGCCTGTGCTCGACGGACTGGAGCGGATCCCGGGCCGGTACCTGAGCGACGTGCGCCCCCTCTTGCCCGACACCGCCCCGCTGTTCTGCGATGTGCGCGGGCAGGCACTGAAGCCGGAGACGGTGCGTGACCGCCTGGTCCGTCTCCTGGACCTGGAGGGCCGGCCCGACAGTGACCGGTTCACGCCGCATGACCTGCGCCGCGCCTGCGCGACCCACCATTACGAGCAGGACATGGACCTGGTCACCGTTCAGCAGCTCCTGGGCCACACGCATATCGCCGCGACCATGGCCTAGGTCCGGCTCGGTCTCTCCTTCGTCGAGGATGCCTGGCGCCGTACAACTGGCACTGCCATTACCGGCCTGACCGGCTGACCCACGGGTGTACCAGCGCTGGACCACCCCTGCTGCACGCGGCCACCATCACCGAACTGCGTCACCTCACCGATTCCCGTAGCACCCCGATGATGCGGGGCTCACCTTCCGAGCCTCAGGGTGCCGGAGATGTCCCGCCGACGAGACGGAAGACGTCGCCGCCGACGGAAGCAGTCGAGACGCGGGCAGCCGAGCGCAACGTCTCGTCGGCGTCGAGTATCTTCCTGGCGTGTCCATGCCTCCGGTGCCCCAGTCACCGAACCAGACGCCCCTCTATCCGTGGGGCGTGCCCCCAGGCCCGCCGGAGAAGAGCCGGGTCGGCCTCATGGCCGCAATCATCGGCGGGGTCTTCCTTCTGATCGTCGCGCTCCTGGCGACACTGATACTGGTCGGCAAGAAGATCGACAGCAGCTATCCCCGAGCCGAGTCCACCCTGACCGCGCCTGGAACACTGCTCGACGGCCACTACAAGCTGGCCAAGGACGACTCACCGACCCTGGGACCGCCGCTGGAGAAGAGCTGGCGGCTCAGCTGGGACGCCAAGGCCGTCCACGGCGTCGTCGTGGCGTACCACCCGAGCGGTGGCGACCAGGGCGAACTGATCGTGACCGGCATGTACGGCCGATTCAGGAATTCCGCCGGGGTGCGCTCGCGGGTACTGGCGGGCAACGGCTCCCAGCACACCGAGGTGAAGGTGATCGTGCCGACGATGGACGTCACCCCGTCCGGCTCTCGCATCAAGGTCAGCTGCGAGGAGGTGACGCGGAGCTGGGCCGACGGGAAAACGCTCAGCTACCCGGTCTGCGCCTGGGCGGACGGCAACACCTGGGCCCGGGTCGCCTACATGACCGTCTACACCGCGAGAAGCCTGGATTTTGAGGCCGCCGCCAGGATCACGCTCCAGATCCGCTCCGAGATGGTGAAGCCGATCAGGTGACCGCCCCGCAGCCCGATCACGGCACGCGCAGAACACCAAGCACGTGCCGGGCAAGTACGGCAGCACGAAGTACCTGACACGCCTCACCGACAAGACGAAGATCCGGCAAACCAGAACAAGGCGTGCCCATCCAGCTGTGACCGGCCTCAGGGCAAGCAGTGCGACGAGCACCCCTTCGGAGACGCGCAATGACCTTGACTCCTGACCCGCAGCAGGTCGAAGTCATCGAGCACAGCGGAAACTCTGCGCGAGCGGCACTCGACGGCGCCGCTCCGCAGCCAAAGACGCGCCAGGCGTGGAAAGCTGATCCGGACCAGGGTGGCCGCCTTGGCGAACACCCCTGCCGTTTGGCGGGTTTCTGGATCACGGGCCTGCCGCCCTCGCGGTCGCGTCGTGATCCCCACCGCCCCGGTGCGCCAGCAGGAGAGACAGGAATGTTCGAAACGGGGGAGGCGTGACGGTGCGAGACCAGCTCCTCGGGGACCGTTACCGGTTAGTGCGGCAACTCGGCGAGGGCGGAATGGGGCAAGTATGGGAGGCGCAGGACGAGACGCTGGGCCGGAACGTCGCGGTCAAGGTGATCTCCCTACTCGCCGGTGGCGGAAGCCGCGGCGACGAAGCCCGCGCCAGATTCCTGCGCGAGGCACGGATCACGGCCCAACTGCAGCACCCCAACATCGTGACCATTCACGACCTCGGCCAGACCAGCGCGGGAAACGAACGGGTCCCGTTCCTGGTGATGGAGCTGGTCCGAGGCGAGGGCCTGGACACGATGCTGCGCCGAGGTGTAGTCACCCTGGCGGACGTGGCCCGATGGGGCGCGCTGATATCTGACGCGCTTGCCGAGGCGCACGCATCCGGAATCATGCACCGGGACATCAAGCCGTCCAACATCCTCGTCACGCCTTCCGGCACCGTGAAAGTCCTCGACTTCGGCATCGCGAGGGCAGCCGACCCCTACGCGACCGCAGACCGCCTCACCCAGACCGGCTTCATCGTGGGCACACCCCCCTACATGGCGCCCGAACAAGCACGCGGCTTCCCAGAACCGCGCAGCGACCTGTACGCGCTCGGCTGCCTCCTCTTCGAGCTGATCACGGGCCGGCTCCCCTTCCAGGCCCCCGACACCGTGGGATACCTCTCGGCACACCTCACCCAAGAACCACCCACACCCAGCTCGGTATCCACCGGCGTTCCCTCCGCGTGGGACGACCTCGTGCTGAGGCTGCTGGAAAAAGACCCCGCCCAGCGGTACCCGAACGCCACCGACCTCTCCCAGGCACTACGACACCTCGACCGCACAGCCGAGCCCGCCGGAGGCGCCGCGCCACCAGTGGGAGGGGCCACCGAACCCCCCTCCATGGCAGCAACGATTCCGCTCCCGCCTGTCGCCGCCACCCGCAGAGCGAGTAGCGTCCCCCCACGGCCGGACACCGCATCAATGCCTACCCCGGCACGCCGTGGCCGCGTGACACGGTTCGTCCTCCCGGTGTGCCTATGGCTGCTCCTCGCCTTGTTGGCCGCCCGCTCGTCGGACATCGGGGTTCCGGTCGCCCTGGCCCTCACCTGGGTGTTGACGGCAGTACTCACCCCGCGCTCCGGAAGCCTGATACGCGGAACGGGGTTCGCGGCCGTGGCGGCCATCCCTGTGAACCTCGTAATGATTGCGTTCCGTTACTGGGATCGCCTCTCGGCAAGGTGGCCCTTCTTCATGGTGGTTGTCCTGACCATCGCGGCGTACTGCTATCGCGATATCAAGACTCGGCGAGCGGCAACTTCGAGCTCGACATGAACAACCGGCGCGTGATCACACACACGACTTCGGACATCCATGCAGGCGACTTCGGAAATTGACAGCCGATCACACGTACCGCGTCCCCGAGTGCCACCCTGCCCGTTCGAACGGGCAGGGTGGAGCGCCGCCGATCAGCCGACGCCGAAGCGGACGTACTGTGGCTCGACGCAGCGGCGGTCACCGCCGCCTTCCATCGACACCGATCGGCGGCCCGGCGGCGTCGCCGGGAGCTATACGAAGAGCGACCGGGCGGCCGAGCTGCCGGGGCGGGCGCCGAAGCTGTCCCTGGCGGACGGCATCCGGTCCGCCCTGGACTGGCTGCCGGTGCGCGACGAGCTGTTGAAGGGCTGAGGGCTGACACAGGGGGGTGCGTTGACGCTTGGGCTGCCGCTTCTCCGGTGAACCGGCCGGTGGGGCGGCTCCGGGCATCACGCACCGACGGCAGAGGAGCGCCGGGACCTGCCCTCGACGAGCGGCGTCCTGGCCAACACGGCTTACCGTCTGCTGGTGGCCTGCCGGCCCGGCCTCACTTCAGGTGCCGGGCGAGGAACTGGGCCGCGGCGTCCCCCGCGAACTGCGGGACGCCGGTGTGCCCGCCGAGATTGGCGTGCAGCGTCTTCTCCTTGGAGCCGAAGGCGTCGAACAGGTCCAGGGCCGCCTGCCGGTCGTTCCCTTCGTCGTCCCACTGCAGCAGGACGTGCAGCGGAATGGTGACCTGGCGGGCCTCCTCGAACATGGCGGCGGGCACGAAACTCCCGGCGAACAGAACGGCGGCCGAGATGCGCTGCTCGACCACCGCCAGCCGGATCCCGATGGCGATCACTCCCCCCGAGTACCCGACGGGGCCGCCGATCTCGGGCAGCGAAAGGAGGGCGTTCAAGGCTGCCTGCCATTCCGGGACCGACTTTTCAACCAGTGGGAGGACGAGCCGATCCACGATCTCGTCGCCGACCGGCTCGCCGGCTTCCAGCGCCCGCCGTAGGTCGGCGCGGGCCTGCTCGGCGGCGGCGGAACAGGGCCGGTCACCGCTTCCGGGGAGCTCGATGGTGGCCGCGGCGAAGCCGTCCGCCGCGGAGTGCCGGGCCCGGGCCACCAGCCGGGGGTACATCTTGCGCAGTCCGCCGGGGTGGCCGAGCAGGATCAGCGGCGCCGGTGCGGATGCGGATCCGGGCGTCCACAGGATGCCGGGGATCTCGCCGAGGGTGAATTCGCGTTCGAGGACGCCGTCGTCGAGGCGCTGCTCGGAGGTGAATTGCATGGTCGTGCCTTTCGGGAGTGCTCTTGAACGGCGCTCCCGGACGACCTAACGCCCGACCGTGACCCCGGAGGGGAGCACCCATGTCGATACTGCGTTCACGGGTACCACCTCCTTGTTCTCCAGCACGGCCTCCGGAAACGTAGCAGTGGTCGCGGTGGTCCGCCAACGGGTTTTTGCGGAGGCTCCGTGGCCGGATGCCAAGGAGTCGGAACGACGCGCCGCCGACGTCTCCCAATCTCATGCACTGGTCCTGTCGGTTCTCGCGAACAAAGCCACTGGTGCACCGTGGACGTGCCCAGGTGCTACGCAGCCCCGAACCCTGTGCGACTTACCACCCACGTAGGTGAGGTGACGACAAATCACCTGGCGGCGCACACGGCGCCTCGGAATGAAGATCACGACGGTGTTCGTGATCTTCGAGAGGAAGGCCCGTGCGCCTCCCCCGAGCCCCACGCACCGCGGCTGCCGCCGTGTCTGCGCTCGCCGCTCTGCTCGCGCCCACCACCCACCACGCGGGCACACACCGTCTCCGCGCAGCACCATGCCCCCGGGGACACCATCACCCTGCCGGTCCGTGACGCCCTGGCGGCACTGACCGTCCAGGACGAAAACCGCACCGGCTGCACCTGTCCGCCTCAGCCTTGAGCTTGGCGATCGTGCGCCTGACACCCTCCGGCTCGGTGGTGTTCAGGGTGTCAGCCGGAAGCATTCGTGCGGGCTCGGCGCCCTTTCGAGCAGCGTCTACCGCCGCTTCCGTCACCGGGTCTTCGAAGACATCCTCGTACGTGGAGGGTGTGTAGTCGACGTAGTCGACGCCGGGGCTGCTGGAACACGACCCGGGGATGTGGCCGCGCCGGGTCATCGTCGCCGACGCCCGCCGCCACGGCGTGCCCGTCCTGCCGGTCGACGTCAACCACGCCCGCGCCCGGCACAGCGTCGAACAGACCGAACACGGCTGAGGCGTGCGCCTGGCCTTCTCCACGGTCAAGGGCATCAGTTCGGCCGAGACCGCCCGCCTCACGGCCGGTCAGCCCTACACGGGACTGCAGGATCTGTGGCAGCGCGCCCGGCCCTCGCTGCCGGTCGCGCAGCGCCTGATCCGCATAGGCGCCCTCGACGCGCTCAGCGGTGACCTCACACGCCGCGACCTGCTCCCGCAGGCCACCGTGCGCACCCACGGGATCAAGCCGGTCATCCCGCAGAAGGCCGACCAAGCCGCCAACCGGAAGAAGAAGGGCCGCCGCGGCGGACGGCCCGTCACCCACGACGCCGAGCTCTACCGAGACCGCAACATCGTCGAGCGCCTGATCAACAAGCTGAAGGTGTGGCGCGGCATCGCCACCCGCTACGTCAAGACTCCCGAGAGCCACCTTGCAGCACTCCACCTCCGCGGCGCGATCGTCTGGCTGCACAGCCTCCGCTCCGCATGATGACAGGCGACCGCCCCTAAAGCGCGAGCTTGAACCCTTCGTGGCTGCGTACGAAGCCCAGTGCGGCATAGAAGCGGTGTGCGTCCTCACGCTGCTTGTTGCTGGTCAGCTGCACCAGCACGCAGCCACGCGAGCGTGCCCTTGTGATCGCGTGCGCCATCAAGGTCCGGCCGAGCCCGTCCGCACGCCGGTCCGCGCGGATCCGCACAGCCTCGACCAGGGCGCACTCGGCGCCGCCCTTGCCAAGTCCCGGGATGTACGTCGCCTGCAGGCACCCCACCACTGTGCCGCAGTCGTCCACCAGGACCAGCATTTCGTTGCGCGGGTCCGTGTCGATCGCCACGAAGGCGCGTTCATACGCCTCCGTCACCACAACCGTCGCCGGGTCTACTACCTGCTCCTCGTCAGAGAGCAGGGCCAGTACCGCAGGCAGGTCGGCACGGGTCGCGGGGCGCAAGGTATGAGCAGGCGCGGGCTCAGTGACAGCAGACATGGCACAGACCCTAATTGGCCGCTCGTTGGTTGACTTCAATCCCCATCCCGTGATCACGACTCCGGACAGGCCCGGGCTGCCGCACCGGCGGGATGGACCTCCAGGTCGTGCGGATCCCATTTGGACAGTGGCCGGCCCGGCCCGGGCGCGCGCCCCGCTGCGGGGGCTGTGGGTGCAGCGGCGCGGCGCTGGAGTTCCAGTAGGTCCGCCACCGGCAGCCTCAGCGCCTTCGCCAACGCGGCCACCCTGGCGTACGCCGAATCCGGGACAACGGTGAAGCCAACAACCTTTCCTTCTACGGGAGTCTGCCGTGTCCCTCGCCCTCGCTCCGCATCGCCGGCTGGAACTGCGGCGTATTCGTGGGCTCCTGGAGCCCGGGGTGATGAGCCCGTCGGAGAGTGCCGGTGGCGCGAAGGCTCGGCCCACTCACGCGCGAGCGCTCCTTCCAGCTGGGTGCCCGCACCGTCAGCGAAGCAGCATGGGCACCCTCAGGGGTACCCGCTCATGACGCTGCGCAGCAGGTCGACGATGGGCCGCACCGGGACGGTCGGGTCGAAGGCGCGCTGGACGCCGAGCCCGATGCCGAGGCTGAGCAGGGTCAGGGCGGCGGTGTCGGCGGGCAGGGCAGGTGTGATGCCGAGTTCGTCCGCCTGCGCCCGGATCAGGTCCGCGAGCGCATCGGTGACGGTGCGCCGACGCTGGGCGAGCTGCTCGCACACCTGCTTGTCGCGGCGGTTGGCGGTGGCGAACTCCACTTCCAGCGAGGTCCACGAGCTGTCGCCGATGGTCTCGTCGGCCCAGCGGGCGAATCCCGCGATCCGGTCCTCGAAGTGGGGCGCGTCGCCCATCGCGGCGGCCAGCTGTGTCACCTGTTCCGCGGCGATGCGGTCGAGCACGGCCAGGCACAGCTCGTTCTTGGTGGCGAAGTTGGAGTACACCGCCCCCTTCGAGTAGCCCGCCGCCTCGGCGACACGCTCCATTGACGTCGCCGTGAAGCCGTTGCCCAGGAAGAGCGCGTACGCGGTGTCGAGGACGTGTTCGCGGGTGCGGGCCTGGCTCTCGGCCCGGGTCAGTCTTGCCACCCCCGGAGGATACCGCTAGCTTTCAAATTCCCTTGGAATTCGAATACCGGGAGAATCCATGAAGGGGCGTCAACGACGCGGGCTGGTCGTCGGGTGCGGCGGCACCCTCGGCTTCGCATGGGCAGTTGCGGCGCTGGCCGCGGTCGAGGAGCAGCTCGACTGGGATGCCCGCACGGCAGAGGTGCTGGTGGGGACGTCGGCTGGGGCGGAGGTCGTGTCCGCGCTCGGGTCCGGCCGGTCGGTCTCCGACCTGCTTGCGGCACTGCAGGGCCGGTCCGACGCGGACCCGCTGCTCCTGCGGCACGTCGGCGCGCACCCGGGTGCCCTGCCACCGGTTCCGTGGCCGGGACTGCCGGGCGCCGGGCTGACGGCTGCGGCAGTCCGGGGCCGTGTCCCGCTCGGGTCGGGGCTGCTCGGCCTCCTGCCGCGCGGCCGTGGGGATGCGGGGTGGCTGCGGGGCTTCGGCGCCGCGCTGGCGGACGGCCACACGTGGCTCGCCTCGTCACGTATGTGGCTGGTGGCGAGCGAGACGCGCTCCGGCAGACGGGTCGCGTTCGGTTCGCCCGACGCCCCGGTCGCCGACATCGGCAGTGCGCTGGCCGCATCGTGGGCGATCCCGGGCTGGTTCCCTCCGGTACGGATCAACAGGCGTGCCTACCTCGACGGCGGGGTGGTGTCGCCGACATCGGCCGACCTCGTTGCCCCGCTCGGTCTGGACGAGGTGGTGATCGTCGCCCCGATGGCGACGTCCGGGGGCGCGCCCGCCACCGGGCTGAGCCGCCTCGAGCGCGTCGCCAGGCGCTGGATGACCCGGACCCTCGACGCGGAGGAACACCTGCTCCGGGCAGCGGGGACCCGCGTCGTCCGGATCGAGCCCGGCGCCGAGGAACTGGCCGTCATGGGCTTCAACTTCATGGACGTCGCCCGCCGCCCGGCCACCCTCGACGTCTCCTTGCGTACCGCACCCGACCGTGTCAAGCGAGCCATAGAGAGGAGCACCACGGCATGAGCGCCCATTTCGAGGTCATCGTCATCGGCGCCGGCATCTCCGGGGTCGGCGCGGGGGTCCGGTTGCGCGAGGCCGGAATCCGGGACTTCCTGATCATCGAGGCCGCCGACGACTTCGGCGGCACGTGGCGGGCCAACACCTATCCGGGCTGCCAGTGCGATGTGCCGTCCCGCCTCTACAGCTACTCCTTCGCGCCGAACCCGGACTGGACGAGGGTGTACGCGCACCAGCCGGAGATCCTCGCCTACGTGAAAGGGGTCGCCGACCGGCACCGGCTGCGCGAGCACACCCGGTTCGGGGTGCGCATGACCGAGGCGCACTGGCAGCCCGACGCGGCACGATGGCGGATCAGCACCAATGCCGGCGAGTTCACCGCCCGGTTCCTGATCGCCGGTGCCGGGCCGTGGAACGAACCTCTCATTCCCAATATCCCGGGCCTTGCGGAGTTTGCCGGCGAGGTGTTCCACTCCGCGCGCTGGAACCATGACTACGACCTGCGCGGCAAGCGGGTCGCGGTGCTCGGCACCGGGGCATCGGCCGTGCAGTTCGTCCCGGCCATCGCCCCGCAGGTCGACCGGCTCCACCTGTTCCAGCGCACTGCCCAGTGGGTGCTGCCCAAGCCGGACCATCGCATACCGAAGGCCGAGCGGTGGGTGATGCGGCACGTGCCCGGCGCCCGGGCCGCGGTGGCCGCGGTGGAGTACCGGGCCATGGAGATGCTGGGCCGCGGAATCCGCAGGCCCTCGCTGCTGCGCGGCGTACAGGCCGTGGCACGCGCACACCTGCGCGGCACCGTGCGGGACCGTGAATTGCGCCGCAAGCTGACCCCCGACTACATCATCGGCTGCAAGCGCATCCTGTTCTCCAACCACTACTACCCGGCCCTGACCCGCCCGAATGTGGACGTGCACGCCTGCGCCGTCCGCACGGTCAACGGCACCACCGTGCTCGGCGCCGACGGCAGCAGCGCCGAAGTGGACGCGATCATCCTCGGCACGGGCTTTCACATCCTCGACATGCCCCTGTCGAACCTCATCCACGACGGCGCCGGACGTTCCCTCGCCGACCGCTGGCAGGGCTCCCCCGAGGCGTACCTCGGCACCGTCACCTCCGGGTTCCCCAACGCCTTTCTGCTTCTCGGTCCCGGCCTGGGCACCGGACACAGCTCCGCGTTCACCATCCTCGAAGCCCAGCTCGATCTCGCCTTCGGCGCGATCCTCTCAGCGCGCGCCAAGGGGTGGACGTCGGTCGAGGTACGCCGCGACGTGCAGACCGCCTACAACACCGAACTGCAGGCCGCGCTCGCGGGCACCGTCTACAACACCGGCGGATGCCGGAGCTACTACCTCGACGCCAACGGCCGCAACAGCTTCAGCTGGCCCTGGTCCACCGGCCGGCTCCGCACGCAGGTGGCCCGCTTCGACGCCCGCGACTTCACGGTCATCCACCCCACCGACCGGCAGGAGCTCAGCACATGAGATTCCCCGCCATCGGGACATCTACGCGGTGACCTCTCGCAGTGAAGGTTGAGCGTTCTCACCGAACATGGAGTGCTGGCCAGGTACGGCGATCGAGCGGACTCGTCCCCGCCGTACCGGTGGTCCTTGCGCGTAGGGCGCTGAGCCGCGCGACACTCGGCCAGCACTGCGCCCTGTTCGCGCCGACCGAGGCGTACTTCGATCGCAGCTGGCCGCTACCCGACATCGAGAAGGCCTAACCCATAGACCTGAAAATCAAGTCTTGGTGAGGGAGGAGGCGCCGATCATCGCGGTCATCTTGATGCTGCTGTCGCGGCAGGCGGCCAGGACCAGCACCGGGTTCTTGACCGGCTGGGTGGCCGGGATCGTCGTGGTGACCGTGGTGGTGATGCTGCTGGTCGGCCAGGCTGCCAACACCTCCGCGGGCAAGCCGTCAACGGTGTCGTCGGTGCTCAAGCCGGCCTTCGGGCTGCTGCTGGTGGCGCTGGCGGCCCGGCAGTGGCAGCACCGCCCCGACGAGGGACTGGGCCGCTCCCGAGGCGGCCTGACCTGCAAGATCCACCTGGCTGGGGAGGGCGGCCACCGACCGCTGGCCCTGTTGATCACTCCCGGCCAGTGGGGCGACAGCCCACAATTGACGGAGGCCTGCTTCGTGAGCGCGGCGGCCGAGGCGAGGCTGGAAGCAGGGAGGGACGCGGAAAGGGGAGCCCTGAAGCCCGTTTCCAGGCTGCGGGACTCCCCTTCGGTGTCGCCTCCCTGACCTCCCTGACTGGCCTTTTCTACAGGTCATGTACAGGGAGGCGGTGAGGGAGAACTCCCTCAGATCTCGTCGTCTCCCTGATCGTCGACGTTCTCGGCGAAGCGCTCCAAGATGGCGTCCTGGACGCGGTCGCGGGCGACGACGCCCGCAAGGTCGCCACCAGCGACGCGATCGTCGACTTGTCCGCGGCCCGTCCAAGCGCGCCAGGATCCGGCCCGGAGGCTGGATCCTGTGCGGGAAGAATTGAGCGGTGGCGAAGGCCATCAAAGCGCCAGCGACGGCGCAACAACAACCGAGGCCCGTCAGAACAGGGCGCAGCCGCGGGCTGTTGGGCAGGGCGATTCGGGATACTGGCCCGATGCCGCAGCCATCGCTCAGCGTGGAGCCCGGACCGATAACAGTCGACCCGCCTCATACCGCGGACCGCCCTCTCCTCACCCAGTCCTGGCTCGACCTCGCCTTCCTCCACTGGCCCGTCGACCCGGCGGACGTCGCCCCGCTCCTGCCGGTCGGCACCCGACCGGACACGCTGCACGGCATCACCTACGTCGGACTCGTCGCCTTCCGGATGCATCGCGTCGGATGGTTCCGCCTCCCCGGCATCCCCTACCTCGGCTCCTTCCCCGAGACCAACGTGCGCCTCTACTCCGTGGACACCCACGGGCGACGCGGCGTCGTCTTCCGCTCGCTGGACGCTTCTCGCCTGATCCCCGTCGCCATCGGGCGAACCGCAGTCCGCCTCCCCTACGTCTGGTCGCGGATGAAGATCCACCAGCAGGGCACGACGATCACCTACACCAGCAGCCGACGCTGGCCCGGCCCTCGCAACGCGCACAGCAACCTTGCGATACGGGTCGGCGAACGGGTCGAGGCACCGACCGAACTCGAGCACTTCCTCACCGCCCGCTGGGGCATGCACAGCACCTTCCTCGGCCGCCCCTTGTACCTCCCCAACGCTCACCCCCGCTGGCCGCTCCACCGCGCCGAACTACTCCACTGCGACCAAACCCTCGTCACCAACGCAGGCTTGCCCGCCCCCATAGGAGCGCCCACAAGCGTGCTCTACTCCCCAGGGGTCCCCGTCCGGTTCACACGCCCGCCCCGCGTGCCGGCCGGCTTACCCAGCCCTCGCGCCCACCACCCCGCCACCTGAGTACCCATCTCTGCCGTGGGCTTCTGTCGTTGTCGGTCGGCGTCGGGTGGCCTCGCACGGCCCAGAGACGGCCCAGCTTGGCAGCCGGGCTGAGTCGCCTCCGTTGTCAGTGCGTGCGGCTATGGTGCGTTCGCCATCAAGGGCAACGCTCTGGGGAGGGGCTTTGGGAGCCAAGACGGGACTGCTGGTGTACGCCGACGGCGACGTGCCGGAGTTGCTGCGACAGGTGGACGCGGCGGACCTTGACCGGACGATCGCCATGATGCGGCGGCTCTACCCGGGCCGGGAGATCGAGGAGTGCGGGGGCTCGAATCTCTGGGACGGCGTCTACCCCTCGAAGGGAATGACGTACGCGGCCAGCTGGCCGGGCGTGGATGTCATCGGTGATCAGAGGGTGATGATCGACGTCCCCTCCGAGCTCCCGGAACACCTCGTGGCGGCAAGTGCCGGCCGACGGCTCGTCCTGCACGCGATGCACAGCGTCGTCGACTGGCTGGCGTTCGCCGTCTGGGAGGACGGGCGCCTCATCCGCTCTCTGAGCCTGTCCCCGGACAGCGGCATCATCGAGAACATCGGCGAACCGCTCCCCTTCGAACTGCCCTACTGGGCAGGGGACCGCCCGGCCGACATCGTCCCCTGGCCCGGCGAGGACGAAGAGCCTTACGCCCTGCCCTTTCACCCCTTGGACCTGGGCGAGGACGCGTTGCGTGCGCTCTGCGGCTTCATCCAGGAAGGCCGTCCGCAGCCCGACGATGTCGATGCGGAGGCCATCGAGTTGTACGGATTCCACGTGCGAGAACCACACGGGCCTGGCCGTGCCGAGCAGGAAGCGGCGCTGCGGAGGGCGGTTGAAGCGATGCAGCCGCCGCGCGTCTACACGCTGGGGCCCGATGGTTCGTTGATCGAGCGTGACGGCCTGTAGCTCAGCTCAGCCACAACTGACCACCGGCGGCTGTGACCTGGGGCCGCCTAATCGATCAACATTCTGGCCTGCTGCTGAGTCGTCGGTAGCTGTCGGCGTTAGGCGTCGTTGAGCGCCCTTCCACGGCCCGAGGACAGCCTGGGAGGGCGCTCGTGCGTGAGCACCGCATGAGGAGTTCGATCCATGAGCTGTGCGGGCTGCTCGGGCACCTACGCGCCGGGCGATACGGAACCCGGACCGGGCCGGCGAGTTCCGCCGTCGTCTGACGACGTTGATACGTCTTCGGCTTTCCCGCAGACGTTGACGAACGGAGTGACCACGAGGGCATCTTGCCCTGCCGTGCCAGCGAACTCGACTCATTGGATACGAACTGCCCAGTCAGCCGAACCATCAGCTTGACAGCCTGGTGGAGGCAGAGGGTCAGGGGCGGCTCAGACCCCACGTCTGCAGGGCGTAGGGTCGCCCCTTCTCCTCACCCGTGATCAGCGGCACGTCGAGCAGTCTGAAGCCCGCCTTGGTGGCTACGGCGACGCTGGCGGCGTTCTCGGCCTCCAGCTCCAGGATCACCTGCCTCGCGGCCAGCTGCTCGAAGGCGTACGCGGCCATCACCCGCACCGCCCGCGCCGCCAGCCCCTGGCCGCGGTGCGCCGGGCCGATCGCGTAGCCGAGCTCCGTGCCCTCGGAGGCACGCCGCAGCATCACCTCGCCGAGCGGTGCGCCGCCGTCGACGGTGATGGCGAGCAGGATCGTCGTGCCCTCCGCCCGCAGCTGCCGGTCCCGGTCCAGCCGTGCGCGGGCGGCCGCCTTGTCGAAGGGGGAGACGATCGGTGTCCAGTACGCGATGTCGGGGTGGTCGAACAGCTCCGGCATCGCGGCCAGGTCCGCCTCCGTCCAGTCGCGGAGGACGAGACCCTCCCCCGAGAGCTCGATCCGCTCGGGAAAGGACGACATGGTGCTGCTCATGGTGGGGAGCCTCCCTAGCCTGTTCAGGACGAGGCAGGATAACCGGGGGCAGGCAAAGGCTCACCAGTATTTTCCGGGGGGCTTTCATACCGCAGCCGGGAACGGAGCCCCCGCCATCCCGGTGCCGGCCGTGCGAAGTACTCCTCCCGCGGTACACCTGGCGAGAGTGCTATCGGGAGGAGCGCGCGGCACCGCTTTCCAGGCCTTCTGCGCCCCCATGTCACAGCCTGCCGGGCTGTCTCGTCTCAGCTCTCGGAGACAGGCTCCGGCATAGGGAAGGTGATGGTCATGCGGGTGTTCGTGGCGGGCGGGTCCGGGGTTCTGGGGCAGCGGCTGGTGCCGCAACTGGTCGCGCGGGGGCATCAGGTGACGGCCACGACGACGAACAGGGCCAAGCTGGGCCTGATTGAGCAGCTCGGCGCGGAAGGCGTCGTGATGGACGGGCTGGACGCGGACTCGGTCGGTGAAGCGGTGGCCAAGGCGCAGCCGGACGTGATCGTGCACCAGATGACCGGGATCAGTCTCGCCCACGCCGGCAAGCCCGACCTCAAGCACTTCGACCGGTGGGCCGTCCCCACCATCCGGCTGCGCACCGCGGGGACGGATCACCTGCTGGCCGCGGCCGTGGCGACCGGGGTGCCGCACTTCGTCGCGCAGGGCTACGCGAACTGGAACGGTATCCGCGAGGGCGGCTGGGTGAAGACCGAGGAGGACCCGCTGGACATGCACGAGGGAACGCCCGCGTACCCGGCGATGGCGGCGGTTCGTCACGTCGAGGACGCGGTCGGCAGGTTCGGCGGTGCGGTGCTGCGATACGGCGGGTTCTACGGGCCGGGCGCCACCGACGACCAGCTCGTGCTCGTGCGCAAGCGGCAGTTCCCGCTGGTCGGGGACGGCACCGGGTACGCCTCGTGGGTGCATCTCGACGACGCGGCGAGCGCCACCGTCCTGGCCGTGGAGCAGAGGGCGAGGGGGGTGTTCAACATCGTCGACGACGAACCGGCCCCGGAGAGCGCATGGCTGCCCTATCTGGCGGAGTGCGCGGGGGCGAAGCGGCCGATGCGGGTCCCCAAGTGGCTGGCCCGGCTGCTGGCCGGGCAGGTGGTGGTGACGATGATGACCGAGGGGCGCGGCTTCTCCAACGCCAAGGCCAAGCACGAGCTGGGCTGGCAGCTGCGCTATCCGTCGTGGCGACAGGGATTCAAGGAGGGACTCGCGTGACCCGGGTCGAGGAGTTCGAACAACTACGGCCGCTGTTGTTCTCGATCGCCTACCGGATCCTGGGCAGCGTGAGCGAGGCCGAGGACGCGGTCCAGGAGACCTGGCTGCGCTACGAGTCCTCCCCCGTACAACCCACGTCGGTCAAGGCCTACCTCTCCGCCGTGGTGAGCCGGATCTCGATCGACGTGCTGCGCTCGGCCCGGGTCCGGCGCGAGGAGTACGTCGGCCCGTGGTTCCCCGAACCGCTGCTCACCGACCCCTACCAGGACCCGGAGCGCTCGGCGGAACTGTCCGACTCGCTGTCGATGGCCGCCCTGTTGCTGCTGGAGCGGCTCAGCCCGCTGGAGCGCGCGGTCTTCGTCCTGCGGGAGGTGTTCGCCTTCGGCTTCCCGGAGATCGCCTCGGCGGTGGGCAGGTCGGAGGCGGCGTGCCGCCAGCTCGCGGTGCGGGCACGGCGCCACATGGACGCGGGCCGGCCCCGTTTCGAGGCCGACCGGCAGGAGCGCGATGAGCTCGCCGAGCGGTTCTTCGAGGCCTTCCGGGAAGGGGACGTCGACGCGCTGCGGGAGCTGCTCGCGGCCGACGTGGCGATGGTCGGCGACAGCGGCGGGAAGGCACCGCAGTGGGGCCGGGGCATCTTCGGCGGCGAGAACGTGGCCCGGCTGCTCACCTCGTTCGTGACCGCGCTCGTCCGGATCGGCGTGACGTTCGAGCTGCACGAGGTGAACGGCCAGCCGGGTGCGATCTTCCGCGACGCGGACGGCAAGATCCTCAACACCTGGACGCTGGACGTGCTCGACGGCCAGATCCAGACGATCCGGTCCGTGGTCAACCCCGACAAGCTCGGGCACATGGGTCCGGTGGCGGACGCCTGGGCGATCGCCCGCGAGGCGAACCGGGTCCGCCGGTCCACGGACTGACTCAGATGCCGACGGACTCGCCGACGCCCGGCTTGGTGAAGGCGAGTCCCGGCACGAGGACGCCGAAAAGGCTTCCGACGATGCTGCGGCCGACGTCGTTTCAGCAGGCCGTCGTGCGTGTCCCTGAGCTGGATCCTGTCGAAGCAGGCCGACCAGAACGACATCGGCACCTGGAGCGACCGCACCGACGTCGCCGCCCCGTCCGGCCGCAAGGGCATCTTCTCCTACGCGAACATGAACCCGCTGGGCCTCGGCGAGTTCCCGGAAATGCGACATCGGAGCCCGATGTTCCGGGGAATTCCGACGAGCACAGCCGACGGGAAAGCCGGGGACGGCCAAGGCAACGGTCGCGGCCACGGCCGAGAGAGGCCCGGGGAAAGCCAGAGAAAGCCAAGTAAGCGCCTGGTAAGGCGTCGTGAGAAAGCAACGACGTGCGGAACCCTCGGCGTTCGGGCCCCCTCTAGAGGAGTGACGCCGTGCGGTGCCCGGGTCCTCGGCCGTCCCGCCGGAGCCGGGCGGAGAGGAAGGACGGAACGTGCGGAACCGGGAGACGGCGCGAGCCGTACCCAGGGGCGGAGCGCGCATCGGCCGGATCGGGCGTTCTCCGGTGCGGCGGCACAACGCGCTGCTGACCCTGTGGACAGCCGTCTGGTTCGTCGTGGCCGAGCGTCATGGGGCCGTGTCCTGGCATTATCTGAGAACCGGTCAGCAACTGCTGTTCAGTCAGATCCCCGGCGGTGGGCTCGCGCTCTACGCCAACCATCCCGAGCTGCAGATCGGCCCGGTCAGCTTCCTGGTCGCCGCGCTGTTCGAACCGTTCCCCGTCGAGGTGGGCGAGAAGCTCGCCGACGCCTTCATGTCGGGCCTGGGCCTGTACATCC
The DNA here is from genome assembly GCF_044768135.1 of Streptomyces sp. NPDC101165. Lineage (NCBI taxonomy): Bacteria > Bacillati > Actinomycetota > Actinomycetes > Kitasatosporales > Streptomycetaceae > Streptomyces > Streptomyces sp. NPDC101165. The sequence continues at coordinate 481,989 of NZ_JBIWPG010000003.1, read as the reverse complement.
TGGTGCTGGTCGGCCGTGCCGCCGCCGACCACAACCGGGGCTCCGGGCTCAACCACAAGCGCCTCCAGCAGCGGGTGCTGGTCGCCGGGGCGGCCTTCATCCCGATGTGGGTGGAGGTCTCGGTGCGTTTCGCGCATCTCGACGACGTCCTGGCGCTGTTCTTCACCACACTGGCCGTACGGGCACTGGTCCGCTCCAACGCGACCTGGGTCGGTGTCCTGCTGGCGCTGGCGGTCGACTCCAAACCCTGGGCTGTCGGCTTCCTGCCCCTCCTCCTGGCGCTGCCGCGCCCCGCGCGCCTGCGCTCCGCAGCGTGGGCGGTCGGTCTGGTGGCCGCGGCCTGGCTGCCCTTCTACCTCACCCACATGGAGACGCTGGCCGCGGCCCACTTCACCATTCCCAACCAACCGGCGTCGTCCCTGCGCTGGTTCGGCGTGCACGATGCCGCCACCCCCTGGTGGGACCGCCCCGCCCAGATGGCCCTGGGGATCGCCCTGGGCGCGCTGGCGGTCCACCGGCACCGCTGGCCGGCGGTCGTACTGCTCGCCGCCGACGCCCGGATCGTCCTGGACCCGAGCGTGTACACGTACTACAACGCCTCGGTCCTGCTCGGCACCCTGATCTGGGACTCGATCGGCCAGCGCCGTCTGGTCCCCTGGGTCAGCTGGGTCGCCCTCATCTCCCTGTACGGCAGCGCCCTGCTGGTCCCCTCCGATTCGGCGAGGGGCTTCATCCGTCTCGCCTTCGCGGTCGGCTCCGCCGCGTACGTCCTGTGGTGGCCTCAGCGCACACCCCGGGGCAGACGCAGGGGTCGACGGTCGCAGAGGCGACCGCCGTGGCCGTCCGAGGGGGACGCCGTGGAAGTGCCTCAGCAGAGAGCCGAAACACCCCTGATGGAGACAACTTAGGGTGATGGTGCGATTACTCTTTGCGCCGTGAGGGTTTGCCCGGATCACCCCAGCGGCCGCTCGGCGTTGCGCGCCGTGACGGCCGTCGCGGTGCTCCTGGCCGCCCTGATGCACCTGCTGGCCTGCGCACACGGACCGACGTCGCCGGCCTCGGCGCGGTCGGACACGGTCCCGACCGCCCGCGTCGCCCTCGCTCAGGCCGATGCCCCCTCGCCGGACCCCGCCTGCCTGCCGTCGGACCCGGACCACGACGACGAATCGCACTGCTGCGGCGGAGACGAACCGACGATCCAGGCACCGCGGGGCGCGGCCCGGTCCCTGCCGACGGTTCACGAGGCGCTGCCGGTCACCGTGGCCGTCTCCCGTTCGGCGTGCGTGGTGCCGTCGGCGCACCCTCCGGCCGCCGGGACGGCCGACTTCTCCCTGGGACCCTCACCGGCTCGCCTGGGTGTGTGGCGGACCTGATCGCCCCTCGGCCACGCCCGACTCCCCCGCTGGTGCCGGGCGTGGCGGCCGATCACCGTCCTCCCCCTACCCACGGCCGGTCGCCGCCCGCGGCCCGGCCGCAGGAGAAGCACGCCATGAACGACCCCACCAGCAGTCTCCCCGGCCTCGTCGGGGACACCCCGGTCCTGTGGATCGGCGCACCCTTCACCGCCGCCGGACGCGGTTTCTGGGCCAAGCTCGAAGGACACAACCCCGGGGGCATCAAGGACCGCGCCGCCCTGTACATGGTGCGCGCGGCCCGGGAACGTGGAGCGCTGCGGCCCGGCGCCCGGATCGTGGAGTCCACCTCCGGCACCCTCGGCCTCGGCCTGGCCCTGGCCGGCGCCACTTTCGGGCATCCCGTCACGGTCGTCACCGACACCGGCATGGAGCCCCTGATGACCGGCCTCCTCACCGCCCACGGCGCCGAGGTCGAGGTGGTCGAGGCCCCGCACCCCACCGGCGGCTGGCAGCAGGCCCGGCGCCACCGGGTCGCCGAACTCCTGGCCGCACATCCCGGCGCGTGGTGCCCGGACCAGTACAACAACCCCGACAACGTCGCCGCCTACGCCCCGCTCGCCCGTGAACTGGCCGCCCAGCTGGGCCGTGTCGACGTCCTCGTGGTCTCCGTCGGCACCGGCGGGCACTCGGCCGGCATCGCCTCCGTACTGCGCCGTCACTCCCCCGGGCTGCGCGTCGTCGGGGTCGACGCGACGGGCTCGACGATCTTCGGGCAGCCCGCAGCACCACGCCTGATGCGCGGCCTGGGCAGCAGCATCCATCCGCGCAACGTCGCCTACGGCCTCTTCGCCGAGATCCACTGGGTCGCCGCCCCGGAAGCGGTGTGGGCCGCCCGTCGCCTGGCCCGCGACCACTACGCGACGGGCGGCTGGAGCGTCGGCGCCGTCGCCCTCGTCGCGCGCTGGCTGGCCCGCACCCGGTCGGCCGGCGAGCGGATCGTCGCCGTCTTCCCCGACGGCCCGCAGCGCTACGTCGGCACGGTCTACGACGACACCTACTGCCGTACGCACGGCCTGCTCGGCCACCCACCCGCCGACGATCCCGACGAGATCGCCCACCCCGGCGTACGGGCCGTCACCCGCTGGACCCGCTGCGCCCAGGTCGTCGACCCGCTCGCCACCGGCGATGTCCCGCAGCCGGCCGGGGTCGCCCGATGAGGCAGCTGTGGCGGCAGACCCGCTCCTTTCCGCCCGCCGTACGGCTGCTGATGGCCAACCAGTTCGGCATCAACCTCGCCTTCTACATGCTCATGCCCTACCTGGCCGCCCACCTCTCCGGCCAACTGGGTTTGGCCGCCTGGGCGGTCGGTCTGGTGCTGGGCGTGCGCAACTTCTCCCAGCAGGGCATGTTCCTGATCGGCGGCACCCTCGCCGACCGCTTCGGCTACAAGGCGCCGATCATGACCGGGTGTCTCCTGCGCACCCTGGGCTTCGGTCTGCTCGGCTGGGTCGACAGCCTGCCCGCCCTGGTCGCCGCCTCCGCGGCCACTGGCTTCGCCGGCGCCCTGTTCAATCCGGCCGTGCGTGCCTGCCTCGCCGTCGAGGCGGGCGACCGCCGCGTCGACGCCTTCGCGACGTTCAACGTCTACTACCAGGCGGGCATGCTGCTCGGCCCGGTGGTCGGACTCGCGCTGCTGGCGGCCGACTTCGGCCTGGTGTGTGCGGTGGCCGCGGCCGTGTTCTGCGCACTCACCCTGCTCCAGTGGAGGGCCCTGCCCGCCCGGCACGTCGAGCCTGGGGGCGCCGGGCGGGACCACGTGCTGACGCAGTGGCGCACGGTCGTCGCCAACCGGCCGTTCCTGCTCTTCGCCACGGCGATGATCGGCTCGAACGTGCTGATCTTCCAGATCTACCTGGCTCTTCCGCTGACCGCGGCCCACGCCCTCGGCTCGCACGGCACGACGCTGACCAGCGGGCTCTTCGTGGTCTCGGCCGCGGTGGCCGTCGTGGGACAGCTGCGGCTGACCGGCTGGGCGAAGGAGCGATGGGAACCCGCCGAGGCGCTGGTGCGGGGTCTGGTCGCCATGGGGCTGGCCTTCCTCCCGCTGGCGCTCACCCCGCACGGCTCGTCGGTCGGGGTGCCGGCCGCGCTGTTCGTGGCCGTGGTTCTGCTCTCGGCGGGAGCGGCGGTGACCTATCCGTTCGAGATGGACACGGTCGTCGCCCTGTCCGGGGGCCGCCTGGTCGCCACGCACTACGGCCTCTACAGCACCGTCTCCGGTCTGGGCATCACCCTCGGCAACCTCGTCACCGGCGCCCTGCTGGACTTCGCCGCGCGGCACGACGCGTTCTGGCTCACCTGGACGGCCCTGACCGGCACCGGACTCGCCTGCGCCACCGCCGTCAGCGGCCTCGCCCGCGCCGGCCACCTGGCGCGACGGCTGCCGCAGCCCCTCCCGGCACAGCATGCGTGACACCACACCGCGATGCAGACTCGACCCGAGACAGGCCCGCCGCCACGAAGGGTGCGTACATGCATGCGATCGGCCATGCGCTGGCCATTGCCGGCTCGATGACCTGGGCGATCACCTGGGCGCTGATCCTGGGCTTCGCCCTGTCGGCGGTCGTTCAGGCGGTGGTGCGCAGGGCGACGATCGTACGGCTGCTCGGGGACGACCGGCCGCGTACGCTCGCCCGGGCCGCGGGGCTCGGCGTGGCCTCGTCCTCCTGTTCGTACGCGGCTGTCGCACTCGCCCGCTCGCTGTTCAGCAAGGGGGCGAACTTCACCGCGGCGATGGCGTTCGAGATCGCCTCGACCAACCTGGTGGTGGAACTCGGCGTCATCCTGGCGCTGCTGATGGGCTGGCAGTTCACCGCCGCGGAGTTCGTCGGCGGCCCGGTGATGATCGTCGTGCTGGCCGTCCTGTTCCGTGTCCTGCTGCGCGAGCGCCTGCTCCGCGAGGCACGTGAGCAGGCCGACCGCGGGCTGGCGGGGTCCATGGAGGGGCATGCGGCGATGGACATGTCCGTGCAGGGCGAGGGCGGCTTCGCCCGGCGGCTGTTCTCCCGCGAGGGGTTCACCTCCGTGTCGCACATCTTCGTCATGGAGTGGGCGGCGATCCTGCGGGACCTGGTGGCGGGCCTACTCATCGCCGGGGCGATCGCCGCGTGGGTGCCGGACGAGTTCTGGCGTACGTTCTTCCGCGCGGACGACCCGGCCGTGGCGAAGGCGATCGGGCCGCTCATCGGCCCGCTGGTGGCGATCGCGGCGTTCGTCTGCTCGATCGGGAACGTGCCGTTGGCCGTGGTGCTGTGGAAGGGCGGCATCAGCTTCGGCGGCGTGATCGCGTTCATCTTCGCGGACCTGGTGATCCTGCCCATCCTGAACATCTACCGGAAGTACTACGGGTCACGGACGGCCGTCTTCCTCCTCGCCACGTTCTACGTGGCGATGGCGGTCGCCGGGTACGTCGTGGAGTTCCTCTTCGGCGGACTCGGCCTGATCCCCGACCAGGCCGATGCGAAGCTCCCCGAGGAGGGCGTCAGCTGGGACTACACGACCTGGTTGAACATCGCGTTCCTGCTGCTCGCCGCGGTCCTCGTCGTCCGTTTCCTGCGCACCGGCGGACCCGCGATGCTCCGGATGATGGGCGGCTCACCGGAGCACGCGGAAGTCGCGTGACCTGTTCGGGGCTGCGTGTTCAGCCGGCGGCGGCACCGAACCACGTGGGCAGCCGGCCGAGCAGCTCCTGCTGGTCCTCACCGGCCCATGCCACGTGGCCGTCCGGCCGCAGCAGCACCGCGGGCACGTCCAGCTCCTCGCTGACGTCGACGACGTGGTCGACCCGGTCCGCCCAGCCCGCCACCGAGAGCCGGCCGGTCTGGTCGAGCAGCAGTCCGCGGCCCTCGTGCATCAGCTCGTACAGGCGCCCCCGTTTCAGCCCCACGTCCCGCAGCCGCCGGCCGAGCAGTTCGTGCCCCTCGCCGAAGTCGTAGCGGATCTCGACCGCGGTGATGAGTCCGGTCACGTACCGGTTCACCTCTTCGAAGTCCATCAGCTTCGAGAACAGCTGCCGCAGCGCGGTGGCACCCGGATCGGTCCCCAACAGGGTGATCTGGGCGCGGGTGTTGTCCAGCACGGCGGCCCCCACCGGGTGCCGTTCGGTGTGGTAGCTGTCCAGCAGCCCCTCCGGCGCCCAGCCGTCGACCGCGGCGGCCAGTTTCCAGCCGAGGTTGAACGCGTCCTGGATGCCGAGGTTGAGGCCCTGCCCGCCGGTCGGCGGGTGGATGTGCGCCGCGTCGCCGGCCAGCAGCACCCGGCCGACCCGATAGCGCTCGGCCTGCCGGGTGGCATCGCCGAACCGGGACAGCCAGCGCGGCGAGTGCACGCCGAAGTCGGTGCCCGCGAAGGCACGCAGCTGCCGCCTGAACTCCTCCAGGGTCGGCGCGGTCGCACGGTCCTCGGCCACCCCGTCGGCCGGCACGACGACGCGGTACACCCGGTCCCCGCTGGGGCTGACGCCGAACCGCAGCTGCGTCCTGCGGACCTCCTCGACCACGGCGGCGATGACCGACGGATCCTCGGCCACCTCCATCTCGCCCAGCAGCGTCTCGACCCTGGCGGGCTCGCCGGGGAAGGCGACGCCGAGCCGCCCCCGCACCGTGCTGCGGCCGCCGTCGCACCCGACGAGGTACCGCGAGCGCAGCTGCGTACCGTCCGCCAGCTCGACGGCCACCCCGTCCGCGTCCTGGCTCAGCCCGACCACTTCGCTGCCGCGCCGGATCTCGGTACCGAGCTCGAGGGCACGCTCCTCGAGCAGCCGCTCGGTGACCGGCTGCGGGGTGGCGACGCCGTACGGGTGAGCCGTGTCCAACCGGTCCGGCCACGGCTTGGCGATGCCGCCGAAGAGGCCGCCGACCTGAAACTTCTCGCTGACCGCCAGGAACCGGTCCAGCAGGCCGCGCTGGTCCATCATCTCGACGCTGCGCGCGTGCAGGCCCTGCCCGCGGGACTGCTCGGTCGGCTCGGTCAGCTTCTCCAGCACGACCACGCGCACGCCGTGCAGCCGCAACTCGCCGGCCAGCATCAAGCCGGTCGGTCCCCCGCCGACGACGATCACGTCGATCATCACTGCCCCCATGTGTTTCCGCAGGTTGTGGCCTCGGCCGGTGATTCTGCGACACGACGGGGGCCTTGCCGCAAGCCCCCTGGTGCGCTATACGTTGAGAGTGGCAAGGAGTGGTCGACCTCCTTGCCTTTCTTCATGCCGTCCGGCCTTTTCCGTCCGGCCCTTTTCTTCACGGGTACCCCCACCAGGTATGGTCGTAGCGCTGACCACACCCCGGTGGTCCGCGGCGGCCGGAGGGAGGACACGTCATCATGGGCGACGCACGCACCCGCAGGCCGGGCATCACCCGGCTGCTGACGTTGTGCGCGATCCTGCTCGGCCTGTTCCTCATGCACGGCTCCCCGGCCGCGACCGTCGACGGCTGTCACGGTCGGACGGGGTCGGCCGTCGTCATGCACGACGGTCACGAGTCCGCGACGGCATCGGCGGAGCCCGCAGGGACCCGGCCCGGCATACTCCGGGCCGCGGACGACATGGCCGCGCACGGGAAGCTGTGCGTCGCCACTCCCGCCGAGCAGCGCATCCCGCTGCCCGTGGTGCCGCTCACCGCCCTCTTCGCACTCGCCGCACTGGCGACCTGGGCCGTGCACCGCGCATGGCGTCCCGGCGGGACCGGGCGGCGCGGGCCACCGGGCGGACGTGGTCTCCTCCTTCAGGTGTGCATCGCGCGGACGTGACAGGACCGCGCCGGAGCAGCCCCTCCGGGCTGCCCGGCCGCAGCGTCCTGATCACCCCGCGCGCCACCCGGCGTGGTGCGCCCCCCGGAAAGACACCCCAGCGATGTTCGCTTCCACCCGTTCCACCGTCCGTCGCCGCGCCCTCGCGGCCGCCGCCACCGCAGCCGCCCTCGCCCTGACATTGGCCGCCTGCGGGTCCTCCGACGACTCCGCCATGCCCGGCATGCACCACAGCGCCAAGCCGTCCGCGACCTCCGCGGCCGGAGCCGGCTCCTCGATGAACGGCATGCCCGGCATGGAGCACGGGGCCGGCGGCAACGGCCTGGCCGACACCAAGGACGGCTACCGCCTCACCAGCTCCGACACCACCCTGACCGCCGGGAGGCAGACCCCGTACCCCTTCACGGTCACCGGCCCGGACGGCAAGCCGGTGACGGGCTTCGCCCTCGACCAGACCAAGCGGATGCACTTCTACGCCATCCGCTCCGACCTGACCGGGTTCCAGCACCTCCACCCGACGATGGCCCCGGACGGCACCTGGACGGCCGGCCTCTCCTCCCTCGACTCCGGCTCATGGCGCATGTTCGTCTCCTTCACGCCGGACAGCGGGAGCGGCAAGGGCAAGGACTTCGTGCTCAGCCGGACGGTGACGGTCCCGGGCACGGCCGCCAGGACCCGGCTGCCCGCCGCGACCGACAGCACGACGGTCGACGGATACACGGTCACCGTGGAAGGCGAGCCCATGGCCGGCATGGCGCATCCTCTGACGGTACGGATCACCAAGGACGGCAAGCCCGTCACCGACCTCCAGCCGTACCTGGACACCTACGCCCACCTGACCGCCTTCCACGAGGGCGACGCCGCGTTCGCCCACCTCCACCCCACCACCAAGGTCGACGGCGACCACGGGGGCCCGGACCTGTCCTTCCACGCCGAACTGCCCACCGCGGGCAACTGGCGGCTCTTCCTGCAGTTCCAGACCGGGGGCAAGCTCCACACGGCCGCCCTGACGCTGCGCGTGGGCTGACCCCACGGCACGTCGCCCGCCGGCGCCTCCTCCGGAGGTGTCGGCGGGCCGGCCTTCACCTGCGCGGCGCGGTCGCGGACCGTCATCGGCCAACGGTTCGACCACATTTCAGCAATGTATGCCCCATATCGCATCGCTATGCCGGTGATTGGGTAACACTGGGCGACGGAGTGGGGGCGGGTCGACCACCAGGGGGATGCGTGACGCAGTCGCTTCCGGAACAGCACCACACCCATGACCAGGCGTCGGCGGGGAGGGAAGGGGCACCGGTCGTCGTGGTCGGCGCCGGGCCGTACGGACTCTCGGTCGCCGCGCATCTGCGGGCCGTCGGCGTACCCGTTCGCGTCTTCGGTGACGTGATGGGCAGTTGGCGCCATGCGATGGCGACCGGCATGTTCCTGAAATCCACACCGGCGGCCACGGACCTGTCCGCGCCCGAGCCGGGAGGGCGGCTCGCGGACTTCCGGCGGCTGCACGGCGAGCCGGAGCTGACCGAGCTGACACCCATCCCGTGCGAGGTGTTCGTGCGCTACGGGCAGTGGTTCCAGAAGCGGTACGTCGGTGAGGTCGACCCCGCGCGTGTCGTGGCCGTCGACAGGGCGGCGCCCGGCTCCGGGTTCACCGTACGGCTGGACGACGGCCAGGAACTCGCCGCCGCGGCCGTCGTCGTGGCCACCGGTCTGAACGGGCTCGCCCACGTCCCGGACGAGTTACGGCGTCTCGCACCCGAAGGTCCCGGCATCGGGGCCCTGGTGTCGCACACCAGCCACCACACGGACCTGTCGCGGTACGCCGGTCAGCGCGTCGCCGTCGTCGGCGGCGGCCAGTCCGCACTGGAGAGCGCCGCGCTGCTGCACGAGGCCGGTGCAGAAGTACAGGTGTTGGTCCGGGAGCAGCGCGTGCTGTGGGGCATGACACCGGATCTGGCCCGGCCCTGGACCCAGCGGCTGGCCAAGCCCGCCTCGCCACTCGGCACCGGCTGGGTCCTGGCCGCCGTCTGCAAGGCTCCGGGCGGGGTACGACAACTCCCTTCATCGGCACGGCTGTTGCTGTTCCGGCGTGCGCTGGGCCCGTCGGGCGGCTGGTGGCTGCGCGACCGGGTCGAGGGTGTCGTACCGGTGCGCACGTCGTGCCGCGTCACTCGCGCCGAGGCGGCCGGCTGCACCGCGCATCTGGAGCTCTCGGAGCCCCACGGTCGGGGCGCCACGCTCACCGTGGACCACGTACTGGCAGCCACCGGCTATCGCCTCGACCTGGACGTCATATCCTTCCTGTCACCCGCCGTACGCGGCGCGGTGGCATGCGTGCCGGGCTCGAAGGCCCCGCATCTGACAGGCACGTTCGAATCGTCGGTGCCCGGCCTGTACTTCACCGGATCGCTCGCCGCCCCGATGTTCGGTCCGATGATGCGCTTCGTGGCCGGCACGGAGTTCGCGGCCACCCGCATCGCCCGGCATGCCGCACGGCTGACGACGACACGCTGAAGCACGGCCGGTCGGGTCGGGCAGCCGGCGCTGTATCTGCTTGCCGCGCTCGCTCGGGGTATGGCAGTGTTCGGGGAGTTGATCTGCATTCACTCGTGCACGACGAAGGACTGAAGCCATTGATCGCGGCGTCCCACAGCGGCCGCCGTCGGCACTGACCCCGCCCGCTTCCGCGGCAGCGGCCATCAGTGCCCTCGCGTCTCCTCACGGCGGCCCCACGTACATCCCGTGTTCCCGGCTGACAGGCCGGTCCCGCAGCCCTCGTGGCTGCCGCCCAACGTGAGGTCATCTTCATCGTGCACACCGATGTCCAGAATTTCGCCGTCGCCAACCTGCTGCGCCGTCCGGCGACGGTCGAAGTCGGAGGCTTTGTCGTGGGAATCGATCCCACGACGACCAGCCCGTACGTCAACTACGCGACCCCGGTCCCCGGCGCCGAGCCGACCGACCGGGACGTCAGCGCCCTGATCGGGGCATTCCGCGAGCGTGGCCTCAAGCCCCGCCTGGAGTTCGCCCCGGACGCCGCACCCGCCGTCGAACCGGCCCTGCGCCGGGCCGGCTTCGCGACGGAGGCGGTCCATGAGTACATGGTCTGCAGCCCCGCCACGCTGACGGTGCCGACCGGCAGCATCGAGGTGGCGGTACCGGACACCGACGAGGACTACACGGCGATCGACGCCGCCCTCTCCGAGGCGTTCGGCGGCGAGTTCCCCGCTTCTCCGGAGGGCGCGGCCCGGCTGCGGCGCACCCAGGAGAGCGGCGGGGCCGTGCGGTTCGTCCGTGCCGCCGACGGCGGCTGCGCCGGTGCGGCCGTCTGCTCGGCACCCGCCCACGGCACGGCCGAGCTGGCGGGCGTGGGCACCCGGCCCGCATACCGCGGTCGGGGCATCGCGGCCGCGGTCACGGCGGCCCTGGCCGAGACCACGTTCACCGACGGGGCGTCGTCCGTCTGGCTCGAGTACTCGGGCGACGGTTCGCGCCGCGTGTATGAGCGGGTCGGATTCCGGCCCCGGGGCACCCGCCTCTACCTGACGCTCGAAGGGTGACCTGTACCCGGCGGGGGCCGAGCCGTGCTCAGCCCTCGCCGGGCAGCGGGTTCTCCTTCACGAAGCGGCGGATCTCCGCGGTGAGGGCGGCCGGGTTGTCCAGCTTGACCAGGGTGCGGGCGTCGGGGATCTCCACATAGCGCGCGTCGGGCAGCAGCTCGGCGAGGCGACGGCCGGTGGCGGGAGGCATCATGCGGTCCTCGGCGCCCCGGGCCACCAGGGCCGGACGCGTGAAGGAGGGCAGATTGCCGGCCGCCGTGACGTAGCACTCCGGACAGCTGGGTCGACCGTCCCGCCGCGTACTACGCCGAGGGGGGCATCCCCGAGCCCGGCGCCCGGGAGACGGCGAGCTCGGTCATCGCGCTGCTGGAGGGCGCCTTCATGCTCGGCCGGGCCGCGCGCAGCACGGCGCCGGTCCTCGCGGCGGCCAAGGCGGCAGCGGCGATCGTACGGGCGGCGTCGGCGGGCGGGTGACAAGCGCGCAGCCGGCTTCCTGGAGGGGCTCACAGCCGCTTTCTTAGCGGCATGTTAGATCTGCGCGGCGGACCTTGTCCGGGTGCGGAGGCGGCCCGCATGCTCGGGCGCACTCAGGTTCCGGGGGCACTCTCCCGCTCCCCGATCCCACCGGATTTCCCCACCTGGAGCCGCCATGTCTTCGTCTGCCGCCCTGCCCGGAAAGCCACCGTCGGTCTCCCCCGGCAACCGCCGTCTCGCCCTCGTCGGCGGATCCCTGGGCAACCTCGTCGAGTGGTACGACTGGTTCGTCTACGCCAGCTTCGCGATCTACTTCGCCGACTCGTTCTTCCCCGGCGACAACCCGACCACCAAGCTGCTGAACACGGCGGGCATCTTCGCCGTCGGCTTCCTGATGCGCCCGGTCGGCGGGTGGATCCTCGGGCGCGCGGCGGACCGGCACGGGCGCAAGAGCGCGCTCACCCTCACCGTCACCATGATGTCGGTGGCCGCCCTGCTCATCGCCGTCGCGCCCACCTACGGCCAGGCCGGCTACTTCGGCGCCGTGGTACTGCTGCTGGCCCGGCTGCTGCAGGGCCTGAGCATCGGTGGCGAGTACGCCGCCAGCGCCACCTATCTGACCGAGGCGTCCGCCCGCGACCGGCGCGGCCTCGGCTCCTCGTTCCAGTACGTGTCGATGACGTGCGGCCAGCTCCTCGGCCTCGCCATCCTCATCACGATGCAGCACACCCTGACCACGGACCAGCTGGAGAGCTGGGGCTGGCGGATCCCGTTCGTGCTCGGTGCGCTCTTCGCCGGGGTGGTGTTCTGGCTGCGGCGGCGGCTGACCGAGACCGAGGCGTTCACCGAGGAGTTTGGGGCGGACGACCGTACGGACACCGCGCGCGGCACGCTCAGGGCGCTGTGGCAGCACCGCCGCGAGGCCGGGCTGGTCATGGCGCTCACCCTGGGCGGCACGGTGGCGTACTACACGTACACCACGTACCTCACCAAGTACCTGATCGGCAGCGCCGGCCTGGCCAAGTCCACGGCCACCCTCGTGAGTTTCACCGCGCTCACCGTCTTCGCACTGCTCCAGCCGTTCGCCGGGATGCTCTCCGACCGGATCGGCCGCCGGCCGCTGCTGATCACCTTCGCGGTCGGCTGCACGGTGGGCACGTACCCCATCATGACCGCCCTCGGCTCGGCGTCCTCGTACTGGTCGGCGCTGGGGCTGTCCCTGCTGGCCCTGGTCATCGTCACCGGGTACACCTCGATCAACGCGGCCGTGAAGGCCGAGCTGTTCCCCACCCGGGTCCGCGCCCTCGGGGTGGCGCTGCCGTACGCCGTCGCCAACGCGCTGTTCGGCGGGACGGCGGAGTACGTGGCCCTGTGGTTCAAGGACAGCGGTCACGAGAAGGTGTTCTTCTGGTACGTGTCGGGGTGCGCGCTCGTGTCGCTGGTCACCTACGTGCTGATGCCGGACACCCGCAACGCGGCGCTCAGCCGCGCCGAGGCTGAGGCGGAGACCGGTCGCGACCGGTCTCCCGCGAAGGCCGCCGGCTGACGCGATGGTGACCTGGGCCGTGCCGCTTCCGTAAGCTGCCGCCCAGGTCACCACGGCACGAGGACTTCACATGCACGCGCTGCTCGTCGAGGACGACGACCGTATGGCCCAGGCCCTGACCACGGCCCTCGCCCAGCGGGGGCACACGGTGCGCAGGGCCGGCCGGGCCCTGGACGCCCTGCGGTACGTCCACGCGGCCGAGTTCGTGCTGCTCGACCTCGGCCTGCCCGACCTGGACGGTCTTGAGCTGCTGCGGCGGCTGCGCACGGTGTGCGACGCGCCGCTGATCGTGGTGACGGCCCGCTGCGAGGAACGCGACATCGTGCAGGGGCTGCGGGCCGGCGCCGACGACTACGTGGTCAAGCCGTTCCGGATGAACGAGCTGATGACCCGGATCGACACCGTGCGCCGGCGCACCGGGGCAGCGGCGGCCCGCGGCACGGACGGCGGCGGAGGTCCCGTGCGCACCGGCGATGTGCAGATCGACATCGCGGGCCGCACGGTCACGGTCGCCGGCGCTGAAGTGCGGCTCACCCGGCGCGAGTTCGACGTCCTCGCCTTCCTCGCGGCCCGGCCGGACGAGGTGCACTCCCGCGAGGAGATCCTGGACCGGATCTGGGGCGACGCCTTCCTCGCCGCGTCCCGGTCCCTGGACGTGCACGTGGCGGGCATCCGCGCGAAGACGGGCCGCGCCGAACTGGTCCGTACGGTGCGGGGCTTCGGGTACCAGCTCGGCACCGACGGACGCCGGCCGTGAGGCGCAGGCTGCTGGCCGTCCTGATGGTGCTCATCGGGGCCGCGACCCTGCTGCTGTCGGTTCCGCTGGCCGACTCGTACGCGAGCGGGCGGACGGAACATCTGCTGCTGCAGCGGCGCGCCGACGCCGTACGGTTCGCCGACCTGGCGGACCGGGTGCGGACGGCCGCGGACCGTGCCGAACTGTCCACCGAGATCCGCCGGTACGCCGAGCTGTACGGCGCCTCGGTGACCGTGACGGACTCCGCGGGGCGGACCCTCGCGCGAGCGGGGGCCGGCGTCTCACCGGCCGCCGCGGACGACGTCCTGGGCCGGGCATTGACCGGGCGGTCCACCGAGCGACTGCCGACCGTACGGCCGTGGGGGCCGGACCGGGTGGTGCTCGCCGAGCCGGTCGGCCGGGACGAACGGGTCAGCGGCGCGGTCGTGCTGGCCGTCCCGACCACCGCGGCCCGACGGGACGTGACCGTGCGCTGGGTGATCGTCGCCTGCGGGGCGCTCACCGCCTTCGCGGCCGCGGCGCTGGTCGCGGCCGGCATCACCCGCTGGCTGATGCGCCCGGTCCGTGACCTCGACCGGGCCGTCTCCGGACTGGCGTCCGGCAGCCTGGAGACCCGGGCCGTCTCCGACACGGGACCGCCCGAACTGCGCAGCCTGCGCCTGCACTTCAACGGCATGGCCGAAGCGGTCGCCGACTCGCTCGGCCGCCAGCGCGCCTTCGTCGCCGACGCCTCGCACCAACTGCGCAACCCGCTGGCCACCCTGGTGCTCCAGCTGGAGAACGTCGAGCCGCATCTCGTGCCCGGCCCCGGCCGGAAGGAGCACGCGCGCGCCCTCGACGAGGCGGAACGCCTGGAGGAGCTGCTCGACGGCCTGCTCGCGCTGGCGCGGGTGGAGTCGGGGACGGCGGAGCGGACCGAGCAGGACGTGTCCCGCGGGGTGCGTGAGCGGGTGGCCGCGTGGCAGCCGGTGTTCGAGGCGTCCGGGGTGACGCTGAGCGCGGCCGCCGTACCGGACGGGCTGCGGGCGCCTGCCGTGCCGGACGCCGTCGGCCGGATCCTCGACGCGGTCCTCGACAACGCGGTCAAGTTCGTCCCCTCCGGCGGGCGGGTCACGGTGACGGCCGCGCTCGCGGACGGTGAGGTCGTGGTGCGCGTCGCCGACGACGGCCCGGGGGTGCCGGACGATCAGCTTCCCCTGCTCACCCGGCGTTTCGCCCGGGCACCCGAGCATCAGAACGTGCCCGGCAGTGGCCTGGGCCTGGCCATCGCCGACGAGATCGCCCGCCTCAGCGGGGGCCGGCTGACCACGGCCGGCAACCGTCCCTACGGCTTGGTGGTGGAGCTGCGGCTGCCGGGTCCGGTGCCTGGTCAGCCGTAGACCGAGCGGTAGTAGGCCACTGCGCCGGGGTGCAGGGGCACGTCCCCGGTGGCGACGGCGAACCTGGGTTCGAGCCGGGCGCCCGCCGTGACCTCCCGCAGCAGCACACGCCACCGGTCGAACACCACCCGGAGCACCTCGCGCACCGCCTGCTGCGGCACCTGGGAGCGGGCCAGCAGATAGTTGCCCACGCCGACGGTGCCGACCGGCTCGGTGAGCCCGTACACGCCGGCCGGGAGGGTGACCGCCGTGTAGACGGGGCCGTAGGTGTCACGCAGGACGGCGGCCTGCTCCTCCAGCGGCAGGAAGCGCAACGGGAGTGCGCGGGCCAGCTCCGACAGGGCGGGGGTCGGCACTCCCCCGGCCCAGATCAGCGCGTCGACCGTGCCCGTGCGCAGCGCCTCCACCGAGGCGGCGAGGCCCAGCTGCCGTTGCCGTACCGACCGCTTCCCGGTCAGACCCGTCACCCGCAGCAGCCGGTTCGCCAGCACCTGCCCGCCGGAGCCCGCCGCGCCGGTGGCGACCGACCGGCCCGCGAGATCCCCCACGGACCTCACGGGTCCGTCGGCCGGTACGACCAGGTGCGTGTAGTTGACGTAGACGCGGGCGAGAGCCGTCACGGCGGCCCGGTCCGAGAACGGCTCCCGCCCCTGGACGGCGTCCTCGGCGGCGTCCGCCATCGATAGGCCCAGGTCCGCCGATCCGGCGCCGAGTCTGCGGAGGTTGTCCACGCTGGCCGAGGTGCTGAGCGGGGTGATGTGCAGCCGGGGGACGGCCTGCGCGGCCTGGGCGGCCAGTGCCTTGCCGAAGGCGTTGTACGGCCCACCGGGCGCTCCCGTCGCCAGCCGGAGCCGCCAGTCGGGTCCGCCGTCCCCTGTGCAGCCGGCCAGGGCGAGGGCCGGGGCGCCGAGGACCGCGGCCTCCAACAGGCCGCGGCGGCTCATCGGTCGACCGGTCACGCCCGCAGCGTAGCCGCTCCGCGCGGCCGGACGCTCCGCTCCCGCGTGGCTCGTGCGCGGAAGGTGGCACTATCCTTGCGCCCTCAAACACGGGTAGGAGAAGGGACATCGGCGTGGCGATGAAGGCCTTGCGTTCGGCGTTGGAAGCGATCTACGTACGGCGCCTGAACCGCAAGCTGGAGGGCCTGCCCCGGCCGCGGCACGTGGCGATCATGCTGGACGGCAACCGGCGCTGGGCCAGGGGTGCGGGACATCAGGACGTCCGGGAGGGTTACCGCGTCGGCGGTGCCAAGGTCACGGACTTCCTCCACTGGTGCACCGACGCCGGCATCAAGCACGTCACGCTGTGGATGCTGTCGGACGACAACCTCCACCGGCCGGCCGACGAACTCGGTCCCCTGCTCGACATAATCGAGGAGACCGTCCGGCGTATCTGCGCCCCCGGGGAGCCCTGGGAGATCGAGATCATCGGTGCGCTCGACCTGCTGCCCGGGAACACCGCCCGCGTCCTCAAGGAGGCCGCCGCCCTCACTCAGAGCCGCGGCGGGCTGAAGGTCGACGTCGCCGTCGGCTACGGCGGCCGCCGGGAGATCGTCGACGCCGTGAAGGCGGCCTTCGACAAGCACATCGGTGCAGGGGGCGACCCCACGGAGCTGGCCGCCGACTTCGACCTGGAGCACATCACCGACAATCTGTACTCGCCGGCCGGGCACGACACCGACTTCATCATCCGCACCTCCGGCGAACAGCGGCTCTCCGGCTTCCTGTTGTGGCAGTCCGCCTACGCCGAGGTGCACTTCGTCGACGTCCTGTGGCCGGCGTTCCGCGAGATCGACCTGCTGCGGGCCCTGCGGTCGTACGCGGCCCGGGAGCGGCGTTACGGGCGCTGACGGACGCGGCGTCGTACCCGCTCGGGTCATTCCCCGCCGACCGTCGCGAGAAGGTGGGCGACCAGGGGGTTCGGGTCGGCCGTGCGCCAGGCCACGGCGACCCGGGTGCGGGCGGTGCCGGGGACGATCCCGCGGAACGCGACGCCCTTGAGGCGGATGCGCCGGATACTGGCCGGGGCCAGCGAGACGCCCAGACCGGTTTCCACGAGGGCGCACACCGTCTGCCATTCCACCGCGTGCAGGGCCGTCCGGGGCGTGAAGCCCGCGTCCGCGCACAGGCCGGTGATCCGGTCGTACAGTCCGGGGCCGACCGCCCGGGGCAGGAGCACGAATGGCGCGTCGGCCAACTGCGCTACTCGAACGGTCCGTTGGGCGGCCAAGGGGTGGGCGGCCGGGAGTACGGCCACGAAGGGTTCGCCGAGGACCGTCCGGAAGCCGATCTCCGGTTCGTCGGCGGGTGGTTCGCGCAGCAGGCCGATGTCGATGGTCCTGTCGTGCAGGGCCGCGATCTGCGGGGCGGTGGTCATCTCGTGGATGTCCAGGTGCGCATCGGGGAACCGCTGCCGGAAGGTGCGCAGCAGTCCGGGCAGGACGGTCAGGGCGAGGGAGGCGGCGAAACCGATGCGCAGCCGGCCGGTCCGGCCGCTGCCGACGGCGCGGGCCGCGGCCAGGCCGTCCGCGAGGTCGGTGAGGGCCCGCCGGGCGGCCGGGAGCAGTTCACGGCCGACCGCGGTGAGCGCGACGTGTCCGGGCTCGCGACTGAACAGCGCATGTCCGACCTTGTCCTCCAGGCGGCGGATCTGCTGGCTCAGCGGTGGCTGGGCGATGCCGAGCCGGGCGGCCGCGTGGCCGAAGTGGAGTTCCTCGGCGAGCACGACGAAAGCGTGCAGCTGCGCGAGGGGAAGTTCGGGTCGCGTCATACGTCAAGAGATATCAGGTCATGCCTCGCGCAGTATTAGACGTATCGATGCAGGTCACCTAGCGTTCGGCGCATGACAGAGCGACGTGCGATCCTCAGCGGCTCGGCCTTCGAGGAGCAGATCGGGTATGCCCGTGCCGTGGTGGACGGCGACTGGGTCCATGTGTCCGGGACGACCGGGTTCGACTACGCCACCATGACCATCTCCGACGACGTGGTGGAACAGGCCGAGCAGTGCCTCCGCACCATCGGTGCCGCGCTGGCCGAGGCGGGCTGCGGCTTCGCGGACGTCGTCCGGGTGCGTTATCTGCTGCCCGACCGCGAGGACTTCGAGCCCTGCTGGCCGGTCCTGCGCCGCTGCTTCGGCGAGGTCCGCCCGGCCGCGACGATGCTCGTCTGCGGCCTCGCCGATCCTCGCATGAAGATCGAGATCGAGGTGTACGCACGGCGGCCGCTCACCTGACGGACCGCAGGATCGAGGCGTGTTCGAGCACCACGGCTGGATACGGCACAGCTGCTGTCCCCGTGCATCCCCACGCTGGAAGACCCGTTCACGGGCCAGGACTCGTCCGGCTCTCGGCGGTGCAGATGCGTCGCGCCGGTCAGGCGTCGAGGCGGTGCTGGGCGAGCCGGTCGACCATGGCGGGGTCTCGGTGGTCGAAGAACAGGGAGCTGCCCGTGTCGAGGGTGGCGACGCAGGTCGGCACCATCAGGCTCACCGGACAGGCCACGTCCCTGGACGGCACCCCGGGCCAGCGCCTCGGCGTCTGCACCGCCGAACCCGGTACCCCCGACCACGACGCCATGATCCTGCTCGACATGATCACACCCGGGCCCGCCTCACGCTCGGCCGACCTGCACCAGGAACAGTCGCACGAGCAGGCGTGACCGTTCATGCCCCGGATCCGGGGTGTGCCACCGGACAGGTCCCGTTCACTCACTTCTGTACTTGTCCGTCGCCGCCACCAGTGCCTCCGCCACACCGGGCGCCCCGGTGGTGTGGCCGGCGTCGTCGACGGTGACCAACTCGCTGCCGGGCCAGGACTGGTGGAGGCGCCAGACGATGCCGAGGAGGTTGCCGAAGTCGAGCGATCCCTGCACAAGGGTGCCGGGGATGCCGGCGAGGAGGTGGGCGTTGCGCAGGACCACGCCCTCGTCGTTGTCCTCGCCCAGGAAGTGCTCGTTGCCCCAGTAGTGGGTGACGGTGCGGGCGAAGCCCATGCGGTACACGGGGTCCTCGAAGCGGGCGACGGAGCGCGGCGGTGCGGGGATGGTCGCCGTCTCCCAGTCGGTCCAGGCCCGCGCCGCCCGTTCCCGTACCGCGGGGTCGGCGGACTCCAGCAGGCGGTTGCAGGCCGCGGCGAGGTTCCCGTCGCGCTCGGCGGGCGGCAGTTGGGCCAGGAACCGGTCGAAGGCCTCCGGGAAGATCCTGCCGAGTCCTCTGGTGAGCAGCTCCACCTCGGCGTTGGAGCCTGTCGCGACTCCGGTCAGCACCATCTCGGAGACGGATTCCGGATGCGTCTGCGCGTACCGCAGGGCGAGCACCGAGCCCCACGACACGCCCCACACCAGCCAGCGCTCGATGCCGAGGTGCCGGCGCAGCAGCTCCAGGTCGGCCATGACGTGCGCTGTCGTGTTGACGCTCATGTCGGTGTCGTGGTCGCCCGCGTGGGGTGCAGAGCGGCCGCTGCCACGCTGGTCGAGCAGGACGATCCGGTAGGCGGCCGGGTCGAACAGGCGCCGGGGATAGGGGCCGCACCCGGATCCCGGACCTCCGTGCAGCACGACCGCCGGCTTGCCTTCGGGGTTGCCGCAGGTTTCCCAGTACACGAGGTTGTGGTCACCGACGTCGAGCATGCCGCGTGCGTACGGCTCGATCTCCGGATAGAGGGGCATCAGGGCACCGTAGCGTCGCATCGGCCCCCGGTCGCCCTCATTTCGCGCCGGACAGGTCGATCGCCCGGTCGACGTCCTGGGGCTGCAGAACGCGCAGGATGCCTTCGAGGAGGTAGTAGTCGGCGTACGGGAGGGAGATCTCGATCCCGTCCTCGGCCGGGCGGTTGCGGGTGCAGCGGGCGACGACGGCCTCGGCGCGCGTGGAGTTCCTGGTCAGGCAGGTCTTCGCCAGCGCGGTCAGCAACCGCAGGGCGGCTTCCCGGTACTCGGGCCTGCCCGTCGCCGCGGACAGGTCCAGCAGTCCGCAGGCCGTGATCGCACCGGCGGAGGCGTCCTTGACGTCGTACGGCTGCTGGGGCGCACGGTAGTCCCACACGGGGACGTGATCGGGGGTGAGGGCGCCCAGCGCGTAGTCGGCGAGTCGGCGTGCGGTCGTCAGGAACTGCTGGTCCCCGGTGCGGCGGTGGATCGTGGTGAACCCGTAGACGCCCCAGGCCTGTCCGCGTGCCCAGCAGGACGTGGGACTGTAGCCCTGCACGGTGCCGGGGCCGATCGGCGCGCCGGTGGCGGGGTCGAAGTCGTACACGTGGGGCGTCGAGCCGTCCGGGCGCGGGAACACCCGCTGGGCGGTCCTCGCGTGTTCCGTGGCGATGTCGAGGTACTTCCCGTCGCCCGTCTGCTCGCTCGCGAAGGCCAGCAGGTCGAGGTTCATGATCGTGTCCATGATGACGCGGCCCGCGTTGTTCGGATCGTTCAGCGCGCCCCAGGCCCGGATGAAACGACCGTTGGGGTTGTAGCGCCGGATCAGTGAGTCGGCCGCCCGCACGGCGCCGGTCCGCCAGGCGTCGTCGCCCGTCAGGCGCCATGCGGTGACCCAGGAGGGGTAGAAGAGGAAGCCGAGGTCGTGGGTGCTGGTGTCGGTCTGACGGGGAGCCAGCTTCTTCGCTGAGTCGAGCGCCAGCGTGCGGAAGGTGTCGTCGTCGCTGTAGAGCCAGGCCATCCAGAGCGTGCCGGGCCAGAAGCCGCCCACCCAGTCGCCGTTCTGCGAGTACACCCACTTCTCGGCCTTCGTGCCGACCGGAAAGGCCGTCACGCCCGGGGCGACGGTCCGGAGTTTCCCGATCGCGTGGTCGGCCGCGCCCCGAAGCGTACGGACGACCGCTTCGGGGGTCTGCTCGGCCGCCTTTGCCGTCGTCGTCGGCACCGCGTACAGGGCTGCGGCGCCGGCCGCCGGGGTCAGTACGGAACGTCGGGAGATCTCCATCGGCTCGCATCCTCCAACTCGGCGCAGCAGAAGGGAAGTTGATCGAGCCTTGCACAGCCCGACCCGCCATGTACACCCACATGAGCGATGTTCAGGTAGGCGAACATGACGGAAGCGGGCCGTCGGAGCGCGTCAGCCACCGCCGGCGCCTGCTCCCGGAGGCCGCCCACCAGGACCGGTGTGGCCGCCTCCTTCGCGCTCTCGACGCTGCCGTCGATCTCTTCGAGCGTGCTCCGGAAGGACGCACGGATCCCCAACCCCCCACGAAATTCCGTCATGTACCCACGGCGGGCCGCCTCCGGGCAGGGGCCGTGGAAGCCGTGACGCGGCGGCGCATCAACAGGACGTAGCGGACGAGAGGTGCAATTGGGCTCAGGGGAGGCAGGGGTTCCGGTGGGGTCGCTCGGGCACCTGTCCCGGAAGTACCCCGGAATTGTCCGTGATCGGTAACAGAGGGATCCCGCGGCCCACTTATGCCGTCCTGACAGGTGCACGGGGGGACCCACCAACACGGCGAGGATCGGGGCGGACATGGCACGGCATGGCGGGCGGGGATGGTACGGCCGGGTGGTCGCGGCGGCGGTCGGAGTGACGGCGGTGGCCGCAGCCACGTCGGTATGGACCGCGCAGGCCGGCCAGACCGGTGGTCACCAGGCGGCGCACCCCGCCGCCAAGAAGGCCGTGCCCGTGTCCGCCACGATCGTCCACGCCTCCGACGGCGGTGACCACGCGGTCAACATCACCATCGACGACGGCCCCGACCCGCAGTGGACCCCGCAGGTGCTGCAGGTGCTCAAGGACAACGGCGTGAAGGCGACGTTCTGCATGGTCGGCACCCAGGCGGAGGCCCACCCCGACATGGTCAAGAAGGTGGTGGCGGCCGGGCACCGGCTGTGCGACCACACGGTGTCGCACGACACCACCATGGACAAGAAGTCCGAGGCCTACCAGTCGCAGCAGATCCTGGACGCCGAGCGCCAGATCACGAAGGCGTCCGGGGGTGTACGGCCGATGTACTACCGAGCCCCGGGCGGCGCGTTCACCCCCTACAGCCGGCACCTCGCGGCCTCGCACGGGATGCGGCCGCTGGGCTGGAACGTCGACTCCAAGGACTTCGAGCGGCCCGGCACCGACGCCATCATCACCACCGTCAAGGGCGAGTTGCACAACGGCCCGACCCTGCTCTTCCACGATGCCGGCGGCGACCGCTCCCAGACCGTGGCCGCGCTGCGCACCCTGCTGCCCTGGCTGAAGCAGCAGGGGTACTCCTTCGGCTTCCCCGTTCGCTGAACAGGGCGCGCCTGCCCGCCGCTTCAGACCCCGGCTCCGGCGACGACGGTCCGCAGCGCCTCGCCCACCACGGGCCAGGCCGCCGAGTCGGGGTCGATCACGTCGAAGTGACCGGCCCCGGGCAGCTCGTGGAGTGTGGCCCCCACCCGTGCGGCGTACCGGCGGGCCATGGCCACGGGCAGCGCCTCGTCGAGGCTGCCGTGGACCACGACCGTACGGCCGGCGGGGACACCCAGGGCTGCCGGGTCCGCGGCGGCGTACCGGTCCGGGACCTGCTCCCTCCCCCCACCGAGAAAGGCGGCGACGGCGCCCCGGCCGCTGCCCAGTTCGTCGGCCCACGCCAGGTCCGCGGTGGGGGCGAGGGCGAGTACGCCGAGCACGGCGGGCGGTGTTTCGGTCCGGCCGGGTGCGCCGTCGGGCACCCGGTGCCGTAGCGCGGCCCACAGGGCGAGGTGACCGCCGGCCGAGTGTCCGGCGTAGACCACACGTGCCGGGTCGACATGGCCGGGCGCGGCCTGTGCGGCGAGGTGGGGCAGCCGGTCGACGGCCTCCGCCGTGTCGGTCAACGTGACCGGCCAGCCGCCTCCGCCACCGACCCGGCGGTACTCGACACTGGCGACCGCGCAGCCGCTCTGCGCCGCCAAGGCCCGGGCGAATCCCGCGGCATGCCGCCGATCGTGCTCGGCGCGCCAGAAGCCGCCATGGAAGAACAGCACCAGCGGCACAGCCGGTCCGGGACCCGTGGCGGGCAGGAACAGATCGGCGGCCTGGTCCGGATGCTCGCCGTAGACCAGCGGCTTGAGGGAGATCCGGGCACGGGGCATGGCCACACCTCTTTTCGATGTACCTCGATTAGAGGTATGAGCCTACAGCACGCCGCCATTTACCTCTCCAGGTCGGGGAGAGCCACGGCTATCCGGCGCCTTCCGCGCCATCGACCACGGGCCCGCAACCTCCGCATCGCGAGCCCGGAATGCGTCCGAACGGCAGACACACCGAAGATCGGACGGTTCAAGCAATGGATGCTCCAACGAGGCCCATTCCTCGGTTACTTCACCTCTTGACGACCTTGGTTCAGACCTTTACGTTGCAGCAACCCCCACACGACAGGAGCGACACATGCACGGTGTCAGAACGTCGTCGTCCTCTCTCCTCCTGCGACTGCTTCTCCTGCTGGCCGTGCTCCTCGGTATGGCCGGTGCGCCCGCGCGGGCCGCGGACCGGACCGTGGCCGCGCCCTTCAAGGTGCTGGCCCTGTACAACGGCACCTGGGACGCGGCGCACATCAGCTTTGTCAAAGAAGCGAACGAATGGTTCCCGAAACAGGCCGCGGCCAACGGGTTCACCTAGACCGCCAGCAACAACTGGGATCTGCTGGCCGACGGCGGGGTGAACGCCTACCAGGTGGTCCTCTTCCTCGACGACCTGCCGCAGACGCCGGCCCAGCGCACGGGGTTCGAGCAGTACATGCACTCCGGCGGCGCCTGGATGGGCTTCCATGTCTCGGCGTTCACGACCAACGCCTCGGGCTGGTCCTGGTACCACAACCAGTTCCTGGGATCGGGCGACTTCAAGTCCAACACCTGGGGCCCGACCACGACCGTGCTGCGTGTCGAGGACCGTACGCATCCCGCGACGAAGAACCTGCCGACGACGTTCACCTCGTCGGTCAGCGAGTGGTACAGCTGGTCCAACGACCTGCGTCAGAACCCCGACATCAGAATCCTGGCCTCCATCGACCCCAGTAGCTTCCCGGTGGGCACCGACCCCGACCAGACCTGGTACAGCGGCTACTACCCGATCCTGTGGACGAACACCAAGTACCGGATGCTGTACGCGAACTTCGGCCACAACGCGATGGACTACGCCACCAACACGCCGCTGTCCTCGACCTTCGCCAGTGAGACACAGAACCGGTTCGTCCTCGACGGCCTGAAGTGGCTGGGCGGCGCGACGGACACCCAGCCGCCGGCCGGCCCGATCTCCGAGACCGCCTGGTACACGCTGCGCAACGCCGGCAACGACACCTGCGTGGACGCCCGGGGCGCGGCCACCGCCAACGGCACGGTGATCCAGCAGTACGCCTGCAACGGGACCGCCGCCCAGCAGTACCAGTTCCGGTCCACCGACAGCGGGTACGTGCGCATCACCAGCCGTGGCAACCCCCAGCAGGTCGTCGACGTCACCGACCGGTCCACCGCCGACGGCGCCCCGCTCCAGCTGTGGTCGTACGGAGGCGGCCGGAACCAGCAGTGGCGCCCGGTCCAACAGGCCGACGGCAGCCATCACTTCGTGGCCCGGCACAGCGACCGGTGTCTCAGCGCCGCGTCCACCGCCTGGGACAGCGTCCGGCTGAACCAGCGCACCTGCGACGACTCCCCCGCCCAGAGTTTCCGGCTCACCGAGCAGCCCTGACCGGGCGGGTCCGGACGACCGCCGGTGAACCCGGGGGGAATTCCTGGTCAATGAATCGTTGGGACGGCTGTTCGGGTGCGAAGGGCTGCCTAACATGAGGCCGTCCCCCCGGCGTTCGCACACTCGTTGCGCCCGGCCGCGTGGACGTCTGCGTACGTCGTTCCGGAAGGGCTCGCCATGCCGTTGCTCCGCCTCGGCTCGCGGCCGGTCGCTCTCCGAACGGCTGGAGTGCTCCTCCTCGCCTTCGCCCTCGCCGTGGGAGGAACCCTGCTGGCGCTCTCCCTCGTGGGCGGGCGCCCCGCACGGGCGGCGCGGTCCGTCACGGTCGAGGTCTCGCCTAGCCGCTGCGGCCGCGGCTGGAGCCGGCCGGCGTCCGGGGTGCAGACCTTCGACCTGCACAACGCCTCCGACGGTGCCGCCGAGGTCTACCTCGAGGACCCGGGCAGCCAGGTGGTGTACGGCGAGGTGGAGGGCATCGGCCCGGGCACGACACGGCAGTTGACCGTCCGGCTGGGCAAGGGCACGTACGCCTTCAAGTGCGTGCCCGACGACGCCGACGCCGTCACCGGGCCCAGCGTCCGCGTCACGTCGGGGCGGCGCGGCCCGGGGGCGGCCGCCGTCACCGAGCACGACCTGATCCCGCCCGCGCTCGCCTACCAGAAGTGGGTCGGCGGCGGTCTGGACGAACTGGTCCGGCTGACGGCGAAGCTCGGCAGGGACATCGACCGCGGTGACCTCGCCGGCGCGCGGTCGGCCTGGCTGCCGGCCCATCTGGAGTATGAGCGGCTGGGGGCGGCGTACGACGCCTTCGGGGACGCGGACGGGCAGATCGACGGCACGGACGCGGGGCTGCCCGGCGGGGTGGGCGACCGGGGCTTCACCGGGTTCCACCGCGTCGAGTACGGGCTGTGGCACGGGCAGTCCGCGGGCCGTCTGCGCGCCCCGGCTGCGGCGCTGGTCAAGGCGGTGACCCGGCTGCGGGACAGCTGGTCGCAGACCCGCATGGATCCGGCCCAGCTCGGTCTGCGCGCGCACGAGATCCTGGAGAACACCGTGCAGTTCGAGCTGACCGGCCGGACCGACTACGGCAGCGGCAGCAACCTCGCCACCGCCCGTGCCAACCTCGACGGCACCCGCGAGGTGCTGTCCCGGCTGCGGCCCCTGCTCACCACCCGGTACGCCGACCTGCCCGGCCTCGACCGGGACCTGGACCACGCGCAGCACCTGCTCGACGGGTTCCGGCGCGGCGGCCGCTGGACCGCGCCGACCGCCCTGCCCCGCGCCGGGCGGGAGCGCGTCGACTCGGTCTTCGGCGACCTGGTCGAACAGCTCGCGTCGGTGGCGACCCTGTGCGATCCCCGGAGGACGGCGTGAGCGGAACAGACCGGCCCGACGGAGTGGGCAGGCGCGGATTCCTGCGCGGTGCCGCCCTCGCGGGAGCGGGGCTCGCCACCGGTGCCGCCGCACCCACAGCCGCCGTCGTGCCCTTCCACGGCGCCCACCAGGCATCCGTGCTCGCGCCCTCGCGGCGTACCAGCGTGTTCGTGTCGCTCGACGTGACCGCACAACACCGCGCGGACCTGACCGACCTGCTGCGCACCCTCACCGACCGGGCCCGGTTCCTGACCTCGGGCGGGACGCCGTCCCCGGTGGGCATCACCGGGCCGCCAGCGGACTCGGGCATTCTGGGCGACCGGCTGACCTCGGGCGCGCTGGGCGTGACCGTCGGGGTCGGCGCCTCGCTCTTCAACGACCGGTTCGGGCTGGCCGCGCTGCGGCCCCGGCGGTTGACCGCCATGCCCGCCTTCCCGGACGACGACCTGCGGTCCGAGTGGTGTCACGGCGACCTCAGTCTCCAGCTGCACGCCGACGACCCGGACACCGCCCTGCACGCCCTGCGCGACATCGCCCGGCACACCCGGGGCGGCATGCAGGTCCGGTGGCGCCTGGACGGCTTCTCCGGTCCGCCCCGGCCCTCCGGCACCCCGCGCAATCTGCTGGGGTTCAAGGACGGCACCGCCAACCCGGACGCGCACAGCGCCGGTGAGATGGACGGCCTGGTGTGGGTGGGCAAGGGCATGGGCGAGCCGGGCTGGGCGGTGGGCGGCAGCTATCAGGTCGTCCGGCTGATCCGGATGCTGGTGGAGTTCTGGGACCGGGTCTCGCTGAGCGAGCAGGAGCGGATGTTCGGCCGGGCCCGCTCCTCCGGCGCACCGCTGGACGGCGACCACGAGCACGACACGCCGAAGTACGCCGACGATCCCAAGGGCGACGTCATCCCGCTGGACGCCCACATACGCCTCGCCAACCCCCGCACTGCGGCCACCGCCCACCAGCGCATCCTGCGCCGCGCGTACAACTACGACCGGGGCATGGACGGCAACGGCAACCTCGACATGGGCCTGCTGTTCACCTGCTACCAGCAGGATCCGGTACGGCAGTTCGAGACCGTGCAGCACCGGCTGGCGGGCGAGCCGCTCACCGACTACGTCTCCCCGTTCGGCGGCGGCTACTTCTTCGCGCTGCCCGGCGTGCGGGACGCGGCGGACTGGTACGGGCGCGCCCTGCTGGGCTGAGCCTGTCCGGACAACTCGGCGGGCAGGCGGGTCAATTCACCGTCAAGGTTTGCCCCAGCATCCCTGACCCGGTGTTCACTCCCACGCCACCGCCCCTCCGCCGAAGCGCCCCGCCACTCGCGCAGCATCCGTGCTCGTACGACGCACAGACGTTCCCGCCCGGAGGGTGAACCACCATGGCCAGCAGAGGAAGACGAGCGGCGACGCGGAGCATCACGGCGCTCGCCGGAGCGGCCGCGCTCACGGTGCTCGGCAGCAACGCGCCCGGCTGGGCCGCGGGGCCCTCCGGGCACTCCTCGACCGCGACGCCCATCAAGCACGTCGTCGTGATCTTCGACGAGAACATCTCCTTCGACCACTACTTCGCCACGTACCCGAAGGCCGCCAACACGGACGGCACGAAGTTCAAGGCGTCGAGGAACACCCCCAAGAACATCGACACCCTGGCCCACGCCGGGCTGCTGAGGACGAACCCCAACCAGTACACACCGAAGCGGCTCTCCCCCGCCCAGGCGATGACCTGCGACCAGAACCACTCCTACGGGGCCGAGCAGTACGCGGCGAACGGCGGCAAGGCCGACCAGTACGTGCAGAACACCGAGGTCGACAAGTGCAGCGGGGGCCTGTTCGGCGAGCCCGGCCTCGTCATGGACTACTACGACGGCAACACCGTCACCGCGCTGTGGAACTACGCCCAGCACTACTCCCTGTCCGACCGCTCCTTCAGCTCGGTCTACGGCCCCTCCACACCCGGTGCGCTCAACCTGATCTCCGGTCAGACGCACGGTGTGGTCTCCGTCGACCCGGCCACCGGCAAGCGGACGACGACGCCCGACCCGTACGGCGTCAAGTCGCCCGACGCCAAGGGCGTGGGCACGGTGATCAACGACCCCGACCCGGCCTTCGACGACTGCTCCGGCAAGGACCACACCAGCACCAACGCGCTGGCGGCCATGCAGGGCGGCAACGTCGGTGACCTGCTCAACACGAAGAAGGTGTCCTGGGGCTGGTTCCAGGGCGGCTTCCGGCCCTCGACCGCGTGGAACGGGGCATCCGGGTCGTACGCCAAGTGCGACACCACGCACACCAACGTGGGCAGTGCGGCCGTCGCCGACTACAGCCCGCACCACAACCCGTTCGCGTACTACAAGGCGACGGCCAACCCGCACCACCTGCCGCCGAAGAGCGTCTCCGAGATCGGTCACAACGGGCAGGCCAACCACAACTACGACCTGACCGACTTCACCGCCGCCGTCAAGGCGGGCAAGCTCCCGGCCGTCAGCTTCGTGAAGGCCGGTGAGTACCAGGACGGCCACGCGGGCTACTCCGACCCGCTCGACGAGCAGCACTTCCTCGTCAAGCAGATCAACGCGATCCAGAGCTCGCCGCAGTGGAAGTCGACCGCGGTCGTCGTCGCCTACGACGACTCCGACGGCTGGTACGACCACGCGTACGCCGCCCCGCGCAACGGCTCGAAGGACGCCTCGCTCGGCTCCAACGGCAAGGCCACCGACAGCCCGGCCTGCCAGAACGGCCCGAAGGCGTCCGGCGGTTACGCCGACCGCTGTGGGCCTGGCACCCGCCAGCCGCTGCTCGTGATCTCGCCGTACAGCAAGGTCAACAAGGTCGACCACACGCTGACGGACCAGGCGTCCATCACCCGGTTCATCGAGGACAACTGGCACACGGGCCGCGTCGGGGACCACTCCTTCGACGCGACGGCCGGCTCCCTGGCGGGCATGTTCGACTTCCGGCACCCGAACAACAAGCAGGTGCTGCTGAACTCGGACGGCTCGGTGAAGTCCGTCGGACCCGTCAAGTATGTCGCCCCGGTGACCACGAGCATCACGCCAGGCCCGGCGATGCAGAACACGGCTGCCACCACCGGCACTTCGGCGATCCCGGCCCTGCCGGTCGGCCTCGGTGTGGGCGCCCTGCTGGCCGCCGGCGTCACCGGCACCTACCTCACGCTGCGCCGCAGGCAGCAGGCCTGACCACCACCGCTCCCCACGAGTGCGCCCCCGGGCCGACGTCCGGGGGCGCACTCGGTTCAGGCTCTGACCGATGGCTGGGGGTCGCTCGCGCGGCTCGCTCTCCCGGTCAACTGCAGCAGCGGGCCGGTCATCAGGGTGGTGACCAGCGCCATGAGGACGAGGGCGGCGTACAGGTCCTGGCCGATGAGCCCCGCCGACCTGCCGACGTCCAGCACGATCAGCTCGGTGAGCCCGCGGGTGTTCACCATGACCGCGACCAGGGCCGACTGCCGGGTGTCCAGGCCGTGCACCCGGGCCGCCCCGTAGGCCGGTACGACCTTGCCGGCGATCGCCACCACCAGGAGCACCCCCAACAGGCGGAAGCCGTCCGCGCCCAGCGTGCCGATGTCGACCGACAGGCCGGTGGACACGAAGAACAGCGGCAGCAGCATCCCGGACGTCTGCTCCATCGGCCGCAGCACGTCGGCGTTGGGGGCACCGTCCCGGCGCGGCATGGCCAGCCCGGCGAGGAACCCGCCGAAGACGGCGTGCAGGCCGAGTGACTCGGTGACCCACGCGCTGCCCAGGGCGAGGACCAACGCCACCGGGACGGGACTGCTCAGCAGCATGGCCGGCCGGTTCAGCCACCGGCGCAGCGCGGGCCGGACCACACCGAGCACGAACGCGACGAAGGCCGCCAGCAATGCCAGGGCGACCGGCCAGGACCAGCGCGTGGCCTGCCCGGAGTCGCTCCCGGAGTCACTGAGCACCGCCGCGAGCACCAGCCAGGCCGCCACGTCCATGAAGCCGGCCGCCGCGATCGACACCGTTCCCGCGGGAGTGCCGGCGGCCCCGCGCTCCCGCACGATGGCCGCCAGCACCGGCAGGGCGGTGATCGAGAGCGCCACCGCCATGAACAGCGCGAACGAGTCGTGGCCCGCATGCCCGGGATCCACGGCGGAGAAGAGTCCGCCGCACAGTTCCACGGCCCCCACGGCGAGCGCCATCGGGGTCAGCAGAGCCGCCACCGCGACGCTCACCGCGGTGCGTCCCGCCCGGAAGGTGCGGAAGTCGATCTCGTGGCCCGCGACGAACAGGAACAGGACCACGGCGATCTGGGCCAGCACCGACAGGAACGGCCGCGCGTCAGCGGGGAACAGCCGCGCGGACGGGTCCCCGGGGAGCCGGTCCAGCAGGGTCGGCCCCAGGGCGATCCCGGCGAGGATCTGGCCGATCACCGCAGGCTGCCCGAGCCGCCGGGCCAGGCCCCCGAACACCCAGGACACCAGGACGACGAGGGCCACGTCCCCGAGAACGGTGGCTACGAGACGACTCATCAGGCGCGCCTCTCATCCGGCGTCCCCAGACATGTGTTCGTGAGCGTACAAGTGGCCCATGCATCAGGTGTGTTGTGCGCGTGGACTATGGGAAGTCGCGGCCCCGGCGCACCGTGCGCCGCGCAAAAACCGCTGGTCGATCGCGGGGCGGGATGCTGAGATGGCCCGATGTACGAGCTTGCGTCGCCGACTGTGGACCGGGGCCGGTACGCGGACGCGGTGACTCCCTGGGAGCAGGAGTCCTGGCGGACCGCGGCCCTCGACTGGGTGGAGTCCGGGCTTGCGGCACACGGGCTGCGGGTGACCGGCCGGCTTCAGGCGCGGCTGCGGCCGTGGTCCGTCCTGGTGCGGGTGCCCGTGGCCGGGCGTGCGGCCGTGTGGTTCAAGGCGAATCCGCCGGCCAGCGGCTTCGAGGGCGCGCTGACCGCCGCGCTGGCCCGCTGGGTGCCGGAGCACGTCCTGCAGCCGCTCGCGTTCGACGCCGACCGTGGCTGGTCCCTGCTGCCGGACGGGGGTGACCTCTTCCGGGACGTGCTCGAGCGGGAGACCGTGGAGCCCCGCGCCTGGGAGGACCTTCTCGGCCAGTACGCGACCATGCAGCGAGCCCTGGTCCCGCATGCGCGCGAGATCGAACGGATGGGCGTCCCGAGCGCCCGGACCGCGGAACTGCCCGAGATCTTCGACAAGTTGCTCGCCGAGAACACGGCACTGCGGCCGGACGAACGCGCACGGCTCGACGCGCTGCGACCCCGCCTCGTGGACTGGTGCGCCGAACTCGCGGCCTCGGGCATCGCCGACTCCCTCGACCACTCGGATCTGCACGACGGCCAGCTGTTCAACCCGGAGCCGGGCCGGTACACCTTCTTCGACTGGGGCGACGCCGCCGTCTCCCATCCGTTCTGCAGCCTGCAGGTCACCGCCCGGCGAGCCTGCGGCCGGTACGGGGCCGACGTGCTGCCGCGCCTGCGCGACGCCTATCTCGAGCCGTGGACGGGAGCCGGACACACGGCGGCGGAACTCCGGCGCGCGGTGCGGCCGGCATGGCGGCTGAGCGCTCTGGGGCGTGCCCGCGCCTGGGGCCGCCTGTTCCCGACCGCTCCCCTGGCCACGCAGAGCGCCCGCACGCTGCTGGAGCTCACCGAGGAGCCTCCGCTGTAGACATCCGGACACCACTCGTACGGCACAACGCCCGGCCCCCGCCCCGGGTGCCGTCGTCCCGGTGTCCCGCCGGGACCGTCCGCCGCCGGTGCCGCCACCCCGGAGTCGTCGTCCGGTTGCGGAAGGCGGAGCCGGATCGGGAGCCTGGGCGAGGGACGAACCGGGCCGGATCCGGGAGGCGTGGTGATTCCAGCACACGGCATACCCACCGTGGACCGCCGGCGCTTCCTGGCCCTGTGCGCGGGCGCGGGCCTGGGCATGGCGGCCGCCTGCGCGCCCGAGTCCCCGCCCGCGCACCCCCGCCGGGAAAGCGGCCTGCGGCCGGAGGCCGAACAGGACGCGCCGGGCACCGCCGACTGGCGGATCCGCTCGGCGGGCCCGCCCGACGCCGTGACCGGCTACACGGACCAGGTGAGCGTCGCTCCCGGCCAGGACTGCGGCCTGCACGTGTCGACCACCGCCGCCTCGTTCCGGGTCTCGGCGTTCCGCGTCGGCTGGTACGGCGGCAGGCGGGCCCGCCTCATATGGGCCTCACCCCGCATACCCGGCCGCGCCCAGCCGCCCCCGCACCTGCTGCCCGCCACCCGTACCGTGCGCGCCGACTGGCCCACCACGCTGAGCATGGACACCACCGGGTGGCCGGAGGGCGCCTATCTGCTGCGGCTGGAGGCCGACACCGGCCACCAGCGTCACATCCCGCTGATCGTCCGCTCCGCCGAGGCCGCGGGCCGCACGGTCCTGCTGCACGCCCCGGCCACCTGGCAGGCCTACAACCGCTGGGGCGGGTACAGCCTCTACGCGGGCTCCTCGGGCGCGTACGCCACCCGGTCGCTCGCGGTCAGCTTCGACCGTCCCTACGAGGGCAACGGCGCCGAGAAGTTCCTGGTCTACGAGTGGGCCCTGGTGGTGCTGGCCGAACGCCTGCGCATCCCGCTCGCCTACACCACCGGTGTCGACGTCCACCGGGACCCGTCGGTGCTCCGCGGCGCGCATTCCGTCGTCTGTCTGGGGCACGACGAGTACTGGACGCCAGAACAGCGGGCGTACGTCACCAACGCCCGGGACGCCGGTACGAACGTGGCCTTCCTCGGCGCGAACACCTGCTTCCGCCGGGTCCGCCTGGAGGACGGGGAACGGGCGGGCGACCGTACGGTGGTCTGCTACAAGACGTCCTACCGCGCCGATCCCCGCTATGCGTCCGACCCGGCGCTGGTGACCACCGACTACCGCAGCCCGCCCGCCGCCGACCCGGAGTCCTCGCTCACCGGCGTCCTGTACGAGGGCTATCCGGTCGACGCCCCCTGTGTCGTGCACGCCGCCGATCACTGGCTGTACGACGGCACCGGCGTGCGCCAGGGCGACGCCTTCGCCCATCTGGTGGGCGTCGAGTACGACCGTGTCACGCCCGTCTCCCCCGCTCCCGGCCCCCTGGAGATCACCGCGCACTCCCCCGTCGTCTGCGCCGGCCGCCCCAGTCACAGCGACTCGGCGTACTACACGGTCCCGAGCGGTGCCGGGGTGTTCGCGACCGGCACCATGCGCTGGGTGGAGGGCCTGCTCGCCGGAACCGGCGAACTCGGCCGCGACCACGGCATGGACGGTCGCACGCGCACGTTCGTCACGCGTACCACGGAGAACCTGCTGCGCACCTTCGCACAGGGCCCGGCGACCCGCACCGGCCCGCCACCGCGTCCGAACGTGGACGAGGTGTACGGCGGCACGGTCTGACGGCGGCCACCGGGCCCGGCGTCACTGTGCGGGATGCCCCGGGGCGCGGAGCCGGTCCCGGCGAGCGAGGTTGTAGAGCCGCAGCAGGTGCTTGGCCACGGCACAGGGCGCGGCGTCGGCGTAGCACTGGCGGCACGTCTGCACGTGCTGCTCGTAGGTGGAGCGAGCGCTTTCCAACGGATCGTTGTGCGCTGCATTGAGAGAGGACATGGAGATCTCCGGGCAGGGCGCGGCCTGGGACCACGCCGAGTTGACTGACTGGTACACCCAGAGCAAAGGTCATCATGTTACTTGCGGTACTGGGAAACTGGCCGGTAACCGCGTCTGACCTGGGCCGGGGCCGTGCGGTCAGTGGCCACCCGACGGCTGGTCGCACCCCTCGTGGTCGGGGTAGCCGCCGAAGGCGTCCGCCTTGGTCGTGGCGCCGTCCAGGTTCAGGTTCCCGGCCAGGCTGCCTTCCACGCACACCGGGTAGTCGTCGACCTGGATCAGGAAACCGACGCCGCCGTCGCCCGGGTACGCCTGCACCCGCCCGCCGGAGTACCCGAGGCCGACGAGGGCCTTGCGGACGCTCTCGGGACTGAACTGCCCGCGCCTGCGCTGTGGTTCGAGTGCCTCCCGGACGCGCGCGACGGCCGCGAGGCCCTGGCAGCGGCGCTTGCCGTGCAGCTCGAACGGGATCATGAAGCCGTGGTTCTCGGCGTAGTGGTCGGTCGGCGGTGCGGTGGGGCTCGGGGTGGCCGTGGACGGCTGCGGCGAGGCGGTGGGGCTCTCGCCGGGGCACGGAAAGTCCTTGGGTGTGCTCGGCGTCGCCACCGCGCTGTGCGAGGGCCCGCCCGCGCCGGTGTCGTCCCCGGCCCGCTGTGCGCCGCACCCGGCCGCCAGCACGGCCAGTAACGCCAGCGGGACCGTCCCGGCCCGGGCCCCCTTCGTCCTGATCTTCGTCATGCGCCGATCCTGGCCGATGCCGGGGTCGGCGTCATGAGTTCTCGTACTCAGAAAGCGAGCCGTCTCGACGGGCGGCCACGTGGTGCACCGGAGCGGGTGACGGAGCACCACGTCAGCGGTGCGTCAGGCCCGGGTCAGCGGCCCCTGCCACTCTCATTCATGTGAACGGCACGGGAAACCGGAGGCCGGGAACAGGGAGAGGTGCCCGGAGTGGCTGATCGGGGACCTACGAGCACGCCTCGAGGTCGGGCCCCACGGGGCCCACGCAGGTTCAAATCCTGCCCTCTCCGCCAGAATGTGCGGGTGAACGACTATGGCCCGGTCCAGCGGGATCCCGCTCCGGAGTGGTACGGACGCCTCCACGTCCGTACCGCCGGCCTCTCCCCGGCCGCGTGGCTCACCGAACGCACCCCGGGGTACGCCGCCGTGGGGACGGTCGCGGGAGTCGCCGCACCCGGCTTCGCGGCCTACGCGAGGATCC
The DNA here is from genome assembly GCF_044768135.1 of Streptomyces sp. NPDC101165. Classification (NCBI taxonomy): domain Bacteria; kingdom Bacillati; phylum Actinomycetota; class Actinomycetes; order Kitasatosporales; family Streptomycetaceae; genus Streptomyces; species Streptomyces sp. NPDC101165. The sequence continues at coordinate 447,282 of NZ_JBIWPG010000003.1, read as the reverse complement.
TTCATCCGGCCTCCCTGGACGAGCGGCCGGTGCGCTGGTCGACGGTGGCCGCCGCGCACGGCACCCGGGTGACCCCGACCACGCGCTGGCACGAGGTCATCGGGGTGGACCACGACCACCTGAACCGCTCCGACCACGGCCTGCCCGGCGTGTGGGACGAGCATCCGGGCGAGGGGCCGACCCCGCCCGATGCCGCCCGGGCCCTGATCCCTGTGCTGGGCCGGCACACCCGGACCCCGGAGCGCTGCTGGTTCGGTCTGTGGTCCGGTTACGGGCGGTGGGAGTTCGACGGGATCCCCACGTTCGCGACGCCCGGCCGGGACGAGGTGCTGCTCGCGGGGAGCCTGGCCGACGCCGCCTCTCCGCCGGCCCTGGACGAGTTCGCCGAGCTGCCCGACCTCTGGTGGCCCGAGGACCGTTCCTGGTGCGTGGGCGGTGATGTGGACCTGACCAGCACGTACGTCGGCGGATCCCCCCAGCTCATCGCAGAGTTGCTGTCCGACCCGGAGCTGGAGGCCCACCCCGTGACCGCGGGCGACCCGGTCGGCTGAGCATCAGGTGAACACGGAAGCCGGCCCCGCGCGCGTGCGTGCACGGGGCCGGCTCACCGGTCGGCTAGGGCGTGACGACAGTGCCGCCGAACGTCACCACGAGGTGGCCGTCCGAGGCGAAGGACCAGCCCAGGGCACCGGAGTACGCGGCGCACCAGGAGCCGTTCGTGCCGGACCAGAACTGGTTGGAGCTGTCGGCGTCACCGACGGTCTTGTCGTTGGAGCCGCTGACCGAGAACCGGCACGAGGTGTTGGTGCGGAACACCGAAGTTCCCGCGTCGAAGGAGAAGTTGCGCTCCGCGTTGTCGACGCTGACGTTGTTCGAGATCGCCATCGTGCCGGGGTTGCTGTTGTAGGTGAACCCGTGGTGGCCGTTCTTGTAGGCGATGCTGTGCCGGACGACGTGGTTGACCGCGATGTCGTCGCCGCCGAGCTTGTAGCCGTTGCGGTCGCCGTTGGCGTTCACGGTGCCGTCGGAGAGGGTGCCGTTGCCGTAGGAGAGGGAGTTCTCGATGGTCACCGGGCCGATCGCGCCGGTGTCGGTCTTGGTGTAGAGGTCCCAGCCGTCGTCGATGTTGTGGTGGGAGACGTCGTACCGGAAGACGTTCCCGGTTCCGGTGGTCAGCTTCGCGGCGAAGCCGTCGGCGTCCTCGCCGTCGGAGTCGGCGTTGTCGTGCGACTCGGAGCTCACGATCAGGTTGTTCGACGGCCACTGGCTGCTCGGGGTGCTGGAGGCGATCCGGCCGAGTTGCAGTCCCGTGTCGCGGTTGTACGCCGTCACCGCGCGCTCGACGACGTTGTTGCTGCCGCCGACGTAGATCCCGTTGTCGCCGGCGTGTTGCACGGTGAGGCCGTAGAGGTGCCAGTACGAGGCGTTCAGCTGGATCCCGCGGTTCGACGAACTCTCGCTCTGGGCCGAGAAGTTCAGTACCGGGGTCTCGCCGGGGTAGGCGGACAGCGTGGTGCGGGCGGCGGCCGTGCCGTCGCTGCCGGCCGGGATGGTCACCGTCGACGCGTAGGTGTACGTCCCGCCGCGCAGGTAGATCGTGCCGCCTGACGTGATGCGGCCGATGGCCGAGGCGAGCGTCGTCGGGGCCGACTCCGTGCCGGCCGCGCCGTCGGTGCCGCTCGGCGACACATAGAGCACGGTGCCGGTCGCCGCCGTGGAGACGTCGGCGTCCAGGTGGTCGATGTTGGGCAGGCCCGCGGCGGTGGTCGGGGTGAACCGGATGGTGTTGCTGCCCGCGGTGAGCGGCACGGTGAGCGTCTTGGTCACCCATGTCCCCCAGGCGCCGGTGGCCTCGAACGACGCCGAAGCGGCCGCCGAGCCGTTCACCGTGACGTCGGCCGGACGCGCGGTGGTGGTTCCGTTGGCGAAGCGGACCTGGAGGGTCGCCGTGCCCGCACTGGCGGCGTTCACGGTGAACTGGGCATAGGCGCCGCTCGCGTTGGTGCCGTTGCAGAATCCACTGCCGGAGTAGCCGGTCCAGTCGGAGTCGATGGTGCCGGTGCAGACCGCGGGGGAACTTTCGGCCTCGTATCGGGTGGTCGCGGCTTGTGCGGTGGTGCCGGACAGCGCGACGAGCGTGCCGGCGATCAGGCTGGCGCACGCAATGGCTGGTCTCAGGTGCATCGGCTTGTCTCCAGGGGTCGGTTCGGCTGGGCGGGCGCGGTGCCGGGGTGCCGTGGTGCGACGATGCTGAGGTTCGAGTGCGTGAACTCCACTGCCGGGTGCTTGCGGCAACCCGGCAGTGGAAAGCGCTTTCACCGACCGTAGGGAGGCGCCATGAGCGCGTCAATAGCCCTGTACTTGATCAGAATTCAGCGACTTGAACCGGAAGGGACTGCTCGGCCTACTCTCCGGGGGCAAGGGTGCGTGCCAGGATGCGAGCCGTGTCGGCGATCAGGGCCTCGTCCACCGGTGCGTCCTTGGTGGCCTTCGTGGACAGCACGGCCAGCACGATCGGTGTCCCCCGGGTCGTCCAGGCGACTCCGATGTCGTTCGCGGTGGCGAAGTCCCCGGTTCCGGTCTTGTCACCGAGGACCCAGCCCCGGGGCAGCCCGGCGCCGAACCGTTCGGCGCTGGTGGTGTTGCCCTTCAGCCAGGCGACGAGCTGCTCGCGGCCGGCGCCGTCCAGGGCCCGGCCCAGGGTCAGCAGCTCGAAGCTCCGCCCGACGGCCTCCGGCGTCGTCGTGTCGCGCAGATCGCCGGGGATCGCCGTGTTGAGGTCGGTCTCCCAGCGGTCGAGCCGGCTCACCCGGTCGCCGAGTGACCCGAAGAAGCGGGTGAGGCCGGCGGGCCCGCCGATCTGGCGCAGCAGGAGGTTGCCGGCCGCGTTGTCGCTGTACTGGATCGCGGCCGCGCACAGGTCACCCACCCGCATGCCGGTGGCGAGGTGCTCCTCGGTCCTCGGCGAGTTCGGCAGGATGTCGCTCGGCGGGTAGTGGATCACCTTGTCCAGCGGTGCGCAGTCACCGTGGTCACGCAGTACGGCCGCCGCCGCGAACGCCTTGAACGTCGAGCACATCGCGAACCGCTCCCCCGAGCGGTACGCCACGACCCGACCGGTGCGCACGTTGTGAGCGTACACGCCGAGCCGCGCCCCGTACCGCTGTTCCAGATCGCTCAACTCGGTGTGTGGACCGGCCGTTCCGGCACCCGGGGCGGCCGAGGCGACCGGCGCCCCTGCGGCGGGGGCGACCACGGCGGCGGTGGTGAGGGCGAGACCGGCCTTGAACAGGCGGCGGCGCGGCAGCGGATAGGCATTGGTCATGTGCGGAGTTCTCCCGAGTCATCCGTCGTCGGCTTGGTGGATCTTCGACGGGGACCAGCGAAACAGCCGGAGTCCACTCATGTCCAAGAGGGAACTTTGAACGCCTCATAACGTATTGATATGACTGCTGGATGGATCTCCTCGCGCACCTCGAGGCGTACGTCGCGACCGTCGACGAGTCGAGCTTCTCGCGCGCGGCCGACCGGCTCGGGATCGCCCAGCCGCTCCTCAGCCGCCGCATCAAGACGCTGGAGGCCCACTTCGGGGGCCTGTTGTTCGACCGTTCACGACGACAGGTCACGACGACGGAGCTGGGCCTGCTGCTGCTTCCGTACGCGCAGGACGTGCTGGACCGGGCCCAGCGGCTCGGGCAGGTCGCCCGGTCGGCCCGCCAGGCGCAGGTGCGCGCCGTAGGAGTGCCCACGGGCTGCGCCCCGGTGGCGTTGGCGCGCGTCATCCGCGCGGGCACCGAGCGCGGGATCACGCTCGGCATGCGCGAACTGCCGCCGTCGGAACGGGTCTCCGGACTCGCCGACGGCTCGCTCACGTACGCTCTGGTGCGCGTTCCCCCGGAGCAGGCCGGGATCCGGGTGCCGCTCGGGCTGGCGTCGGCCGCACCGCCCTACGCACCGGAGCCGGCGACCAGCGGAGTGGGTGGCAGGCGGCGCGCGATCCATCTGGAGGACCTGCGGCCACGCCGGAGCCGGGCCACGACCGGTGAACTGCCCGCCGCGCTGCCCATCCTGACCCTGACCGAGGACGAAGTGCCGTACGCACAGGACCGGTTGATCCGCGCCGCCGCCCGCGCCGGGCTGCCGGAGGGCCTGCTCCGGCCGGCCGGACCGGCGGCCACGGCCCTCGCCGAGACCCTGGCCGGCGGGGCGGTGCTGCTGTGTGCCGAGCCGTTCGCCCGGCAGCACGGGGCGAGCTGGGCGCCACTGGCCGACACCGCTCTGCACCGGGGGTACGACGTACAGGGGGCCCGCGGCCGGCGCGGGGCGGTGGACGTCCCCGACTGGCTGGCCGCGCCGCTCGCGGCGGCGGCCGGTGTCGCGGCCGGAGCACCGGAGGCGGCACGGCCCGGGTCGGCGGCCGAGGACGCCTCGGCACGGCTGGCGGCACGCGGATGAGCGCGGAACCGGTGTACCGCCCGGCCTACGTGACCGGGGACGGCGCCCTGCTCGACGTCGCCGAGGCGGTCGCGGCGGACTGGGCGGCGCTCGGGGTCCGTGGCTCGTTCCTCGCCCGCAACCTGGACTCGGGCGAGCAACTCGGCTTCGACGTCGACGAGATGATGCCCCTCGCATCGGTCGTGAAGGTACCGCTCGCCCTGGTCGTGCTGGACCGGATCGCGGCCGCGGAACTCGACCCGGCGCATCCGGTCACGGTCGATCCGGCCACGAACAGCGTCGGCCCCACCGGGCTCGCGGCGTTCCGGCACCCGGCCACCGTGGCCGTCGGTGATCTTCTCCTCCTGATGCTCTCGGTGAGCGACAACGCCGCCGCCGACGCGTTGTTCGGCCTGGTGCCGGTGGCGGACGTCGATGCCCGTCTGCGTGCGTGGGGGTGCGGCGGTATCCGTGTCCGGCATCGGATGAACCACATGTACGAATGCGCGGCCGGAGCCGCCGGCAACGACTTCTCGCTCGCACTGGAACTGGCCGTCCGCGACGAGCGTGCCGGACGGCACACCATCGAGACCCTGGATCCGGCCCATTCCAACCTCGGCTCGGCCTCGGCGCTGGTGGACCTGTTGCAGCGCGTGTGGGCGGACGAGATCTCCCGGCCGCGGGCCACGGCCGAGCTGCGCCGGCTGATGGGCTGCCAGGTCTTCACCCAGCGACTGGCGAGCGAACTGCGCGCGGACACCCTGCGGTGGAGCGGCAAGACCGGCACCTTCCTCCATCTGCGGCACGAGATCGGGGTGGTGCAGGCCGAGTCCGGCGACCGGGTCGCCATGGCCGCGCTCACCCGCGCGGACCGGCGGGCCGGCCAGGCACCGGACATCGACCTGGCGATCGGGATCGGCGCCCGGCAGGCGTTCGAGGCGTTGCGCGGCTGAGGCGACGGGTCCGGACGGCTGCCCGGAGTCCCGGTCCCGCCACCCTGAGTAGCCGTGCGGGTACGCTTGGTGACCCGTCGGTGCGGCTGGTGCCAAGGCCCCCCGGTGGGGCCGAGCGGCCTGTTGTGGGCGGGGCCGGACGGGCACAGGCTGGGAGCAGGAGCCCCTCGGTCGCGAGGGCTCCGGGTCTCGAGCGAAGGGAGCCGGAGCGATGACCTCCGTCACCACCATGAGCGCGGCCCTGCCCGCCGAGCATCGGGTACACCTGATGCAGCTCGCCCGTGAGGTCTCCTTCGCGGCCGGGACGCGGCTGTTCGAGGAGGGTCGAAACGCCGACCACTTCTGGATCGTGCGGACCGGGACCGTCGCCCTCGACCTGCGGGTTCCCGGCCGTCGTCCCGCCGTCATCGAGTCGCTCGGGCACGGCGAACTGGTCGGCTGGTCCTGGCACTTCCCGCCCCACCTGTGGCAACTGGGCGGCGAGGCGCTGACTCCGGTGCGGGCCTGGGAGTTCGACGCGGAGCCGGTGCGGGAGATGTGCGCCGCCGATCCCGAGTTCGGACGGGCGATCGCGGTCTGGATCGGGCTCGTGGTGGCCCAGCGGCTGCACGCCTCGCGGGTCCGGCTGCTCGACCTCTACGCCCCCTACGGCAGCGGTGGCCTGGAATGACCGCTACTCCACCGGCATCGCCGGCCCGGCCGGCGGAGACCGCCGCCGGCAGCCCGCGCCACGTCGGCGACGTGATGACGCGAGCCGTCGTCGCGGTGGGCCGGGCGGCCCTGTTCAAGGACATCGTCCGGCGGATGGCGCAGTGGCACGTCGGTGCCCTTCCCGTGCTGGAGAGTGACGGCCGGGTGATCGGTGTGGTGTCCGAGGCCGATCTGCTGCCCAAGGAGGAGTTCCGGGACAGCGATCCGGACCGGTTGACGCAGCTGCGCCGGCTGTCCGACCTGGCGAAGGCGGGCGGGGGCCGGGCCGAGGAGCTGATGAGCGCCCCGGCCGTGACCGTCCGCGCCGACGCCACGCTCGCCGAGGCGGCGCGGATCATGGCCCTGCGGCACGTCAGGCTGCTGCCCGTGGTGAACGCCGAGGGTGTCCTGGAAGGCGTGGTCGGTCGCGGGGACCTGCTGACGGTGTTCCTGCGCCCGGACAACGACCTCGCCGACGAGGTCCGTCGGGACGTGGTCGACGTCCTCTTCCCCGCTCCGGTCGAGCCCGTGCACATCACCGTCGCCGAGGGGGTCGTGACCCTGACGGGACGGGTGCGCGACGCCACCCGGATTCCGCTCGCGAAACGCCTCGTGCGGGGCGTGGAGGGCGTGGTGGGCGTGGACTGCCGGCTGACCGTGGCCGACAAGGACTGACATCACCGGCAGGAACCGACGGCACGGACCGACGTGACCGACGCGCCGCGGCAGGCTCGGCCTCTGCTCAGGTTCCGCCGCTGCTGTAGTTCCGCCACTCGGGGCCGATCCGCTTCCATTCCTCGTCCCACTCGGACATGCGCCGGCGCATGCGCCAGGTGCGGACCATCCAGCCCCCGGTCCAGACGACCACACCGGCCGAGGAGGCGGCGAGCACACCGGTCAGAGTCGACTGCAGGGCCGCCTCCGCGGTGGAGAGGGGCGGCGACACCATCCGGTTCGCGCCGTCCGTCCACACCGTGAGCCGGCTGCCGGCCGGGGCGCCCGGGTAGACCTTGGCCCGGTCGGTGTGCACCGAACCGTCGGGGGCCGTCCAGCGCACACTGGCCCACACCCGGCCGTCGTCGTAACCGCTGCCGTTCGTCGGGGTCCTGGCCGCGTCGTCGGTCAGCACCGCGGACACCGCGTGGACCTGGGCCCGCCGCGCGGAGAACGCCGAGTCGACCGAGACGGCGGCCGCCGCGCCCGCGACGACGCCGCCGACGAGCACGAGGATCCAGGTGACGAGCACGATCCAGGCCTCGACGACGTCGCTGTGCCGCCGCAGCGGGTTGCGACGCCATCGCCACCAGCGCACCCGGGTCACATTCGTGGGAGGTGTCCGTGTCATCGGTCGCCGCCTCCTCTCGCATACCGGCGGCCACCGGGCAGGGCGTGTGCTCCCGCTCGGCGTCCGGTTCCGGGCCGAGGTCCGGGTGACGGGGCCGACCGGGCCGCGCCCACCGCGGGCGGTGAGCGACACGGCACGGTGTGGTGCACCCGGCCGTCGAGCGTCACTCCACCATCGTGCACCTCGAAACGGATCGGTGCCGCCCGCAGAGCGAAAGAGTCCTACGACGACGCGGATCCGGTGGGCACGGTGTCCCGGACGGTCCCCGGTAGGGGCCGATCGGCCCTTCCTCACGTCCCGGGACATCGGTTGTCTGGTGGCATGTCCGAGAACCAGCCGGGACCGGGGCGGGTAGCCGCGGACCACCCGCCCAGCACGGCGGTCGTCGTACCGCTGCACGGCGAGATCGACCTGCTGACCCTGCCCGCACTGTCCGAGCGGCTCGACGTGCTGACCGAGCCCCCGCGCCCGGACCTGGTTCTCGATCTGCGGCCGGTCGCGTTCATCGACTGCGCCGGGCTCGGGGTCCTGTGCCGGGCCCGGAACCGGGCGCTGGCCCGGCAGGGCCGGCTGCGGCTGGTCGCCGACACCCCGGGCTTCCGGGGGCTGCTGCGGGCCACCGGCCTGTCGGGCGTCTTCGAGGTGCTTCCGAGGCTCCCGCTGTCCTCGGCTCAGGAGCCGGACGGCACCTCCCGCTGACCCGGGAGGTGCCGTGTGCCAGGGGTGCGCGGGCGGCACCTCTATCGTGCTGCCCGACGACGGGGCCGGTTCAGCTGTGCCAGCTCCAGTCGGCGACCTCCGGCAGGTCGGTGCCGTGTTCGCGGATCCAGTCGTGGTGGCGGGTGCGGGCGTCGGCCATGGTCTGGCGGACGCCGGCGGCGCGCATCGCGAGGCCGGGCACGCGGTCGATGACGTCCATGACGAGCCGGTAGCGGTCGAGGTCGTTGCGCACGACCATGTCGAAGGGGGTGGTCGTGGTCCCGGACTCCTTGTAGCCGCGCACGTGCAGGTTCTTGTGGCCCGTGCGGCGGTAGGCGAGGCGGTGGATCAGCCACGGGTAGCCGTGGTAGGCGAAGATCACCGGCTTGTCGGCGGTGAACAGTCCGTCGTACTCGAAGTCGCTCATCCCGTGCGGATGGTCCTCGCGCGGCATCAGCCGGGTCATGTCGACCACGTTGACCACCCGCACCGCCAGCTGGGGCAGGTGCCGGCGCAGCAACTGCGCGGCGGCCAGCACCTCTTGAGTGGGGACGTCACCGGCGCAGGCCAGGACGACGTCCGGTTCGCCGCCGTTCTCGGTGCCGGCCCACTCCCAGATCCCGGCGCCGCGGGCGCAGTGGACGCGGGCCTGGTCCATGGACAGCCAGTCGTAGCAGGGCTGCTTGCCGGCGACGATCACGTTGACGTAGTCCCGGCTGCGCAGGACGTGATCGGTCACGGACAGCAGGGTGTTGGCGTCCGGCGGCAGATAGACGCGCACCACCTCGGGGCTCTTGTTGAGGACGTGGTCGACGAAGCCGGGGTCCTGGTGCGAGAAGCCGTTGTGGTCCTGCCGCCACACGTGCGAGGTCAGCAGGTAGTTGAGGGAGGCGACGGGGGCCCGCCAGGGCAGCAGGCGCGAGGTCTTCAGCCACTTGATGTGCTGGTTGACCATGGAGTCGACGATGTGCACGAACGCCTCGTAGCAGGAGAACAGTCCGTGCCGGCCGGTGAGCAGATAGCCCTCCAGCCAGCCCTGGCAGAGGTGTTCGGAGAGGATCTCCATCACCCGGCCGTGCCGGTCCAGGTGTTCGTCGACCGGGAGTGTCCCGGCCTGCCAGGCCTTGCCGCTGGCCTCGAAGACGGCCTGGAGCCGGTTGGAGGCGGTCTCGTCCGGTCCGACGAGCCGGAAGTCGCGCCGCGAGCCGGTGTCCCGCATGACCTGTTCGAGCAGGTCGCCCAGGACCCGGGTGGGTTCGTGCAGGGTCGTGCCGGGCTTGTCGACGGGTACGGCGATGTCGTCGAGGGCCGGCACGGGCAGCTCCCGGACGAGGAGACCGCCGTTGGCGTGCGGGCTCGCGCCGAGCCGCTTCGTCCCCTCGGGGACGCAGGCGAGGACGTCCGCGACGGGCCGGCCGTCGGGGCCGAACAGTTCCTCGGGCCGGTACGAGCGCAGCCACTGCTCCAACTGCCGCAGATGCTCCGGGTTTTCCCGCACGCCCGCCAGCGGGACCTGGTGGGCGCGCCAGGTGCCCTCGACGGGTACGCCGTCCACCTCGGCGGGCCCGGTCCAGCCCTTGGGGGTGCGCAGCACGATCACCGGCCAGTGGGCCCGCTCGGCGCCGCCCTGCTCGCGGGCGGTGTGCTGGATCAGGGCGATGCGGTCCAGCGCGTCGTCCATCGCCGCGGCCATGGCCCGGTGCACCTGCTGTGGATCGTCACCCGTCACGTGCAGGGGTTCGTGGCCGTATCCCCGCAGCAGGGCGTCGAGTTCGGGCTCCGGCAGGCGGGACAGCACCGTCGGGTTGGCGATCTTGTAGCCGTTGAGGTGCAGGATCGGCAGTACGGCCCCGTCGTGCACCGGGTCGAGGAACTTGTTGGAGTGCCAGGAGGCGGCCAGTGGTCCGGTCTCCGCCTCGCCGTCGCCGATCACGCAGGCCACCAGCAGGTCCGGGTTGTCGAAGGCGGCCCCGTAGGCGTGGGCGAGCGAGTAGCCGAGTTCGCCGCCCTCGTGGATCGAGCCGGGGGTCTCGGGGGCGACGTGGCTGGGCACCCCGCCCGGGAAGGAGAACTGCCTGAACAGCCGCTCCATGCCCGGCGCGTCCCGTGACACGTCCGGGTACGTCTCGCTGTAGCTGCCCTCCAGCCAGGAGTTGGCGAGGACCGACGGGCCGCCGTGCCCCGGGCCCCACACGCACAGCGCGTCGAGGCCGCGCGCCCCGATGACCCGGTTGAGGTGGGTGTACACGAGGTTCAGGCCGGGGGACGTGCCCCAGTGGCCCAGCAGCCGGGGCTTGATGTGCGCCGGCTTCAGCGGCTCGGTCAGCAGCGGGTTGGCCATGAGATAGATCTGGCCCGCCGCGAGGTAGTTGGCGGCGCGCCAGTGCGCGTCCAGGGTGCGCAGTTCCTCGTCGGTCGGTGCGGGGGCGTCCGGGTGGGCAGCCTGGGGCATGAGGACTCCGGAGATCATCGTCGGTTGATCGGCAAGTCTGCCGGGAATGTCAGGAAAGTTCGGGTACCACGGCGACCGGGCATGCCGCGTGGTGCAGCACCCCGTGGGCGACCCGGCCGAGCTGCGGGCCGAAGTGCCCCGGGCGGCGCCGGGCGCCCACGACCAGCAGGGCGGCATCGCGGGAGGCGGCCAGCAGGGCGTCGCGGGGACGGCCGGAGACGGTGCGCCGCAGCACCTCCAGGCCGATCGGGACGTCCCTCAGCGCCTCGTCCAGCGCCGGCGCGGCGTCCGACTCCCGCTCGCCGCTCCTGAGCAGGGTGCCGGTGACCCCATGGCGTGACACGTGGACGGCCTCCAGGGGTATCCCGCGCAGGCCGGCCTCCTCCGCGGCGAACCGCAGGGCCGCCGAACCCGCGGGCTTCTCGTCGACACCCAGGACGATCCGGCCGGGGGTCCCGGGGCGGACCTGGTCGTCGTCCCCGCAGCGCAGCACCACGACCGGGCAGTGCGCGTGCTCGGCCACCGTGACGCCGACCGAGCCGAGGATCGCCTCGGTCATGCCGCTGCGGCCTCGGTGCCCCAGGACCACCGCGAGCGCGGAGTGGCTCTCCCGCACCAGCGCCTGTTCCGGTTCCTCGGGCAGCACGTCGGTGCTGACGTGCACATCCGGTTGTCTGCGGTGGGCGCGCCGCTCGGCGGTCTCCACGATGTCCTCGGCCATCACCTGTTCGGACGGCCGCTCGGCGTTCCGGCCGAGGGAGGCGCCCTCGTAGCGTTCCCAGAGGGACGCGTACACCAGCCGCAGCGGTGTACGGCGCAGGGCCGCGTTGTCGGCCGCCCAGTCCACGGCCCTCAGGCTCGATTCGGAACCGTCCACGCCGACGACGAGGCGCATGGCCGCCACCTCCAGGTGAGGGGAATCGGATTCCAGCGTGGCCATGTGGGGCACGCGGGTGCAAGGGCCATTCGGCCCCCGCCGGTTCCCGAACGACCCTCGCGCGCGGGTCCGGCGGCCGGGCCGCCGGACCGGGCGGCCCCTGGCCGACGGCTCGGCGCCGGCACACGCTGGGAGTGGCAGGACCGTCCGCACGAGCCCGAGGGGAGTCACCATGTACGGCACCCCGTACATCGTCAGCGATGTCATGACCCACACGGTCGCCGCCGTCGGCCGGCGGGCCCCGTTCAAGGAGATCGTGCAGCTGATGCGGGACTGGCGGGTCAGCGCCCTGCCGGTGCTGGAGGGAGAGGGCCGGGTCGTCGGTGTGGTCTCCGAGGCCGACCTGCTGCCCAAGGAGGAGTTCCGGGACACTCCGGACGAGGGGTACGTCCGGCTGCGCCGCCCCTCCGACGTGGCCAAGGCCGACGCGCTCACCGCGGACGACCTGATGTCCTCCCCCGCGGTCACCGTCCGGCCGGGCGCCACGCTCGCCGAGGCCGCGCACGTGATGGCGCGGGCCGGGGTCAAACGGCTGCCCGTGGTGGACGAGGTCGGACTCCTCGAGGGTGTCGTCAGCCGCGCCGACCTGCTCAAGGTCTTCCTGCGGGCGGACGAGGAGATCGCCGAGCAGGTGCGGCACGAGGTCGTGTCCGAGCTGTTCCCGCCGCCGGGATCGGCCCTGCACGTGGAGGTGGAGGACGGCGTCGTGACGCTCGTCGGCCGCGTGCGGGACCCGGAGCTGGTTCCCGTGGCCGCGCGCCTGGTGCGGGCCGTCGAAGGGGTGGTGGACGTGGGGTTCGACCTGGCTCCCGACCGGGAGCACCGCACGAGTTCGCCCTGACCGCGCCCCGGCCTCAGGCCGTCCCGGGGCGCACGATCACCACCGGGCAGGTGGCGTGGTGCGTCACGTGCGAGCTGACGGAACCGAGCAGGGCGCGGGCGAAACCGCCCCGCCCCCGGCTCCCGACGACCAGGCACTCGGCACCCTCCGCGGCCCTGAGCAGGACGTCCGTGGGATTGCCGTGCACCACCAGCGGCCGCACCGAGGCGGCCGCCTCCGCGCCGAGTGCCTCGGTCAGTTCCCGCGTCATCCGCTGCCGGGCGTCATCCTCGTCGACGTCCATGTCCACCGCGGGCCCCGACCAGCCGTACAGGCCCGGCAGCTCCCAGGCGGCCACCGCGTCCACGGTGCCGTCGATCAGCCCGGCGTAGCGCACCGCCCAGCGCAGGGCCGCGTACGAGGACGGCGACCCGTCGACACCGGCCACGATCCGGGGCCGGGATTCCTCCGTGTCCATGCGTCCCACCTCTCTCGTGGCCAGAGCACCGGCCTCGCGCTTGGATCCCCCATGCCCCACGCTGCGGGAGGTCGCGCCGCACCGCCACAGCAGAGCAGCCGGGGGCATGACGGCCTCAGGGCAGCAGCCGCTGTTCCTTGGCCACCGCCACGGCGCCCGCCCGGGTGTCCACGCCGAGCTTGTCGTAGATGCGGCGCAGATGGGTCTTGACCGTGGCCTCGCTGATGTACAGGGCGCGGGCGATGGCGTGGTTGGGCAGGCCCTGGGCGAGGTGGGCGAGGATGTCGCGTTCGCGCGGGGTGAGGGCGGGACGGGGGTTGCGCAGACGGGACATGACGCGGTCGGCGACCGGCGGTGAGAGGGCGGGGCGGCCCTGGGCGGAGGCGTGGATCGCGGTGAAGAGGTCCTCGGCGCGCTCCGCCTTGAGCAGGTAGCCGGTGGCTCCGGCCTCGATGGCGCGGGTGACGTCCGCGTCGGTGTCGTACGTCGTCAGGACCAGGACGTGCGGGGCGGGGGTGAGGGCGCGCAGCCGACGGGTGGCCTCCACGCCGTCCATGCCCTCACCCAGCTGCAGGTCCATGAGCACCACGTCCGGCGTCGTCTTGCGGGCCAGCGCCAGCACCTCCTCGCCGCTGCCGGCCTCGCCGACGACCTCGATGTCCGGGGCGCTGTGCAGGAGGGCGAGCAGTCCGGCGCGTACGACGGCGTGGTCGTCGCAGACGAGGATACGGACGGGCGCCTTGGGGGCGGTCTCGGGTGTCCCGGTCATCTGGGCTCCAGCGGGATCGCGGCGGACAGGGCCGTACCCTCGCCCGGTGCCGACTCGATGGTCAGGGTGCCGCCCAGCTGGCGCAGGCGGGCGTGGATGGCGGGAAGGCCGTGGCCGCGGCCCTCGGCTTCCTGGACCGTCCCGGTGTCGAAGCCCCGGCCGTCGTCGGTCACGTCCAGGACGATCTGGTCGTCCAGACAGGTGAGGGTGAGGGTCGCCGTCGTGGCGGCCGCGTGTTCACGGACGTTGGCCAGGGCTCCCTGGGCGATGCGGAGCAGGGCGGACTCCACGGGGGCGGGCAGTGCCGCGGGCGGAGCGCCCTCCGTGTGGACGCGGACGGTGAGCGCCGGCGTCGTCTCGCGCTCGGCGACCGCGCGCAGCGCCTGGAGCAGGCCGCCGCCCTCGGCCAGGTCGGCCGGGGTCAGGTCGTGGACGAAGCGGCGGGCCTCGGCGAGGTTGCGTTCGGCGATCGACGCGGCCGTGCGGACGTGGTCGCGGGCGGTGTCCGGGGAGATGTCCCAGAGGCGGTCCGCGGCCTGCAGGAGCATGCGCTGGCTGGACAGGCCCTGGGCGAGGGTGTCGTGGATCTCCCGGGCCAGCCGCTCGCGTTCGGCGAGGGTGCCCTCGCGGCGCTCGGTGGCGGCGAGTTCGCGCCGGGTGCGGACCAGGTCGTCGATCAGGGCGTCGCGGCGGGCGGACTGGCGCTGCATGACCACGTAGACGGTGGTGGCCACGGCGGCCACGGCCGGGGGCGCGAGCAGCACGTTGGGGTCCGGCCAGCCCGCGAGGCTCAGCTGGGCCGCGACGGCCAGCGCGGTCAGCAGCGCCACCAGCGAAATCGCGGCGCGCGCGGGGAGGGTGCGCAGGCCGGTGTAGAAGAGCGGGACCGCGCACCAGGCGAAACTGGGCGCCAGGACCACGAGGAGCGCCCAGGTCGCCACCACCAGGCCCAGCCAGGCCAGTCGGCGCGGGGTGGGGCGGGTGCCGAGGGCCGGGCCGAGCACGTACAGCACCGCCAGCAGGGCGGAGAGCGCGATGATCCAGGGGGTGCGCGGACCCTCGGCGTGCCGGGCCAGGTAGCGGGCGAGGGACGCCGCCAGCAGCACGAAGAACGCGGTGTGCATGACGACGGTGAGGGCGCGGGTGTCGTCACGATCAGGCACGGCCACCGGAGAATCCTCCCTCGTCATCGCGCTGAGCTGGGCAAACACCCTCCATTGTTCCCTGGCCCGGCACGTTGGGGGTCATCCGATCGGATGACCCCCAAGGCAACCGGTCCGTCGACCTCCTCGGCCCGGATCCGGGCCGAGGATCGGTACGGGAGCGACTCCGCCCCCGAATCCGACCGCAGAGAGGCCCTTCCTGATGCCCAGCCGCAAGAAGCCGTCCAGTCGTACCCGCGTCCTCGTCGGCGGCGCCGTCCTCGCCCTGGCCGGTGCCGGTGTCGTCGGTACGGTCGCCGCCAGTGCCGCCGACTCCACGGGCACCACGCCCGCCGCCGCGTCCGCCCGGAGCGGCAATCTCACCGAGACCACGCACCTGACCCTCGACGCGGCCACGAAGGCGGCGCAGGCCGCGGTGGACGCCGCTGAGAAGGACGGCCGGCAGGTGTCGGTGGCCGTCGTCGACCGCAACGGGAACACCCTGGTCACCCTGCGCGGCGACGGCGCCGGACCGCAGTCGTACGAGTCCGCCGAGCGCAAGGCGTTCACCGCGGTGTCCTGGAACGCGCCCACGTCCGAGCTGGCCAAGCGGCTGGAGCAGGCGCCGAACCTGAAGGACATCCCGGGCACGCTGTTCCTCGGGGGCGGCGCCCCGGTGACCGCCAAGGGTGCCCCGGTCGCGGGCATCGGCGTCGCGGGCGCCCCGTCGGGCGACCTGGACGAGCGCTACGCCCAGGCGGGCGTGGCGGCGCTGGGCCGCTGACACACGCCCGGGACACCCGCCGTACGGTGCGGCTAGGGTCCGTGCGGTGAGTGACTACTACGACCTGTTCCTGGCCGTGGATCTCCGGCCGGATCTGCCCGAAGCGTTCCTGCGGGAACTTTCCTGGCTGGTCGGACGGGCCGGCCCGCCGCCGGCCTTCGAGTCGGCGGACTGGGCGGTCTGGGGCGATCCCTGGCAGGTGCTGGCCGGTGGGGAGGCGAGCCACTCCTTCGACGGGGCGGACACCTCCCTGCTGGTCAGGGCCGTGAACAGACAGGATGCGGACGGCGGGGTCCCGTGGGCCCTGACCGTCCGCGTCTGCATTCACGAGGACGAGTTCGGGGTGCTGATGGAGGTCCTGGAGTGGGTGCTCCGGGAGGCGGTCACGGAGGGCTGGGCGGGGTTCCTGCGTGACTCCGGGCCGGGGGACGTCCAGCACATCGTGCGTTCCCGGGCCGGGTTCGAGATCGTGGACATGCGCGCGGCCGGCCGGCAGATTCAGGTGTCCTGGGAGTAGGAACGCCGAAGGCGCCCGGGGCCGGCCCGTGCGGGGCCGGTCCGGACGCCTTCAGGGTTGTTGATCAGACGAGGTCGAACCGGTCGAGGTTCATGACCTTGCCGAACGCGGCCGCGAAGTCCTTGGCGAACTTCTCCTCGGCGTCGTCCGCGGCGTAGACCTCCGCGATGGCGCGCAGCTCGGAGTTCGAGCCGAAGACCAGGTCGGCACGGGTGCCGGTCCACTTGACCTCGCCGGTCGCGTCGTCGCGGCCCTCGAAGGTGGCCTGGTCCTCCGAGACGGACTTCCACGTCGTGCCCAGGTCGAGCAGGTTGACGAAGTAGTCGTTGGTCAGCTTGCCCGGGGCGTCGGTGAGGACGCCGTGCGAGGTCTGCTGGTGGTTGGCGCCGAGGACGCGCAGGCCGCCGACGAGGACGGTCATCTCGGGCGCGCTCAGACCCAGCAGGTTCGCCTTGTCGAGCAGCAGGTACTCGGCCGGCAGGCGGTTGCCCTTGCCCACGTAGTTGCGGAAGCCGTCGGCGGTGGGCTCCAGCGCGGCGAAGGACTCCGCGTCGGTGTGCTCCGCCGTGGCGTCCACACGGCCCGGCGTGAAGGGCACCTCGACGTCGTGACCGGCGTCCTTGGCGGACTTCTCCACGCCGGCGACGCCACCGAGGACGATCAGGTCGGCCAGGGAGACCTTCTTGGCGCCCGAGTTGAACTCCGCCTGGATGCCCTCCAGGACGCGCAGCACCTGGGCGAGCTGGTCGGGCTGGTTGACCTCCCAGCCGGCCTGCGGCTGCAGCCGGATGCGGGCGCCGTTGGCACCGCCGCGCTTGTCGCTGTTGCGGAACGTCGAGGCCGACGCCCAGGCGGTGGACACCAGCTGGGACACCGACAGGCCCGAGTCGAGCAGCTTGGCCTTCAGGGCCGCGACGTCGGCGGCGTCGATGACCTCGCCCTCGGCCTGCGGCAGCGGGTCCTGCCACAGCAGGGTCTCCGCGGGGACCTCCGGGCCGAGGTACAGCGACTTCGGACCCATGTCACGGTGGGTCAGCTTGTACCAGGCGCGGGCGAAGGCGTCCGCGAACTCCTCCGGGTTCTCGTAGAAGCGACGCGAGATCTGCTCGTAGATCGGGTCGAACTTCAGCGAGAGGTCGGTGGTGAGCATCGTCGGGAGGTGCGACTTCGACGCGTCGTGCGCGTCGGGGATGATCGCCTCGGCGTTCTTCGCCACCCACTGGTGGGCACCGGCCGGGCTCTGCGAGAGCTCGTACTCGTACTCGAAGAGGTTCTTGAAGAAGCCGTTGCTCCACCGGGTCGGCGTGGCGGTCCAGGTGACCTCCAGGCCCGACGTGATCGCGTCGCCGCCCTTGCCGGTGCCGTGGGTGCTCGCCCAGCCCAGGCCCTGCTGCTCGATCGGGGCGGCCTCGGGCTCGGGGCCGACGTTCTCGGCCGGGCCGGCGCCGTGGGTCTTGCCGAAGGTGTGCCCACCGGCGATGAGGGCGACGGTCTCCTCGTCGTTCATCGCCATACGGCGGAAGGTCTCACGGATGTCGCGGGCCGCGGCGATCGGGTCCGGGTTGCCGTTCGGGCCCTCCGGGTTGACGTAGATCAGGCCCATCTGGACCGCGCCGAGCGGGTTCTCCAGCTCGCGGTCGCCGGAGTAGCGCTGGTCGTCGAGCCAGATCTGCTCGGGACCCCAGTAGACGTCCTCCTCCGACTCCCACACGTCCGCACGGCCACCGCCGAAGCCGAAGGTCTCGAAGCCCATCGACTCCAGCGCCACGTTTCCGGCGAGGATCATGAGGTCGGCCCAGGACAGGCTCTTGCCGTACTTCTTCTTCACCGGCCACAGCAGACGGCGGGCCTTGTCGAGGTTGCCGTTGTCCGGCCAGCTGTTCAGGGGGGCGAAGCGCTGCTGGCCGGCGCCGGCGCCACCACGGCCGTCACTGATGCGGTACGTACCCGCGCTGTGCCAGGCCATACGGATCATCAGCGGGCCGTAGTTGCCGAAGTCGGCGGGCCACCAGTCCTGGGAGTCGGTGAGCACCTCGGCGATGTCCCGCTTCACGGCGGGGACGTCGAGGCTCTTGAAGGCCTCGGCGTAGTCGAACTCCTCACCGAGCGGGTTGGCCACGGCGGGGTTCTTGGCAAGGATCTTCAGGTTGAGCCGCTCCGGCCACCACTGGCGGTTCCCGCCGCCCTGGGTCGGGTGCGCGGCACGGTCGTGCGCGACCGGGCACTTCGCCTCGGCAGGGGTGTTCTCGGACATGGGGAATCCTTCCGAACTGAGGGGTTCACGGTGCTGCGGTAGCGGCGCTGGAACAGTCGGGGCACAGGCCCCAGTAGATGACCTCGGCCTCGTCGATCGAAAAGCCGCGGTCGTCGGCCGCGGTGAGACAGGGGGCGTGGCCGACCGCGCAGTCGACGTCTGCGACGACGCCGCACGACCGGCACACGAGGTGGTGGTGGTTGTCCCCGACGCGTCCCTCGAACCGGGCCGGGCTGCCGGGCGGTTCGATACGGCGTACGAGTCCGGCCGCGGTGAGCGCGTGGAGCGCCTCGTACACGGCCTGGACGGAGATGTGGCCCACACGGTCGCGTACGCCGGACGTGATCGCCTCGACATCGAGGTGATCGCCGTGGCGGACGGTCTCGAGCAGTGCGACACGCGCGGCCGTCACCCGCAGGCCGGCACCGCGTAGCTCCTCGGCGGTGGTCGGAGTCTGGGATGCGGTCATGACCCCGAACCTACCCTCATAAACACGAGAGATTCAAGAAAACGAACGATGCAATTCTGGCCACGTCTCGTCGGCCGGAGTTCGACCGGCGGGCACGGACGCATCATCCGGCCGCGAGCCCGGCACCGCCGCGCGCCGAGCCGAGGGGTCGCCCGAACGGGTGAGCGCGGTTCCGGAGCCTGTGTGTCAGCCGCGGGCCGCCTCCCTCGCGTACCGGCGGGCCAGGGCGTGGAAGGCCTCCTTGGGTTCCCAGTGCCGCGGGGAGACGGGGTCGAACGGACGGTCCTCGAGGGTCTTGGTGATGGCGTAGGTCGCCAGGTCGAGGTCGTGCCGGGGGTCGCAGGGGCGGTGCGGGGCGTCGAGGGCCACGAACTCGAAGGCCATCGCCGCGTACAGGTTCAGCGAGGAGAAGACGTCGAGGAGCCGCACGAGGTAGTCGGCCTGGGTGCGCTCGCTGCGGACCAGATCGCCCTTGATCTCCTCGGGGTGCTTGTCCTGGTCGATGATGTTCCAGCCCATGCCCCGGGTCTCGGGCGCGCCGACGTAGGCGCAGGTGCCGAACTCGGTGATCGCCAGCGGTTTGCCCCAGCGCAGGTAGCTGCGCAGCTCCCGTACATAGTCGGTACGGCGCGGGAAGTACGAGTAGTAGTCGATGCCGATGATGTCGAAGAGCCGCCAGTCGACCGTGTCCTCCTGGGCGGCCGCGTAGCTGAGCCGGCCGTGGAAGACGGAGCGGCCTACCGCGGCCGCCTTGGCCGTGAAGCGGTCCAGCAGGCGTTGCATCCTGACCGGGTCGACCTTGCCGTCCAGCAGGTTCTGGATGCGTTCGAAGACGGTGTCGCCCGGGACGATGCCGGGCACGAACAGCCAGAACTCGCAGCCCACGCTGAGGTCGACGCTCGCGCCCTGCCGGCGCAGCCGCTCCGCGAACCGGCCGGTCTCGGCGAGGTGGTCCAGGATGTCCCGTTCGGGAACGTCACCGAGGGTCGGCTGCAGCCATACGTGCATGCCTCGCTCGGCCGCCTCCGCGGCGGTGGCCGTGAGCCGCTCCACTCCGTCGCCGGTGACGTCCACGGTGTCCGCGTGCAGCTCGTCGCGGATGGCGCGGACGTCCTTGCGCATCCGCGCCGTACGGAAGCCGGTGGCCGGAGTCTCGCCCTTGCCGACGGTGTAGACGACACCCCGGTGCCGCAGTCCCTGCCGCCTCTCCCCCGCGTGGGCCGAGCCCGCGGTGAGCGCCGTCGCGGCGAGCCCGGCGGACGCCATCCCGGCGAGGAACTGTGCGCGGTTGATCCCTGGTTTCTTCTCCATACGGCCACCCTGTCGGGCGCGCACCCGCCGGCGCCGTCCCCCGATGGTCTACGCCGAGGAGCCGAAGGGAGCGGATCGGTCGGCGAAAGTCGCGGGGTGCGGAGCTTGGTGGCGCTGTCCTCTGTTCGGGGAGGACATGGTCAAGGGCGGCGGCTTCCGGGACCGTGGTGCGGGAGCCGGAGCCGGAAGATCATGCGGTCGACGCCCGGGCCGTCGTGGTCGCGGACGGGGCCGGTGACCGTGAAGCCCATCGCGGTGTGGAAGGCGATGGAGCGCTCGTTCTGCGGAGAGGTGATCGCCTTCACCTCGGTGCGGTGTTCGGCCGCGGCCATGGCGAAGAACCGCTCGTACAGACCGCGGGCCAGCCCTTCCCCGCGGGCCCGTGGCGCCACTCCCACGAAGTGGATGTACGCGGCATCGGGCGCCGACGGGGACAGCAGCCCGACCAGGAATCCGGTCAGACCGTCGCCGTCCTCGGCGACCAGGCTCGTGCGGTGGAAGTGGTCCAGGAACAGCCGGGGCAGAACCGAACGGATCGGTCGTTCCCACCACTCGTCCACCACCGCGACGATGCGGTCGTAGTCCTCGGGTTCGGCCTGCCGGACGTGCGCACCCCCGATCTCGACGCCACCGACTGACGGACGGCCGCCGACGCCGACCGGGCGGCCGCCACGGTGTTCGTCTTCGTCCTCGGCAGCGCCTTGGGCTCCGCCGCACTGGTCTCCCTCACCCGCCGCCTGAACATGGGGCGGCGGGGATGCCGAGGCGCAGCTGGCGGCCGCCATGACCCAGGCCGGCGAGATCGCGAGGGGCTTCCCGCGGCTGCGCGATCGCCTCGGCACGCAGGCCGCCGCCGACTACTCGGCGGCACCCGCGGGCACCTTCGCGTTCGGCCTCCGAAGCATCCTCGACGGCTTCGAGGCCAGCCTCGCCAACCGTACGGACGACACATACAACGCATAAGGCCCACCAGGTGGGAGACTCGGAGTCCGTCACGGGGGGGGCTCGAGGGGGGCTCTGGTGGATCTCGACGCCGTCGCCGACGAGCTGTACGGGCTGCGGCCGGAGGAGTTCGTCGCCGCCCGCGACCGGTATGCCGCGCAGGCCCGTACGTCCGGCGAGCGGGACCTCGCCAAGGAGATCGCCGCGTTGCGGCGCCCGAGCCCGGCCGCGTGGGCCGGCAATCTCCTGGTCCGCAGACTTCCCGGCGAGGTCCAGCCGCTGCTCGGACTCGGTGAGGAGCTGCGCCGGGCGCACCGCGAACTGGACGGTCCGCAGCTGCGCCTGCTCGCCCGCAGGCAGCGTGAGGTGATCGGTGCGCTCGGGCGCCAGGCGCGGCGGCTGGCCGCCGAGGCGGGTCATCCGGTCGGCGAGGGCGTTCAGCGCAAGGTCGAGGAGACCCTGCACGCCGTTCTCGCCGACCCACAGGCCGCCCGGGAGTGGGCGGCGGGCCGGCTGGTGAAGCCGCTCGGTGCCGCGATCGGGTTCCCGGAGGCGGACGAGGCCGCCGCCGGTCGCCGCCCCGCGCCCACGCCGAAGGCGAAGGCGATGCGACGCGGCGGTGGCGAGGAGCGGCGCCGGCAGCTCGCCGAGGCACGCACGGAGGCCCGGGACGCCGAGCGTGAGCTACGTGCCCTGCGGGAGAAGGCGGCGGCCGCCGACGCGGAGGCGGAGGAGGCCGCCCGGCGGTCGGCCGAGGCGGAGGAGCGGCTGCGGGAGCTGCGGGAGGAGGTACTGCGCGTCCAGGACGAGCAGGGGCAGGCCCGCGCCGATGAGCAGAACGCCCGTGAGCGGGCGCGGAGGGCCGACCGGGACGTACGCGAGGCCGGGCGCCGCGCCCGGGCAGCGGCCACCCGGGTCGAACGACTGACCGAGGACGCCGAGGACCAGGAGTCCCACGGCACCGGCTGGAACTCGCCACGCGAGGCGACTAGTTCACCGTGAACCCGCACGGCCCGCACCGATCCACGCGAGGGGCCGGAGCATTCACTCAAAAGGGTGCACAAGGTCCGACCGTCCGTGGCATACCGCGGGTTCCGTCGTTCGGCAGCAGTGTGATGTTTGCAACTTGATGTGATGGAGAGGGGGCGAACGGGCAACGCTCCCCTTCATGCCCCACGCGAACCTCCAGCGGCAGGTGATTGGATGAGCACGGCGACGACCCGGGTGCCCCGGACGCCGTCCGTACGAACCGATGCGTCCACAGCCTCGGCGAGATCCTCCCCGCCCGCCGCCATGTCCTCCCTCCCGTCCCTCACCGGGCTGCGCTGGGTCGCGGCGCTGCTGGTGTTCGGGCTGCACGTGAACAACTTCGGTTACTTCGGGGGCGGCGCCGGTCGCATCGTGACCTGGGCGTTCGGGGCCGGCGCCACGGGCGTGTCGTTCTTCTTCGTGCTGTCCGGTTTCGTGCTGACGTGGTCCGCGCGGCCGCGTGACCGTGCGCTCGCCTTCTGGCGGCGGCGCATCGCGCGGATCTACCCGGTGCACCTGGTCACCCTGGCCGTCGCGTTCGTCATGGCCTACACGCTGGCCCATCAGGCGAAGCCGACGCCCAAACAGGCGCTGGCCAACGTCTTCCTGCTGCACTCCTGGTGGCGCCCCTGGTGGCAGACGCTGAACCCGGTCAGCTGGTCGCTGGCCTGCGAGGCGTTCTTCTACGCGGCCTTCCCGCTGCTGATCCTGCTGCTGCGCCGGCTGGGCGCACGAGGCGCGACGGCGCTGGGCGGACTCTCGGTCGTGGCGGTACTGGTCCTGGCCTGGGCGGACGCACACCACTGGATGGACGAGTCGATCTACTCCCTGCCCGCCGCCCGGCTGCCGGAGTTCGTCCTGGGCGCCGTCACGGCCCGGCTGGTGCTGCTCGGCCGCTGGCGCGGGCCCGGCCTCGAGGCCTCGCTGGCCCTCGCGATCATCGGCTACTTCCTGGTCCCGCAGGTCACGCCCGGCTACTCCGCCACCGTCTGCACCATCGCCGGGTTCACTCTCCTCATCCCGGCCGCGGCGGTCGCGGACGTGTACGGGCTGCCCTCGCTGTGGCGGCACCGTCGGATGGTGCGACTGGGGGAACTGTCGTTCGCCTTCTACATGATTCACCTGCTGGTCCTGCGCGCGGGCACCAACCTGCTCGGCACGAAGCCGCACTTCGGGGTCCTGGCGGGCCTGGCGGTCACCACCGCCGCCTTCGCCCTCTCCCTCGGGCTGTCCTGGCTCCTGTACGAGGCGGTGGAAGGCCCGGCGAGACGCATGCTGTTGCGCCGCCGACGGACCGGCACCGGGTCCGCTTCACAGGGGGACGCTGCACCCTCCGGGCGTGAGGCTCCGGCGGCGCGTGACTGAGCTGGTCCGGACAGCCGTGCGCCGGTCCCTGTGGGAGGGACCGGCGCACGGGTTGGTGTCAGCCGTTGGTGCAGGTGTTGGCGAGGGCCGGGTTCAGCAGCCCGATGATGTCGATGGTGTCGCCGCACAGGTTGGCGTCGAGGTCGAGCGGGATCTGGATGACGTTGCCGGAGAGGACGCCGGGGCTGTCGGTGGCGACGCCGACCGGGTTCGGGTCGGCCGCGTGGGCGGCCGTCGTGCCGGTCAGGGCAAGGGCACCTGCGAGAACTGCTGTGGTAGCAAAGCTGCGGATACGCATGAGTTGCCTCACTGCTTGACGTAGGGACCCTTCCATCTCAGCGGCAGCGGACGACGGCCGCTCGCCCTGGTACGCCGTTCGGGACTACGGGAACTGGGTGACCTTCGAGGGGACGGTGTCCGTGCCCGAGGTGGGGGCTCCCGTGTTGTCGACGACGTGGGCGTACCGGCCCTTGCCGCCGAGGGAGATCACCAGCAGGTCGTGCATCTTGATGCCTGCCGTGGTCGGGACCTGGAAGCCGTGGGCCTGGACTATCGAGGGATCGGCCGTGTAGTTGCAGTAGCTGCCCAGCCCCCATGCCTCGTGCGTGGTGACGGAGTCCGCGACCTTGTAGGCCGCGTAGCCGACGATGCCGTCGTGGGTGATGGCGGCGGCGTTCGGGGCGTCGTACGCCTTCTCGTTCTGGAAGAAGATCGTCCGGCCGCGTTCTCCGTTCCAGTACACGTCGTACGTGTTGAAGTGTTCGACGAACAGGCCCGTGGCGAGGACGTCGTCGCCGTTGACGCGCAGGCCGTAGTCGGCGCGGTTGGTGTCCCAGCCGACGCCGCTGCCGTGGTCGGCGCGCCAGATCCAGGTGTGGTCGATGATGACGTCGTCGCTGTCGACCACCACGGAGTTGGTGGCGAGGCCGGGTCCGGCGCCGCCGATACGGACGAACACGTCCTGCATGGTGGTGGGATTGGCGGAGTGGTCGGCGGTGGAACCGGGGGCGCCGATCCGCAGGAGCGTGTCGGAGTTGACGGGGCCCGCGTCGATCAGGAATCCGGCCAGTCTGACTCCGTCGACGTCGGCCACGTGCATCGCGTCGATGCCGTTGTCCGGGACGAGAGTGGCGAGACCGAGGCCGAGGACGACGGTGTTGGCGCGGGCGACGTCGATGGTCCGGTCGAGGTGGTAGACGCCGGGCGTGAAGAGGAGGTTGAGCCCCTGGGCGAGGGCCTGGTTGACGGTGGCGGCGGTGGCGCCCGGCTTCACGACGTAGAACTGGTCCAGCGGGATCGAGGTGCCCGCGTCGGCCGGCCAGGAGACTCCGCGGACGTCGGTGCGCTTGGCCGGGACGAAGACCTTGTAGGTGGAGCCGTCCAGGTAGAGGAAGGGCTTCTCGCGCGAGACGGGTGTCGTGTCGAGGGTGGTGTACGGGCCGCTGTCGAAGTTGGTCGCCGGTGCGCCCTGGACGCCGGAGAAGGTCATGTTCCACACGCCGTTGGTCCAGCCGCCGACCGAGCTGTCGCGGGTGTACCACTGCTGCTGGGAGTAGGGGCCCACCGTGCCGTCGATCTTCGAGTCGGCGATGTAGCCGCCGGAGGCCCAGCCGTAGCCGTTCGGGGCGAGGTTGAGGCCGCCCTGGACATGAATACGGCGGAAGGGCGCCGCCTGGGCGACCGCCCAGCGGTCCGTGCCGTTGGACGGCTTGATGGCGAGGTTCTCCGCCGAACGCCAGAAGTTCTGGGTGGCGTTGCCGTTGAACCAGCCCGCGTCCACGGTGACGTCGCCGTTGATCTGGGTGTCGTCGGGGTTCAGGCCGAGACCGGAGATCGAGGTGTAGAAGCCCATCTGGGCGTTGATGCCGTTGTAGGTGCCGGGCTTGAGCAGGAACTGGTAGCGCCCGGTGCCGAACTGGCTGGACTCCTGCTGGGCGAAGACGTCGTCGAACTTCTTCTGGAGATCGGGGGTCGAGGGGTCGACGACGATCACGTTCGGGCCGAGGTCGCCGCCGCCCTGGACCGGCGGGGTGCCGGTGGAGCCGGTGTGTACGGCGACCTCCCAGAGCGAGTAGCCGTAGCCGGTGCCGCGTGCGGTGCCGTAGATCCGGACATAGCGGCCCGAGCCGCTGACGTCGTAGGAGGCGGTGCCGCCGCTCGCGCCGGTGACGCTCTTGAGGGTGCTCCAGCTCTGGCCGTCGGAGGAGGCCTGGATCTGGAAGTCCTTGCCGTACGCCGTCTCCCAGTTCAGGTCGACCTTGCACAGGTCCTTGACCGAGCCGAGGTCCACCCGGAGCCACTGCGGGTCGGAGGCCTGGCTGGACCAGCGGGTTCCGGTGTCACCGTCGAAGGCGGCGGAGGCGGGGGTGCCGGCGTTCTCGGTGGAGGAGGCGGTGGCCGGCCTGCCCTGTGCGGCGTTCGCGGTGCCGCAGGTGGGCTGGGTGGTGCCGCTCGTCGAGCCGAACACCTGGAACTCCCAGAGGGAGTAGCCCCATGGGGTCGCGCGGTGCACGCCCAGCATACGGACGTAGCGGCCCTGCCCGGACACGTCGAGGGTGTCGACGCCTCCGTCGGAGCCGGTGACGGACTTCAGGTCGGTCCAGCTGGTCCCGTCCGTGGATATCTGGACCTTGTAGTCCTTGCCGTAGGCGGTCTCCCAGTTCAGGACCACCTGGGTGACCGAGGCGGTGGCGCCCAGGTCGACCTGGAACCACTGGTCGTCGGCGGCGGCCGAGGACCAGCGGGTACCGGTGTCGCCGTCGACGGCCTTGGCCGCGGCGGTGCCCGCGTTCTCGGTGGAGGAGGCGGTGGCCGTCTTCCCCTGTGACAGCGGGGTGTCGGCCGCGGCGGCCGGTGGATGGGTGGTGGGCAGGGCGATCAGCGCTGCCGTGGTGGCGAGCGCGATGCCCAGGGATCTCAGTCTCACGTGGCGGCTCCATGCGGCTGCGGAGGTCAAGAAGCTGACCCCATGGCTTAGTTCATGTTTTGATTTAAGTGATGAACCAACTGGGCGGCAAGCCTTCGGAAGTCAAAACCTCCGAGGGCGTGCCGGGTCGCGCTACGCCTGCTGCCGCGTCTGGTTCCCGACCATCTCCAGCAGTGCGGCGTGCGTCTCCGGGTCGGCGGCCACGATCAGCCCGCCCGCGCCGGTGTGCAGGGGCTGGCCGTGGATGCCGGTGACCGTGCAGCCGGCGGCCCGGCACAGGGCGATGCCGGCGGAGAAGTGCACGCTGTCGCGCAGGTCGCCGTCGGTGACGTACGCGGCCCGGCGGCCGGCGGCCACCCAGGCGACCGCGAGGGTCGTGGAGACCACCCGGGGCCGGAACCGCCGCACGAACCCGGGGTCGGCCAGAAGGCGGACCGCCTGGAAGCCGGGGGCGTTGGGGAACGGCGGGTCGAGATTGACGTCCACCAGCTGCGAGTCGGGCGAGGGCACCAGCTCCTCGTCCCTGCCGTCGTCCCGGACCCGGGCCCGCTCCCCGTCGGTCCAGAACACCTCGCCGTTGAACGGGTCGGCCGTCGCGGCCGCCGTGATCTCGTCGCCCACCCGCAGGGCCACGTTCACCCCCACCAGCATGTTCCGCGCCGCGTAGTTGAGGGTGCCGCAGAGCGGGTCGACGAGCCAGCGGCGCCGCGCCGCCTCGGTGCCGGTGCTGCCGCTCTCCTCCCCCGTGACGGCGTCGTCGGGCCGCGCCTCGCGCAGCACCTCCAGAATGGCCTGCTCCGCCGCGAGGTCGGCCGCCGTCGCGAAGTCGCCGGCGGACTTGTCGAAGCGGGCGAGGGATTTCCCGTACATGTCGCGTACCACGTCCGCGCCCGCCCTGGCGGCCGCCAGGGCCAGGTGGGCGTCGGACACCCCGTTGTCGATCACCATGCGAGCAGGATAGGTCCCGGGCCCGCCGGGTCGGCGGGCCCGGAGTCGATCACCGCGTACGGGCCGGTCCGGTCGGGGTGAGGGACAGGGTCTGTTCGGCCGCGCCGCGGCCGCCACCGACGGAACTGCCGTTCGTGTCCGTCCAGTTGCGTGCCGGAGTGGTCTCGGCACGTCGGCCGGAGGTCCCGGACAGGGCGAGGACGAGACCGCTGTAGCGGTTGACGAGACGGTAGCCGCCGTCGGCGGAGGCGCAGCGGATCAGGAACCACTGCTGGCCGACGGTCGGCCCGCCGGCCGGTGCCGTGGTGACGGTCGGCCGGGCGCCCCAGGCACGGCCGGCGGTCGTGGCGGAGTCGACGCCCAGCAGACGGCCACTGGCGGCGTTGGCGAGGGTGAAGGCGCCGTCGCCGGTGGCGGTGAAGGTCCACGACTCCCGGGCGGAGCCGGTGGGGGACGCCACGGACGTCGTGCCGGCGCCGCCGGACGTCTGGGCGAGGACCCGGCCCGTGCCGCCGGTGATGCGGTAACGGCGGGTGGTGTCCACCGGTGACGCGGCGGGCCGGTCGGAGTCGATGGTGACGTCGACGTACTCGCCGGAGGAGTCGTGGGAGCAGCCGAAGGAGCAGTACGAGCGGAAGGTCCTGCCGACGACGGCGGAGCTGGTCCGGCCCGCCGGGTCGAGGAACCAGCGGTACCAGGACGCGTTGGTGTAGCCGCCGGTGTCGCCGATGAGGCGCCATTTCTGGGAGGCCAGGTCGTCGGTGGCGTAGAAGTACTGCGGTGAGTCGCCGCTCTGGTCGACGGCCTGCGGTTCGCCGATGTAGAGGCCGAGGTGGGCGTCGTAGGCGATGTTCATGACGAACAGCGGCGATGTCGGGGGCATCTTGCCGGCCGCGATCTGCTCGGCGGCGGTGCCGGTGTTGGCCGGGTCGTACTCGGCGGAGACGGGGGTGTAGCCGGTGGGGTGGTCGGCGTCGACGGGCACGATGTTGCTCTCCCGGCCGCCGGTGCCGGGCTGGGACCAGGAGCCATCGTACCACTTGCGCCAGGAGCCGGGCGCCATCTTGGCGGAGATCGGGGCGCGGGCCACGTGTTCGTAGAAGGCCTTCCAGCCGCCCTTCTTGTCCACGATCCGGGAGCCGTAATAGACGTAGAAGTACCCGGAGGCGGTGTCCGCGTAGAGGCGCTGGTCGCCGTCGCCGTAGGAGTACGTCTGGTTCGGGAAGGCCGTCGAGTCCGCGCGCCGCGTGCTGTACGGGGAGGTCAGGACGTGGTCCTTGATGGTCCAGGTGCGGCCGCGGTCGGTGGAGACGGCGTAGTCGATGGCGTCGTAGTGCAGTCCGTCCCCGAAGGGCTGCGGGGTGAACTCGTTGTGCACCAGGCCGTACCAGTCACCGGTGTCGGGGTCGACCCACACCCCGGACAGGTCGCAGTAGTTCTTCTGGGCGTAGCCGGAGCCGCTCGGGGCGTACGTCGCCTCGCGGCCGGTCGGGCTGTTGTTGCACCGCCAGGTGGTGTCGTCGTTGCGGTCGGCGGAGTTGGCCGGGTCGGCGGCCTTGCTCAGCGTCTTGTCGAACTTGGCGGTGTCGAAGTCCTTGCCGGTGTAGAAGTCCCAGGTGCGCGGGTCCTTGGCGCCGTAGAGGGCGGCGGACTGCTGATAGTGGAAGGTGCCGTCCTTGTCGGTGTACGGGGTGGCGGGGGTGTCCGTGGGGTGGGTGAACGGCACCGGTGTCCCGACGCCCACGCTGTAGCTCGCGTCGGTGGACGGGGGCGCGGCGGACGCCGGGGCCGGTGTGCCGCCGCCCAGGGTCAGGGCGGCGGCCGCGGCCAGGGCGCCGCCTGCTCTGCTCAACAGTCGCACGGGTGCTCCTTGTTGCCGAAGGGCCGGTTGCACCGGAACGATCCGGGCCCGGTGGTTGCTCCGGCAATGGACTCCCATGCTCCGCCTCTTGCACTTTCGCGGCGGCGCGCCGCTCAGCGCTCCCCGTCGACGCCGGCCGGGAGCGGTGTCTCCCAGGCCAGTTGGCGGATCAGCGCGTCGTCGACACGTGAGGCGCCGGGTGCCGCGGAATTGGTGCGTGAGGGGGTGTGGGTGCCGCGGGAGATGCCTCCGCTGACGATGATGTTGTGCTCGACGCGCGGGCGGCGGTGCTGCTCGTAGACGGTGAACGCGGTGCGCGGGTCGGGGGTGTCGCGCAGGGCCTTGGCCAGGACGACGGCGTCCTCGAGCGCCATCGAGGCGCCCTGCCCGGTGGCCGGGGAGGCCGCGTGGGCCGCGTCGCCGATGAGGAGTACTCGGCCCACGTGCCAGGGGGTGCCGAGCGGCATCTCGGCGGCGTTGACGACCATCGTGCGGTCGGCGCAGGCCGCGACGATGTCGCCGGCCGGACCGGCGTCCGCGCGCAGCAGGGGGAGCAGTTCCTCGCGCCGCTCGCCGGCCGCGCGGTACGCGGGACGGTCGGCGGGCAGCGGTTCGCCGGCGACGCGGGCGAACCAGTACGTCTCCCCCTCCGGCGAGACCGCGTACCCGAAGGCGGACTTGCTGCCGCGCACCATGGTGATGGCGCCGGTGTCCGCGGTCCCGGGAATGCCGTCCGTGTAGCCGTAGAAGACGCGCTGGCCCGCGTACCGGGGCTGTGCCGCGAGGTCTGCGACATGGCCGCGCACGGCCGAGTTGAGGCCGTCCGCGCCGATCAGCAGGTCTCCGGTGGCGGTGCTGCCGTCCGCGAAGTGCGCGGTGACGCCGTCGGGGCCGTCGTCCACGGACACCAGGCGGGCGCCGTGGACGACGGCCATGCCGCGCCGGGCCGCCTCCGCCTGCAGGACCGCGTTCAGCTCGCCTCGGCGCAGGCAGCGGTAGCGCAGGGCGGGGTCGTCCGCCCCGGCGAGCGGGGCGTGTGTCACCTCGGTGCCCGTGTGGTCGAGCAGGCGCAGCGAAGTCAGCGGAAAACCGACGGTCGTGACGGCGTCCGTGGCGTCGAGCTGGGCCAGGGCACGCATGCCGTTCGTCGCCAGGGTGAGAAAAGCGCCGATGTCCTCCGCGGTGTCGGGGTGCGCCTCGAAGAGGGCGACGTCGTGTCCGGCCTTCTGCAGGCCCAGCGCGGCCGCCGTGCCCGCGATTCCGCCGCCGATCACCAGTGTGCGTGCCATCGGATCCACCCCACCGTTCCGTTCCGGTACCTCGACCGGTGGCACAGGTACGCCATGAACGGCGGGGCGGGCAAGGACGCGGTGTCACATCCGGACGCGTCCTGGGGCCTGACCTGCGCCACGCCCCAACGGCCCGGACTCCTCGCTCACTTGGCGAGCTGCTGGTACATCGACGGGAGGTCCTGCGAGAGGACGGACTTGACCCAGCGGGTGGTGTCGTCGCCGAGCACCTCGTGCGCTCCGGACTCGATGCCGTCGAGGGCGGCCACCGCGATGTCGTGGGCATGCGCCTTCGGGGCGTCGAGTCCGGCCGTCATGTCGGTGTCCACGTACGCCATGTGAAGGCCCGTCACCTGGATACCGCGGGACTGGAGTTCCAGGCGGAGGCTGTTGGTCTGCGACCACAGGGCGGCCTTGGTGGAGCTGTAGCTGCTGCCGTCGGCGAGCCAGGACAGCGCGGAGTGGACGTTCAGGATGTGGCCGCCGCCGTTGCGCTCGATGACCGGCACGAAGGCGCGGGTGAGCAGCAGCGGGCCGTAGTAGTTGATCTCGAACTCGCGGCGCACGTCCTCCAGCGACGAGGTGAGCACCCGGGCGCCGGTCGAGATGCCCGCGTTGTTGATCAGCACGGTCACGTCCGGCGCCTGCTCGGCCAGGGCCGCCACCGAGGCGGGGTCGGTGACCTCCAGGGGCAGCGCGACGGCGTCGGGGTGGGTGACGGTGCGCGGGTCGCGGGCGGTGGCGTACACCTTCCCGGCTCCCCGCTCGTACAGCTCCTCGACGAGGGCCCTTCCGATGCCCCGGCTGCCGCCGGTGACGAGGACGACAGAGTTCTTGAGTGCGGTCACGACAGTCTCCAGACAGGTGAAACCGATCGGTTTCCAGCATCGTAAACCGATCGGTTTCCCGACTCAAGGCGGGACGGCTCAGGGGTGCGGGGTGGGCGACTCCCCGGTCAGGTCCGACAGGAGCCGGGCGACGGTCACCGTGGGGTCGTCCTTGTGGGCGTGCCAGCGGTCGAAGGTCTCGGCCGCGGCTTCGGCGAAGGTGCCGGGCAGTCCGGTGTCCCGCCAGGCCCGGGCGATCTCCCGCATCTCCGGCTCCCAGCGCCAGGCCCGGGGCCCGGCACTCGCCAGATGTTCCGGCCGCGCCAGCGGGGTGCCGGGCAGCAGGTGGGCCGCCAGGTCCAGCAGGTCGTCCAGCACGCCGTGGCCGTCGGCGAGGGCGCAGGCCTGGGCGGCCAGGGCATACGAGATCTTGTTGCAGGCGGCGAAGGCCAGCTTCAGCGCGGAGGCCCGCCCGATGGAGCCGTCCAGCGCGACCGGGGTGAGCAGCGTGCCGTCGAAAAGCGCCGAGACCTCCTCGACAGCCGCCGTGTCTCCCGAGAGGTAGAGCCTGGTCCGCCCGGCCGCACGGGGAGGCGGGCCGGTGATTCCGCCGTCCACCACGGTGACCCCGGCGCCCTGGAACAAGGCGCCGATCTCTGCCGCTGCCCGGGGGCTGATCGCGTTGGCATCGACGTAGATCCCCTGAAAGCCGGCGGCCGCGATCTGCCGGGCCACGTCGAGCGCGGCGGCCGGAGGACACACGCTCAGGACGACGTCGCACGTCGCTGCCAGCTCCGCCAGGCTGCCGGCCGGGCGCAGCCCGGCCTCGGCGGCCCGCTCCCGGGTGGCCGCCGAGCGCCCTTCCGGCACCCACCACACCCTTGCTCCCGCAATCACGGCCTGCGCCGCCACGCCCGCGCCCATGGCGCCCGGGTGCACGATCCCCACGTCTCGCCCAGTCATGCCGGGACCCTAACGCCCTTACGGGGCTTCGCTTTTCTCCAAAGCTCGACGAAATCCACCACCCCGCGTGTAGCGATCACGACCATCACGGGTACGCATGCCCGTATGGCGTTACGTCGATCACGATCGGGACGAACCAGGTTCGCGGCGGTCATCGCCGCTGTGGCACTCATCCTCGCGGGCTGTGAGAGCGCGGGCTCCTCCTCCGATCACGGGCGGCAGGAGCTGACCGTGGCGGCTCTGCCGCTCACCGACTCGGCGGCCCTCTATCTCGCCCGGGACCGGGGACTGTTCGCCAAGGAGGGCCTGGATGTGCGTATCCGGCCCGTCCAGCAGAGCATCCAGGCGCTGCCCGCACTGATCAAGGGCCAGGTGAGCGTGATCGCGAGCGCGAACTACGTCACCTACCTCCAGGCGTACGAGAAGGGCACCCTGGACCTGCGCATCCTCGCCGAGGGCGTCCGGATCGCCCCGCACATGATGGACGTCCTGGTGCCCAGGGACTCGGCGATCAGAACTCCGGCGGACCTCGCGGGCAAGAAGGTCGCCGTCGCCGTCCTCAACAACATCCAGTCGCTGACCCTGAACGCGATCCTCGACGCCAAGGGCGCCGGCCGGCCGGTCTACCGGCAGATCCTCTTCCCACAGATGGGCCCCGCCCTGCAGCAGGGCCAGGTGGACGCCGCCCACGCCGTCGAGCCCTTCGACAACGCGATCCAGGGCGAGTTGGGCGCCAGGGTGCTGCTGGACGGCGACTCACCGCCGGTGCAGGGGCTGCCGGCCAGCGGGTACATCACCACGCGGGACTTCGTGCAGAAGCACCCGAAGGCGGCAGCGGGCTTCAGGCACGCCATCGAGGCGGCCTCGAAGATCGCCGCCCGGGACCCCGGGGCCGTACGCGCCGAGCTGCCGAAGTACACCAAGGTGACCGCCGACCAGGCCAGGTCGATCCACCTGCCGACGTATCCGGTGACCGCGGACCCCGCGCAGCTGCGCCGTCTCGTCCGGCTCATGCGCGACCAGGGCCTGCTGAAGAAGGACGTCGACCCGGCGCCCCTGCTGGCCCGATGACACGGCGTCAGGAGTTCCTGCTCGGTGTCCTCGGCGCGGCTCTGGCCTTCGGCGCCTGCGAGGCGGTCAGCCGGGCCGGGATCGTCCGGCGCAGTTATCTGCCGCCCGCCTCCGAAGTCCTGGCCAGGGCTGCGCAGTTGGCGGGCGACGGGACGTTCCTCGACGGGATCGGGGCCACGCTGCGGGCCTGGGCACTGGGCCTCGGCCTCGCCTGCGCGATCGCCGTACCCCTGGGGCTGCTGCTGGGCACGGTACCGGTCCTGGAGGCCGCCGTGCGCGCGGTCGTGGAGTTCCTGCGGCCGTTGCCGTCCGTCGCCCTGATCCCGTTGGTGTCGCTGCTGCTCGGGTCGGGCACCGGTGCGGAGGTGACGCTGATCGCGTACGCGTCCGTGTGGCCGGTGCTGTTCAACACCGTCTACGGCCTCGCCGAGACCGATCCCCTGGCCAAGGACACCCTGCGGGCCTTCGGATTCGGGCGGTTGGGGGTGCTGCTGCGGGTGGAACTGCCGGGCACTGCCCCGTTCATCGCCGCCGGGGTGCGGATCTCCGCCGCGGTCGCCCTCATCCTGGCCGTCGCCTCGGAGATCCTCTCCGGGTTCGGCGAGGGGCTGGGCATCTTCATCGCCCAGGCGCAGACGGCCACGGACGGCACCCGGGACGTCCTGGCGGGCGTCCTGTGGGCGGGGACCCTCGGGCTGGTGATCAACGGTCTTCTGGTCGGCGCGGAGCGGCGGTTGTTCGCATGGACCCATGAACCCCGGGGCGAACTGCTGCGGTTCGGGACGGGACGGCAAGGGGCCGGCGCATGACGGCGGACGCACAGCTCGGCCGCCGGACCCTGCGCGGCTCGGCGACCCACCGGGCCCGGACCGCCGTCCCGTTCCTGCTGCGCTGGTCGGTACTGCTGCTCGCCGTAGCCTGCTGGGAGGCGGCCGCCCGCGCGCACGGCAGCGTGTACTTCCCGCCCCCGCTCCGCATCGCCCGCCACGCCCACGACCTGTGGTTCTCCGGGCCCGTCGGGCATCTCTTCCTCACCACGGCGGCCGTCGACAACATCCTGCCCAGCCTCGGCCGGATGACGGCCGGCTTCGTGCTCGCCGCCGTCGCCGGAATCCTGCTGGGCATCGCGGTGGGCCGCTCGCGGCGGGCGTACGCGCTGTGCAACCCGGTGCTCCAGTTCGCCCGGGCCGTCCCGCCGCCCGCACTGGTCCCGGTGTTCGCAGTCGTCTTCGACTTCGGTACACCGATGCAGGTGGCGTCGATCGCGTTCAGTGCCGTGTGGCCGGTGCTGGTCAACGCGGCGGAGGGCGCCCGGGCCACGGATCCGCTGCGGCTGGAGGTGGCGGCGGTGCTGCGGCTGACGGGACCGGAGCGGCTGTGGTTCCTCGTCCTGCCGTCCGCGCTGCCGAGGATCTTCGCCGGGCTCCGGCTGAGCCTGTCGCTGTGCCTGATCCTGATGGTCTTCTCGGAGCTGCTGCCGGGCACCGCCGACGGGATCGGCTTCACGCTCACCGACGCCCAGTCGCGTTCCGACCTGCTCACCGT
The DNA here is from genome assembly GCF_044768135.1 of Streptomyces sp. NPDC101165. Classification (NCBI taxonomy): domain Bacteria; kingdom Bacillati; phylum Actinomycetota; class Actinomycetes; order Kitasatosporales; family Streptomycetaceae; genus Streptomyces; species Streptomyces sp. NPDC101165. Next base: position 412,462 of record NZ_JBIWPG010000003.1, on the reverse strand, counting down.
GTGGGCCGCGCTGATGCTGCTCGGCGTCCTCGGGTATCTCCTCAACGCCGGGCTGCTCGCGGTCGAGAGGCGGATCGTCGGTCCAAGGAGGGCTTCGTGACGACAACGGTGCGCGACGCGGTGGTCCGGTTCCTGCGCGAGACCGGCATGACCACCGTCTTCGGCAATCCGGGCTCCACGGAACTGCGCATGTTCCGCGACTGGCCGGACGACTTCACGTATGTGCTCGGCCTGCAGGAGTCGACCGCCGTGGGCATGGCGGCCGGACACGCCCTCGGCACCCGGCGCGCGGCCTTCGTCAGCCTGCACTCGGCCGGCGGGGTGGGGCACGCGCTCGGCGCCGTCTTCAACGCCTTCCGCGACCGGGTGCCCCTGGTCGTCGTGGCGGGTCAGCAGGCCCGCTCACTGATCCAACTGCGGCCGTTCCTCGGCGCCGACGAACCGGCCCTGTTCCCGCGCCCGTACATGAAGTCCGCCCGCCAGCCGGAACGGGCCGAGGACGTGCCGGCCGTACTCGCCGAGGCGTACCGGATCGCGATGACGCCACCACGCGGCCCGGTCTTCGTCTCCGTGCCCGAGGACGACTGGGACCGGCCCGCCGAGCCCGTCGCGCCCCGCACGGTGCACTCCGCGTTCACGGCCGACCCGGACGCCCTCACCGCGCTCGCGGCCCGGCTCGACTCGTGCGCCCGCCCGGCTCTGGTGGTCGGCCCCGGTGTCGACGACGAGGACGCGCTGGAGGAGGTCCGGGCGCTGGCCGAGCGGATCCGCGCCGGGGTGTGGATCAGCCCCCTGTCCGGCCGCTCCGGGTTCCCGGAGTCCCACCCGCTGTTCCAGGGGTTCCTGCCCCCGGTCGCCGGGCCGCTGGCCGCGCGCCTGGCGCCGTACGACGTGGTGGTGGCCCTGGGCGCCCCGGTGTTCACCTACCACGTGACCGACGACGGGCCGCCTCTGGCGCCGGGCACCGACCTGTTCCACCTGGACTGCGATCCGGGCCAGGCGGCCTGGCTGCCCACCGGCACCAGCATCCTGACGACCCTGCGGCCCGCCCTGACCCGGCTCACGGAGCTGCTGAAGGAAACGGACCGCGACCCGCCGCCGCCCCGCCCCGCGCCTCCGGCCGCCCGCGCCGCCGAGCACATCACCCCGGAACTGTTCTTCGACCTGCTCGCCACCCGGCTGCCGCGCGACCGGGTGCTCGTCGAGGAGGCCCCCAGCCACCGCGACGCCCTGCACGCGCGCGTGCCCGTCGACCTGAGCGGCGGCTTCCTCACCACGGGCAGCGGCGCGCTCGGCTGGGGTCTGCCGCTGGCGGTGGGCCGCGCCCTCGCCGACCGGCGCCGGCTGGTGTGCGTGGTCGGTGACGGCTCGGCGCTCTACTCCGTGCAGGCGCTGTGGAGCGCGGCCCGGTACGCGGCGCCGGTCACCTACGTCCTCCTGGACAACGGCGGTTACGCGGCCGTCCGCGCGCTGGGCCGCCGGATCGGTGTGGAGCCCGTCCCCGGCACGGACATCGCCGACATCGACTTCGCGGCCCTCGCCGAGTCGTTCGGCTGCCCGGCGGCCCGCGCCGAGCACCCCGACGAGCTGCCGTCCGCCCTGGACCACGCCCTGGGCCGGGGCGACGACGCGGGCCCGTTCCTGCTCCGCCTGCGGGTGGCCGGCAGCTCGGGCACCCTGTACGAGCCCTGGGCCGGGTGACGGATGCTGCGCCTCGACTCGACGACCCGCCGCTTCGGCGACCATCTCGTGCTGGACCGCGTCGACCTCACCGTGCCCGCCGGCCAACTGCTGTGCGTGGTCGGGCCGTCGGGCTGCGGAAAGTCCACACTGCTGCGGACCATCGCGGGGCTGCTGCCCGCGGACGAGGGCACGATCACGATCGACGGCGCACCGGTGACCGGCGTGCCCGACCGGCTCGCGGTCGTGTTCCAGGAGTACGGCCGCTCGCTGCTGCCCTGGCTCACCGTTCGCGACAACGTGGCCCTGCCGCTGCGGCGCCGTGGCCTCGGCCGGGCCGCGCGGCACGCCGAGGCCGAGGCCATCCTGGAGCGCGTCGGCCTGCACGGGGTGGCCCGCCGGCATCCCCGGCAGCTCTCCGGCGGCATGCAGCAGCGCGTCGCCATCGCCCGCGCGCTGGTCTGCCGCCCCTCCCTGCTGCTCATGGACGAGCCGTTCGGCTCCCTGGACGCCCGAACCCGCGAGGACCTGGAGGACCTGCTCCTCGAAGTGCATCGTGCCGACGGCACGACCATCGTGTTCGTCACCCACGACATCGACGAGAGCGTGTACGTCGGCGACCGTGTCGTCGTCCTCTCCCCCGGCCCCGGCTCCCGCATCGTGCGCGACCTGCCGGTCGACCTGCCCGGCAGGCGCGACCAGATCAGCACGCGGAGCCTGCCCGGGTTCGTGGCGCTGCGCACGGAGGTGGGCCGGGCAGTGCGACAGGGCGACTGAGGCGGGGGCATCCTGGGAGGCGTACCGGGAGGCCGGGAGGTGTGTGGGCATGCGGTGGTGGGCCGGTGGGTGCGTGGTGGCCGCGGTCGTCGTGCTGGCGGGGTGCGGGGCGCCGGCCGGCGACGGGGCGGCGGGTACGGGGGCGTCCGGGAGCGGCTCACCACGGCCGTCCTCCCCGGCACGCGCCTCCGAATTGTCCGGCGGCGCGGCCACACCCACGGCGGCTTCCTCCGCGTCGGCCCGAAACTGCGCCGCCGGGCACGTGGAGGTCACCGTCTCCCCCGGTGACCGGGTCCGAGGGGTGTGTGTACGGCCCGGCACCGTGGTGACGCTGCTTCTGCGACCACGGCTGGACGACAAGCGGTGGACCGGCGTGATGAGTTCTGCGCCAGCCCTCTTCCTGGTCTCGGGCTGGCAGGTGGACCCGGACGGCACCGCGCACGCCACCCTGCGCTGTGCGGGCACCCGGGGCGGTGCCGCCCGGGTCACCGTCTCGGCGAAGGCGCCGGACGTGGCGGGTGCCCCGCGGGGCGTCTTCACGCTGGACGTGAACGTGGTGCCGTACACGCAGAACGGGTGACCCCCAGGGTCAGCGGGGTCACCCGTTCCGTGCTCGTCCGCGCCGCTCAGTCGAGGTCGCGGAGCCTGATGGTGTAGATGCCCCGGCCGTGGGTGGCCGCGTACAGGGTGCCGCCGTCGGGGCTCGTCTTCAGCTGGAGGACGGCGACGGCCGGGAGGTCGCCGACGCGCTGCCACGTCGTACGGCCAGGTGCCCGGTAGACGACGCCGAGGTCGGTGGCCACGGCGAGGCCGCCGTCCGCCGTCACCAGGGCGGAGTCGGTCGGCACGTCCGGGAGGTTCGCCGAGACGTCCTTCCAGGTGGTGCCGCCGTCCGTGGACTCGAAGACATGGCCGACGCCCGCGCCCGGACCCTCGGTCCAGTGCCGGGAGAAGCCGTTGACCGCGAGGAAGACGTGGTCGGCGTTCTTCGGGTCGACGGCGAAGCCGCTGAGGTAGCGGTTGGGTACGGTCCCGTCCACCGGCAGGGTGATGTCGTGCCAGCCGGTGCCGTCAGCGTTGCCTACGGCGATGCCACGGGCGAAGCCCTGGTTGTTGCACGGTCCGCACCAGGCGGCGTAGATCTTCCCGCCGGAGGCGGCGACGGCGGTCGCGACGCGTCCGGCGCCGAAGTCGTGCACGCTCGTCCACTCGGAGCCACTGCGGATGGCGTAGCCGTGGGTCTGCACCCAGATGTGGCGGCCGCCGGCGATCCAGGTGGAGCCGTTCTTCAGGTCCGTCGCGAGCGGGGCGATGAAGCGGGCCTCACTGGTGGCGTTGTCGGGCGGGGCGACGCCGTACGACGTGGCCTTGCTCGCGTCGGTGGTCCAGCTGCCGTCGTTGACCGCGCAGTTCTGGGTGACCTGGACGGCGAGGTACACGTACTCCTGGGCGATGTTGCAGCCGTTGGCGGGATCGGTCAGGGTGTCGCCGCCGTCGCCGCCGAAGTTGGAGCCCATCACCTTGTCATTGCCGCGCAGGACGGACTGGCCGTTGTCCTGCAGGCCGCCGGTGACGGACAAGCCGCCGTGGTCGAGGTCCTTGCCGATGCCGACGGAGTAGTACTGGAGGGTGTCGATGGTGCCGTCGTTGAGCGAGGTCCAGTCGGTGGCGTGGCCGGAGGCGTCCTGGGAGCCGTCGGCCGGGCGCTTGTAGACACCGCCGTCGTTGCCGACGTACACGAAGCTCTTGCCGTGGTAGCGGCCGATCGCGACGCCGTGCTGGTCGGAGTGGGTGGTCTGGTGGCAGTCGCCGGTCTGCTTGGCGGGGTCGATGCTCCAGCAGGAGAAGGTGAAGTTCCAGTACGGGCCGACGGTGGACCAGTTGGCGCCGCCGTCCTTGGTCTCGTAGACCTCCTCGAGACCGGCGTAGACGTGCTGCGGGTCGCTCGGGTCCACGGTGAGGAACTGGTTGTACCAGGCCTGGACGCCCGGCATGTAACCCGCGGAGGTCAGCGCCGAGTTGTCGGCGGCCAGTCCCTTGTAGTCGGCGATCTTCGTCCAGGGGCCGGTCGGAGAGCCGGACTTGGAGACGAAGATGCCTTCCAGACCGCTGTCCGGGTTGGTGTTCAGCTGCTCCGGAGACTGCTCGATGGCGTAGTAGCGGGAGCCGTCGGAGGAGCGGGCGAAGGTGACGTTGCCGACGTTGTCCGCGTCGCCGGGCAGGTCGCCGAGGCCGCCGGTGATCCGCGTCCAGGTGCCACCGGTCTCGGTGTAGAAGCCGTTGTAGTCGTCGCCGCTGCGCCATCCGACGGCCAGGACCACCTTGGACGGGTCCTTGGGGTCGATGGCGATGTCGTTGGCGATGTTCTTGTAGGGGGCGCTCGGGTCGCCGGCCTTGGCACCGCCCGGCAGATAGTCGGGGTTGGGCGCGAACTCCAGCTTCCAGGGGCCGCTCAGCTTCTTCGTGGAGTGGCTCCAGACGCCCTCGCTGGTGGCCGCCCACACCTTGCCGCCGCCGAAGCGCAGCTCGTGGATGGTGGTGCTCTCCAGTTCGTCGCCGCCGACCCGGCGGCGCGGGGAGAACGTGCCGTGGTGCGGGTGGGACAGGACGTAGACGCCGCTGCCGAGGTAGGCGTCCGCGTTGGTGGTGGCCTCGCCGGTGCCCAGCCACAGCCGGCCCGCGCCGTCGAGGGCGAGGGCGCCGGTGGACTGCGCGGGCAGCCGGTCGCTGATGGGCTGCCAGTGGCCGCCTCCGCTGCGCGAGCGCCAGACCCCGCCACCGGCGCTGCCCGCGTAGACGTATCCGCCGTCGTCGGCCGCGATCGCGGCCATCCGGCCGGTCACATTGCCCGAGCCGCCACTGGAGTTGGAGTCGATGTCGCGGTAGCGCGAGTCGTCGGAGTTGTACGGCAGGTCGGTGATGTTGCGCCACCTGCCGTCCGTGCTCGGCAGGTTCCGGAGGCCGCGCCAGGCGGCGCCGTACGCGCCCGGTGCGACGACACCGGGTGACGTGCGGGCCTCCGCGTACTGGTCGGCGCCCTCGGCGATCTCGTCGGCCTCGTTGCCGTCGTCGTCATCGGCCTTGAGGTGCGGCGACATGGCGCCCACCGACTGCACCCGCTCCTTCGCGAGTTGGCCGAGCGTACGGACTCCGAAGGGGCTGACGCCGCCGCGGCCGGAGGCGGCGGACTGGGGTATCGCGACGAGCGCGGCGGACGCGGTGAGCGCACAGACGGTGAACCACCGTCTTCTGCGGGTCGGCAAGGACAACGGGGACCTCCCAGAGGGGCATCGACTGCCGTCGCTGGAGACCCGACCACGCGGACGGGGAATCGTCCGCAACTTGACGCGCTTTTGACAAGAACCTGCCAGTAGATAACTGTCCGGCCCGCGATTTTCCAGCGCGGCGGACGCCGGACGGCGTCCCTCCGCGTCACTCCCCGCGACCTGCCGCGCCGGGCAGAGCCTGGGTACGCAGTCGGCCCGCCGTCTTCAGGAGACGGTCGGCGGGCTCGCGCAGCCGGGGATGGGCCAGGACCGTGTTGCGCAGGCCGCGCACCGGTCTGCGCCACAGCCGCTGCGCCAGGGCCACGGGGTGGGCGCGGGCGGCGAAGCCCTCGCCGACCCGCAGTTCACGGGTCTTGAGCCAGTCCTTGTACTCCTTCTCACCGCGCCCCAGGTCGACCAGGGTCACCCCGTTGCGGGCGGCGGCCTCGGCGGTCCTCAGGTGCATCATCAACCCGGGTGAGTAGTAGTGCAGTTCGGGGTCGTAGGCGGTGAACCAGGCCGCCAGGACCGTGCTGGAGCGCGGGCCGAAGTGGGCGGCGATCGGGCGGTCCCCGGCGTACAGCACGGACAGCACCCCGGTGAAGTGCTCCTCGCGGACATGGAAGAGGTGGTCCACCAGGTCCACGATCCAGGGCCGCGAGAACCGGTCCATGCGTCCCGTCCGGCGGTACTGGGCGGACTTCCACTCCATGAGCGTGCGCAGGGCCCGCGGGTCCCGCTCGTCGAACTCGAAGCGCACCTCGCCGATGTCCCGTCCGAGCCGGCGTTCCTTCTTCAGCGTCGTCTTGGCCAGCCCCGGGTAGGCGCCGCGCAGCCATTCCGCGTAGCCGCCGTCGCCGGGCTTCACATCGATCACCGGTGAGGCGAAGGTGCCGGTGACATGCGGGGCGAACGGCCGTTGTTCCTGGACGAGATGGTCGAACTCGAAGATGCTGAGCCCGCAGGCGCGCAGCAGGTCCGTGGCGTCCCAGGTGACGCCGGGCCGGTGCACCAGGGCCTGGCAGTCGGACAGCCCGAGTCCGATGGCCCGGCCGGTGCCCAAGGGCCCTTTCTCGTACGGGAAGAAGCCGACGGGTTCCCCGTCCTCCCGCAGGATCGCCACCCGCGCCCCGCTCCGCTGACGGCCCACCCCGATGGTGAACTCCGGTGCCAGGAACGGGTTGGCGTACTCGGGCGACTCGTCCATCGCCCGGTGCCAGGCGGCCCGCAGCGCGGAGGTCAGGTCACCGGGTCTGTGGATCGTGATCTCCACGTCAGCTCGACCGCCCTTCCGCCGGCTCCGCGAGTGATCTCTCCTGTACGGCGCAGGCCGGCACGGCGCGTGGAACACCGTGTGGACCATGGCTCATGGATCGCATGGGCGACCGCTCCCCCCATGACGCGCCGGGCGCGTCCTGCCATCTCTTCTGCTGACTCCGACTCCCCGCTGTGCGCCAGTGCTCAAACGTCGCGAAACCGTACGCACACTGTCAAGGGTGCCTCAGGCGACGGATGGTCCGCCATGGGTCCGCGGACATCCGTGACGAGTCAGGACGCATGAGGTGAACTGTGCGCCCCCTTGCCTCGGCCCGGCCGATGCTCCGAACGGTCCGCGCGCGCCGTCATGTCCTGGGTGCCGATCACCGACAGCAGTTCCAGCTGTGCGGCGCCCTCGGTGCCGGGCGGGGCGCTGAACCACAGCAGGCGCTGGCGGCCGTCCTCGCTGAACAGGTTGTGACAGTCGAGTTCGATGACGCCGAGCGCGGGATGGACGATCCGTTTGTGGTCGGTGCGGCGCAGGGCGACGTCCCGCTGCTCCCAGAGCGCGGCGAACTCCTCGCTGCGCAGGCGCAGTGCGGCCACCATGCGGGCGACCTCGGCGTCCTTGGCCCGGCGGGCGGCGACCGCCTGCAGGTCGGCGACGAAGACCCGGGAGTGGTGCGGGTGGTCCTCGACGGGGTAGACGGCGCGGGCGGCGGGGTCGGTGAACCAGCGGTAGACGAAGCTCGCCTCGGGACCCCGGGTGGCCGGGGGCGGGCCTAGGAGCGCCAGGGCGAGCGGGTTCTGGGCGAGGGTCTCGTGCAGGTCGTTGATGATCTGCGCGGGGGTGGTGGTGAGCCGGTCCAGCAGGCCGAGCAGGGCGGGCTGGGCGTGTGCCGCGGTGCTGTGGGCGGTCGGCACGGGCCGCTCGGCTAGGTGGAAGAGATGGTCGCGTTCGTCGCCGCTCAGCCGCAGGGCGCGGGCGAGGGCGGCCAGCACCTGTGCGGAGGGCTGGGCGCCGCGGCCGCGTTCCAGCTCGGTGTAGTAGTCGGCGGAGAGCCCGGCCAGCTGTGCGACCTCCTCGCGCCGCAGCCCGGGGACCCGGCGACGGGGCCCGGCGGGCAGGCCGACGTCGGCGGGACGGACCCGGTCACGGCGGGACTTCAGGAAGGCGGCGAGCTCCGAGTGGTTCACGTCCCCATGGTCACCCCTGCCACGGCGCGGAACCAGGGGTTGCCGACCCCAGGGTGAGGCGAGCCATGGCTGCCGCACGGACCGCGGCCCAGGCTGGAGGAGCAACCAGGAACCACCCCCTCCGGCCCTCAGGAGTTCCCATGTCCACGCAGGAAATCTCAGCCCCTCGTGTCGCCGTCGTCACCGGCGGCTCCCGCGGCATCGGCCGCGAGACGGTGACCCGGCTCGCCGCCGACGGCTACGCCGTGGTGGTCGGGTACGCGGGCAACCGCGACCTGGCCGAAGCCGCCGTCAAGGACGTCACCGCGGCCGGCGGCCGTGCGGTGGCCGTCCGGGCCGACGTCGCCGACGAAGGGCAGGTCGCCGAGCTGTTCGAGACGGCGGCCCGCGAGTTCGGCGGGGTCGACGTCGTGGTGCACGCGGCCGGCCGGATGTACCTCGCGCCGATCGCCGAGCTGGACCTGACGGAACTGGACGCCCTGCACCGCACCAACATCCGCGGCACCTTCGTGGTCGCCCGGCAGGCGGCCCGGACCCTGCGCCGGGGCGGCTCGTTCATCGCCTTCTCCACCTCCGTGGTGGGCCTGTCCTTCCCGGCCTACGGCGCCTACAGCGCCAGCAAGGGCGCGGTCGAGGCGATGACCATGGTGCTGGCCCGGGAGCTGCGCGGCCGGGACGTCACCGTGAACGCCGTCGCCCCCGGGCCCACGGCCACCGATCTGTTCCTGGACGGCAAGGACGAGGAGACCGTCGCCAAGCTGGCCGCCCAGCCCCCGCTGGAGCGGCTCGGCACGCCCGCCGACATCGCCGAGGTGGTGGCCTTCCTGGCCTCCCCGGCCGGTCACTGGGTCAACGGGCAGGTCGTACGCGCCAACGGCGGCATCGTCTGACCGCCCCTCGCCCTCCCCTGCTCTCCCCATCTCTGCGAGGAATCATGACCACCGACACCCCCCTGACCGTCCTGGTCACCGGCGCCTCCAGCGGATTCGGCGCGCTGACCGTGCGCGCGCTCGCCGACGCCGGTCACATCGTCCACGCGGGCATCCGGCAGACGACCACCCGCAACGCGCCTGCCGCGGCCGAACTGCACCGGTACGCAGCCGAGCACGGCGTGGCCCTGCACGCGGTCGACCTCGACGTCACCTCCCAGGACTCCGCCGACGCCGCCGTCGCCCGGGTCCTGGCCGCCGAGGGCCGCCTGGACGTGCTGGTGCACAACGCGGGCCACATGGTCACCGGGCCCGCCGAGGCCTTCACCCCCGAGCAACTGGCCCAGTTGTACGACGTCAACGTGCTCGGCGCGCAACGCGTCAACCGGGCCGCGCTGCCCCACCTGCGGGAGCGCGGCGAGGGCCTGCTGGTGTGGATCGGCAGCTCCAGCACCCGGGGCGGCTGCCCGCCGTTCCTGGCGCCGTACTTCGCCGCGAAGGCGGCGATGGACGCGCTGGCGGTCAGTTACGCCGCCGAGCTGGTCCGGTTCGGCATCGACACCGCGATCGTCGTCCCCGGCGCCTTCACCTCCGGGACCAACCACTTCGTGCACGCGGGCACGCCCGCCGACACCGGGCGCGCCACCGCCTACGACGAGCGCTACGGCTCCCTGCTGGCAGGCCTGGACCAGCGGCTCGGGGCGCTCGTCCCACCGGACGCGGACGTGGCCGAGGTCGCCGAGGCGATCGTACGTCTGGTGGACCTGCCCGCCGGCCGGCGGCCGCTGCGCACCCACGTCGACCCGAGCCGCGACGGCAGCGAGGTCGTGTCCGCAGTCGCCGACCGGATCCGCGTCGACTTCTTCCGCCGCGCCGGACTCGAGGACCTGCTCACCACGGGCAGCTCGCTCTGACACCCCGTCCACCAAGGAGATGCACCATGCCGTTCGCCAACTTCAAGGTCCCCGCCGGAAGCCTGGACGAGAAGCAGAAGGAGCTGATCGTCACCCGCACCACCGAGCTGTACGCCGAGATCTACGGAGAGCGCGCCCGCGCCACCACGATGGTCCTGGTCGAGGAGGTCACCGACGGCGGCTGGGGCATCGGGGGCGGTGTGCTGACCCTGGCCATGATCCAGGAGTCGTCCGAGGACTGACTGGCGCACCCTGCCCGGCGGCACCACAGTGGATCACCGTCCGCAGCACCAAGGCACCCACGAAAGGCGGTACTTCATGTCCCCCTCCGAGCCGGTCGTCCCGAAGCCCGGTGATCTGCTGGCCGTCATGCCGTTCGCGGCCGGGCTGGGCATCGAGCTGCGGGAGGCCACGGCCGAGCGCACCGTCGGGAGCCTGGCCTGGTCGCCGGACGTCTGTACGGCGGGCGGTGCGCTGCACGGCGGAGCGCTGATGGCGCTGGCGGACAGCGTCGGTGCCGTGTGCGCCTACCTCAACCTGCCCGAGGGGGCGTCCGGCACCTCGACGGTGGAGTCCAAGACCAACTTCCTGCGCGCGGTCACCAGCGGCCACGTCCGTGCCACGGCTCGCCCCCTGCACCTCGGCGGCACTCTGCTGGTGGTGCAGACGGACCTGCACGACGACCGGGACCGGCTGGTCGGGCAGACCACGCAGACCCAGATCGTGCTCCGGAAGAACACCGACTGAGCGTCACCGACACGAAGGCCGGCCCCTGCGGATGGCGGGGCCGGCCTTTGCCGTGCCCGGGCGTGATCCGCACCGCCGTATTGACATGAACCTGCGTCAACCCCGAGGCTTCGTGCGTGAAGTTGCTCGATTGAAGCTTGTTTCGAGCGCTTACACGCAGAAAGCGCAAGGACAGTCAATCCACGATGGTGCGATGGGAGCTGTTCCGCCGTGCGAAGAATCCGACACCGTGTGCCGTGGCCGGCCTGGGTTCCGCTGGGGCTGGCGACCGCCCTGGCCGGTACCGTGCTCACCGCCCCGGCACCCGCCGCGGCCGCCGCGGCCGCGGCCGGCGCCGTACTCGACTCCGCCCACAGCAGCGTCGACTGGCGGAGCCCGGTCTACGCCAAGGGCACCGGCGGCGGCCCCGAGAGCTGCCCCGGCGCGGCCGACGACCCCGACAGCAAGGTCTGCGACCGCTTCGACCTGACCGTCTCGGTGCCGGACGGCTACTGGGACGACAACCCCGAGGGCGGGGTACCGCTGTCGATCAAGTGGGAGAAGCCCTCCGACGACTTCGACCTGTACGTCTACGACGACCACGGCAAGCAGGTGGCGTCCAGCGCCGGCACCGCCGACCCCGAGGCCACGGTGATCCCGCGCGCGTCGGGGACGTACCACGTCCTGGTCGTGCCGTACGACGTGCACGACAACTCCTTCACGGGCACCGCCTATCTGCCCGCGACCACGGACGCCGGCGATCTCACGTCCTTCTCCGGCGGCGACGGGAGCTACACGATCGGCGCGGGCGGGCTCACCGCCCGCGCCGACTTCCTGACGGGAGGCCGACTCCGGCTCCAGGCGGACCCGTCGGGTTCGCCGAGCGATCCGGCCGGCACGGCCATCGTGCGCAAGCAGCCCGCGCCGCAGCGGAACACCTCGTCCTTCGACGCGGGCGACTACTACGGCATCCGCTCGCCCGAAGCCGTGCTGCGCGTGTACAAGAAGCCGCTGCGGTTCGGGCTGTACAAACCCGACAACCGCACCCGGATCTGGCAGGAGGACAAGCCCCTGCGCTGGTCCACCGGCGGGATGCGGCAGAGCCTCACGCGAGGTACGGACGAGCAGTTCTTCGGCGGCGGCGAGCAGAACGGCAGCTTCTCGCACCGCGGGCAGACCATGTACGTGGCCAACAGCTTCGACTGGAACGAGGGCGGCTACAACAACTCCCAGCCGTTCTACCTCTCCAGCGCGGGCTACGGCGCCTTCCGCAACACCTTCGCGCCGGGCGTGTACACCTTCGGCTCGCCGGTCACCACCGGGCAGCAGGAACGGCGCCTGGACGCCTACTACTTGCTCGGCGACGCGAAGCAGGTCATCGGGAAGTACACGGAGTTGGTGGGCAAGCCCTTCATGCCTCCGGTCTACGGTCTCGAACCCGGTGACTCGGACTGCTATCTGCACAACGCCAACCGGGGCGAGCGGCACACCCTGGACGCCCTGAAGATCGCCGACGGCTACACCGAGAACCAGATGCCGCTCGGCTGGATGCTGGTCAACGACGGCTACGGCTGCGGGTACGAGAACCTGGAGCAGACCGCCAAGGGTCTGCAGGACCACAACGCCCAGCTCGGCCTGTGGACCCAGGACGGCATCGACAAGCTCGCCGGCCAGGTCAAGGCCGGCCAGCGGGTGGCCAAGCTGGACGTGGCCTGGGTCGGCAACGGCTACAAGTTCGCGCTGGACGCGTGCGACGCGGCGAAGAAGGGGATCGAGGACAACAGCGACGCACGCGGCTTCGTGTGGCTGCCCGTCTCCTGGGCGGGCGCCCAGCGGTGCGGGGTGCTGTGGAGCGGCGACCAGAAGCTGTCCTGGGACTACATCCGCTGGCAGATCCCGACCTACGCCGGGGCGACCATGTCCGGCATCGCCTACAACACCGGTGACGTGGGCAGCATCTACCGGCACGACGCCAAGATGTACGCCCGGGACCTGCAGTGGAAGGCGTTCCTGCCGACCGTCATGACGATGGACGGCTGGGCGAGCGACATCACCACCGGCAAACCCGCCGACCAGCAGCCGTGGCGGGACGGGGAGCCGTACACCTCGGTCAACCGCAAGTACCTGCAGCTGAAGGAGCGGCTGCTGCCGTACATGTACACCCTGTCCGCCGAGGCGGCGAAGACGGGCGTGGGCGCAGTGCGCCCGCTGTGGCTGGAGTATCCGGACGACCCGGACACGCTGGGCGCGCAGGCCAAGTACGAGTTCCTGTCCGGCCGCGACTTCCTCGTCGCCCCGGTCTACCAGGACTCCGACAGGCGTGACGGCATCTACCTGCCCAAGGGCACCTGGACCGACTACTGGACCGGCCGCACCTACCAGGGTCCCACCACCCTGAACGGCTACCACGCGCCGCTCGACACGCTCCCGCTGTTCGTGCGTGAGGGTGCGATCGTCCCCATGTGGCCCAAGGGTACGACGAGTTGGCAGACCCGCGACCGGCACGAGCTGGACTGGGACCTGTATCCGTCCGCCCACGGCACCAGCCGCTACACGCTGTACGAGGACGACGGCGTGACCCGTGGCTTCGCCGAGGGCGCGGCCGCCACCCAGCGGGTGTCGGTGCGCGCCGGCACCAAGGGGACGACCGTCTCGGTCGGCGCGAGCAAGGGCGACTACGCGGGCAAGGTGGACACGCGGACGTACCGGTTCACCGTGCACGGCGACACGGCGCCCGACCACGTCTTCCTCGACGGGCGGCAACTGCCGGACTCCGCCTGGTCGTTCGACAGCGACAGCCGGGTGACGACCGTCCGCACCCCGAGCCTGCCGCTCGGCCGCGGCTTCACCCTTCGCCTCACATGAGGAGTATCGAGTAAAGAACTCGTATGGTCTAGTCCAAAGAGACCCTTTGGACTAGACCAACCCATTGACGTGACCGCATCAGCCCCCGGAGGCTGGGGCCCCTCCCCACCCCACACCCCTCTGGAGGCACGCAGTGAGACGTCTTCGGGCATGCCTGGGAGCGGCGGCCGCCGTCGGACTGGCCGCCGCGGGCACGACCGCGCTCTTCGCGGGCAACGCCTCGGGCGCGACCACCGCACTGAGCAACCGGTGGTACGCCGCAGCCCCATACCTGATGCCGCTGGACAACGACCCGCCGGACGCGGCCGCCATCATGGACGCCACCGACCTCAAGGCCTTCCAACTGGCCTTCATCCTCGCACCCAACGGCGGCGGCTGCTCCCCGACCTGGGGCGGCACGGCCGCGGTCTCCTCCGACACGGCGGTTCAGTCGGTCATCAACACCATCCGCGCCAAGGGCGGCGACGTCTCCGTCTCCATCGGCGGGTACGGCGGCACCAAGCTCGGCCAGGCCTGCTCGGACGCCGCGTCCACGGCGGCCGCGTACCAGCAGGTCATCACCAAGTACGGGCTGCACGCCATCGACTTCGACCTGGAGGAGCCGGAGTACGAGAACAGTGCGGCGATCAGGAACGAGATCGGCGCCGCGAAGATCCTGCAGCAGAACAACCCGGGTCTGTACGTGTCCGTGACCACGGCCGGCACGGCGGACGGCACCGGCTGGTTCGGCAAGCAGATGCTGCTGGAGGCCAAGTCGCAGGGGTTCACCCCGAACAACTTCTCCATCATGCCCTTCGACGGCGGCTTCAACGGTGCGGCGAGCCAGACCGGCGCGCTGACCAACTTCAACTCGATCCTGCAGTCGACCTTCGGCTGGGACCAGGCGACCGCCTACGCCCACGAGGGCTTCTCCGGCATGAACGGCCGCAGCGACACCGGCGAGTACTTCACCCAGGCCGACTTCCAGACCGTGCTGGACTACGCCACCAGTCACCACATGGACCGGTTCACCTTCTGGTCCCTCAACCGCGACCGCCAGTGCACGCCGGCCGACAACGGCGGCCGTACGTCGGGCACTTGCTCCAGCGTGACCCAGAACTCCTGGGACTTCGCGAAGTACTCGGTGAAGTTCGCCGGGGTCACCCCGCCGACCAACACGCCCACACCCACGCCCACTCCGACGCCGACCCCGACGTCCTGCAAGAGCGCCTGGAGTTCGACGGCGGTGTACACCTCCGGGAACGAGGTCTCGTACAACAAGCACAACTGGAAGGCCAAGTGGTGGACCCAGAACGAGGTGCCGGGCGCCTCCGAGTGGGGTCCGTGGCAGGACGAGGGCGCCTGCTGAACCTCTTGACGTGTCTGGTTCAGACCTCTAGGTTCACGGGTCACCGATGACCAAGGATGCGTTCAGCGTTCAGCATGCTGAACGACTCGACGGCTGAACGCCTGAACGCACCCTCCCGGCGGAAGGCCCCCACATGACCCGCTTCCGGCTCCTCGCGGCCACGACCGTCACGGGCTTCGCCCTCACCCTGACCGCCCTCGGCGGCAGCGCCGACGCGGCCGACCCGCACGTCGCACCCGGCGGCAACTTCGACCTGTCCACATGGCAGCTCCAGGAGCCGGTCGGCTCGCCCGGCTCCCCGACGACCGTCCCCTCGTCCCGGCTGCAGGGGGCGAACGGCTACCAGGACGCGTACTTCTACACCGACACCCGCGACGGAGCGATGACCTTCTGGGCGCCCGAGAAGGGCGTGACCACGCCGAACTCGAACTATGCCCGCTCCGAGCTGCGCGAGATGAACCGGGGCGGCAGCCCCGCCGACTGGCCGCTCGGCGGCTCGCACCGGATGAGCGCGACCCTGCGGGTGGTCTCGGTGACCAAGAACGTGTGCGTGGGCCAGATCCACCTCGGCTCCGGCGGCTCGTCCACCAAGCCGCTGCTGGAGCTGTACTACCACGCGAACGGCGACATCGTGCTCGGCACCGAGAACTCGCCGTCCGGCGGTCAGACCCCGCACACCGTGGGACACGTGTCGATCGGCAAGACGTGGAGCTACACCATCGCGATCTCCGGTGGGAACACCATCGAGCTCACCGTCGACGGCACCACCTCCCGCTACGGCATCCCGTCGTCGTTCTCGCCGTACAAGCAGTACTTCAAGGCGGGCTCCTACAACCAGTCCTCCTCGGACAGCACCACGAACGGGGCCCGCGTCGCCTTCTACGGGCTGACCGTCCGGCACGGGTGACACGCGGCGCGACCTGCGCGACTGGTGCAACCGGGCGGACGGTCGTAGCGTCGAGATGCACGCGGTCGGACACGGCACGACGGGTGGGAGCGACCATGCGCGGATCAGTGGTGGGAACGGCGGTCACCCTCGCGGCAGGGGCCCTGCTGACAGCGGCCATGACCACGGCCTCGGCGAGCCCGCCGGCCACGACACCGAAGGCGGATCCTCCGAAGCCCGTGCTGGTCGACTGCTTCTGGAACCGCCACGTCCGCCCGGCCGACTTCATCCTGGCCTGCGGCGACGGCAACAGCCGTCTGCTCGGGCTCCAGTGGTCGCATTGGGGCTCGCAGACGGCCACCGCCGCAGGCTTGAACGCGGTCAACGACTGCAAGCCGTACTGCGCGGCGGGCACCTTCCACTCGTACCGGGTGACCGTCCGGCTGGACCGCCCGCGGCCGTGGACGAAGCACCCGGACACCGAGCACTACACCCGGATGAGCCTCATCTACGAGGGTGCCCGGCCGGAAGGCTTCAAGCAGGTCATGACCTATCCCCTCTGGGACTGACCGCCCACGGCCCGTCACCCGCGCGGGCCGCTCGCGGCACCATGTCGTGGGCCGCGCGGGCGACCCCGCGGCCCGGCTCCCCTTCCCGGTGACCGGCACCCGGCCATCTTTGTGTGACCCCGCACTCCGGCGCCCCGCGCGCCGTACGAAGAGAGGTCACATGCCCCGACTCCCCCGCCCGGCCGGTGCGGCCGCGGCCGCGCTCGCGCTCGGCCTGATCGCGGCGGCGCCCGCCAGCGGCCACGAGCCGACCTTCACCTCGGTACGCGTCGTCGCCCACTTCGGCCTGGCCGCCGGACAGACGCCCGAGAACATCGCGCTCGATCCCGACGGCTCCGCCGACCTCACCTTCGCCCTCGCCCGGCAGGTCGCCCACGTGACGATCGACGGCGACACCCGGATCCTGGCGACCCTGCCGGCCGTGGACCATCCGAACACGCCCGTCGTGCACAGCGCCGTCGTCACCGGCATCGCCCGCGGATACGACGGCACGCTCTACGTCAACTACGCGACCGGCACCCGGGAGACCGGCATCTGGCGGATCCCGGCCGACGGCGGCGCGCCCCGGCAGATCGCCCAACTGCCGCCGGACGGACTGCCCAACGGACTCGCCCTCGACGGGCGCGACGGCATGCTCTACGCCGCCGACTCCGCGCTGGGCACCGTCTGGCGCGTCCCCCAGTCGGGCGGCACTCCCACGGTGTGGGCGCGGGACATGCGACTCGACCCGCGCACGGTGCCGCCCGGCTCCGGATACGGCGTCAACGGCATCAAGGTGCACCGCGGCGCGGTGTGGGTGTCCAACAGCGACCGCGGGACGCTGTTGCGCTTCCCGTTCGCCCCGGACGGCTCCGCGGGCCCGGTCGAGACGCGGGCCACCGGGCTCACCGGCATCGACGACTTCGCGTTCCCCGGGCACGGGAGCAGCGTGCTGGCCGCGCTGAACGGCTCGAGCGAGCTGGTCCTGGCGCGCCGCGACGGCACCCACTCGGTGGTCCTCACCCGTCAGGACGGGCTGTCCAACCCGACCTCGGTGGCCGTGCGCGGCCGGACCGTCTACGTGCCCGGCGCCGCGTACTCGACCAGGCGGGACCCGAATCTGCTCCTGGCCCGTCTGCGGCAGCTCTTCAACCGCTTCTAGCCCGCTGTGCGCTCGCCGCGGCCGGGTGCAGTGCCCCCGGCCGCGGCGAGCGGTGCCTCAGGCGATCTCGACCAGCAGGTCGCCGCCCTCCACCTGCTGGATCCGGTTGATGGCCAGCCGGGACACCCGGCCCGCCTTGGTCGCGGTGATCGTGGCCTCCATCTTCATCGCCTCGATGGTGGCGACCGTCGCGCCGGCCGCGACGTCGTCGCCCTCGGCGACCGCGAGCGTGACCACACCGGCGAACGGCGCCGCCACATGCCCCGGGTTCGCGCGGTCGGCCTTCTCGGTCACCGGCACGTCCGACGCGGCCGCCCGGTCACGGACCTGGATGGGCCGCAGCTGGCCGTTGAGCGAGGACATCACGGTGCGCATGCCGCGCTCGTCGGCCTCGCCGACCGCCTGCAGCTCGATCAGCAGCCGCACGCCCGGCTCCAGGTCGACGGCGTACTCCTTGGCGGGCCGCAGGCCGTAGAAGAAGGCCTTGCTGTCCAGGACGCTGGTGTCGCCGAAGCTCTGGCGGTGGGTGTCGAACTCGCGGGTCGGACCGGGGAACAGCAAACGGTTGAGGGTCGCCCGGGTCTCCTTCGCAAGACCGGCGCGGTCCTCGGCGGACAGTTCCGGGGCAGGCTTGGGCTCGCCGCGGCCCTGGAGGGCCTTGGTGCGGAACGGCTCGGGCCAGCCGCCGGGCGGGGTGCCCAGCTCGCCGCGCAGGAAGCCGATGACCGAGTCGGGGATGTCGAACCGGTCGGGGGTCGACTCGAAGTCCGCCGGGGAGACTCCGGCGCCCACCAGGTGCAGGGCGAGGTCGCCGACCACCTTGGACGACGGGGTGACCTTCACCAGGCGGCCCAGGATGCGGTCGGCGGCGGCATACATGGCCTCGATGTCCTCGAAGCGGTCGCCGAGGCCGAGGGCGACGGCCTGGGTGCGCAGGTTGGAGAGCTGGCCGCCGGGGATCTCGTGGTGGTAGACGCGTCCGGTCGGGGAGGCGAGGCCCGCCTCGAACGGGGCGTAGATCTTCCGGACGCCCTCCCAGTACGGCTCCAGGTCGCCGACGGCCTGGAGGTCGAGCCCGGTGGGCCGCTCGGAGTGGTCGGTGGCGGCGACCAGCGCGGACAGCGACGGCTGTGAGGTCGTACCGGCCATGGAGGCCACCGCGCCGTCCACCGCGTCCGCGCCCGCCTGGATCGCGGCGAGGTAGGTGGCGAGCTGGCCGCCCGCCGTGTCGTGCGTGTGCAGATGCACCGGCAGGTCGAACTCGCGGCGCAGCGCGGACACCAGCTTGGCGGCGGCCGGGGCGCGCAGCAGTCCGGCCATGTCCTTCACGGCGATGACATGGGCGCCGGCCTCGACGATCTGCTCGGCGAGGCGCAGGTAGTAGTCGAGGGTGTACAGCCGCTCGGCGGGGTCGTTGAGGTCGGCGGTGTAGCAGAGGGCGACCTCGGCGATCGCGGTGCCGGTCTCGCGTACGGCGTCGATGGCGGGCCGCATCTGGCCGACGTCGTTGAGGGCGTCGAAGATCCGGAAGATGTCGATGCCGGTGGCGGCGGCCTCCTGCACGAAGGCGTCGGTGACCTCGGTCGGGTACGGCGTGTAGCCGACGGTGTTGCGGCCGCGCAGCAGCATCTGGAGGCAGATGTTGGGGACGGCCTCGCGCAGGGCGGCCAGCCGCTCCCACGGGTCCTCGGCGAGGAAGCGCAGCGCCACGTCGTACGTCGCACCGCCCCAGCACTCCAGGGAGAGCAGCTCGGGCAGGGTGCGGGCGACGACCGGGGCGACGGCGAGCAGGTCCCTGGTGCGTACCCGGGTGGCGAGCAGCGACTGGTGGGCGTCGCGGAAGGTGGTGTCGGTGACGCCGATGGTCGGCGACTCGCGCAGGTGCCGGGCGAAGCCCTCGGGGCCGAGCTCGACCAGCCGCTGCCGGGAGCCGGCCGGGGGCTCGCCGGCGGGCAGCGGCGGCAGCTTGGTGACCGGGTCGAGCAGGTCGGGGCGCTTGCCGTGCGGCTTGTTGACGGTGACGTCGGCGAGGTAGGTGAGCAGCTTGGTGCCGCGGTCGGCGGAGCTGCGGGCGGTCAGCAGGTGCGGGCGCTGCTCGATGAAGGACGTGGTGACCCGCCCGGCCTGGAAGTCGGGGTCGTCCAGGACCGCCTGCAGGAACGGGATGTTGGTGGCCACGCCGCGGATGCGGAACTCGGCGACGGCACGCCGGGCACGCCCGATGGCGGCCCCGAAGTCACGGCCCCGGCAGGTGAGTTTGACCAGCATCGAGTCGAAGTGCGCGCTGATCTCCGTACCCGCGTGGGTGGTGCCGCCGTCGAGGCGGATGCCGGAGCCGCCGGGCGAGCGGTAGGCGCTGATCCGGCCGGTGTCCGGGCGGAAGCCGTTGGCCGGGTCCTCGGTGGTGATCCGGCACTGCAGGGCGGCGCCGCGCAGGGTGACGGTGTCCTGGGACAGGCCGAGGTCGGCGAGGTTCTGGCCGGAGGCGATGCGCAGCTGGGCCTGGACCAGGTCGACGTCGGTGACCTCCTCGGTGACCGTGTGCTCGACCTGGATGCGCGGGTTCATCTCGATGAAGACGTGGTTGCCTTCGGGGTCGAGGAGGAACTCGACGGTGCCCGCGTTGCGGTAGCCGATCTCGCGGGCGAAGCGCACGGCGTCGTCGCAGATCCGGTCCCGGAGCGCCGGGTCGAGGTTGGGTGCTGGCGCCAGTTCGATGACCTTCTGGTGGCGGCGCTGCAGCGAGCAGTCTCGCTCGAAGAGGTGAATGACGTTGCCCTCGCCGTCGGCGAGGATCTGCACCTCGATGTGGCGCGGGTCCACGACGGCCTTCTCCAGGAAGACGGTCGGGTCGCCGAACGCGGACGCTGCCTCGCGGGACGCGGCCTCGATGGACTCGCGCAGCTGGGCGGGGTCCTCCACCCGGCGCATACCGCGCCCGCCGCCGCCCGCGACCGCCTTGACGAAGACGGGGAAGCCGATCTCCTCGGCGGCGCGGACGAGTTCGTCGACGTCGGTGGAGGGCTCGGACGAGCCCAGCACGGGTACACCCGCCGCCCGGGCCGCGGCGACCGCGCGGGCCTTGTTGCCGGTCAGCTCCAGCGTGTGCGCGCTCGGCCCGACGAAGGTGATGCCCGCCTCCTCGCAGGCGCGGGCGAGTTCGGGGTTCTCGGACAGGAATCCGTAACCCGGGTAGACGGCGTCGGCGCCCGCCCGGCGAGCGGCGCCCACGATCTCCTCGACGGAGAGATAGGCCCGCACGGGATGTCCCGGTTCCCCGATCTCGTAGGCCTCGTCGGCTTTCAGCCGGTGCAGCGAGTTGCGGTCCTCGTGCGGGAACACGGCGACCGTGCGCGCACCGAGTTCATAGCCCGCCCGGAACGCGCGGATCGCGATCTCTCCACGGTTGGCGACCAGCACCTTGCGGAACATCCTGGATTCCCTTCAGCTGCCTGCCGGCGACGAACACCATGGTGTCAGCCATGCCTTGCCGTACGTCGCGGCAACATTAGGGGTTGCCCGCACGTGTCGAAGTGCGAAAAGCGTCACATTGACGTGGTCCGGACATGCCCGTGGGGGCCGCGGCCTCCCTCAGCAGGATGGGTCAGTCCAGGTGGCTCCTGTCTCGATGAGCGCCCAATACTCCTCGAAGGGGACGCGGTCCCCTTCCCCCACGGCAGGAAAGGCAACCAGATGTCACGTCGGGCACGTCGGGCGCTGTATCGAGTCCGTGCGGGTATATCCGCTCTCACCGCCGTCACCGCAATGGCGGCCGCGGCCCTGCTCCAGTCGCCGGTCGCGGCCGCGCAGTCCGGCCCGCGCGGTGGGGACGCCGGGCACGGCACGCCCCGGGCGAGCGGTGCCCCGTCGGGCATCAGCACCCTGGCCGACAAGCTGTCGAATCCGTGGGGCCTCTCCTTCCTCCCGAAGACGAAGAACGCGCTGGTGACGGAGCGCTACACGTCCGCGGTGCGGCTCCTCAAGTCCGACGGCTCCAAGAAGAAGGTGGGCACGGTACCGAACACGGTCTGGCCGGACCCCAACCCCGCGATGGCGGACGGCGGACTGCTGGGCGTGGCCCCCTCACCGACCTGGAACGGCACGACGGACAAGGACGTGTTCTTCGTCCACACGGTCGCCGACGGCACCCGGGTCGTGAAGATGCGCTTCGACGGCACTTCGCTCAGTGGCTACACCGTGGTGCTCAGCGGCATCAAGAGGGGCGGGGACCACAACGGCGGCACGATCGCCTTCGGCCCCGACGGATACCTGTACGTCACCACCGGCGATGCCCATCACAACAGCCTTTCGCAGGACAAGAACTCCCTCAACGGGAAGATCCTGCGCATCACCAAGAGCGGTGCCGCGGCGCCCGGCAACCCCTTCGGCAACCGCGTGTACATCTATGGTCTGCGCAACCCCGAGGGCCTCGCGTGGGACGCCCGGGGCAGGCTGTGGGGGGCCGACATCGGCCGTACCAAGTGGGACGAGCTCAACCTCCTCTCGAAAGGCAAGAACTACGGCTGGCCCACCTGCGAGGGAGCCTGCTCCACCGCGGGTATGACCAACCCCAAGAAGGTCTGGAAGCCGGAGGAGGGGGGCGTGCCCGCCCAGGTCGCGATCGTCGACAACGCCATCTACGTCACCACGCTGCTCGGGAAGCGACTGTGGCGGTTGCCGATCGACGCGACCGGCGTGGGCGTCGGCCCCGCGACGTCCTACTACACCGGTGCCTACGGGCGGCTGCGCGCGCTGGCCAAGGTGCCGGGCGCCGACCAGTTGTGGCTGGGCTCCAGCGGCAACGGCGAGAGCGGCGAGAGCAAGGACCGCATCCTCAAGGTCACCATCGGCTGACGTCGGCTCCCGGCACGCCGCCGGCCCGGTGCTCGAGGGCGGTCAGGGCGGCCTCGGGGGCGGGATGCGCCGACCGGGGGCGGTCCGGATGCGCGGGAACCGGTACCGGCGCGGCTTCCGCCGGAGCGGGCTCGGTGGTCCGTGCCACCGGCCACGAGCGCACGAAGGACCGCAGCCGCTCCCGACGGCCGTGCAGGAGGCCCAGCACGATCGAGACGCCCACCGCGATCAGGTGTTCGCGTCCGGCGAGGTTCGGCACCGCGACGGACTCCCACACCATCGAGCCGCCGGTCAGCGTGAACACCACGGGTGCGCGCCGGACGACCGCCAGATAGGTGAACAGGCCCACCACGGCCGCCGAGGGTCCGGTGTCGAGGACCTTGCCGCACTCGGGCGGGAGTCCGAACCCCCACCAGCCCGGGCCGAGCGCGATCATCAGGCGGGCGGCGAGCGTGCCCGCCAGGGTGGTGCCGTGGGCGAGCGCCAGGGTCCGGGCCCGGCCGAGGGCCAGTTCGGCGAGGGCGAAGGCGAGGAAGAGCTGGGTGATGCCCGCCCACACCGGCAGATCGAGCGCCGGGACGTACAGCGACACCGGGGTACGCAGCAGGGAAAGCCACAGCGGCAGGTCGGCCTTGACCCCGCCGAGCCGCTCGACCCACCACGCTCCGGTGGGGTGCTGCGCGACGTCGTGGAAGAAGACGACGCCGAACGCGGCGACGAACGCCAGTGACAGCCCCGACAGTCCGCGCCGGGCGAGCAGGCCCACCGGGTCGACGACGACGGCCTGCCACTCCCCCCGCAGCGTGCGCCAGGTGAACCGGGCGAGGCGTGCGAGCACGGCACGGACCCGGTCCGCGCGACCGGCGGTGCTCCCGTCAGCGCTCATGAGGCACGGCAGCCCGTCGCCCCTCGATCCCCCGTCACCCGCATCGCCCCCTCCACCCCGCTCCCCGCGCCTCGGCCGCGCGGGAATTTTGCCCACTTCCCACCTATTTCAGCCGACATCGCACTGATGTGCGGTTCTACCCTCTCCGCCTGGGCCGCCCCGTTCCGGCCGCTCACAGTTCAGCGAGCCCGCGGCCGGGGGTCAAGATCCCTCCGGCCTGCGCCGCAGTGACAAGAAACAGGCGCGCGCAAGGCAACCTGCCCGACTTCTGAACCATCGCCGACCGGGGAGGGCGGGTGCCCGTGGGGCCCCGATGCACCCGGCACCCGGCACCCGGGTCAACGCACAGGTTCGAGCGCCCACTTCGTGGAAACACACCTGAACCATCCAGATTCGATCACCAACTCTCGTATAGTGACCGCCAGTTCACTCTCGATAGTCGCTCCGCTTCCCGCCCACCCCTGCACGCCCCCTCTGCCGCGAGGACCACACCGGACCGATGACCGTGCCCACGCATCCCGGCGAACGACCTTCCCTCCGTACGCTCACCACCGCCCTCGCCGTGTCCGGCGCGCTGTCGGCGCTCGTGGTTCTCGCGGCCGTGTCGGCCGCGCCGCACTCGGTGCGCGCGCCGCTGGCCTGGGGTGGGGGTACGGCAGCGGTCGTGCTCTGTGCCGCGGTGGCCACGGCCGCCCACACCGGGCGCACCGCGCGCGGCACCCGGCGCAGGCTGGACAGCGCGACCCAGGAGATCGGCCGGCTTCTGCAGCAGCAGGCCCGCACGACCGAGGAGAACCGCCGGGAACAGCAGCGGCTCATCGACGAACTGGCGGCGCAGCAGGCGGAGTTCACAGCAGATCGGACTCGGCTCACCCAGGAGGGCGCGCAGGAGCTGGACCTGGTCCGCGGCGAGAACACCCGGCTGGCCGAGGAGTTGCGGCAGGCTCGGCGCGAGCGGGCCGCCGCGATCTCCGCGACCGCCAACGCGGCAGCCCGGATGCAGGCCCTCGCCACGGCGACCCTCGCCGATCTGCGGGCGATGGAGGACCGGCACACCGACGAGGACGTCCTGGCCGACCTCCTCCACCTGGACCACCGCACGGCCCAGGCCGGCCGGCTCGCCGACTCCGTCGCCGTCCTGACCGGGGCGCGTTCGGGGCGCAGGTGGGCGCGGCCCATAGGGATGGAGTCCCTGCTGCGCGGCGCGCTGGGCCGGATCGCCGGCTACCGGCGGGTGCGGGTCCACTCGGTCAGCGAGACCGCAGTCGCGGGACACGCGGCCGAGGGCGTGATGCACGCGCTCGCCGAACTCCTGGACAACGCGTCGAAGTTCTCGCCGCCGACGGCCGAAGTGCACGTCTATGTCGAGGAGGTGGCGGCCGGGGTCCTCGTGTCCGTGGAGGACAGCGGCCTGGTGATGGGGGACGTGCAGTTGCGTCGGGCCGAGCGGGCGGTCGCCGGTGACGTCGCCGAGCTGGGCGGCCTGACGGGGACCCGACTCGGGCTCGCCGTGGTCGGCCGGCTGGCCCGCAAGCACGGTCTGAAGGTGTCGTTCCGGCCGTCGGCGCGCGGCGGCACCGGCGTGCTGATGCTCATCCCGCAGGAGATCCTCATCGGCCCCGCCACACGTCCGGACGCCGGCCGGCCGGCCGGGCCGACGGTCACCGCGGGGCCCGCCCCGGTCCACGAGTCTCCCGCGCCTGCCGCGGGTGAGGGCCCGACCGGGCTGCCCAGACGGAGCCGCGGCCGCACCCTCGCCGAGGCCGAGGGCTCCCGCCCGGCGCCTCCGAGCACCGCGCCACGCCCCGCACCGGGCACCGACGAGGCCACGACCCGGGCCACCCGCTTCAGTGCCTTCCGGCAGGCCGTCCGCCCCGCTCCCGGGTCGGCCGACGAGCCCGAGCACAGCTCCCCCTCCTCCCACCCGCACGCGCACCCGGAAGGCGACGCCACCTCATGAACGGCCCGAGCACCGCCGACGAGACGCTCACCTGGCTCCTGGAGGGGCTGCTGGAGAGGACACCGGGGGCGCGGCACGCGCTCGTGCTGTCCCGCGACGGGTTAAGGCTGTGCCGGTCGCCGGAGTTGAGCCCGGACCGGGCCGACCAGCTCGCCGCGATCGCCGCCGGCATCCAGTCGCTGTCGCGCGGGGCGTCCGCCGAGTTCGGTGACGGCAGCGGAGGTGTCCGCTCGGCGATGACCGACTTCTACGGGGGCGTACTGTTCATCGTCGAGGCCGGCGCGGGCGCCCACCTGGCCGTCGTGACGACGGAGGAGGCCGACCCCGGGGTCGTCGGGCACCACATGACCGAACTGGTCGAGCAGCTCGGCGAGCACCTGACCGCCCGGCCCCGTACGTCATGAGCCGGCCCGGAAGGGACGACGCCCCAGACCGTCTCTACACCCTCACCCAGGGACGCAGCCGGACCGGCCCCGACAACCCCTTCGATCTGGTCACGCTGGTCGTCGCCGAGTCGGATCCGGTGGCCGGCATGCAGTCGGAGCACGCCGCGATCCTGCGGATGACCGCGTTCCCCGCTTCGGTGGTCGAGATCGCCGCCGAGCTGTGCCTGCCCGTCGGCATCACCAAGGTGCTGCTGTGCGACCTGCTGGCGGCGGGCCGCGTCAGCGCCCGTCATCCACGCCCGCCGGCCGTCACCGACCCCGACATCCTGGAGCAGGTGATCGTTGCACTCCGCAACCTCTGAACAGGAGTCCGTGTGATTCCCGACGCCGTCCCCCTGACGGGCCTCCGCTTCCAGACCGAACCGGCCCGCCTGTACCGGGAGATGCGGCGCGAGCACGGCACCGTGGTCCCCGTGCTGCTCGACGGCGGCGTGCCGGCCTGGCTGGTGCTCGGGTACCGCGAACTGCACCAGGTGACGGGCGACCCGGTGCTGTTCAGCCGGGACTCCGAGCTGTGGAACCAGTGGGCGAACATCCCGGACGACTGGCCGCTGCTGCCGATGATCGGCCACCGGCAGCCGTCGATCCTCTACACCGTCGGCGAACGGCACCGGCAGCGCGCCGCGATGATCAGCGACGCGCTGGAGGCGGTGGATCCCTCCGAACTGCGGGACCACGCCGAGCGGTTCGCGGACGAGCTGATCGACGCGGTCTGCGCCACGGGCGAGACCGATCTGGTCACGCACTACGCGGTGCTGCTGCCGGTACGCGTTCTCGCCCGTCTGTTCGGCTTCCCGGACGAGGACGGTCCGGGTCTGGTCACCGCCCTCAACGACATGATCGACGGGCGCGCACGGGCCCTCGCCGGCCAGGCTCATCTGGCCGCCTCCATGCGGCAGTTGGTCACCGACCGCAGGAAGGAGCCGACGGGTGACGCGGTCTCCCGGATGCTCGCCGACGGCGGCGGCTTCACCGACGAGGAGATCGCGCAGGACCTGATGGTGATGATGGCGGCCGGGCACCAGCCGTCCGCCGACTGGATCGGCAACTCGCTCCGGCTGATGCTCACCGACGACCGGTTCGCCGCCTCCCTGTTCGGCGGGCAGGGCAGCGTCGCCGAGGCGATGAACGAGGTGCTGTGGGAGGACACGCCCATGCAGAACGTGGCCGGCCGCTGGGCCGCTCGCGACACCCACCTCGGCGGCCGCCCGGTCCGGGCCGGCGATCTGCTGCTGCTCGGGCTGCAGGGCGCCAATTCCGATCCCCAGGTCCGTACCGACGCCTCCGCGCTGACCGGCGGGAACAGCGCGCACTTCTCGTTCGGCCACGGCGAGCACCGCTGCCCGTTCCCCGCGCAGGAGATCGCCGAGGTGATCGTGCGCACCGGCATCGAGGTCGTACTGGACCGGCTCCCGGACATCGACCTGGCGGTGCCCGCCGAGTCCCTCACCCGCCGTCACTCGCCCTGGCTCAGGGGACTGACCCGGCTGCCCGTCCGGTTCACGCCGGTACCCACCCTCTGATCCAGCGTCGCCCGGCCGACCCGCTGATCCGCCGGAATCCGCGGGGTGTCCCCGGGACCGGCGCAGTACCCCTGCCCCCTGCCCTGGGAGGCACACCTTGACTTCGCGTGCGCTCCAAGTCATAGCGTCGCAGACATCCCGGCACGCGAAGGTCGCGTCGCCCGGGCTCCCCCACGGGATGCCGGGTGACGGAATCCGTCGCTAGATGGATGAGGGCCTCCGTGCCGTACGGAACGACGATCACATGTGCAGGAAAGGCTGGGACACCTCATGCGACAGCGCAGTCTGCGGGATCTCCAGGTATCGGCCATCGGCCTCGGGTGCATGGGCATGTCGGCCTTCTACGGCACCACGGACCAGGACGAGGGCATCGCGACCATCCGGCGCGCCCTGGAGCTCGGCATCGACTTCCTCGACACCGCGCAGCTCTACGGCCCGCTCACCAACGAGTCGCTGGTCGGCGAGGCGATCCGGGGACACCGCGACGAGTACGTCATCGCCACCAAGTTCAACTACCGGATGGACAACGCCGTGCCGGGGGACATGAGCACGGTGGGCCGGCAGGACGGCTCGGCCGAGCACGTCCGCAGCTCCGTCCACGGGTCGCTGGAGCGGCTCGGCACGGACTACATCGACCTCTACTACCAGCACCGGGTCGACCCCGACGTGCCCATCGAGGAGACGGTCGGCGCCCTGGCCGAGCTGGTCGCCGAGGGCAAGGTGCGGCACATCGGGCTGAGCGAGGCGAGCGCGGACACCCTCCGGCGCGCCCACGCCGTCCACCCGATCACCGCCGTGCAGACCGAGTACTCGCTGTGGACGCGGGACCCCGAGGCCGAGGTGCTGCCGGTCTGCCGTGAACTCGGCATCGGCTTCGTCCCGTACTCCCCGCTCGGCCGCGGCTTCCTGGCCGGCCGTTTCTCCTCCCCCACCGAGCTGGACGAGAACGACTACCGGCGCACCAACCCCCGCTTCACGGACACCAACTTCGAGGCGAACCTCCGGCTGGCCGAGAAGGTGAAGGAGATCGCCGCGGAGAAGGACGTGACGCCCGCGCAGCTGGCCATCGCCTGGGTGCTGGCCCAGGGCGAGGACCTGGTCCCGATCCCGGGCACCAAGCGCCGTACCTACCTGGAGCAGAACGCGGCAGCGGCCGACATCGAACTGACCAAGGAGGACCTCGCCCGTATCGACGCCGAGCTGCCCGAGGCGGCGGGCGCGCGCTACGACGAGGCCGGGATGCGCTCGGTGAACCGCTAGCCGACCCGGCCGGCGGCACCACTGCCGCGGCGGCGCCTGGCGTAGCCGACGGTCAGGACGGCGAGCAGGGGACCCCACAGGATCAGGGGCGTGTAGCAGACGTAGAAGGAGACGGCCTCCCAGCCACCCACCTGGCTGGGGAAGTCGTCGGGGAGCTTCCCGCCCCGGATCGTCCGGCCCATGATCTGTGTGGTGAGGGTCAGCACCGTCCACAGCAGCGTCAGGACGGTGGCGCCGAGTGCGGCCGGGACCACGGCCGCGCTCACCGGGACCCGCCGGCCGCGCAGATACGGCACCCACCTCGGGAACACCTCGCCCCAGCGGGCGATCAACCCGAACGCGGTGAACGCGACGGCCTCGGAGAAGAGCGACAGGAACACGATGTAAACCCGCTCGCCGATCCCGATACCCGGGTCGAACACGGCCGGAAGGCGCCACAGGCCGGCGGGCAGGACGGTCAGTGGCACGGCGCAGGCGACGAGCCGCATCCTCCGGGAGACCCCCTCGACGGGTTCGTGGGCCGCCCGCCACGCGGCGCGGAGGCGTCCCGGGCGGGCTGTCGCGGGTTCGGGCGCGGTCGGTGGCGAGGGCATGCGTGGTCCTCGGGGTCAGGGGCCCGGCGGGCCCGTCCGGTATCGAAGATCGCAGCGGGGGCCCCGTCACGAATCGCGCTGCGGGCCGAACCCGCCTCCGCCGCGCGGCGGACAGGCTCGTCGCACCCGAGAACGAGGGAGCGGGCCGCCGCGGACCGACCGTGTGTCCGTCGTGACGTCCTGTTCCTGCTCCTCCACGTGCCGCGCGGCTCGTCCGGGAGCACGCTGGTAGGCATGAGGCTCCGGCAGAGGGGCGCGGGTGTGCAGCAGTCGTGGCAGTCGACGCATGCGCTGCTGCTGCTCCCCATCATGCTCATCGTGGTGATCACCGTGGTGGACATCCACTCCCCCGAGAACATCCACCTGGGCCCGGCCCTGGTCATCGCCCCGGCCCTCACACCGTCGTTCGCCGGGCCCCGGACCACGGCGTTCGTGGGGGCGCTGGCCCTGGCAGCCCAGACACTGATCGCCTTCCTCCACGGGGGGATCGCCACCTCGAACCACATCGTGCAGCTCGTCACCCTCACCGTGCTCTCGGTGATGTGCGTGGTCTACAGCGCGGTACGAGAGCGCCGCCAGGCCCAGCTGGCGCAGGTGCGCACGGTCGCCGAGGCCGCGCAGCACGTGCTGATGTGGCCGCTGCCCGAGCACATCGGCCCGCTGCGGATCGCCTCCCTCTACCTGGCCGCCGAGGACGAGGCACAGATCGGCGGTGACCTGTACGCGGCGACCCGCTGCGACGGCGCGGTGCGGGTGCTGATCGGCGACGTACGGGGCAAAGGGCTGCCGGCCATCGGAGAGGCGGCCCTGCTGCTCGGCGCGTTCCGGGAGAGCGCCCACCGGCACGTCGCGCTGGCGGACCTGGCCGCCGGTCTCGACCAGAGCATCAGCCGCTACGCCACCGAGCTGGAGACGGAGGAGGAGGCGGGTGAGCGCTTCGCCACCGTCCTGCTGGTGGAGATCCCGGACCAGGATCCGGTCACCCTGATGACCAGCTGCGGCCATCCTCCGCCGCTGCTGCTGAGCCCGGGGCACGCGGTCACGGTGCCGAGCCTGCACCCGTCGCCGCCCCTCGGCGTGCACGGGGACACCGATCACACGCTGGACGTGTTCTCCTTCGAGCCCGGTGACACGCTGCTGCTGTACACCGACGGTGTGGTGGAGGCCCGGGACGCGCGCGGGCGGTTCTATCCGCTGGCGGAGCGGGTCGCGCGGTGGACGGACGACAGTCCGGAAGCGCTGATGCACCATGTGCGGCGCGATCTGCTCGCCCACGTGGGCGGCCGACTCGACGACGACGCCGCCCTCATCGCCCTGCACCGCACACCCGTCGACCGCCGCCGCCACCACGGACGCGAGGGCACACGGCTGCTGACCCACGACTCCTAGGCCCTGCCGAGGTGTCGGTGCCGCACGCGTTCAACAGCCTTTGCGCCAATGTTCAGTTCCGGAGGTGGTCCGCCCCGGCCGGTCGTTGCGAGAATCTCGGGCGCCCCGAGAACAGGGAGTTCCGATGTCCGTACGACACCTGCTCGCCGGCCTCGCCCTGCTGCCGGCGCTCGCGTTCCCGGCCACCGCCGCGCAGGCGGCCCAGGCCGACCCGCCCGAGGCCCGCTTCGACCTCCAGGCCCACCGCGGCGGCATCGGCATGACCACCGAGGAGTCGCTGGAGGGCTTCGGCAAGGCGATGCGGCTCGGGGTGTCCACGCTGGAGCTGGACACCCACGTCACCAAGGACCTGAAGGTGGTCGTCAACCACGACCGGCAGATCAGCGGCGTCAAGTGCCGCGACACGGGCCCGGTCACGCCCGGCGACCCGATGTACCCGTATGTCGGCAAGTACATCAAGGATCTGACGCTGGCTCAGATCAAGACCCTGGACTGCGGCTATCAGCAGCTGCCCGGCTTCCCCGAGCAGGAGGTCGTCAAGGGCTTCCGGATGGTGGAGCTGAAGGACGTCCTGGACCTGGTCAAGAGCTACCACGCCAGGCAGGTCAAGCTGAACATCGAGACCAAGGTGGAGGCGGGCGCGCCCGAACAGACCGCGCCGCGCGAGGTGTTCGTCCGCCGCGTGTACGAGGAGATCCACCGTTCCGGCATCGAGCGGCAGGTCACCATCCAGTCCTTCGACTGGGGCGCGCTGAAGCTGATGCACCGGCTGGCTCCGCGCTGGCCGCTGGTGGCGCTGACGAACTACGACTTCCTGCAGGTGGGTCAACCGGGCGCGTCCCCGTGGCTCGGCGGGATCGACGCCGACGACTACGGCGGTGACTTCGTGAAGGCGGCCGCCACCATCGCCGGGGTCACGACGCTCTCCCCCAACTACGGCTTCCCGCAGAGCGGGAAGGTCGGCGACCCCGGCTTCCGCTTCTACTCGGACGCGGCGATGGTCACCGAGGCGCACGCCCGCGGCCTGAAGGTGGTCCCCTGGACCTGCGACGACCCGGCGACGGTGGCGGCGCTGATGGACTTCGGCGTCGACGGGATCATCACCAACTACCCCAACCACGTGCGGCAGATCATGGCCGACCGCGGGATGCGACTGCCCCGGCCGTACTACCCGCACGGCCGGTCCTGACCGGCCCGGAAAGCCGCGAGCCCCGCCCCGAGTGGGGGCGGGGCGGGACTGCGCCCGGCAGCCGGTCAGCGGGCCGGCTTGAGGTCGGTGATCTTCAGGGTCGTCAGGTCGGACCGGACGTCGATCCTGGTGACCTCGGCGTGGGGACCGTCGCCCCAGGTGAGGGTGACCCTGCTGGTGGCGTGGCCCGCGCCGGAGCCGGTGTAGGCGACCTTCCACTTGACCGGCACGTTCTGCGCGAACAGGATGCCGTCGGCGTGGTTCTTCTTCTCGTACGCGGCGACCTTCTTCTGGGCGGCGGAGGACAGGTAGAAGGCGCGCAGGGCCTTGGCGTCGGGGCCGGCCGCCGGGTCCTCGGTGGCCCAGACGGCGTCGATGTAGGCGCCGTAGAAGTCGGCCACGTGCTGGGTGACGTTGCGCGGGTCGCCCTGGGCGGAGGACACGGCGGCGGCACGCGGGGGGTGGCTCGCGCCGGAGCCGGCCAGGGCGGGCGTCACGGCGGCCAGGGAGAGCCCGGCGGTGAGGGCGACTGCGGTCAGGAGGGTCTTGCGGCGGCTTACGGACATTTTTCTCGTTCCCCCGGTTTCTTCGCGACCGGCCCGATCCCGGCCTTCGACGGACTTTAAGACCGCATTTCTCTCCGCCCGGTTCCGCTTCTCCAGAACTTCCTTCCCCGCATTTTCAGGTGCCTGACCCTTCGGCAAAGGTTGTGCCGAATTCCGGACCGCTTTCCCGTCTTTTTGGCCAGATCCGTTCAGGCCGTCGGCGGATTCCGCTCCTCGACCAGCCGGGCGAGGTGGTCGAGGGCCATCCGGGTGCCGAGTTCGTTGTCCTCGCGGGGAATGTCGTCCGGGATGCCCTCGTGCAGGATCTCGACGTCCGTCGCGCCGTCCGTCGCGGTGAGCGTCGTCGTCATGGTCATGGTGCCGCGCAGGGTCTCGTCGTCCGTCTCGAACGCGAAGACCTCGACGACCTGAACACCGGGGACGAGCCTGGCGAAGTGCCCGCGGTAGGTGTCCGTGCGCCCACCGGACTTGCCGGGGCCGGCCGGGTCGTCGTAGGTGAGGGAGACCCGGAAGGCACCGCCCTCGCGGGCCTCGAAGATGTGGACCCGGGCGGTCATGTTCTCGGGGACCCGCCAGGCGGCGAGGGCGTCCGGATCGACCAGCGCCCGGTAGACGGCCTCCGCCGGCGCCTGCACACGCCGGGTGACTCGCGTGGCGTACATGGCCTCACGCTACCGGCCGGGACGCGGCCCGGCCCGCCGTACGACAGGAACGGGGCCGGGGTCCGGGAGGTGGGTCGGACCCCGGTCCCGGGTCTTTCACGGCTTGCGGGCCACCGCGCCGTACATCGCGATGTCCTCGTCGCGGATGTCCTTCTCGCCGGTGCCGTCGGGGTGCCACTTGTGCACCTGGACGATGCCGGGTTCGACCAGGTCCAGGCCCGCGAAGAACTCGTGGGCCTCGTCGATGGTGCGCAGCCGCATCGGCATGTTGCGGGCCGCGTACTCGCGGGCGACCCGGCCCACCTCGTCGGGGGCGAACTCCGCGGTGCCGATGGACATGGCCAGGTGGCTGCCCGACGGCAGCGGCTCCAGCAGGCGACGGACGACGCCGATCGCGTCGTGCTCGTCCAGCATGAAGTGGACGAGCACGATCACGGTGAGGGCGACGGGCTTGTCCAGGTCGAGGGTGTCGCGCAGTTCCGGGGCCTGGAGGATGGCGGCCGGGTCGCGGAAGTCGGCCTCGATGTACGAGGTCCGACCCTCGGGCGCGCTGGCCAGCAGGCCCTGCGAGAGGGTGAGGACGATCGGGTCGTTGTCGACGTAGACGACCCGGGACTCGGGGGCCACCGTCTGGGCGATCTCGTGCAGGTTGGGCGAGGTCGGGATGCCGGTGCCGATGTCCAGGAACTGGCGCAGGCCCGCCTCCTCGGCGAGCCAGCGCACGGCACGGTTCATGAAGTCGCGGTTGGCGCGCATGTGGACCGGAAGCGCGGGCCACTCCCGGGACATGGCGTCGCCCGCCTCCTGGTCGGCGGGGTAGTAGTCCTTTCCGCCGAGGATGTAGTCGTAGATGCGGGCGGAGTGGGCGTTCTCGGTGTCGATGCGGTCGGCCGGCCATCCGTTGTCGGGCAACGCCGTGTCTCCCATTCGGGTCGGGGGCTACGGCCGCCTTCGAACTGCCGGCCCGGCCGGCGGCGGTCGGCACGGCCCGTCGCGTGCTGCGCGACCTGCTGGCCGCCTGGGGCGTCGCCGAACCCGTCCGGGACGACGCGGTCCTCGTCGCCTCGGAGCTGGTCACCAACGCGCTGGTGCACGCAGCCGGCGAACGGATCGTGTGCCGGGTGCGCGCCGCCGCGGACCGGGTCCGTCTCGAGGTCGAGGACCAGAACCGGGGTCCCGCCCGCCCCGCCCAACGGCAGTCCGGGCCCGACGACCAGAACGGACGCGGGCTCTTCCTGGTCGGCGCACTGAGCGCCGACCGGGGCATGACGCTCGCGCCCGACCGGCCCGCACGCATCGTCTGGGCCGACCTGACGACCACACCCGAACCCCCGGCCCCGGCCGGCCCCACACCATCCGAACCCCTCCCCCGGACCATCCCCCACTCGTCCGAAGGAGCCCCGCCCCATGCCCCTGCCGACCCCTGTCCCTGACCTGTCCGCCGACCCCTCCTGGACCCGGACCCGCCCGAAACCGGGTCCGGACGGCCCGGCCGAACGCCATCAACCGTGGGGAGCCGCATCCCCTCAGCCGTGAGCCGTCGGCCGCAGGCAACCACCCCCACCCGATTCCTCGGTAGATTCGCCCCGATGCGAGCCGTTCGCATCCGTCGGCGGGCCCGGCTCCCGTAAGGGTCCGGACCGTCCGCCACGCAGCGGTTCCATCGGGGGTTCCATGGTCTGGTCGCTCGTCCGCCGGAGCCGGGCCGTGTCCGGGCTCCCCATGCCCGGGCGGTGCGCGTCCGGCCGGCACGTCCTGGCCACCGAGCGGCTGTTGCTGTTCACGCCCCGGACGCACCTCGACGTGGCCGCGGCGCTCGCCGCCAGTGCGGATGCCGAGGCCCAGCGGTGGCTCGGCAACCATGCCGACCGGATCGCTCCCGACCCCGGCACCCGGCGCGCCCTGCTGGAGTGGCGGCCCGCCGGCGACGACGGCCGCCGCGTCCCCCGCGTGCTGGCGAAGCCCTTCACCCCCGACCCCGGCATCCCGGTGTTCCTGGTCTGTGTGCGCAGGGTCGACCTCAGCTATGCCGGAGGACTGCAACTGGAGCACCACACGGGCGAGGTGGGCGGCTGGCTGGCGCCGCGCTGCCGCGGGCAGGGCCTGGGCGCGGAGTTGTTCCGGGCCGGGGCGCTGCTCGCGCACACGCACTTCGGCATGACCCGGGTCCGCGCGGGCGCGGAGACCGGGAACACCGCGAGCCGGCGGGCCCTGACCCGGGCGGGCTTCGTCCCGGACGAGGGCCCGCCCCGGCACACCCTGCCCGACGGGCGCGTGGTCGAGTCCGTCTGGGTCCGCCACGACGCTTCGACGGCCACGCGCTGCGCCTGACCGTCCGGGAGCGTCTGCACCTCGGCCCTCGTCGACGCCGTAAAGGGGAGGCTACCGGGCGCGGGGATCGTCACCCGGCGGTGCGTCGGGCAGTACATGGAACCCGGACAGACCCTCGGGCTCCTCGGCCACGCCCGTGCAGTGGCTCACCCGGGCCGCCGGTGGGCCGTGGGCCGCCCAGCTCGCCATCTCGGCGACGACGTCGGGGCGCCCTTCGAAGACGGCTTCCACGTCGCCGTTGTAGAGGTTGCGCACCCATCCCGCCACTCCCCGTTCCTCGGCGAACCGGCGGCATGTGTCGCGGTAGAACACGCCCTGGACGCGGCCGCTGACGTGCACGTGCTGCCGTACGGTCATGCGTGTGGGCTCCCGTTCTCTCGCCGGCGTGCGGTGATGCGGCGCCGTTCCGGCCAGCGGACGTCGTAGGCCCAGCCGAGGCGCTCGAACCAGCGGATCAGACGGGCGCTGGCGTCGAGCTGGCCGGTGAGCACGCCGTGCCGGGCGCTGGTGGGGTCCGCGTGGTGGAGGTTGTGCCAGGACTCCCCGAAGGACAGCGGGGCCAGCCACCACACGTTGCCCGAGCGGTCCCGGCTGCGGAAGGGCTGGGAACCGGCCGCGTGGCAGATGGAGTTGATGGACCAGGTGACGTGGTGGACGAGGCAGATCCGCACCAGCCCGGCCCAGAAGAACGCGCTGAGCGCCCCCTGCCAGGACCCGGTCAGCGCCGCGCCGAGCACCGCGGGCAGCGCGACGGAGGCCAGGACCACGAGTCCGAAGCGCTTGGAGATCAGCATCAGCGTGCGGTCGCGGACCAGGTCGGGTGCGTAGGTGCGGGGCGAGGCGTGCTCGGTCTCGAACAGCCAGCCCAGGTGGGCGTAGAGCATGCCCTTGGCCAGGGCGCGGGGTGAGCGGCCGTACCGCCAGGGCGAGTGCGGGTCCCCGTCGCGGTCGGAGAAGCGGTGGTGCTTGCGGTGGTCGGCCACCCAGGTGAGCAGCGGGCCCTGTACGGCGAGGCTGCCGGCCAGGGCGAGGGCGATCCTGAGCGGCCGCCTGGCCTTGAAGGAACCGTGGGTGAAGTGCCGGTGGAAGCCGACGGTGACACCGAGTCCGCTGACGAGGTAGAAGACGACGGCGAGCACCAGGTCCGTGGGGCTCAGACCGTGCCGCCAGGCCAGCGGCACGGCGGCGAGGAGCGCCAGGAACGGTACGGCGACGAACACGCCGATCATGAGCTGCTCGCCGCTGGGCCAGGGCCGTGCTCTGCCGGCCAGCGGGGTGGATTCCGAGAACTCCGACAACAGGGGGACCTTTCGGCTCGGGGGCAGGTGCGCAGTGGCTGCTAGTCGACGGCGGTGAAGGCGAGCACGGCGTTCTGGCCGCCGAAGCCGAAGGAGTTGCTGACGGCGGCTCGTATCCGCTGCGGGCGGGGCGCCTTGGTGACGACGTCGAGGTCCATCGCCGGGTCGAGGGTGTCCAGGTTGGCGGTGGGCGGGATCAGCTGGTGGCGCAGGGTGAGCACGGTGCAGGCCGCCTCGATGGCGCCGGCGCCGCCGATGGCGTGCCCGATGGTGCCCTTGACGGCCGTGACGGGCGGGGGCCGGCGGAAGACCTGGTACAGCGCGTTGTGCTCGGCCGTGTCGCCCTGTGGGGTCGAGGTGCCGTGCGCGTTGACGTGGTCGACGTCCTCGGGAGCCAGGCCGGCGTCGGCGAGGGCGCCGCGGATGGCGCGGGCGGCGCCGTCGCCGTCCGGGTGCGGGGCGGTGAAGTGGTGGGCGTCGCAGGACGCGCCGAACCCGGAGAGCAGGGCCGCGGGCCGGGCGCTGCGGGCGCGGGCGTCCTCCACGCGTTCCAGGACGAGCACGGCGGCGCCCTCGCCGAGGACGAAACCGTCGCGGTCGCGGTCGAACGGCCGGGAGGCCTCGTGCGGGCTGTCGGCGCGGCGGGACAGGGCACGCATCTGGGCGAAGCAGGCCGCGGTCATCCGCAGCCGGGCCGACTCGCTGCCCCCGGCGAGGACGAGGTCGCAGGCACCGGACAGCAGCAGGTCCCGGGCCAGTCCGAGCGCGCTGGTGCCGGAGGCGCAGGCGGTGCTCACGACCATGTTGGGGCCCTGCGCACCGAGGTCGAGGGCGATCTCGGCGGCGGCCATGTTGGGGACGCTGCGCGGCAGCGCGAGCGGCGAGACGCGCTCCGGGGTGCTGTGGGCGAGCCGGTCGAACTCGGCCTGCCAGCCCTGCATGGACCCGGTACCGACCCCCATCACGACGCCGACGCGGGCCCCGTCCCAGCCGCCGGGCGTGAGCCGGGCGTCGGCGACGGCCTCCCGGGCGGCGAGCAGCGCGAAGGTGGTGAAGCGGTCCAGGCGGCGACTGAGCCGGTGCCCGAGCAGTCCGGCCGTGTCGAGGTCGGGCACCCGGCAGGAGAAGGCCACGGGCAGCCCGTCGAGGCCGGGGTCGGCGGTCGCGGTGGACTGTCCTGCGCACAGGCCGTCCCACGCCGCGTCGCGGCCGATCCCGGCCGGTGTGACCAGTCCCAGTCCGGTGACGGCCACGGGGGCGCGTCGCGCCGGGACGCGTGCTTTCACAAGCTGCATGAGCCGTGATTATCCGGTCCGAAAGCGGCCGTTCCGGGCTACGACAACTCGTTCGGCCCAGGACGGCGTCCCCTACCACCCGGATGTGCGAACGTCACTGACGAACGGTCACTGCCGGCGTCCGCACCGCGCACGACCAGGTGTCGGCGAGGGCGGTCTCCAGGTCGTCCAGCGGCCGGGGCGAGTCGGCCGGCGGGACGGCGGGGCCGATGTGGACGCGGGGGCGCCGGGCGGGGGCGGTGGCCTATCCGGCCGGCTGCTCGGCGTGCCTTCGGAGGAGACCCGGCGAGCGTCCATGTGCCCGATCGGGATCACCGGGGCCGCTGTACAGGGCGGGGCGGAAGACGCCGGGGTTCAGGAGGTCCGGGCGGGCGGTCGTGCGAGGCGTCGTAGCGGGTCGGGCCGGTCTCCCGGGTGGACGCGCACGCTGCGGCCCGTCGAGACCTGCGGCCTCTTCGACCTGGTGCACCGCAACCTGCTGGAGGACAAGGGTCGTTGCTCCGTCCTGCTCGGCCGGAGCGCGGCGGTCTGCCGGGGCCGCCGCGCGCTCTGAGCGGACCGGTCAGGCCCGCGAGTGGGCCAGCAACGCCTCGGCGGCGGTGCGCAGTTGCTTCGCCGCGGTGCCGCAGGCGGCCGCCTGCTGTTCCAGGGTGGGGCGGCTCCACTCGGGTGCCGCCGAGCAGGCGGACAGCTCGGACGCGGTGGCGAGCAGTCGTCGGGCGTAGCCGTCCATCAGGTCGGCGTCGGCGCGCAACCTGTGCGCCTGGTCGAGGAGTTCGTCGACCGACGGCAGGGTGCGGAGGGACTCGGTGACCATGATGGCTCCCACTGGCGGGTGTGCGTGCGGGGTCAGCGCGGCAGGACGGCGCCGGCGCTGCGGTGGAGGACGAACTGCGGGCAGGACAGCACGAAGAGCGGCCGGGCCGCGTCGATGCCGAGCCGGCGCAGCTGCCCGGCCATGGGTTCGGCCGCGGCGGTGTCCAGGCGCAGCCGCACCCCGGTTCCGGTGTGCAGCCGCAGCCGGCCGTGGGCCCGGACCAGGGTGCGCACGGTGCTCTCGCCGCGCCGGCCGTACAGGACCCAGTCCGCCTCGGGGCAGCGCAGGCCCCGGCCGAGCCGGCCCTTGACGGCCAGTCCGAGTCCCGGTGCGGTGACACCGAGGTCACGACTCATCAGTTCGGCCTCGGCAGCCATGGGGACCGCGGGCTGGCCCCAGATCTGCCGGGAGACGACGCGCGCCTCCTCGCTGCTGACGGCCAGGGAGAGGACGTAGCGGCCGGTGCGGCGCAGGTCGACGCGGCGCAGCAGATCGGCGGCGATGTCGTACGGGCGCGGCCGCCACAGGTCGTCCACCAGCACCGACAGGGCGATCTCGGCGTAGGGGCCGATCGTGGAACAGCGGTGCTCGTACAGGGACAGCACCGCGAGCGCCCGTCGGCCCAGCCGGCTCGGCACCATCCAGGTCAGGTCGGGCAGCAGGCCGCGCGCGGCCGCGGCATCGACGGCGAAGCAGAGGTGGGCCGCGGAGGAGTCGTAGTAGCGCACCGGGACGTCGACGGGCCCGGTCGTGGTGGGGAGTGACGTGGTGGGGACCGTGAGGAAGGGGTAGCCCTCGGGCGGGCGGGCACGGTCCTTGAGCCGGTAGGCCTGGGTGCGCACCACGGGACCGCGGTAGGGGGCGAGCGCCTCGTCGACGTCCTTGCGGGCCTCGGGGATGACGGTCCGCAGGTGCTCGATGTACTCGCGGAGCATGTGGCACAGCGGGAACTCGCGGGTGGGTCCGGTGTAGTCGACCTCGTACCGGTTGGGGTGCGGGTCGAAGGCGGAGCCGAGGTCCCGGCCGTCGAGGACGGGCACGATGTCGTGCTGGTTGGTGATGCCGGCGACCCAGGTGCGCGGGTCGGCGGGTTTCTTGTCGGCGACCGGAGATCCGACCGCGATCACGTGCGTGACCCGGTACCCGCGGCAGAACTCCTCGTCCTGCGCGAGGTTCATCAGCGCGACCCCGCCCTCGCCGTGTCCGATCAGGGCGAGGTCGGCGCCGCGCGGGATGCCGTGGTCCGTGAGGGCGAGCAGGATCGAGCGGGTGTGCGGCGAGTCGGCCCTGCAGAGGTTGCGCCAGGCACCGACGAAGTCCTGCGGGGAGTCGTTGCGGGGGCGGCCGGGCGCCATGCCGGGGGCCTGGACGACGTACCGGACGACGCCGTCGGGGCCGCGCACGTTCTGCACCAGGATCCGCCCGTTCGTGGACACGACCTCGATGTTGCGCAGGAAACCGAGGAGGGAGCCTTCGCTGGCTACGGTCTGCCGCTCCTGGTCGGACAGGTCGACGGCCTCGGCCGCTCCCTCGCCCTGGTCCGTGCCCGCGAGACGGACGGCGTTGATGCCGTGCACCGGAACGGCGGACCGGCCACGGCCGGCGGCCCGCGCCCAGCCGGTCTCGTCGTACTTGGGGTCCTCGTCCAGCAGGGCACGGATGGCGAGGAGTTCGGCCGTCAGCGGCGCGAGGCCGGACAGGGCACGCTGGGCGCCCTGGTCCCTGAACAGGGCACGCAGGGCTCGGACGGCCTCCGGGGCGCGGTCGGCGGTGACCGCGCCCAGCAGCCGGCGCATCCCCGGGTCGCGTGCCAACTCCGGGTGGTCGAACAGCACGGCGGCGATCCTCAGACGCAGGGCGGTGACGGCCACCAGCGCGGCCAGGCTCTCCCGGCCGAGCACCTCGCCGGCCGCGCCGAGCACATGGCCCATGCCCTTCGGCGCCGTGATCGCGGTCCCGCCGAGGCCGTCCTTGTTCGTCAGGGCCCGCAGCAACGCCCACCGGGCGGCGAGACCGGTACGGGGGCGGCGGCGCGCAGAGGCGGTCAGCGTCGGCGCGAACAGCGCGGCGCTGGTGCGTGTGGACACCTCGCGGATGCCTTCGGCGACGTCCACCACGTCCCGTGCGCACCGGCGCAGCAACTCCTCGGCGTCCTGCTCGTCCTGGGCGGTCCGTCCGCGTATGTGGCCGTCCGCTCCCATGCGACGCTCCCTCGGCTCGACGACGTTCGACGGTGCACGACCGCTCCTCGGGGACGCGGTCTCCCTCCTCATCGTCGGCCAGCGGCACCGCGCCCGCACCTTCATCCATCCAGGTAGAGGATGTGCGCCGGGTCCGGTATCGCCGTGTGCGCCGGTGCCGGGGCCGGATACCTCTCCTGCACAACCCCCGCACCTGCCCCGCTCCACTCACCGGCCCCTCTCCGCGGGAGGTGCGCCGCGACCACGTCCGCCCGACACCCGAACGGCCTACAGGCCCGCTCCCCCGGCACCGTCCCGGTCAGGCCTCGTCCATGAGCCCGGCAGCGACCGTGGCGCCCAGCTCCCAGCAGGCCTGTACATCGGCCTTGCCGGGTTCGCCGGTGACGGTCACCGCCTCGGTGGCGCGGCGCCAGCCGAGGCCGGTGGTGAGGGCCTCGATGGCGCGGACGGCGCCGGTGACGTCGTTGCCGCCGTGGACGTAGTAGCCGAAGGGCCGGCCCCGGGTCTCGTCCAGGCAGGGGTAGTAGACCTGGTCGAAGAAGTGCTTGAGGGCGCCGGACATGTACCCGAGGTTCGCCGGGGTGCCGAGGAGGTAGCCGTCGGCCTCCAGAACGTCGGAGGCGGTGGCGGACAGGGCGGCCCGGCGTACGACGCGGACGCCCTCGATCTCCGGTGTGGTCGCGCCGGAGACGACGGCCTCGAACATGGCCTGGCAGTTGGGCGAGGGGGTGTGATGCACGATCAGCAAGGTAGGCACGT
Source organism: Streptomyces sp. NPDC101165 (assembly GCF_044768135.1). Taxonomy (NCBI): domain Bacteria; kingdom Bacillati; phylum Actinomycetota; class Actinomycetes; order Kitasatosporales; family Streptomycetaceae; genus Streptomyces; species Streptomyces sp. NPDC101165. The sequence continues at coordinate 370,878 of NZ_JBIWPG010000003.1, read as the reverse complement.
TGCGAACCCTGCCCTGCGGGTGCCGCGGTCCGCAAACGGCACCCAGCGCGCGGCATTGTGGGCTGCGGGACGGGAGTGCGACGATGCCGGGCACCTGACGGGACACGGGAGGAGCGGTCTTGGGCGAGGACGAACAGCGGGCACCGGCAGCCGTGGTGTTCGACGCACTGGGTCTCGACTACGAGAAGGCGTTCGCGTCGTCCGAGGCGCACCGGGCCTCGCTCCTTTGGCTGCTGGACCGGCTGGAGCCGGGCAGCCGGGTGCTGGACGTGGGCAGCGGGACGGGACGGCCGACCGCGCAGACCCTCGCCGAGGCGGGGCACAGCGTGCTGGGCGTCGACGTCTCCCCGGTGATGGTCGACATCGCCGCCCGGCAGGTGCCCGAGGCCGAGTTCCGGCTCGCCGACATCCGTGAACTGCCGCTCCCGGAGCGCTCGTTCGACGCGGTGTGCGGGTACTTCTCGCTGCTGCAGATGTCCCGCGCGGAGCAGTCCGCCGTCGTGGGCCGCCTGGCGCGTGCACTGCGGCCCGGCGGGCTCGCGGTGCTGGCCACGGTGCCCCTCGACGTGGAGGCCGTCGAGGCGGTGTTCATGGGGCAGCCGGTGCGGGTGACGAGCTTCGCCGCCGAGGACTTCACGCGGCTGGTGACCGGGGCGGGTCTGACGGTCCTGTCCGAGGAGCACGCCACGTTCTCCCCGGCCCATCCCGACGCCGTACCCGAGCCGCATCTGTTCCTGCACTGCCGGCGGGACGGGGACTGAGCACGCCTTTTCACTGCCCCCCTTCTATTTGCGTACGGCTGTGTCGGTGCCCTCGGTTACAGTGGCCGCGCTCAACAGGAGGGGAGACGACGGTGCAGGTCAGGGTGGGGTCCGTGCGAGGCCGGGTGGTCCAGGCGGTGGTGCTGGCGGCGGTACTGGGAGGTTGCTCGCAGTCGCCGGACGGGGAGGCGAAGGCGTCGGGAAGCCCGTCGGCCGCCGGGAGCGCGGGGGCGAAGAGCGCGGTCGCGGCGCGCGGCGGCACCGTCGGCGCCGCCGGGTCGGCCTGCGAACTGCCCGTCAGCTTCGACATCGCCAAGAGCTGGAAGCCCAAGGGGATCGACGCCGAGAAGGAGCTGTCGAAGGCCTCGAAGGGCTCGGACGGCGACCTGGGCGGAGCAGTCGCCGACGCCTTCCTCCGCCAGGGTCCGGTCACCACCGCCTGTGAGATCGACGCCAAGCCCGCCGGCAAGATCGGTTTCCTGCGGGTGTGGACCGGCAAGCCCGGCGACGCCGACGCGCGCACCGTCCTGCGGCAGTTCGTCGCCGCCGAGGACAACACCGGCAAGGAGAAGTACCGCTCCTTCAGGACTGCCACCGGCCTGTCCGGTGTCGAGGTGGAGTACCTCTACACGAGCAAGCTGCTGGAGGAGACGAAGAAGGAGAGCGCCCTGGCGGTCTCCACGCCCGACGGCCCGGTCGTGCTGCACCTCGGCGGGATGGACACCGAGGAGCACAACGCGATGCTGCCGGCGTACGAACTCGCCAAGCAGACCCTGCGCGTCCTCTGACGGGCACCGCCGGGCGGGTTCTCAGTCCGGGGTCGTGGCCCGGCCCAGATACGTGAGCGGACCGGGGTCCGGGACCGGGATCTCGTGGAAGCCGAGCCGGTCGTAGAACGCTCGGGCGGCCGTGTTGACGGTGACCATGCCGAGGTGGACGGCCGGAACGCCCTGTGTGTGCAGGGCGTTCAGCAGTGTGTGCATCAACCGGCGGCCGTGTCCGCGCCCCTGCCAGGGCGGCAGCAGGTCGATGTGCAGGTGCGCGGGGTAGGCGGCGAGTTCGGGTACGAGCATGCGCTCCGGGCGGTGCAGAAGGCCGATCATCTCCTCGGTGGGCGTGCGGGGCTGCGCGGTGGGCTCCGGGTAGCGGTCGGCGAGCCGGGGGATCCAGGTCCGCCGGAAGTCCTTGACGAACCGCTCGGTGTCCGCCGTACCGACGACGTACCCCACCGCCCGTCCCTCGCCGTCGTCCAGGACGAAGGCTAGGTCCGGGTCGAGGTGGCAGTAGGGCTCGGCGAAGATCGACGGCATCAGGCACAGGTCCGGACAACGGGCGCGGGAGTCGCCGCCGTTGTGTGCGGTACGGACGCAGATGTCGGCGACCGCGTCGCGGTCGGTGGGGCGGTAGGGGCGGATCGCGGGGCGGGGGTCCGTGGGTGGCATGTGGACATCTTCATGCCTATGGGAGCGCTCCCACAAGCGGCCGACGCGCTCCGGACGACGTGCAGTGGCCGACACGCTCCGGACGACGGAACGGCGGCCGCACCGCTGGAGGGTGGGGCCGCCGTTCCGTCGTTCCGTGACGTGCCGTCAGTACCGCAGACGCTTGGCCCGAAGCAGCATGACGAGGCCGGACAGGGCGAGCAGCATGCCGATGGCCGCGGGCCACAGGTGTGCGCCGGTCTCGGCGAGGCCGCCCTGGACCGCCTGGGGTTCGGTCCGGTCGGCGGGCGGCTGCGCCTGTGCGGCCGGGGACTGGGCGGCCTGACCGGCGGCAGGGGTCTGGGTGGCCTGGCCGACCTCGCCGGCGCCCGAGTCGGACGGCGCGGTCGAGGCAGCCTTGTCGGCCTTCGCGGGAGCGGTCTGCTTGCCCTCGCTGTCCTGCTTGGTCCGGCCGTCCTGCTGGGAGGACCGGCTGTCGTGCGTGCCGGGCTTGTCGTGCTTGGTGGTGTTCGCCGGCGAGGTCGTCGTATAGGTCCTGGGCTCCTGCGTCGGGTCGGAGGAGGCCGGGGCGGGCTCGGCCGGGGCGCTCGTGGCAGGCTCGGCCGTGGCGCCGCCGGTGCCCGTGCCCGGGGCGTCCGTCGCACCGGTGTCGTCGCTCGGGCTCGGGGCCGTGGTGGCACCGGAGTCGTCACCGCCACGGGCTCCGCAGGTCCGGCCGGAGTTGATGCAGTCGACCATCTCGCGCATCAGGCCCTCGTCGAAGACGTTGATGAAGTCGCCGTGGTCGGTGACCGGCTTGTGCAGCTGCTCGGGGAAGGAGTCCACCGCGAACAACGGCACCGTCCGCCCGCCGTCGTTCAGGCTCGGGGCGGCGACGTCGTAGACGATGCGCTGGACCAGCTGCGGGATCGCCCGGAAGCCCTCGGGGCAGGAGCCGTCGGGGCCGGCGAAGGCCACGTGGGTGCGGTGGTTGGCGCTGTCGATGTTGCGGCCGTCCCAGCAGCTCTGGAAGCGGAAGGTGCGCACCACGTCGCTGCCGGACGGGCACAGCGGGTACTTGTCCTTCAGCTGCCGGTCCTCGAAACCGGTGCAGCTCCACGAGGCGTTGGCGTTGGTGGGGCCGTTGACGAAGGCCTTGGCGTCACCGGTGATGATGCGCAGCAGGCGCGGCATCTCGGTGACCTTGCCGCGCGGGCTGCCCACGAAGGTCAGCGTCACCTGCTTGGCCGTGACGATCTGGCCCGCGTTGCCCTCGGTGCCGCCGCCCGGGGAGCCGGCGTCCTGTTCCTGCTTGCCGTTCTGCAGCCGCAGCACCGGCCAGTAGTACGTGGACTTGTCGCCCTGGTCCACGCAGCTGGTCTCGGCTTTGGCCAGGTCCTCGTCGCTGGCGAAGGCGTTGTTGGACTGGTTGCCGATGTAGTCGTGGAAGTGGTGGGCGCCGTTGGAGACGCCGGGCGCGACGATCACGTTGTCGGAGTTGAACAGGCCGTTTGCGTTGACACCGCACTCGGAGGTGAACGTGCCGCGCGAGGCGTCGTCCTGCTGGGGCGGGTTCGGCACGTTCGGCTGTACGGAGGTGATGTCCGCGTAGTCGGAGGCGACAGGGCCGTTGCCGCCCTGGCCGGCACCGTTCTGGCCCTGGCCGGTGCCCTGTTGGGCTCCGTCGCTCGGGGCGGCGCTGCCCTGGCCGGCGTTGCCGGTGTCGCCGCCCGCGCCGTCCTGGGCGGGGCGCAGGGTGCAGGCGGCCAGGGATTCCAGTCCTTCGGGCCGGTCACCCACCTGGTCGATGGCGACGGCGATCCGCTCGATCGTGGCCGACCGCTTCTCCTTCAGCGGGTTCATGATGGGCTCGTCCGCGGCCGTGGGGTCCTGGCGGACGGAGTCGGCCGACGCCTGGAGTTGCTGGTAGGCGGCCGCGATCTGCTGGTCCAGCTGGGCGAGTTCGCGGTCGACGGCCTCACGTGCGCCGTCCGGCACCGTCGTCAGCTTGCTGCCGACGTCCGGGCAGTCGATCGTGGCCATGCCCGCGGAGCGGACCTGACCGGTCGCGTCGGTGCCGCTGCCCCCGCCCCATGTGCCCTCGGTGGCCGAGGCGTAGACATTCGCCGCGACGAGCCCGCCTCCGCCCAGCATCAGGGCGACCGCTGCGAAGGTCGCGCGTCGTGCACGGGTCGGGCGTCTGCGCGTGTTGCGTCCCACGGAAGTACCTCTGAGTCTGTCGAGCGGCTCGCATGGAAATCCCCCGCCCCATACGGATCCGAGCGCCCGAGTGTTCAGGCGTCCCGAGAATTCATCAGAATCTCATAGGCACCGCGCCACCCAGAGGGTGAGTCATCTCGAATGGCAAGACGAACATCACATATCCGTATCGGACATTACGCACTTCAACCTTCACACGGGCCACACAAATTGGCTAGGTTGACGACCAGGCCGCACGGCTCCCCCGGCGAACCGCGCCGGGCCGCGTGGCCTCCGCCGAATCCGGTGCACCGTGGAGTGCAGCCGGAGCCGGGGACCCGACCGACTTCGGGGTGAATCGGCCAACGCCTCTGCAGGCGACGGCCGTAGGGCACGCCTTCCGGAACCGACCGCCCGAACCCGACAGCTGACTCGGTAGGCGGAGCACGGAAGGAGTGCGTCCCTTCATGGCGACGGACAGCCGCGACGAGGTCCGGCAGCGGATCAACTCCCTCTACGACCGGGCCGAGGCCGATACGGGGAACTTCAACGCGACACGGGCCATGGCGGGGGCGACACGGACTCGTGGTGTTCCGCTGGCCAAGCGGCCGGACCGGCGCTCGGATCCGGCCCTCGACGAGGTGGCCAAGGAGTGGTTCGAAGGGGCGCGGGCCAAGCTCGGCCCGTCCGTACCCGCGGTCCTGCCGACGGACCGGATACCCGACCGGCGGGCCACCCCGGCCCGCTCCTCGGACCGAGCCGGCGGCGATCGCACCGGTGGTGACCGGGAGACACCGGGGCGGGGTCTGCCGGAGTTGCCCGTCGGCCCTTCGGGGCGGACGGGCGCCCGTGCGCTGCCGGAGCTGCCGAGTGGGGCCGCCGCCGAACCGACCGCTCGGCCCGTCCCCGAACTGACGAGCCGCGCCCTTCCCGAACTGACCAGCCGGGTCATGGAAGTAGCGGCCGACCGCACCGCCCTGGAACTCCCCGGCCGGGCCGCTGCCGAGCTGCCGAGCCGGGCCATGCTGGAACCGGCGGGCCGCACCTCGGCGCAGACAGCCGCATGGCCTCTTCCCGCCGCCCCGGCAACCCCGCAGCAGGAGCCCCGGGCACTGCCCGCCCCCGCCACCGGGTCCCGGCGGCCCGCCCCGGCGGTGTCCAAAGCGAAGAACCGGCGCAAACTCGCCGCGGCCCGGGACGTGTTGTCCCGCGGCCTCGCCCTGCGGGCCGCGGCCGCCGCGCCGGACGCCCTGGGCACCGCGTCGGGTCAGGCGCCGCAGCCGGCCGAGGACCAGTGGCGCCCACCGCAGTGGGCGGCACCCGGCGTGTTCCCGGCGCAGGAGACGGCCGGCGCACTCGGAGCGGCCGCACTTCCGGCCGGTACCGAGCCCTTCAGCCGTCCGGCCGCGACGGCCCCGCTCACCGACACGGGCTCCTTCGCCACACCGCTGCCTGCGGGCCTCCCGGCCGACACAGGGTCCTTCGCAGCGCCTCTTCCGGCCGACACCGGGGCTTTCGCCGTACCTCTTCCGACCGACACGGGGTCCTTCGCTGCACCGCTTCCGGTCGACACCGGGGCTTACGCCGGGCCCCTCCCGGCCGGCACCGGGGCTTTCACCGCACCCCTTCCGACCGACACCGGATCCTTCGCCGCACCCGCCATCGCCGACACCGGATCCTTCGCCGCGCCCCTCCCGACCGACACCGGATCCTTCGCTGCCCCCCTCCCGGCCGGCACCGGGGCTTTCACCGCACCCCTTCCGACCGGCACCGGATCCTTCGCCGCACCCGCCATCGCCGACACCGGATCCTTCGCCGCGCCGCTCACCGTCGACACCGGGGCCTTCGCGGCGCCCCACCCGACCGACACCGGCTCCTTCACCGCACCCGCCGCCACCTACAGCCCGCCCCCAGCCGCAGTCGCCCCCCTCCCCACCGACACCGGCTCCTTCACCTCGCCCATCACCGCCACCCCCACCACGACCGACACCGGCTCGTACGCACCAGTCACCCCCACCCCGCAGTCACCCCGCGCCCTGCGCGCCGAGAAGGCGATCGCCTTCGCTCGGGCGCAGATCGGGAAGCCGTGTGTGTGGGGTGCGACGGGGCCGGACTCGTACGACTGCTCCAGCCTCACCCAGGCGGCGTGGAAGGCGGCCGGGGTCACGCTGCCGCGGGCCGCACACCAGCAGGCGCTCGGGGGCGCGCCGGTCACGCTGGCCGCTCTCGAACCTGGTGACCTCGTCCTCTTCTTCGACGACGACCGGCATGTGGGCCTGCACACCGGCAACGGCATGATGATCCACGCGCCGGGCCCGGGGTCGTACATCTGCGAGGAGTCGATCTACGGGGCCGGGGAGGCGGCGATCCACCGGGTGATCCGGCCGGCGTGACGCGGCGGGCGGGCTCGACTCAGCCCGGTCGGCGGCGTCGCGCGCGCCAGCTCTCGTAGTGGTCGAGCAGGGTCTCCGCCACCGGCCGGTAGGTGAGCCCCAGTTCGTCGATGCCCCGGCGGTTGTCGACGCGGAAGCGGATGCCGAGGTGCTTGCGTATGTAGTCCTGGGTGAGGCCGAAGGAAGGGCCCAGGATGCGCACCGGCCAGTGCGGGAGCGCGGTGCGCGGCAGGCGCGGGTCGTAGGGGTGGCGGGTGCGGATGATGCGTGCCATCTCGTGGAACGACGTCATCGTCTCGGCCGCCACGATGTAGCGGCCCTTGGCCCCGGGGTTCTCGGCGGCCGCGATGTGCGCGTCGGCCACGTCCCGTACGTCGACCGTGGTGAAGCTGAAGTCGGGGGCGCCGTAGCAGAAGTAGCCCTTGAACAGCTCGTCGAGGAGGAAGAGGCTGCCGGACTCGGAGGCGGGGGTGAGGGACGGGCCCAGTATCAGGCCGGGGTTGACGGACACCATGCGCCAGCGGCCCTGTGCGGCCTCGGCGTCCCAGGCCGCGCGTTCGGCGACGGTCTTGGCGTAGTGGTAGGGGTTGTTCTCCGCCGTGCTGGTGGTGTTGAAGTACCTCTCGGACAGCACCTGGCCGTCCATGTGCAGGACGTCCGCGTAGTCACCGAACACCGCGCCCACGGTGGAGGTGAACACAAGGGTCCGGACCTGCGGGGTCCGCTCGATGCTCGCCAGCACGTTGCGGGTGCCGAGCAGCGCCGGGTCCACCACGTCCCGCCGGGCGTCGCTGATCCGCTCCGGCATGAGGAACGGCGAGGCCACATGGAAGACCACCGGGCAGCCACGGAACGCCTGGTCGAACGAACCCTCCTTCAGCAAGTCCGCCTCGAACACCGTCAGTTGGTTCGGAAACGCCTCCTGCATATCCCACAGCGGCCGCACCTTCGCCGCGTTCGCGGTGCTGCGTACAGTGGTGCGGACCTGGTAGCCACGCTCCAGCAGTCGCCGTACGAGACGGCTGCCGACGAAGCCGCTGCCGCCGGTCACCACGACGGTCGTCCCCCCGCGTCCGCCCACGCGCTCTCCTCCGCAAGAGGCCCCGGGCCGGCGCCCCCATAAGGGACCCCTGGGGAAGTCATAAGATCCACTTATGAGGTCATAGACCGGACCCGTGTACTAACTTAGGTCTGCCTTAGCCTAGGCTTCCCACTCGAGTATCTGATCACGCTCGAAGGGAACTGATCATGCCGCGCCCCCTGCGGGTAGCCATCGTCGGAGCCGGCCCCGCCGGGATCTACGCCGCCGACGCCCTGCTCAAGTCCGAGGTGGCCGCCGAACCCGGCGTCTCCATCGACCTCTTCGAGCGGATGCCCGCCCCGTTCGGTCTGATCCGCTACGGCGTGGCGCCCGACCACCCGCGCATCAAGGGCATCATCACCGCCCTGCACCAGGTGCTCGACAAGCCCCAGATCCGCCTGTTCGGCAACGTCGACTACCCGAACGACATCAGCCTGGACGACCTGCGTTCCTTCTACGACGCGGTGATCTTCTCCACGGGCGCGACGGCCGACCGGGATCTGCCGATCCCGGGCATCGAGCTGGACGGCTCGTACGGCGCCGCCGACTTCGTGTCCTGGTACGACGGCCACCCGGACGTGCCGCGCACCTGGCCGCTGGCGGCCGAGAAGGTCGCCGTGCTCGGCGTCGGCAACGTGGCGCTCGACGTGGCCCGGGTCCTCGCCAAGACGGCGGACGAGCTGCTGCCGACCGAGATACCCGCGAACGTCTACGACGGCCTGAAGGCGAACAAGGCCATGGAGATCCACGTCTTCGGCCGCCGTGGCCCGGCGCAGGCCAAGTTCAGCCCGATGGAGCTGCGCGAGCTGGACCACTCCCCCAACATCGAGGTCATCGTCGACCCCGAGGACATCGACTACGACGCGGGCTCGATCGAGACCCGGCGCGGCAACAAGCAGGCCGACATGGTCGCCAAGACCCTGGAGAACTGGGCGATCCGGGACGTCGGCGACCGGCCGCACAAGCTGTTCCTGCACTTCTTCGAGTCGCCCTCGGAGATCCTCGGCGAGGACGGCAGGGTGGTCGGCCTGCGCACCGAGCGCACCGCCCTCGACGGCACCGGCAACGTCAAGGGCACCGGCGAGTTCAAGGACTGGGACGTCACCGCGATCTACCGCGCCGTCGGCTACCTCTCCGACAAGCTGCCCAAGCTGCCGTGGGACATCGAGTCCGGCACGGTCCCGGACCAGGGCGGCCGGGTCATCGAGGAGAGCGGCAACCACCTCCCGTCGACGTACGTCACCGGCTGGATCCGGCGCGGTCCGGTCGGTCTGATCGGCCACACCAAGGGCGACGCCAACGAGACCGTGTCCAACCTGCTGGACGACTTCACGAACGGCCGTCTGCACACCCCGGACTCCCCCGCGCCGGAGTCCGTGGACGCGTTCCTCGCCGAGCGCGAGATCCGCTTCACCACCTGGGAGGGCTGGTACAAGCTGGACGCCGCCGAGCGGGCGCTGGGCGAGCCGCAGGGCCGCGGGCGCGTGAAGATCGTCGAGCGCGAGGACATGCTCCGGGAGAGCGGAGCCTGATTCCCGGGAGCACCTGGGAGGCTTCGGGAACGAGTCCAACGAGGCCTCCCAGGGCCCCTGTTAGGGTCCTGAGGTGTTCTCCCTGCGTGAGCCCCTCCTCTTCACCCGCCTGCGCGAGGCGCGCCGGGTCCTCGTCGCCGGTGCGGGCGGCGGTTTCGACGTCTACGCCGGACTGCCCCTGGCGTTCGCACTGCGGTCGGCCGGTGCGGAGGTCCACCTGGCCAACCTGTCCTTCTCCGCCCTGTACGGCCTGAGCCTGGACGCCTGGGTGGCGGAGGACGTCGCCGAAGTCCGCCCGGACACCCCGCTGCGCGGCGACTACTTCCCCGAGCGCGCGCTCGCCCGGTGGCTCGGGGAACAGGGGATGCCCGACACCGTGTACGCGTTTCCCCGTACGGGCGTCGAGCCGCTGCGCGCCGCCTACCGGGCGCTCCTCGATCATCTGGGCGGCGTGGACGCCGTCGTGCTGGTGGACGGCGGTACCGACATCCTGATGCGCGGGGACGAGCACGGGCTCGGCACGCCGGAGGAGGACATGGCGAGCCTGGCCGCCGTCGCCGGTCTCGACGAGGTCCCGCACCGGCTCGTGGCCTGCCTGGGTTTCGGGGTGGACGCCTACCACGGCGTCAACCACTCCCTGTTCCTGGAGAACCTGGCCGCCCTGGACCGCGAGGGCGCCTATCTGGGGGCGTTCTCGCTCCCCAGGGAGAGCGAGGAGGGCTCGCTCTATCTCGACGCGGTCGCGCATGCTCAGCAGTGCCACGAGAGCTACCCCAGCATCGTCCACGGCTCGGTCGCGGCCGCCGTGCGCGGGGATTTCGGCGACGTGCGGTTCACCGAGCGCACGCGGGACAGCGAGCTGTTCGTCAACCCGCTGATGTCCCTCTACTTCTGCGTGGACCTGCCCGCGCTGGCCCGTGCGAACCTCTACCTCGACCGGCTGGAGGGCACGATGCTGATGCGGCAGATCAGCTCGGTGATCGCCGGGTTCCGTGAGGAGCTGCCGCGTCAGCGGGCGCCCCGGGCGTTCCCGCACTGAGCCGGGGCGCGCCGGTCACGACAGGCCGGGCTCGGCCGCGACCAGGTCCCGGCGGCCGACCACCGCGAGCGTCACGGTCAGCAGGGCGAGCGCGGCCGTCTGCACGAGACCGCCGCCGAGGTAGGCGCCGGGCACGGGCAGCTGCAGCCAGGGGTAGAGAGCCGCGACCCGGACAGCCAGGATCAGCAGTCCGAGAGCGGCCAGGGCGAGCGCGCCGCCTGGCGTCGTACGGTCACCGCTCCGGGTCTGCCACAGGAGCCAGCCGAGCGCGCCCACGACGAAACAGCTCGCGGGGGCCCACGCCAGGTCGGGCAGGGCGGGCAGCACCACGACGGACGCCCCCATCACCACACAGGCGGTCATGAAGACCAGCCCGGGGGTGCCGACAGGGAGCCGGGCCGGTGGTGCGTCCCGGTGATGGGAGGCGCAGAGCGCGAGCGCCGGCAGCCAGGCCAGGAGCCCGAAGGAGGCGGCGAACGCCGGGTCCGCGGGGACCATGGCGCCCGTCAGCGGGCCGAGCAGCGGCCAGAGGGTGGGCAGCGCGGCGCACAGCGCGGCCGTGCGGGCGAGGCGACGGCGGTCGTGGAGGAGGGCGAAGTACGCGACCGTCCACAGCAGCGGAAGGGTCCACTGGGCGGCGGTGACCACCGCGGTGAGCAGCCCCTGGTCGGTGAACTGCGACAGGAACAGGTGCCGCCCCGAGCCGCCCCGGCCGACGGCCCAGGTCAGTTCGAGGACCAGCTCGACGACCCCCGCGGCCGCCTGGATCAGCACGGCGAACAGCGCGAAGAGCCGGACGGTCGAGCCGAGCAGGACGTAGCGGCGCGGCGCCCCGGGCGCTCCCAGCCGGCTGCGCACGGCGAGGGCCGCGATGCTCGCCACCTCGCCCGGGGTGGGCCGGCTCTGGTCCTGTGTGTCGCGGTCGACGTCCCACAGGTACGTCTCGACCATCTCCTCCTCCCGTTCACGCCGGTAGTAGGCGGGGAGCAGGCGCAGGACGGTGCGGTAGCGGGATTCCAGGAGCGTGGTCATGCGAAGCCTCCCGCGAGTCCGGGTGCCGTGGGGGGGTGGGGGGCGGTGTCGGCCGGTGCGGTGGCCCGGCGGCCCTCGGCGATGCGCCGCTTGGCGGCCCCGGCGCCGGCGGCCATGCGCTCCGCCTCCGCGTCGAGGGCCGCCACTCCGTCCTCGGTGAGCCGGTAGTAGCGCCGCAGGCGGCCCTGCTGCACCTCCTCCCGGTCCAGCACGATCAGTCCGTCGGCGGTCAGCCGGTCCAGTACCCCGTAGAGGGTGCCGACCCGCAACTGCACCTCCCCGTCGGACAGCTCCTCGACCTCGCGCAGGATGCCGTAGCCGTGCCGCGGCTGGTCGGCCAGCGCCGTGAGGACGAAGAACGCCGCTCGGGTCATGTTCCTCGATGCCATGCGAGCAGAATATATCGGCAGCCGATATATATCGAGCCACGGGTCGACGGGCGTGGCCGCCCTGCGCGAGACCCGACGGGCTCGCCGCACATGGTGAACGGGGCCTACCCCTAAGCGGATGGGAGGGCGGACCCCGTTCGACGGACAGTTTTCGGTACCGCAGGACGGTCCGGGGACGTGTGAACAGCGGTCACGTGATGTGTGCGGCGCGTACCCCGGGTGCGGGGCGCGCACCCCGTTCGCGGGGCGCGGGGCCGCGGCGGCGCGCCGCCTCCGGACCCCGCCCGGCGGGTACCGTGCCCGGGCGGTGATACTGGAACGCGCACCTGCCCCCATCAGCAGATTGGCCCATGTCGAACTCCGCCACCGACCGCGCCACCATCCCGCAGACCCTCTGGGCGGCCCGCGGCCGCCACACCGGTCCCGACACCGAGGACGTCGTCCGCCGCACCCTGCGTCGGCACAAGGAGAACGGGGACGTCGACGACTTCGCCGAGCCCCCGGTGACCGGGGAATCCCCCGAGGACTCCCCCGAACGGATCTTCGAGGCGCGCTGGCGGGCCGACGGCACCACGACCGTGCGGGCCCGGCTCACCCTCGTACCCCTGCAGGGCCGGCCCGAGGAGCGGCAGTGGACGCTCGTCGCGGAGGCGGAGCGTCCCTGGGACGAGGCGTGGCCCTCGCCGGCGACGCTGTTCTGGCCCGAGGCCGGACCGGCGGAGGGCGCCGACGGCGCCTGGGACCACCACCCCACCGTGGCGGGCCTGCGCTTCCGGCAGGTGAACGCGCTCCCCGAGGACGACAAGGAGATGCGGCGCCGGCTGCGGGACGCGGCCCGAGAGGCGTGGTGCGTGAACCTCGTGGTGCACGAGGCGATGACCCCGGACGAGCGCGGCCGGCTGCCGCTGGCCCGGCTGCTGCCGCCCGGACTGCGGCACCGCGTGCTGGAGCACCGGGCCGCGCCGCAGCAGCTGCGCGCCGTCAACTGGGCGCTGAAGGACCTCGGCGTCGAGGTGCCGCGCGGCGGCGCCGTACTGCTGCCCCCGGACCCCGCGCCGAAGGGCTACGACCGCCGGGAACACAGCGTGCGCACCGTCTTCCTCGACGGCTCCGAGCCGGCCGAACTCGTCGCGGCCCTGCGGCACTTCGCCGCCCTGCCCCGACCCCTGCCGCAGGGCGCCGCTGAGGCGCTGGCCGACCTGCGCGACCACTGGACCCTGCTGTCCCTCCAGGAGGAGCTGGAGCGCGAACGGCGGCTGGTCGCCATGTACGCCGAGGCGCTGGAGGCCATGACGAAGTCCCGGGACCTGTACCGGGAGGCCGCCGAGCAGGCCCACCAGGCCCTGGCCGCGTACCGCGACGCGCCCGTCCCGCACAGCTTGCCCCACCGGCAGGAGCGGCCCGGCGACCGGACGCCCTCCGCGCTGCAGCAGTTGACACGGACCTTCGAACGGCTGAAGTTCAGCACGAAGGGTTCGCGCCCGGACGCCTCCCCCGGTGGGGACGGCACGGACACCACCGACCCGGCGTGAGCCAGGAGGGACAGGAGGCCGCATGGATTCCACGACGACCCTGCTGGTGATCGTCGGCGTCGTCGCGGCGCTGCTGCTCGGCGTGGCCGTCTGGCTGCTGGTACGGCTGGTGCGCGCCCGGCGGACCCTGCAGCGGGCCGGGCTGCCCACGGGGCCGCGCTGGGTGTTCTGGGGCGCGATCCTGTATCTGGTGCTGCCCACCGACCTGCTGCCCGACCCGGTCTACCTGGACGACATCGCCGTCCTGCTCCTCGCGTTGCGCAGCCTGCGCACCGCCCGCACGCTGCCGCCCGGACCCACGGAGTACTGAACTTCCGCTGCGCGAGGGCAGGTTGCCGCATCATGGAGCGATGCAGCCCACGTTCACCGGGATCCCCGATCGGCCGGCCTCACCCGACGTCGCCGTGGTCGTCGACGTGATGCGCGCGTTCACCGTCGCCGCCTGGGCGTTCCGGCGCGGCGCGGAGAAGATCGTCTTCGCCGGTACACAGGAGGAGGCCCTGGAGCTGAAGGCCCGCCACCCGGGCTGGCTGGCCTTTCAGGACGGTCCGCCGGTGCCGGGGTTCGACCTGGCCAACTCGCCCGCCCGGCTGCGCTCGCTCGACGTGCGGGGTCGTACGGTCGTGCAGAAGACCACCGCCGGTACGGCCGGAGCGCTGGCGGTCGCGGACGCGCGGCTGCTGCTGTGCGCGAGCTTCCTGGTGGCCGGGGCGACCGCCGAGGTGCTGCGGCGCGCCCGGCCGGACACGGTGACCTTCGTCGTCACCGGGGACGGCGGACGGGCCGAGGAGGACCTGGCCTGCGCCCAGTACATCGCGGCCCGCACCGACTCGCCCACCGCCGATCCCGCGCCCTACCTGGACCGGGCCCGGCACTCCGACGCCGCCGCCCGGCTCGCGAAGGGCGTACGGCTCGGCTGGGAGGGTGTCCACCCCGAGGACGTTCCGATGTGCCTGGAGGCGAACACGTTCCCGTTCGCCATGACGGCGACCCGCATGGACGGCCGTCTGGTGCTGCGGCCGGTGGACGTGGGTGCGCAGGCCTGACCGGGCGCCGGTCCCACGCGGCTGCGGCGGCCCGATCCGACAGCCGTCGGCACGGGTACGGCAGCCCGGTCAGCCACCGTCGGCGCGGCTGGGGCGGCCCGCTCCGACACCCGTCGGAGCGACAAGGGCGGCCCGCTCCGAAACCCGTCGGCGCGGGTACGACGGCCGGGCTCAACACCCCACCGCTCGGCCACGACGACCTGACCCGCCACCCGTCAGCACAGCCACGACGGCGGGGCCCAACACGCCCCTGCACAGCCACAGCGGCCTGACCGCCCCCCCAGGCACAGCCACCGCGGCCGGCCCCAACACCCCTTCGCACAGCCACAGCGGCCTCGATCAACACTCCTCCGCATTGCGGTCGTCAGTCATCACGAGCGTGGCGAGCAGCACCGTCAGCGCCGCGACCGCGGCCGCCGCTGCCGCCGTACCCGCGAGCCACGGCGAGGCCAGGAGTGCGGACCGGAGCCAGGTCCGATCCTGGTGGCCGAGGGTGCCACCGAGTACCTGCACCGCGGCGAGCGCGGCCGTGACCAACAGCGTCACGGTGGCCGCGGCCAGCCGGACCGGTACCAGCCGCGTCGGCAGCGCGAGAGCCAGCAGGAGGCAGAGCCCCGAGACGGCCAGGGTCGCCTGCAGGACGGGTTGGGACAGGCCCTCCCAGTAGCGCGGCGCATGGGCCGCGCCGCAGAGCAACACCACCAGAGCGGCGACGCGGGCCAGCCGCAGAGGCGCCTTGGGAGACGCGCCGTCCGCAGTGCGCTCGCCGGTCTGCCGAGGCTTCGGGGCGGCCTCGTCCGGTGCCGGAACGGCGGTGGCGGGCTGCATGTCGACAGGCTCCGTGACCGCCTCCCGGACCATCGGCGCGGGCAGCGCCGTCCCGTGCGCGGGCCGCTCGGCGGCGAGGTGGGCGATCAGCTCGGCGAGTTCCTCGACGGGGCGACCGACGGCCACCGCCTCGACCGCGGCACGCACGCAGCGGGGCTCCACGGGGGTATGGCGCAGCAGTTCCATCAGCCGGGTGACCTCCTCCAGCGGGCGGCACTCGACGGCGGCGCGGATCGCCTCGTCGGCACTGCCGCTGGTGCGCGGCGGCCGGGTGAGAAGGGTGACCAGGCGGGTGACGTCCTCCACGGACCGGCCGACACCGGCGGCGCGCAGCGCTTCGGCGGTGGTCCGGGCGTGCTCGGGCCGGCGTTCCAGCAGGGTGATGAGCCGGACGACGTCCTCCAGGGGGCGGTCGGCGACAGCCGCGCGGACCAGACCGCGCAGGGGATCGCCGTAGGGGTCCTCCTCACGCGGGGCCTCGGGGCTGCTCCCCAGGAGCAGCTCGGGCCAGGGGTCGGGGTCCGGGGACGCTGTGGCGACCCCGGTGGCGGCCGGAGCGGGGGATATTCCGGAGGATTCGTCGGGACGGGGCGACGGAGAGCTGGTCATCTGGGCTCCAGAGGAAGGGTGCGGCCACACCGGCGCGCCGCGCGCGGCGCGGAATCACGCAGTCCGCAGCACGGAATCACGCAGTCCATTACTAGGAGCACGTACGCCGTCCCGCCACCCGGGTGCGGCACAGGTGTGAGGTGCGCGGCACCAGGTCCGTACGGGCCCTCCCCACGGCCGCGCCCCTGCAGTACCGTCTTCTCCCGCCCAGGTGCGTTACGCCACCGACGTGGCGCATTCTTGTGTCATCCACCCGGCGGTACGGGACGAGGTAGGGCCCATGGCTGGGAGCGGAGAGCCGGCGGTCCGTACGCGGGCGCGGCTGACCACGCTGCTGGTCGACGCCTCGACCGGCGCGCTCGGCGCGGCCGGGGCACGCGTGGCAGGCGTGTACCTGCGCTCCAGCACCCCGGGGCTGCTGCGCCTCGCGGTGCTCGTCGGGCTGCCCGGCCCGCTGTTCCGGCCCTGGTGGCGACTGCACGTCGGCCGGCCCTTCCCGGTGGCCGACGCCTACCGGCTCGGCGTCCAGGTGGTGCTGCCCAACGCCACGGAGACGATGCGCCGATATCCCCAGTTCGCGGCGGGGCTGCCTTTCCCCTTCGGGTCGGTGCACGTTCCCGTGCCGGGCGGGACCGAGCCCTTCGGAGTGCTCACCGTGCTGCGCCCCGCGGCGACGGACACCGTGGACGAGCTGCTGGACCGCGACCTGCTCACACGGCTCGCCGAGGGGCTGGGAGCCGAGCTGCTCGCTCTCGCCGACGGGGACGAGGCGGTCATCGCCTGGGACGGTGAACCCCATTGCGTACGGCCGCCCGCCACGCGGCCGGCACAGGCGCGCGTGGGGCGGTTCACCTGGGATCCGGAGACTTCGGCGGTGCACCCGGACGACCGGCTGTACGCGCTGCTCGGGCTGGATCCGGCCGAGTTCGAGGGGACCGGCCCGGCACTCGCGAACGCAGTGTCCCCGGCCGAGGCGCACCGGATCCTGGCCGCACTGCGCGAGACGGGCGCCGGGAAGCCGCCGGCCGCGCCCCTGAACGTGTGGTCGGAAGAAGGGACGCCTCGGCTCCTCGACCTGTCCCCGGCGACGGAGGCCCGCGAGGCGTCCCTGGTCGTCGGAACCGTCTTCGACCCCGGCCCGGGCGTCTCCGCGGACGGCGCGGCCGACATGCTGCCGCAAGGGGTGTTCTGCCTGGACCGGCTGGGTCTGCTCGTGTACGTCAACCCGGCCGCGGCGCGGATGGCGGGCCGGGAGCGGGCCTGGCTGCTCGGCCGTCCGCTGTGGGAGGCGATGCCGTGGCTGACCGGGCCGCCGTGCGACGACCATCTGCGCAGTGTGCTGCTGTCCCAGGAGCCGGTGCACGTGCACGTCCGGCGTCCGGCAGCCGGGCGTGCGGCAAGTGGTGACGGCGACTGGCTCGCCCTCTCGGTGCATCCCGGCCCGGACATCCTGACCTGCACGCTCGTCCCGGCCAGCCGTGTCGACGCGCCCGCTGCCCCCTCCCCCGAAGCCCCGGCCGAGGCGGAACCGCACACGCCGGAGGACTCGGTGCCCGGCGATCACTCGCTGACACCGCTGTACCGGCCCATCGCCCTCGCCATCGCGCTGACGGACGCCGTGACCGCCCGGCAGGTGTCGGCGGTCGTGATGCAGGAGCTGCTGCCCGCGTTCGGCGGCCGCCGACTGGCCATCTACCTGCTCCAGGACCGGCACCTGTACCTGGCCTGGGAGACCGGATTCCCGCAGGGCTTCCTCTCCCCCTTCGACGGCGTCGGCCTGGACGCGCACCTGCCCGGCGTGGAGACCCTCACGACCGGCCGCCCGATCTTCTTCGAGTCCATGCAGCAGCTGGCGGCCACCTACCCGGGCATACCCCTGGACGCCGAGGAGGGCGCCCGCGCCTTCCTGCCGCTGATCGCCTCCGGCCGGCCGGTCGGCTCCTGCATCCTCGGCTTCGACCGGCCCCGCAGCTTCAGCACGGAGGAGCAGACGGTCCTGACCGCGCTCGCCGGGCTGATCGCGCACGCGATGGAGAAGGCGCAGCGCTACGACACCGAGGCCGCGCTCGCCCGCGGCCTGCAGCAGGCCCTGCTGCCCCGGCGGCTGTCGGCGCACCCGCAGGTGGAGACGGCGGGCCGCTATCTGCCGGGCACTCAGGGCATGGACGTCGGTGGGGACTGGTACGACGTCGTCGAGGCCGGGGACGGGCTGGCGCTGGTCATCGGCGATGTGCAGGGGCACGGAGTGCAGGCGGCGGCCACCATGGGCCAGCTGCGCAGCGCCGTACGCGCCTTCGCGCTCGGCGACCGGCCGCCCGACGAGGTGCTGAGCGGCACGAACCACCTGCTCATCGATCTCGACCCGGGCCAGTTCGCCAGCTGCTGCTACGTCCGTCTCGACCCGGCCACCGGGCAGGCCCGGGTCGCCCGGGCGGGACATCCGCCGCCGCTGCTGCGCTGCCCCGACGGACGTACCCAGGTGCTGGACATCCCGGGCGGTGTCGTCCTCGGCGTGGATCCGTGCGCCCAGTACCCGGTGACCGACCTGCGGTTGGAACCGGAGGCGATCCTCGCCCTGTACACCGACGGCCTCGTGGAGCGGCCCGGCGCCGACATCGACGACGGCATCACCGCGCTGCGCCTCGCGCTGGCGAGGGCCGGCGGGGTCGCCGGACGGCGCGGCGGCCGGTCCCTGGCCGGGGTCGCCGACCGGATCACCGCCACCGCCCGGCACGCCACCGCCCGCCCCGACGACGTGGCGCTCCTGCTCGCCACCCGCCGTACCCCGCAGCGCCGGTGACCGGGGCCCGCCGCCGGAAGAGGCGGCTTTCACCTCGGGCGACGGCCTCGCCTGACGGGGCCGGGCAGTGTAGACATGGGCACATGGTGCGTCTGCCCGGCCGGTCCGAGACCCGGCCGCCCCGTCCTTCCGGGCAACCGCGCGCACCGCAGGGCCCGCGGAAGGACACTTCGGACGCGAACGGCGGCCGTCCGGGGGTGCTCCGGTCGGCGGTGACCGGGCGCAGCGTGGCCGGGCAGGTGTTCCTCCTCCAGGTGGTGATCGTGCTGCTGCTGGTCGTCTCGGCCGTGGTGGCACAGGTGCTCCAAGTGCAGCACGACAGCAGCAGAGAGGCCTACAACCGCTCCCTGGCCGTCGCCCAGACGTTCGCCAACGCGCCCGGCACGGCGGCCGCCCTGCGCTCCCCGGATCCGACGGCCGTCCTGCAGCCGAAGGCCGAGGCCGCCCGCAAGGGGTCGGACGTGGACTTCATCGTGGCGATGAACACCGACGGCATCCGCTACACCCACCCCAAGCCGGACCGCATCGGCAAGAAGTTCGTCGGGACCATCGCGCCGGCGGTGGCCGGGGGCACGGTCGTCGAGAAGATCCACGGGACGCTCGGCGAACTGGTGCAGGTCGTCGTACCGGTGAAGGACTCCGACGGCAAGGTGGTCGGCCTGGTCTCGTCCGGCATCACCACCGCGCACGTGGGCGGGGCCGCCGACCAGCAACTGCCCCTGCTGCTCGCGGCGGCCGCGGCGGCACTCGCGCTGGCCACCGGGGGCACGGCCCTGGTCAGCAGGCGTCTGTTGCGGCAGACGCACGGCCTCGGCCCGTACGAGATGACACGGATGTACGAGCACCACGACGCGGTGCTGCACGCCGTCCGGGAGGGCGTGCTCATCGTCGGCGGCGACGGCCGGCTGGTGCTCGCCAACGACGAGGCGCAGCGGCTGCTGAACCTGCCCGAGGACGCCGAGCAGCGTCATGTGCTGGAGCTGGGTCTGGACGACGACACGGCCGGGCTGCTCGCCTCCGGGCGGGTCGCCACGGACGAGGTGCACCTGGTAAAGGACCGGCTGCTGGCCATCAACCAGCGCCCCACCGACCTGCGCGGCGGCCCGGCCGGCAGCGTCACCACGCTGCGCGACTCCACGGAGCTGCGTGCCCTCTCGGGCCGCGCGGAGGTGACGCGCGAGCGGCTGAACATGCTGTACGACGCCGGCGTGGGCATCGGCACCAGCCTGGACGTGGCCCGCACGGCGCAGGAACTGGCGGAGCTGGCCGTGCCGCGGTTCGCGGACTTCGTCACCGTGGACCTGTTCGACCCGGTGCTGAACGGGGAGGAGCCGAGGCCCGGGACCGCGCTGCGCCGGGCGGCCTGCAGCGGCATCCGCACGGACGCCCCGCTGTATCCGGTGGGCGAGCGCATCCGGTTCGTGCCGACCTCGCCGCAGGCCCGGAGTCTGACGACCGGGCAGTCCGTGGTCGAGCCGGTGCTGCGGGAGGCGCCCGGCTGGCTCGCCCAGGACCTGGAGCGCACCGGGCAGATCGTGGCCTACGGCATCCACTCCCTGATCACCGTTCCGCTGCGGGCCGGCAGCCTGGTCCTCGGTCTGGCCAACTTCTATCGTTCGGAGAAGCCGCAGCCGTTCGACTCCGAGGAGCTGGCCCTCGCCGAGGAACTGGTCGCGCGGGCCGCCGTGTCCATCGACAACGCCCGCCGCTACACCCGTGAGCACAGCATGGCGGTGACCCTCCAGCGCAGCCTGCTGCCGCGCTCGATGCCGGAGCAGGGCGCCCTGGAGATCGCCTACCGCTATCTGCCGGCGCAGGCGGGGGTGGGCGGCGACTGGTTCGACGTACTGCCGCTGTCCGGCACCCGGGTGGCCATGGTGGTGGGGGACGTCGTGGGACACGGACTCCACGCGGCGGCGACGATGGGCCGGCTGCGCACGGCGGTGCACAACTTCTCCTCGCTCGATCTGCCGCCCGATGAACTCCTCGGGCTGCTGGACGAGTTGGTGGGCCGGATCGACCAGGACGAGACCCCGGCCGACGGCGCCGCCGCGGTCACCGGCGCGACCTGTCTGTACGCGGTGTACGACCCGGTGTCCCGGGTCTGCACGGTGGCCCGGGCCGGCCATCCGCCGCCCGCGCTGGTGCACCCCGACGGCCGTGTGGAGTTCCCGGACGTGCCCGCCGGTCCCCCGCTGGGCCTCGGCGGACTGCCGTTCGAGACCGCCGACCTGGAACTGGAGGAGGGCAGCCGCCTCGTCCTGTACACCGACGGCCTGGTGGAGGACCGTGAGCGGGACATCGACGAGGGCCTCGATCTGCTGCGCGACGCCCTCGGCCGGGCACCCGACGCCTCGCCCGAGGACACCTGCCGGGCGGTGCTCGACAGCCTCCCGAACCGGCCCAGCGACGACGTCGCGCTGATCGTGGCCCGGACCCGCGTGCTCGGCGCGGACCGGGTCGCCGAGTGGCAGGTGCCGTCGGATCCGGTGGCCGTCTCCGAGGTACGGGCCTCGGTCACCCGGCAGCTGGCCGAGTGGGACCTGGACGAGCTGTCGTTCACGACGGAACTGATCCTGAGCGAGCTGGTCACCAACGCCATCCGCTACGGACGCGGGCCGATCGGCGTACGGCTGCTGCGCGACCGCATGCTGATCTGCGAGGTCTCCGACCGCAGCACGACCTCCCCGCATCTGCGGTACGCGGCGACCACCGACGAGGGCGGCCGCGGCCTGTTCCTCGTCGCCCAGCTCGCCGAGCGCTGGGGCACCCGCTACACCCACAACGGCAAGATCATCTGGGCGGAGCAGCCGCTGCCCTGAGCTCCGGGAGTCCCTGGGCGGTGACCACCGGTGTGCGCCAGGGCGGTCAGCCCAGGGCACGGTCCAGGTTGAACGCGGCGCTGATGAGGGACAGGTGGGTGAACGCCTGCGGGAAGTTGCCCTGTTGCTCGCCGGTGCGGCCGATCTCCTCGGCGTACAGGCCGAGATGGTTGGCGTAGGTGAGCATCTTCTCGAAGGCCAGCCGGGCCTCGTCCAGCCGGCCGGCCCGGACCAGTGCCTCGACGTACCAGAAGGAGCAGATGGAGAAGGTGCCCTCGTCGCCGCGCAGCCCGTCGGGGCTGGCCTGCGGGTCGTAGCGGTAGACGAGGGAGTCGGAGACCAGGTCCTCGGAGAGGGCGTCCAGGGTGGACAGCCACTTGGGGTCGGTCGGCGCGATGAACTTGGCCAGCGGCATCATCAGCACCGAGGCGTCGAGCACGTCGGCGCCCTCGTACTGCACGAAGGCGTTACGGCGCTCCGACCAGCCGCGCTCCATGATCCGTCGGTAGATGGCGTCCCGGGCCTGGCGCCAGCGGCGATGGTCGGCGGGCAGCCCGCGGTGGGTGGCGAGGCGGATGGCCCGCTCGATGGCGACCCAGCACATCAGCCGCGAGTACAGGAAGTTCTTGCGGCCGCCGCGGGTCTCCCACACACCCTCGTCGGGCTGGTCCCAGTGGTCGCACACCCAGTTGACGAGGTGGCACACGTCGTCCCACTGGCCGCTGGAGATGGGCTCGGCCCACTTGTCGTAGAGGTAGATCGAGTCGATCAGGGCGCCGTAGATGTCCAGCTGGAGCTGGTCGGCGGCGGCGTTGCCGACCCGGACCGGGGCGGAGCCGAGGTGTCCCTCCAGGTGGGGCAGTTCGCGTTCGGGCAGGTCGGCACGGCCGTCGATGCCGTACATGATCTGCAGCGGGCCGGAGCCGTCGCCGCAGCCGGGGCTGATGTGTGTGGTCAGGAACTTCATGAAGGCCGCTGCCTCGCCGCTGAAGCCGAGCCTGAGCAGCGCGTAGACGGCGAAGGCGGCGTCGCGGACCCACACGTAGCGGTAGTCCCAGTTGCGCTCGCCGCCGAGCTGCTCGGGCAGGCTGGTGGTGGGCGCGGCGACGATGGCGCCGGTGGGGGCGTAGGTGAGGAGCTTGAGGGTGAGGGCGGAGCGGTGCACCATCTCGCGCCAGCGGCCCCGGTAGCGGGACTGGTGCAGCCAGCGCCGCCAGTAGGTGACGGTGGCGTTGAACTCGTGCTCGGCCTCGGCGTGGGCGCAGCCGCGGGGGGCCACCTCGGTGCCGGCCTGGTCCAGGGCCAGCACCGCCGTCTCGCCCTCGCTCAGCTTGAAGTCGGCCCGCGCGTCCCGGCCGTCGCACTCCACGACGACGGTGGAGGTGAGGGTGAGCGACAGCTTGGCGGACTCGAAGAAGACGAGGCCGTCCACGGTGCGCAGGGTGTGCGGTTCGGAGCCGTAGTCGAAGCGCGGGGCGATCAGCGCCCGGAAGGGCACGGTGCCGCGGACGCACACCACGCGCCGGATGAGCCGGTGCCGGCCCTCGACATGGGACTCGTCTCCGCCGACCGGCATGAAGTCCTGGACCTCGCCGACGCCGTCCTCGGTGAAGAACCGGGTGATCAGCACGTTGGTGTCCGGGAAGTAGAACTGTTTGGTGCGCGCCGGTACGGCGGCGGCCAGCTCGAAGCGGCCGCCGCGCTCGGCGTCGAGAATGCCCGCGAAGACGCTGGGTGCGTCGAAGGACGGGGAGCAGTACCAGTCGATCGTGCCGTTGGTGCCGACCAGGGCGACGCTGCGCAGATCACCGATGAGGCCGTGTTCGGCGATCGGCAGGTAGCGGGGGCTCCCGGACAGGTCCTGCGGGAAGGGGATCTCGGCCATCGCTCAGGGCCTCCCGGTGCGGTGTGCGGGCTGCATTCCAGCTCGGGCTGCATTCCAGCTTAGGGCCCGTCCGACAGTTCCCGTCGTCCGCCCGAAGGGCGGGCCCTGAGGGCGAGTGCTTCGGCGCCGGGCGGGCAGATGCCTGTCACGCCGGCGCCGCGGCGCCTTCCGGATGCAGGGTGCGCCGAGGCGCGGAATGGTGAGTGTGTGCCCCGTTCGGCGGCACCGGCACGGATGCGGTCATCCGGACCGAGGAGGAGGCATCATGTCGACATCCACACCCGAAGAGTCCCGTTCGTCCGACGACCACTGCACCCCGGACGCCCTGCTCCACTCCGCTCCGCCGAGGGACGTCACCGCGGAGGACCTGGTGATGGCGGCAGGCAGGGACGTCACTCCGGCGAACCTCGACTGGGCGCGCCGCAAGCTGGAGACCGAGGGCCAGGCAGCCGTGGAGAAGCTGCTGCCCTAGGGCGGTCCGGGGAATCCGAGGACACCAACGGGGAGGCGCCGGGCAGGGGCGCGCGGGCCGCAGGGCAGTGGGCCCGCCCGGCGCCCGGTGCTGCCCGCACGGCGGGCCGTGACCGTCGTCGCGCAGCCCGATGGCCGGCACGCGCTCAGGTCTGCCGGGTGCCGCCGCGTCCGTAGGCGGCGGCGAGGAGCAGCGCGGCGAGGGCGGTCAGGGCGGTGCCCTGCCAGCCGAGGGTGCTGAGCAGGGGTGCGGCGAGGCCGGTGCCGACGGCGCCGATCGTGAAGTACAGCACGAGGTAGACGCTGCTGAGGCTGCCGGAGCGTTGGGGGTCGAGGGCGATGACGCGGCTCTGGTTGGCGGCCTGGGCGGCGAAGCAGCCGGCGTCGCAGAGCGCGAGTCCGGCTGCCGTGACCGACGGGGTGTTCAGGCCGGTGACCAGGAGGGCGACTCCGGCCGCGGCGGCCGCCATGGAAGCGGTGATCACGGCGCGGGGGCCGTACCGGTCGGCGAGGCGTCCGGTGAGCGGGAGTGCGGCGAAGCCGAGGAGTCCGGCCAGGCTGTACAGCCCGATGGCGGTCGGGCCGAGGGAGTGGGGCGGCTGCGCCAGAGCCAGGGCCAGGGCGACCCAGACGAGGTTGAAGGCGAAGTACCACAGCCCGCCGGTGGCCGCCGCGCGGCGCAGCTGCGGATGGCGGCGCAGGAGTGGGGGAAGCGAGCCGAGGGTGGCGCGGTAGCTGCGGCGGGAGTGCGGCCGCTGCCGGGGCAGGAGCGTGGCGGCGGCGATCGCGCCGAGCACGGCGAGGGCGGCGAAGACGAGGAGCATCCGCCGCCAGCCGAGGACGTCGGCGAGGGTTCCCCCCGCCAGGCGGCTGAGCAGGATGCCGGCCGACATGCCGGCGGCCACGGTGGCGACGCCGGTTCCCCGGCTCCCGGGCGGGGCGTGCCGGCCCGCGATGCTCCCGGCCTGGGCCGCGACACTGGCGGCAGCGCCGATGAGCAGGTAGGCGGCCAGCAGCGCGACCGCGCCGGGTGCGTCCGCGGCGAGGGTGAGGGCGGCGGCCAGGGCGGTGAGCTGTGCGGCCACCAGGCGGTTGGGGGCGAGGTGGTCGGTGAGCGGGAGCAGGAGGGCGAAGCCGGTCATGCAGCCGGCGAGTGCGGCGGTCGGTACGAGGCCGATCACGGAGAGGGGGACGTCCAGGTCGGCGGCGACCGCGGTGAGCGCGGGCTGCAGGGCGTAGTTGTTGGCGATCGCCGTCCCGGCCATGGAGGCGAGGAGGAACGTGCCGCCTCGGGGAAGGGGGCCGGTCACGGCTGTGCGCCGCGGGTGAGGACGACGGCGTAGCGGCACTCGGCGTCGGTGGTGTTGGCGAAGACGCGCTCGGCGGGCTCGCCGAGTTCGATGGTGTCGCCCGCGTCGAGTTCATGGACCGTGTCGCCGTCGTGGAAGGTCAGATGGCCGTCGAGGACCCAGACGACCTGGCGTACGAAGGCGAAGGCCGCGGCCGGATACGGCACACGGGCACCGGCGGGCAGGCGGATCTCGGCGATCTCCGCGGGGAAGTGCGGGCCGGTGATCTGGCGGCGCCGGTAGCCGGTGCCGGGGTCGCGCCACTCGGGCGCGTCGCCGCGGCGGCGCACTCCTGCGACGCCGTCCGTGGAGCCCTGCGTTCCTTCTTCCTCCTGTGCGCCTTCGGCGAGGGCGAGCAGGGAGGCGACGCTGAGCTGGAAGGCGGCGGACAGCTTGCCGAGGACGACGGCGGTGGGGCTGCTCTCCCCGCGCTCGATCCTGCTGATCATGGCCTGGGAGACGCCGGAGGCGTCCGCGAGCTGGGCCAGGGTCCAGCGGCGGCGCTCCCGCTCGGTGCGGACGCGGGCCGCGATCTGCCCCACCAGAGGATCTACTATGTTGGACATGAATCCAATATACGAGAGAAGCCGGGCCGTGACGGTACGGGCGGCACACTCGGGCGACGCGGAGGCGATCCGCGCGATCCGCAACCACGCGGTCGAGCACTCGACGGCCCTGTGGACGCAGACCCCGCAGTCCCCCGCCGAGGGGGCGGCCTGGCTGGCCGCTCACCTGGAGCGCGGTTCGGCGTTCGTGGCCGAGGTGGAGGACGAGGTGGCCGGGTTCGCGGCCTTCGGCCCGTGGCGGAGCCTGGACGGGTACCGGCACACGGTGGAGGACTCGGTCTACGTCCGCGAGGACCGGCACGGGCTCGGCATCGGCTCCGCGCTGCTGGCCACCCTCGTCGCCGCTGCCCGTGCGGCCGGCCACCACGTCGTCATCGCCGACATCGAGGCCGGGAACACCGCGTCGATCAGGCTGCACGAGCGGTTCGGGTTCCACCACGTCGGAACGGTGCCGGAGGTCGGCACCAAGTTCGGCCGATGGCTCGACCTGGCCATCATGCGGCTGCCCCTCACCTGAGCCGGCGGCAGCCGCCACAGACGCGACTGAACGCCCACCCCGGAGGGCAGGCGCTCAGCTCGACGGATCAGGGCACCCGGGTACGGCCCATGGCTCCCTGCTCGTGCTAGGTCAGGGGACGAGCCGCACGATCTGCGGGTCGTGGTCGCTGGCCTGGTCGGAGAACTCGGCGTTGGTGTGGACGATGTCGTAGTCGTACAAGGACAGCGCCGGGCTGGTCAGGATGTGGTCCAGGACCTGGGAGTTGCCCTGGTACACGTAGGTGTAGCGCTCCCCGGCGGGCAGCGTGGCGGGGAGGTCGGTGAGGCCGGTGCCCGAGGTCAGGGTGGACAGGGTGCCGGAGAACTCGAAGTCGTTGAGGTCGCCGAGGACCACGACGCGGGCGCTGGGCTGGACGGCCAGCAGCTGCTTCACGAAGCCGTTGACCTGGGTGGCCTGCTGGGCGCGCTGGGTCTCCGAGCTGCGGGTGGGCGGCTGGACGCGGGCGTCGAGGGGCTGGTCGCCGCCCTTGGAGTTGAAGTGGTTGGCGATCACGAAGACCGTCTTGCCCTGGAAGGTGAACTCGCCGGCCAGCGGCTTGCGGCTGCTGTTCCAGGCGGAGTTGGTGGGGTTGATCCGGCCGGGCGAGTAGGACAGCGCCGCGGTGCCGCCGTTGTCGACCACGGACACCGCGTTGGTGGAGGTGCCGCCGGGGCGGTCGGTGAAGCCGACGCGCGCGGGGTTGTAGAGGAAGCCGACGCGGATGTTGCCGCCGGGCTCGCCGCCGTCCTGGTCGTCGACCGGGTTGATCTGACGGTAGGCGTAGGTCGGGCCGCCGGCCGCGGTGATGGCGTTGATCAGCTTGTTGTAGGTCTGGTCGGCGGCCACCACACCGTTGTCGGTGGGGCCGTTGTTGTCCTGGATCTCCTCCAGCGCCACGATGTCGGGCGAGGAGAGGTTGGTGACGATGCCCGCCGCGAGCCGGTCGAACTTGGACTGCGGGTCGGTCGGGTCGAGGTTCTCCACGTTGTACGTGGCGACGGCCAGCTCGCCGGCGTTCTGGGCGCGGGTCGTCTCGCGGGCGAGGTTGTTGTCGGTGAGCGCGCCCAGGGTGGTGGCCTGGATGGTGTAGCCGCCGAAGTTGTCGTAGTCGAGCGGGCCCACGGTGCTGCCGCCCAGGACGTCGCCGACGTCGGCGGCCGGGAAGGAGCCGGTCAGCGACATGACCTTCACCCGCCCGGTGTTCTGCGAGGTGTACGAACCGTAGACGGTGCCGCCGCGCGGGCTGGGATTCTCGGCCGGCTTGGCGGTGACGAACAGCTCGTTGTACGTGTTACTGGCTCCGACGACACGGGCGTCGTCGACCTGGACGCGCATGCCCTCCAGCGACTCGAACCGGTCGAGGGCGTAGGTGGCGGGGGCCAGGGTCTGGCTCTCGAGGTTGCCGCTGTTGGTGTAGGCGGCGGGGATCGAGGCGGCGTCGAGCACGAAGGGCGCGGGCAGCGGGTTGCCGGTCGAGGCGGTCGACTGGATCTGCGGCCCGGTCAGCTCGGTGAGCGACTGCCCGCCGGCCGAGGAGCCGCCGGGGTAGTACTCGGAGACCGTGCCCCGAACGGTGATCTTGTTGCCGACCTTGGTGGTGATCGAGGAGGACCCGGCGTACGCGAAGACGGCGTCGCTGGTGGCCGGGTTGCCGTCGCCGACCGGGTCCTGGATCCAGTAGCCGCGCGAGGAACCGGTGGTGCGGATCGCGGTGACGATCCCACTGACCGTCACCTGCTGGCCGCCGTAGGGGGACTTGCGCGTGTTGCCCTGCACGGCGGAGATGGTGACGGTCGCGGCCGACGCCGGTGCGGGCAATGCGAGCAGCGTGCCCGTCAGGGCGCCGGTGAGCGCGGTGGCCGTCAACAGGCTGATGCGCGAGGGACGGTGGGTTCTCGAACCAGACTTCATGAGGGTGCCTTTCGCGAGCGGTACGGACAGATCGCGAGCACCGCTCCGGGGCGTCTGGGGGAACGCGCCCTGGCGGCATGGAGGTTGTAGTGGCGCGAGGTTGCGACGCGGCAACCGGCAGGTGTTCCACGCGCGTCGGATGCGGACGGCCGGAGGCGTACGACGGTCGCGCGCCGGTCGCCGACATCCACGCACCCCCGCGGTGCCGCGGGCCTTCCGTGTGGTGCCCGGCGGCTGTCAGACTCCGGAAGATGCCCGACTTCGACATGCTCGTCATCGGATCCGGACCCGGCGGGCAGAAGGCCGCCATCGCCGCGGCCAAGCTCGGTCGCCGGGTCGCCGTCGTCGACCGCCCCGACATGCTCGGCGGGGTCTCCCTGCACACCGGCACCATCCCGTCCAAGACCCTGCGCGAGGCCGTGCTGTACCTGACCGGTCTCACCCAGCGCGACCTGTACGGGCAGAGCTATCGACTGAAGGAGGACATCACCGTCGCCGACCTGACCGCGCGCACCCGGCACGTGGTCGGCCGTGAGGTGGACGTCGTCCGCAGCCAGCTCTCCCGCAACCACGTGGCCGTCCACTCGGGCACCGGCCGGTTCACCGACCCGCACACCGTCGCCCTGCGCGACGAGGTCACCGGTCATGAACGGCTGCTGAGCGCCGAGCACATCGTCATCGCGACCGGCACCCGGCCGGCCCGCCCGGGCAGCGTGGCGTTCGACGGGCGCACGAT
Organism: Streptomyces sp. NPDC101165; assembly: GCF_044768135.1. Lineage (NCBI taxonomy): Bacteria > Bacillati > Actinomycetota > Actinomycetes > Kitasatosporales > Streptomycetaceae > Streptomyces > Streptomyces sp. NPDC101165. The sequence continues at coordinate 341,938 of NZ_JBIWPG010000003.1, read as the reverse complement.
CATGGATTCGGACAACGTGCTCTCGCTGGAGCGGGTGCCGCGCTCGATGGTGATCGTGGGCGCCGGTGTGATCGGCATGGAGTACGCCTCGATGTTCGCCGCGCTCGGCAGCAAGGTGACGGTCGTGGAGAAGCGGCCAGGGATGCTGGACCTGTGCGACGTCGAGGTCGCGGAGTCGCTCAAGTACCACCTGCGGGACCTCGCCGTCACCTTCCGGTTCGGGGAGACCGTCGCCGCCGTCGAGCGCCATGCCCGGGGCACGCTGACCGTGTTGGAGAGCGGCAAGAAGATCCCCGCCGACACGGTGATGTACTCGGCCGGCCGTCAGGGCCTGACCGCCGGGCTCGACCTGGACAGGGCGGGGCTGCGGGCGGACGCGCGCGGCCGGATCGAGGTGGACGAGCACTACCGCACCGAGGTGCCGCACATCTACGCCGTCGGTGACGTCATCGGCTTCCCGGCGCTCGCGGCGACCTCCATGGAGCAGGGCCGGGCGGCGGCGTACCACGCGTGCGGGGAACCGGTCGGGCAGATGCACGGCCTCCAGCCGATCGGGATCTACACGATTCCGGAGATCAGCTTCGTGGGCCGGACCGAGGACCAACTCACCGAGGACTGCGTCCCGTTCGAGGTGGGCGTCGCCCGCTACCGGGAGCTGGCCCGGGGCCAGATCATCGGGGACTCGCACGGCATGCTGAAGCTGCTGGTCTCCCCGGTGGACCGCACCCTGCTCGGCGTGCACTGCTTCGGCACCGGCGCCACCGAGCTGATTCACATCGGCCAGTCGGTGATGGGCTGCGGCGGCACGGTGGACTATCTGGTGGACGCGGTCTTCAACTACCCGACGCTGGCGGAGTCGTACAAAGTGGCCGCCCTGGACGCGACGAACCGGCTGCGCCAGATCGACCATCTCGCCGACTGAGAGGTATCAGAACAGGTCAGCGGACGTTACCGGTTGGTCATCTTGAAACGTCAATGAGTGACGCTATAGTCACACCCACACACGGTGACCGTCCGCCGACGCTCGGCAGCACGGTGTGTCCATCCACCCCCCGTTCTTCCTGGCCGGCTCCTGACCCGAGGCCATCCCTTCTCGGGTACGAGGCGGGTCCACCCCCCACCTGCACGCCGTAGGGCCGGGCGCCCGTGCGCCGTGCACAACCGGAAAGCGGCACGACCATGAGCAACAACAGGGGCAGAGGGCTGCAGGCCAATGTCCTCGGCACGTTCGACACCGTGGTGATGGCGGTCGCCGGCAGCGCACCGGCCTACTCGCTCGCCGCGACCACCGCCGTCCTGGTCGGCGCGGTGGGACTGGCCAGCCCGGCCGCCCTGCTGTACTGCGCGATACCCATGCTGGGCATAGCCCTGGCGTTCAGCTACCTCAGCCGGATCGACGTCAACGCGGGCGCCAGTTACTCCTGGGTGGGCCGCACCCTCCACCCGTTCCTGGGCTTCATCAGCGGGTGGGCGCTGGTGATCTCGGCGACCATCTTCATGGTGGCCGGTTCGCTGCCCGCCGGGTCGATGACGCTGGCCCTCTTCGACGACAAGCTCGCGGACGACACGGCGCTGTCCACGGTGGTCGGCGCGGCGTGGTTCCTCGTCATGCTGGGCGTGGTGCTCGGCGGGGCCCGGCTCACCGTCCGCGCGCAGCTGCTCATGTCCGGTGTGGAGCTGGGGATTCTGGCGCTGTTCGCGGTGCTCGCCGTCTTCCACACGGACAACGCCCGCGCCTTCGACTGGTCCTGGCTGGGCTTCTCCCACTTCGACGGGATGTCCGGGTTCGCGTCCGGTGCGCTGCTCGCCGCGTTCTACTACTGGGGCTGGGACGTCACCAGCAACCTCAGCGAGGAGACCCGCAACAGCCGTCGCACGACCGGACTCGCCGGCCTGATCGGGGTCGGCATCGTCTTCCTGCTGTTCGAGGTGTTCACCATCGCGGTGAACGTCATCCTGACCTCGAAGCAGATCGAGCAGAACGACGCCAACGTGCTCGCGGTGCTGGGCGAGGAGATCTGGCCGGGCTGGGGCGGCAAGCTGCTCATCGTGTCCGTGATGCTGTCCACCATCGCGACGCTGGAGACGACGCTCATCCAGGTCACGCGCTCGCTGTTCGCGATGGGCCGCGACCGTACGATGCCGACCGCGCTGGGCCGGGTGCACCGCACCTGGAACACGCCGTGGGTGGCGATCGTGGTGGTCGGCGGGGTCGCGCTGGCGATGTTCATCGCCTCCAACGCGCTCGGCTCGGTGGGCGAGATCCTCTCCGACGCGATCTCGGCGATCGGCCTGCAGATCGCCGTCTACTACGGCCTCGCCGGCCTCGCGGTGGTCGTCGCCTACCGCAAGATGCTGCTGAAGTCACCGGCCAACTTCCTGCTCGGCGGGCTGTGGCCGCTGTTCGGCGCCGTGTTCATGTTCTGGATCTTCGTCGAGTCGCTGGGCGAGCTGAACGGCGCCGCGATCGCGATCGGCATCGGCGGACTGGCCGTCGGGCTCGTCCCGATGCTCTGGTACTGGCGGCAGGGCAGCGACTACTACCGGCCCGCGAAGCTGGACGCGACCCGGACCGTGGAGGCGGAGTACGTTCCCGACGACGCCGGTGTGCCGTCCCGGCCGCACGAGGGTCTCCCCACCGACTTCTGAGGGAGATCCCGATGGCGCGAGACCGTTTCACGCCCGATTTCGACCCCGACTGCGGGGACGGGCGGCTCACCTCCGCCCGGCAGGACATCGTCATCGGCCGCTGGCAGGGCCTCAGGGACCTGCTGTGGGTCACCGGTGAGGACCGGACGCTGCGCGGCCACCGCGTACGGCTGCTGGCGCAGGCCTGCACGGGCAGTTCGACGGTGGAGTCGTGGCTGGCCGCCGAACCCGGCAACGCGGACGCGCAGGTGCTGCGCGCGGCGACGGAGACGGCCCGGGCGTTCCACCTGGCCATCTCCGCCGGGCGGGGTGTGCCGATCGACCGGGACCGTATCGACACCGCGGTCCTGGCCTGCCTGCGCGCCGCCGAGGCCTGCCCCGAGGACCCGACCCCGTGGGTGTCGCTGATCTCCGTCGCCCGGCTGTATCCGACGGGGGTACGGCGGCAGGAACTGGCCCGCTGGTGGGACGAGTTGCATCGGCGGGACCCGTTCAGCGTGGAGGGCCACCTGCAGGTCCTGCACTACTACTCCGCCCGCTGGCACGGCACGCACGGCCTGATGTACGACTTCGCCAGGGACGCGGCCGGAGTGGCACCGACCGGCTGCCCCCTGCCGGTACTGGTCCAGTACGCCCGGGTCGAGGAGTACCGCTACGCCCTCGACGCCGCCCGCGGCCGGCAGGGCTCGGTCGGCCTCGGCCAGCACTGGGACCACGACGGCGCGGTCAACGACGTACGGCGCACCTGGGAGCGCTGGGTGCGGGCCCGCCCGGACAGCAATCCGGCCCCGACCGAGCTGCGCGACCTCAACCACCTGGCGCACGCCGCCTGTCTGGCCGGCACGGCGGACGTCGCCGCGTCCGTGCTCCGACTGCTCGGCCACCGCGCCACCCGCACCCCGTGGTCGTTCACGGGCGATCCGGCCCAACAACTGACCAAGTGGCGCAAGGAGTTCGGGGTGCGGGCCTAGGTCCTGTCGTCAAACTCCCGTCTGCCCTGCGGGCGACGACGGGAGTTTGACGACAGGACCTGGACGCGGCTCCGGAGCAGGACGAGGCCGACCGCGGCCGCTCCGACCGCGGCGGAGCAGAGAATGCCGGCCGTCGTGTAGCCGAGGACGGTGAAGGTGACGAACGACAGGGCCGCGAGGGTGGCCAGGACGGCGCAGGTGCGGGGCAGGCCGCCCGCCGTCCAGGCCTCCTGGAGGAATTCGTTGGTGCGCCAGGCGTGGGCCGCGACGAGCACCACGGCCACGATCATGACGGTGGCGAGGACCGGGGAGAGACCGGACGTCCGGTGGAACACCGTGGGCCGCTCCGGCCCCTTCAACGCCAGCAGATGGTGGATCCCCTTGATCACCTCCACCGGGCCCAGCACCGCGAACACGCCACCGGCCACGCGGCCCCGCCACACCTTCCCACCGTTGCCCCGCCGCAGTGCGATCCATTCGAGGATGCCGCGCGGATTGATCAGCGCCACCCAGCCCATCACGGTGGCGCCCAGCCCCCACATCAGGTCGAACAGAGCAGAGCCCGGCGCCGACATCTGCTGCGAGGCGAGTGCGTACATCCCTGGTCCCTCCCGAAGCGCCGGCAGCGGAACACGCCGGCAGCGCAGTGTGACGCCGCACGGGAGCCGCGCACCACGGGTGACGTGGGGAATTGATGCGATCTTGACGGAGCGCAAGGGCCTGTCCGGTGTTGTCATCAGTGGTTGGGTCGGAGGCTGCGGATCCAGAGGAGTGCGGCACGGAGTTCGCGTCCGGCCTGGTAGCAGAGCCCTTGTCCCCCATGATCAGTCTCACATACGCCGGACACCCACGGACGGAAGGCTGAGCCATGCGGAAACTGATCTACGGCATGAACCTGACCCTGGACGGCTACATCGCCGCGGCAGGCGACGACATCGGCTGGAGCGGACCGCCGAGCCACGAGCTGTTCCAGTGGTGGCTCGACCACGAGCAGGCGAGTGGCCTGTCGCTGTATGGGCGCAAGCTGTGGGAGACGATGAGCTCCTACTGGCCGACCGGCGACCAGCAGCCCAACGCCACCCCGGCGGAGATCGAGTTCGCGCGGAACTGGCGGGACACGCCGAAGGTGGTGTTCTCCTCGACGGTCGACAAGGTCGACTGGAACACCCGCCTGGTCACCGGCGACGCGATCGCCGAGATCACCCGGCTCAAGGCCGAGGACGGCGGCCCAATGAACATCGGCGGCGCAACGCTCGCCGGGGCGGCCATGCGCGCCGGGCTGATCGACGAGTACGCGATCGTCGCCCATCCGGTCCTGGTGGGCGGCGGCACGCCGTTCTTCACCGCGCTGGACAGCTGGGTGAACCTGAACCTGGTGGAGACGCGGACGTTTCCCGGCGGCGTGGTCCTGACCAGGTACGAGACGAGGCGCTGAACAGCAGCACCCAACACGCTTCAGTCTCACGGTGATGTCGTAGCCCTAGTCCGCGGACCCCTCCGCCAGGCCGGCCGTCCACTTCTCCTCGATGCGACCCGCCTTCCACACCAGCAGGGCGATCGCCCAGGTGGCGAAGAACAGGCCGACGATGACGAAGCCGACCGTGTTGAGGTCGAGGCCCGAGATCCAGTCCCAGAACGCGCCGTGCAGGTCCAGCTCGTCGGCGAGCAGGCCGAGGAGTTCGACGGTGCCGATGACGAGGGCGACGGCGACGGACAGGCCCGTGATGGTGAGGTTGTAGTAGACCTTGCGAACCGGCTTGGAGAACGCCCAGCCGTAGGCGAAGTTCATGAACGAGCCGTCGATGGTGTCGAGCAGCGACATGCCCGCCGCGAAGAGGACGGGGAGGCAGAGGATCGCGTACCAGGGCAGGCCGGAGGCCGCGCCGGAACCGGCGAGGACCAGCAGGGCGATCTCGGTCGCCGTGTCGAAGCCGAGCCCGAACAGCAGGCCCAGCGGGTACATCTGCCACGGCTTGGTGATCGACCCCGTGACCCGGCCGAGGAGGCGGTTCATGAAGCCGCGGTTGTCGAGCTGCGCCTCCAGGGCGGCCTCGTCGAACCGGCCGGAGCGCATCTGCCGGAACACCTTCCAGATGCCGGCCAGGACGACGAGGTTGATCCCGGCGATGAGGTAGAGGAACGTGCCGGAGACCGTCGTACCGATGAGGCCGGTGACCTCGTGCAGCCGGGAGTTGTCGTCGCGGACCGGTCCGGCCAGGGCCTTCATGCCGAGGGAGAGCAGCAGGGTCAGGCCGAAGACGATGCTGGAGTGGCCGAGGGAGAACCAGAAGCCGACCGACAGTGGGCGCTGCCCCTCCCCCATCAGCTTGCGGGTGGTGTTGTCGATCGCCGCGATGTGGTCGGCGTCGAAGGCGTGCCGCATGCCGAGCGTGTAGGCGGTCACGCCGATGCCGATGCCGAAGGTCTCCGGTGTTCCGGCGGATCCGGTGCCGACGCCGAGGTGCGCCGGGGCGACGATCCCGACCAGCGTGCCCCAGCCGATCACGTGCAGCGCGAGCACGAAGGCGGCCATACCGCCGACCCTGGTCCACTCCTGCCGCGTCATGGAGCCACGGACGCGGTGCCAGGCCGAACGCGGTGCGTCGGCCTGAGCGGGGAGGGACGGAGCGGAACCAGGGGCGGCCGTCATGGGAGAGCGTGTTTCCTTCGGTGCAGCGGCTACGGCTGCGCTGCACAGCCTTGTGCCATCCTCCCGTAGTTGCAACTAATGTGCAGTAAAGCCCGCGGCAGGCCTTCCCCATGGGGAGGGAAAGGCCGTGGCCGAGGGGGCGGTCAGGTGGCGAGCAGGCCGCGGCCGAGCCAGTCCCGCCCGTCGCGCACGCCGGGCAGCGCGAAGAAGTAGCCGCCGCCCGTCGGGGAGATGTAGTCGACCAGGGGTTCGTCGATGAGCCGGGTCTGTACGGCCTCGAACTGCCGCTTGACGTCCTGCTGGTAGCAGCAGAAGGCCAGTCCCATGTCGAGGTTGCCCACCTTGTCCACGCCCCGGTCGTAGTTGTAGCCGCGGCGCAGGATGCGGGAGCCGTCGGTCTTCGTGGTGCGCGGGTTGGCGAGGCGGATATGGGCGTCCACCGGGATCGCGGTGCCGTGCGGGTCCTTGGTGTAGTCGGGGATGTCGGTCTCCTTGGCGCCGTCGAGCGGGGCGCCGGTGTCCTTGCGGCGGCCGAACATCTTCTCCTGCTCGGTCAGCGAGACCCGGTCCCAGAACTCCACGAGCATCCGGATGATCCGGATCACCAGGTAGCTGCCGCCCTTGGCCCAGTCCGGCTCGCCCTGGCCGTCGCCGACCCAGATCAGCCGGTCCGTCTCGCGGGCCGAGGTGACGTCCGGGTTGGCGATGCCGTCCTTGAAACCGAGCAGGTTGCGCTGGGCGCCGGTGGGGCGCGGTGCGTTCTGGAAGCCGTCGATGCGCCACTTGATCTGCAGGGCGCCGCGGGTGTGCCGGGCGATGTCGCGCAGGGCGTGCAGCACGGTGTCCTGGCTGTCGGCGCACAGCTGGAGGGACAGGTCGCCGTGGCACTCGGCCGCGTCGAGGTTGTCGTTCGGGAAGGTGCGCATCGGGGTCAGCCGGGCGGGCCTGGCCTTGGCGAGGCCGTAGCGGTCGTCGAAGAGGGAGGCGCCGACGCCGACCGTGACGGTCAGGGCGTCCGAGGGGACCTGCGGGCCGAGGATGCCGTTGTCGGAGGGCGGCGCGCCGACGCCGAGGTCGGTGGGGGTGCCGCCGGAGGTGAGGAAGCGGGCCCGTTCGGTGACGGTTCGCAGCAGGTCGGCCAGACCCTTGCGGTCGTCGGCGATGACGTCGAAGGAGACGAAGGTGGCCGCGGCCGGCGCCGGGGTGACGATGCCGGCCTGGTGGACGCCGTGGAAGGGGATCCTGGCGGCGCCGGCGGTGCTGTCCGCAGCCTGCGCGTCGGTCGTGCCGGTCCGACCGAGCGCGAGGCCGCCGCCGGCGAGGACCGCGCCCGCGGCCCCGGCGCCGAGGGCGGTACGGACGAAAGAACGGCGGCCGTGACCGGCGGGGCAGCCGCCCTGCGGGGCGGGCGTTTCGGCGGACGGCATGGGGGCGTTCCCTTCACTGCGGGTGGAGTCGGCGGGCGCGCGCTCGGCGCGGGCCGGGTCGGGGCGGACGGAGTCGGAACGGACCGTGTTCGCGGGCGCCGGCGCGGCGAGGCGGTCGGCGTCGGCAGGCGTCAACGGCGGATGCGGATGCCGGTGGTCGGCGGGCATCAGGCGGACTTCCGGATCTCCAGCAGGTCCGGCACCGGCGCGAGGTCCTCCAGGAGCTGGCCGGTGGCGCCGTTCAGTCGATGCCGAGCCGCCGCGTCGAGCCGGTCGACCGGCGTCCATCCCTCGCCGCGGTGCGCCGCGTCCAGGAGCTTCTGGAGCCGGGCGATGTCCGCGTCGACCGTCGGGAGCAGCCGGGGTGCCCGGCTGGTCAGCAGCGGCTGGAGGACGGTGAGCAGTTCGCGGGTGCCGGCGAGGTTGGCGTCGGCGGTGGCGAGGCCGGTGCCGCTGCCCTGGTCGGTGTCGCCGGTCAGCTCGAACTGAAGGGTGTTCTCCAGGATCTCGTGGGCGCGCAGCGGCAGGTCGCCGGGGTCGAACTCCTGGGTCGGGAAGGCCTTCCGCAGTCCCGCGGCCGCGTCGGCGAGCTGCTGGGCGGGCGCGCGCAGGTCCTTGGCCGGCTCCCCGTGCCACAGGCCGTGCTCCAGGCGCAGGAAGCCGGTGAAGTCCTTGTCCTGTACGCCGTTCGGCAGTCCGTCGGGCCGCCCGTCGATCTTCTGGTCGAAGTCCTCGAAGGTGCCGTAGGCGGCGCCGAGGGAGGCGTAGGTGCGGTGGGCGGTGAGCCAGTCGGTGCGGGCCCGGTCGAGGTGGCCGCCCTCGATGTCGTCGTCGAGGGTGCGGGTCTGGTTGACGAGGGTGGCCAGGCCCTGCTCGACGTAGGTCTTGTACGCCGTCAGGGGTGCGGCGAGGTCCTGTGCGGAGACGGGGACGACCGGCTTGGCCGCTCCGCCGCCGCTGACCCGTACCGCCTCGGACGTGACGGCCTTGCCGTCGGTCGGGACGCAGCGCCAGGCGTAGGTGCCGCCGGCGACGGTGGCGACGAGGTCGCGGGTGGTGCCGGGGGCCAGGCCCTCGATCTCGCCGTAGACCGCGCTGGTCGACGGGTCGATCAGGTAGACCTCGGAGGTCTTGCCGCCGGTGTTGTGCATCTGGAAGGTCTGCCGGCCGGGCTTGGGGGCGGTGAAGCCCTTGCCGCACTCGGTCTCGGAGACGGCGACGGTCTGGTCGCCGGCGGGCTTGGGCCGGGACAGGGCGACGACGAGTCCGGCGAGCACGGCGGGTACGGCGACCACGGCGGCCGGGATCACCCACACGGGCCGGCGCCGCTGCGGGCGGGCCGCCTCGGGCTCGGGCGCGGACCGCTCGGCGGCCGGCTTCGGGGCGGTTGCGCGGACCCCGCGGACGAACAGGGTCATCACCACGACGAGGTAGGCGACATAGGCAACGACCTGCAGCCACGTCATGGTCGGGGTCAGGTTGAACACGCCCTGGACCAGGGTGCCGTACCAGGAGCCGGCGTCGACGCTGCCGGCGAGGTCGACCGCGTAGGCGGTGCCGCCGGGCAGGACCCCGCCCTCCTGGAGGTCGCGCAGGCCGTAACCGAGGACTCCGGCCGCGATGACGATGAGGACGGCGCCGGTGGCGGTGAAGAACCTGGTCAGGTTGATCTTCAGGACCCGGCGGTACAGGCCCCGGCACAGGCCCGCCGCGAGGACCAGGCCGATGGCGGCGCCGGTCAGCGGTCCGGCCGACTCGCCGGCCGCCCGGGCGGTGGTCCACAGGAACAGGGCCGTCTCCAGGCCCTCGCGACCGACGGCGAGGAAGGAGGTGAGGACCAGCATCCCGGAGCCCATCGCCAGCGCGCCGGTGACCTTCTCCCTCAGCTCACCCGAGAGGCTGCGGGCCGAACGGCGCATCCAGAACACCATGGCGGTGACGAACGCGACGGCGATCACGCTGAGGGTGCCACCGAACGCCTCCTGGGCGGTCGCCGACAGGGACGCGGCCGTGAAGGTGAGGACCGCGCCGAAGCTCATCGCCACGGCGATCGCGGCCAGGACACCCGTCCACACCTGCGGCAGCCGCGAGCGCGCCTCGGCCCGCACGAGTGTGGCGATGAGGATGGAGACGATGAGTCCGGCTTCGAGTCCCTCCCTCAGTCCGATCAGGAAACTCGGAAACGCGTCGTCCCACATGCCCTGCGACCCTCCCAACTTAGTGAAGGCATGCCTTACCTTCGTGGACCATCATGACTACAGGGGTGTAGTCAGTCAGTCATGAAGCGGCAATAGACGGGCAAAGCCCGGGAACTATGCACACACTCGAATCGTCTACAGTTCGGTAGACGGTCTACACATGTGTAGTCGGAAGCAGCCGAGTCACAAGCAAACGAGGAAAGGGCGTGCGGCGATGGCCACTCCCTCAGACCTGTCGTCGCAGCTCGCGGTCAACGTGCTCGACGCGCACTCCCTGCTGGCCGCCTTCGGGGTGATCGGCGTCGGGGTGGTGCTGTTCGCCGAGACGGGCCTGCTGATCGGCTTCTTCCTGCCCGGCGACTCCCTGCTGTTCACGGCGGGGCTGCTGTGCACGGGAGCGTCCGACCGGGGTGTGCACCTCTCGCTCGGGCCGCTGCTGGCCGCCGCGGCCGTCGGCGCACTCGCGGGTTCGCAGTGCGGATACCTGCTCGGCCGCAAGGCGGGCGGTGCCCTGCTGGCCCGCAGCCGGTCGGCCCGGCTGCAAGAGGGCGCGCAACGCGCCGAGGAGCTGCTGGAGCGATACGGACACGCGAAGGCGATCGTGCTGGCCCGCTTCGTGCCGGTGGTGCGGACGGTGCTGAACCCGATGGCCGGCGCACTGGGCGTGCCGGCCCGGACGTTCACCCTCTGGCAGGTGGCGGGCGGGCTGGTGTGGAGCCTCGGCCTCACCCTGGCCGGATACGCGCTGGGCTCCTCGATCCCGAACGTGGACAAGTACCTGCTGCCGGTGATCGCGCTGATCGTCCTCGTGTCGCTCGTCCCGCTCGCCGCCGAGGTGCTGCGCTCCCGCAGGGCTGCCAAGGAGGCGCGCGGATGATCCTTGCGCTCACGGGCTCGTCGGTCGACGGGCCGCTCTACCGGGACGTGGTGGATCTCGCCCACCGCTCCCCCGGCCGGCTGGACGGCGTCGTCACGGTGTGGTCGACGTACGGGCTGGCGGTGTTCGCCCTGCTCATGGTCGTGGGCTGGTGGCGGGCCCGCAGGGTCGACGCCACGGCGGGCTTGACGGCGCTGTCCGTCCCGGTGGCGGTGCTGGTGGCCTTCGGCGCGGATGCCGGGCTGAAGGCGCTGGTCCGGGAGGACCGACCCTGCCGGGGCCTGCCCTTCCACACCCTGGAGGCGTGTCCGGCGCCGGGTGACTGGTCGTTCCCCAGCAATCACACCGCGATCGCGGTCGCCGCGGCGGTCGCCCTGTTCTTCGTCTCCCGCCGGCTGGGGCTCCTCGCCTCCGGGTTCGCCGTGGCCATGGCGGCCTCCCGGGTCTGGGTGGGCGTCCACTATCCGCACGACGTCCTCGTGGGAGCTCTCGTCGGAGGCCTGGTCGCCTTCCTGGTGATGACCGTGCTCCGGCACCGGCCGCGGGGACTGGCCGGACGGCTGGCGGCGACCAGAGTGCGTCCCCTGCTGGTGTCATGAACGGCAAGACCCTTGCGGCACTGGCGGGCAGCCTCGCGCTCAGCGCCTGGGCGGCGTTCGGCGTGCTGGCGCTGGCCGTCCACGGCCGGCACGGCGCCCCGCTGTTCTTCGACCACGGCCTGCTGACCTGGTCCGTCGGCCACCGGCCGCCGATGGCCGTCGCCGTCACCCGCGGACTGACCGCCACCGGCACCGGAGTCTTCCCGTACGCGGTGGTCGTCCTGGCCGGGCTGCTGACGGGCCGCAGCCGGCGGCAGCGGCTGGTCGGCGCGCTGCTCATGGCCGCCTGCCTCGCCACCGGCCAGGCCGCGCGGTACGGCGTCATGGAGCTGTTCCGCCGGGCCCGCCCGCCCTCCTACGACTGGCAGACCCACGCCTCCGGCTGGTCGTTCCCGTCGGGGCACGCCACCACGGCGGCCCTGACCGCAGGTCTGGTGATCCTGGCGCTGTGCCTGCGCGCCCCGTACGGCCGCATACCGCTCTGCCTCGCGGTCGCCTGCTGGGGGGCGGGGGTGGGCCTGACCCGGGTCTTCCTCGGCGTGCACTGGTTCACCGACGTGCTCGGCGGCTGGCTGTTCGCCATCGGCTGGCTCGGCCTGTGGCTGTGCGCGGCGGCCTGGTGGCTGGCCCCGCGCCTGAGCACCGCCCCTGCCAGCGGTACCGGCGAGCCGGGCCCGGAGCAAACGCGTCCTGATGTGACCTGAGGGCCCAGGGTCAGGCGGCGTGCGGGCCGTCCGGGCGGCCGCTGCGCTGCTGGACCATCTCGCGGCTCAGCTCCTCGGTCTCGGCCTCGGGCAGCCGCTCGAAGCCGTCCTCGGTGATGGCCGAGACCACCGGGAAGATACGGCGGTTCAGGTCGGGGCCACCGGTGGCCGAGTCGTCGTCGGCGGCGTCGTACAGCGCCTGGAGCGCGGCCAGGGCGGCCTCCCGGCGGGTGAGGTCCGGCCGGAACAGCTTCTTCAGGGCGCCCCGGGCGTACGGGGAGCCGGAGCCCTCGGCGTGGAAGTGCCGTTTCTCGTACAGGCCGCCGGCCGCGTCGAAGGAGAAGATGCGGCCGCGGCCGCCCTCGGGTGCGGTGGTGTCGTAACCGGCGAGCAGCGGGACGACGGCGAGGCCCTGCATGGCCTGGGCGAGGTTCTGCCGGATCATGGCCGCCAGGCGGGTCGCCTTGGCGCCCAGGGACATCCGCGTGCCCTCGATCTTCTCGAAGTGTGTGAGTTCGACCTGGTAGAGCCGCACCATGTCGAGCGCGAGGCCGACGGTTCCGGCGAAGGCGACGGCCGTGTGGTCGTCGGCCGGGTGCACCTTCTCCAGGTCGCGCTGGGCGATGAGGTTACCCATGGTGGCCCGGCGGTCGCCGGCGATCAGCACGCCGTCGCGGAAGGTGAGGGCGAGCACCGTGGTGCCGTGCGGGATGCTGCCGGGCGCGGCGCGGACCCCGTCGGGGAACGGTGGAGCGGTGGGCAGCAGGCCGGGCCGGTGTGCGGCCAGGAACTCGGTGAAGGACGAGCTGCCCGGCCTGAAGAACTCCTCCGCCGGCCGCCCCGCGATGTGACCATCCGTCATGCCGTTCCCCCTCCTGTGCCGCCAGGCCCCTTTCGTCTCCTACCTGGCGCGGGCGTCCGGGAAACTCCCGCCCGCTCACAGGGCCTTGCGCCGGACGAGCACCGCCAGCACGACGAGGCCCGGGAGCAGCGGCAGCCATACGGTGAGCAGCCGGTAGCCGAGTACGGCGGAGGCCGCGGTCGCGGCGGGCGCGCCGGACACGGTCAGCGCGAGGGCGAGGGCGGCGTCGAGGGAGCCGAGCCCGCCCGGGGTGGGCAGCAGGGCGGCCGCGCAGCTGGCAGCGAGGTACAGCAGGACCACCTGGAGCGGGGGCAGGGGCAGCTGGACGGCCTGGGCGACGGAGACGAGCACCAGGGAGTGCAGGGCGGCGAAGGCCAGCGAGCCGCCCCACAGGGCGGCGGCACGGGCCGGGCAGGCGTGCACGGTACGGATGTCGGCCAGCACGCACGCCAGCGCGCGGCGGCAGCGCGGGCGCAGCGGACCGGCCAGGACCGCGACGAGCAGGGCGGCGGCGCCGAGCACGGCGGCGACCGCGGCCGGGGAGACGTGCGGGACGCGCAGCAGGCCCGGGCAGAGCGGGGCGAGCGCCGCGATCATGGCGAGACGGACGACGGCGCCGGCGGTGGCCTTGACGGCGAGGGCACCGGCCGAGCGGCCCGCCGGCAGCCCGCAGCGCATCAGGAAGCGCAGGTTCACCGCGCCGGCGCCGAGCCCGGCGGGCAGCAGGTGGTTGGCGGCGGAGGCGGCGAACTGGGCGGCGAGCAGCCGCGGTCCGGGCAGCCGCCGGGCGACCGCGCCCTGCTGGGCGAGCGCCGAGGCCGCCCAGGTGCCGACGGCCGCCACCGCGCCGAGCAGCAGCCACCCCTCGTCGGCGACGGCCAGCCGCAGCGCCCCGGTCTCCACCGTCGGCCAGTGCCGCCGGGCCACGTAGGCCGCGCCCAGCAGGACCGTGAGGCAGGCCAGCGTGTGCCAGTAGGCATGGCGGCGGCCTACGGCGAGGTCCGCGGGAGCGGTCAGCAGCGGGCCGGCGCCCGGGTGCAGCGCGTCCTGGGGTGCCTCCTGTACGGCGTGCTGGGTCATCGGCCGCCTCCCCCGTGTCTGCCACGGCGCCAGGTCATGAACCGGCCTCCGGTACGGCGTAGTAGAGGCGCAGTCCGTCGAACGGCACGGAGGGCCAGGAGCGGGCGTACCGCGGTGGCCGGGAGCCCGCAGGCACCAGGGCGGCGACCGGGGTGTGGCGCGCGGTGCGGGTGATGGCCTGTGCCGTGCTGTTGGCGTTGTGCCCGGTCGTCGCCGCCGAGGAACAGCCGGCGTAGAACGCCACCGGGATGGCCTCGTGCCCGGTGACCAGACAGGGCGGGCGGACGCCCAGCCCGTGCAGGGCGGCGGCGGTGCGGGACCAGTCGTGGTGGGCGGCGGTGGTGCGGTCCACGGCGCGGGTCAGGACGGTGAATTGCACCGCGAGGTGGGCGGCGAGCCCGAGCGCCAGCAGGGCGACGACCACCGGCCGCCAGGCACGGGCGGGCGCGGTCACCAGATGGACGAGCGCGACGGCGACGGGGATCGACAGCAGGGCGTAGGCGGGGAGCAGGAAGCGGGGTGCCGCGTAGCCGATCAGGAACAGGTAGGGGACGGCGGCCGTGGCCGCGCAGGCGGATGCCAGCAGGGTGGGCGCCGTGCGCCGGGCCCGGACCGCGACCGTGAGGCCGAGCGCGGCGAGCACGGGCAGCACGAACCACCAGACGGTGACCACCGGGTTGGGCAGCGCTCCCGTGCACGGCCGGCACAGTGCCCGTCCGCCGAGGCTGCGCAACTGGTCGACGACGGCGAAGTGCAGGCCGAGTCCGCCCTGGATCGCGGAGGCGTCGGCGAGACGCTGGGCGAGGCCGCCGTAGCTGACGTACGCCTCGATCACCCACTCGAGCGCTCCGGCGGCGAGCCCGGTGAGAAGGACGACGAGGGGCCGCCAGTGGTGGCGCAGCAGGCCGAGGGCGAGGAGCGGCAAGGTGACCCAGACGGCGTCCACGGGGCGCATCCAGGCCATCAGCGCCGCGCTCGCGCCCAGGCCCCACAGTGCGGCACGGTCGGCCCGGTCGGTGCGGGCGCGCAGGAAGCAGGCCACGGCGGCGAGGGCCCCGACGGCCACCCAGTAGTTGGGCATGGCCTGGGGACCGTAGAACAGGGTCACCCACAGGGAGGCGAACAGGGCTCCGGCGAGGGCGAGCACCGGGACGGGGAACAGGCCACGCCAGGCGCGCAGGGCCAGGAACAGGGCGAGGCCGGACAGGAGCGCGAGGTAGACCCGCAGGAGCGCGGTCGAGGAGGACCAGGCGGCGACGGGCGCGACCAGCAGGGAGACACCCCGTGCGCGGGGTGCGCTGAAGAAGGCCGCCGGAATGTGTCCGCTGACCTGGCTGACGTACACCGTCTCGTCCCAGCCGAGGCCCATGCCGGGCCGGACCAGGAGCAGTTGGGCCAGCGTGAAGGCCGCCGCGACGGCCGCGAGCGGCCACCAGGCGCGGGCCCGTCCGGCGTCGGCGGACGGGCGGCGCGAGCGCTCGCGCCGGGCCGCGTCGGCTGTGGCGTGTGCGCTGCCGATCATGATCACCCCTTTTCCCCCTACAGCTCGTAGGGTCGACTTGCACCCTACAGCCCGTAGGACCGAGACCCGGGATCGGGGAAAACACCGACAAACTAACGCGGATCGCAGACCCGTGTCGGGCGAACAGGGCCATCCGGCTGACGGCACTACGCGCTGTAAGGTTGGGGGATGGCTGGCACAGGGTCCCGCAGCGGGGCGGAGCGGCGCAGCGCCGGGGCGCTGGAGAGCGAGGTGCTGGCCGCACTCTGGGCCACCGAGCGGCCGCTGACTCCGGCGGAGATCCAGGCCGAGATCGGCGGCGGGCTCGCCTACAACACCGTGCACACCATCCTCAAACGCCTGTACGACAAGGGCTTGGTGCTGCGGGACGCCGACGGGCGGCGCGGCGCGTACCGTCCCGCGAAGAACGCGGCGCAGCTGACCGCCGAGGCGATGCACGAGGCCCTGGACCGGGGCCCGGACCCGATCGCGGCGCTCCAGCAGTTCGTGACCGGCCTGCGCCCCGAGGAGGAGCGGGCGCTGCGGGAACTGCTCGCCGGAGGCGGCGCATGAGATTCGACGTCTACACCCCGCTGCTGTTGTCGCTGCTGCTGTCCGGCGTCGCGCCGGTGATCGGCGGCCGGGTGGCGCCCGCGCTCGCGGCGCGCGTGCTGACGTCGGCGGCCGTACTGACCGCCGCTGCCACGACCTGGACGCTGGTGCTGCTGGCGGCCGCGCTGGTCGGGGACGCGCCGCCGGTGGTGCGGGAGGCCCGCGAGGACGGGCGTCGGCTGGTGGATCCGGTGCCCGAGGTGATCGGCGTCGCCGCGGCGGTGGCGCTCGCCGTCGTCGTGTGGCGGGTGCACCGGGCGGTGCGCGCCGAGCGGCGCACCCGGCGGGCGCTGCGGCGGCTGTGCGCGGGGCAGCCCGCGGACACGGAGCTGATCGTCGCCGCCTCCGAGGTGCCGCAGGCTTTCGCGATTCCGGGCCGGCCGGGCCGGATCCTGGTCACCTCGGCGATGCTGGGCGCGCTCGCGCCGGACGAGCGGCGGGTGCTGCTCGCCCACGAGCGCGCGCATCTGACCCACCGGCACGGGCCTCTGGTGACCGCGACCACCCTGGCCGTGGCGGCCAACCCGCTGCTCGCACCGGTCCGTTCGGCCGTGGTCTTCCTCGTGGAACGCTGGGCGGACGAGCAGGCGGCGACCGCCGTCGGGGACCGGCGGACCACCGCCCGCGCTCTGGCCCGGGCCGCCCTCACCGCCGGACGGGCCCGCCCGGCGTGCACCCTGAACTTCACCGACCGCGCGATCTCCCGCCGGATCGCGGCGCTCCAGACAAGCCCGCCCCCGCAACTGTGGGCCGCCGCGGTGGCCGTCCTCGCCCTGGGCACCCTCGCCGCCCTGCTCGCCGCCGACGCGACGAGCGACCTGCTCGGTCTGCTGTCCGGGATGCTGAACTGACGCTCACCCGGCGTTCGGCGCCCGGTGCAGGGGCTGCTCGGGGTCCGGGCGGGGGCCGACCGGGGGTACGGAGCGGACGGCCGGCTCGTCGGTGCTCACCCGCAGTGCCTCCCCGTGGTGCTGGAGCGTGAGCGGCTCCCCCTCCAGCAGCGTGTACGTCGCCTTGTCCGCACCGATCTCCACCCTGACGCGACGGCCGCGGAACTGGAGGCTGAAGGCGAGGCGGCGCAGCCGCTCGGGCAGGCGCGGCGCGAACCGCAGCCCCTCGCCGTCGCGGCGCAGTCCGCCGAAGCCCGCGACCAGCGCCATCCAGGTCCCGGCCAGCGAGGCGATGTGCAGTCCGTCCCGGGTGTTGTGCTCCAGGTCCTCCAGGTCCATCAGGGCCGCCTCGGCCGTGTAGTCGTAGGCGAGCCGCAGATGGCCCGCCTGGGCGGCGATGACGGCCTGGCAGCAGGCGGACAGCGACGAGTCGCGTACGGTCAGCGGCTCGTAGTAGGCGAAGTTGCGGGCCACCTGCTCGTCGTCGAAACGGTCGCCGCACGTGTACATGGCCAGCACCAGGTCGGCCTGCTTGACGACCTGTTTGCGGTAGAGGTCGAAGTAGGGGAAGTTCAGCAGCAGCGGGTACTGCTCGGGGCGGGTGTGCGCGAAGTCCCAGCGCTGGTAGCGGGTGAATCCGGCGTGCTGCTCGTGGACGCCAAGGTCGTCGTTGTAGGGGATGTGCACGGCCTCGGCGGCGTCGCGCCAGGCCGCGCTCTCCTCCGCGTCCACGCCCAGGCGCTCCGCTTCGCGCGGGTGCCGTTCGACGGCATCGGCGGCGGCGAGCAGGTTCTGGCGGGCCATCAGGTTGGTGTACGTGTTGTCGTCGGCCACCGCGCTGTACTCGTCGGGGCCGGTGACGCCGTCGATGTGGAAGACCCCGCGCTGGTCGTGGTGGCCGAGCGAGCGCCACAGGCGGGCGGTCTCCACCAGCAGCTCCACTCCCGCCTCCCGCTCGAAACGGGTGTCGCCGGTGGCCTCGAGGTAGCGGACGACCGCGTCGGCGATGTCGGCGTTCACATGGAAGGCCGCGGTCCCGGCCGGCCAGTACGCCGAGCCCTCCGCGCCCTGGATGGTCCGCCAGGGGAATGCGGCCCCGCCGAGCCCCAGTTGGGCAGCGCGCTCGCGAGCCTCGTCGAGGGTGTTGTACCGCCAGCGCAGCGCCTCGGCGACTGCCTCGGGTGCGGTGTGGGTGAGGACGGGCAGCACGAACATCTCGCTGTCCCAGAAGGCGTGCCCGTCGTAGCCGGAGCCGGTCAGGCCCTTGGCGGGTATCGCCCGCTGCTCGGCGCGGGCCCCGGCCTGCAGGACGTGGAAGAGGGCGAACCGCACGGCCTGCTGGATCTCCTCGTCGCCGTCCACCTCGACGTCCGCGCCGGACCAGAAGTCGTCCAAGTAGGCGCGCTGGTCGTCCAGGAGCCCCTGCCAGCCGTCGTGCGCGGCGGCCGCGAGGGCGGCGTCGACCTGGTCGGCCATCGCGGGCAGCGAGCGGGTGCCGGACCAGCCGTGGGCGACCAGCTTCTCCACCCGCAGCGTCTGACCCGGCTCCAGGACGGAGGTGACGGTGAGCCGCGCGACGTCGCCGCCGCTCTCGCTGCGGCTCGTGGTGCGCTCGGGACCGGTGACCACGTGGTCGGCGGCCACGGCCACCCGCAGGCCGCTGCGCCGGGTGCGGTGCACCAGCCGCAGCCGGTTGCCGACGGCGAGGTCGTCCTCCCGCTCCAGCGGCGACTGCAGCGCCATCGCGGCGCGCGGGTCGCCGTTCGAACCGGGCAGCTGTTCGTTGGCGACCAGCTCCGACTGGATCACCACCCGGCTGCGGCGGCCGACGGCCTCCACCTCGTACGCCACCGCGGCCACCGCCCGCTGGGTCAGCGACACCAGCCGGGTCGAGCGGACCCGGACCGTGGAGCCGGCCGGGGACGTCCACTCGACGGTCCGCTCCAGCACTCCGCGGCGCAGGTCCAGGACCCGCTCGTGGGCGACGAGCCGGCCGTAGCGCAGGTCGAACGGCTCGTCGTCCACCAGGAGCCGCAGGATCTTGCCGTTGGTGACGTTGATGACCGTCTGCCCGGACTCCGGATAGCCGTAGCCGGCCTCCGCGTACGGCAGCGGATGCACCTCGTGCACCCCGTTGAGGTAGCTGCCGGGCAGGCCGTGCGGTTCGCCCTCGTCCAGGTTGCCGCGCCAGCCGACGTGGCCGTTGGACAGCGCGAACACCGACTCGCTCTGGGCGAGGACGTCGAGGTTCAGGTCCGTCTCGCGCACGGCCCACGGCTCGACCGTGTACGACCGGTGGGTGATCACTGCTTGCCTCCCAGTTCGGCGAGATCCTTGACGACGATGCTCGCGCCGTGTGCGTACAGGGCGTCGGTCTGTCCGACCCGGTCGACGCCGACGACGTGTCCGAAGCCGCCCGAGCGGCCCGCGTCCATGCCGGCCAGCGCGTCCTCGAAGACGGCCGCTTGCGCCGGCTCGACGCCCAGGTCGTGGGCGGCGGCCAGGAAGGTGTCGGGGTGCGGCTTGCCCGGCAGGTTCCGCTCGGCGGCGACCACGCCGTCGATGCGGACGTCGAAGAAGTGCTCGGCGCCGACGGCCCGCAGCACGTCCCGGCAGTTGGCACTGGAGGAGACGATCGCGGTGCGCAGGCCCTGCGCGCGGACGGCCTCCAGATAGCGCAGGGTGCCCTCGTAGGCCTCCACACCGCCGGTGCGGATCCGCTCCAGCAGCAGGTCGTTCTTGCGGTTGCCGAGGCCGTGCACGGTGCGGGCGTCGGGCGGGTCGTCGGGGCCGCCCTCGGGCAGGTGGATGCGGCGCGAGTCGAGGAAGGAACGGACCCCGTCGGCGCGCGGGCGTCCGTCGACGTACTCGTCGTAGTCGGCGATCTCGTCGAACGGCCGCGCCTGCGGGCCCTCGTACTCGCGCAGGAACGCGTCGAACGTCTCCTTCCAGGCGGCCGCGTGCACGACGGCCGTCTTGGTGACGACCCCGTCGAGGTCGAACAGACAGGCCAGGATGGTGTCGGGCAGACCGAGCTGAGTCATACCCAGCACCTTTCCCCATGGAGTGCGCTCCAGTGGGTGGCGAGCGCCACACGAGCCAGACTTTCGAACCTTCCGGCCCGACTCTCACCGTCGTCGCCGCGGTGACACACTCTGCTGTGTGCCGCTGACCTTCGACGACCTCCTCACCCGCGCCCGTGCCCTCGCCGGGGGCGGGCGGCGCGCGATCCTCGGGATCGCGGGCGGCCCGGGCTCGGGAAAGACGACGCTGGCCGAGCAGCTGGTACGCGCCCTGAACGCCGACGGGCCGCCCTGGGTGGCGCACGTCCCCATGGACGGCTTCCATCTGGCCGACGTCGAGCTGGACCGGCTCGGCCGCCGCGACCGCAAGGGTGCGCCGGACACCTTCGACGCCGCCGGGTACGCGGCGCTGCTGCGGCGGCTGCGCGAGGAGACCGGCGAGGTGGTGTACGCGCCCGGGTTCGAGCGGGTCCTGGAGCAGCCGATCGCGGGCGCGATCCCGGTGCCGCCGACGGCGCGGCTGGTGGTGACGGAGGGCAACTACCTGCTGCTGGCGGAGGGTTCGTGGGCGCGGGTGCGGCTGTGCCTGGACGAGGTGTGGTACTGCGAGCTCGACGAGCCGGAGCGGATCCGGCGGCTGGTCGCCCGGCACGAGGAGTTCGGCAAGGAGCGCGAGGCGGCCGTGTCCTGGGTCCTGGGGACGGACCAGCGCAACGCCGAGCTGATCGCCACGACGCGGGACCGGGCGGACCTGGTCGTGCCGCCCGGCGCGCTGCCCTAGGTCCTGGCTCGGACGCTCAGCGTGAGCACGGGTTCGCCGGCGGCATCGCCCGCCGGATCCCCGAGCACCGCGGTGAACGCCTCGGTGCGTACCGTCAGCCCCTGCTCGTCGCTGTCGAAGGCGGGTGAGAAGGAGCCGCCGGGCCCGTAGCGCACCGCGAACACGTGCAGGCCCTCCGGAGCGCCCGGTGCCGGGTCGGCCTCCAGCGCGGTGGAGCCGACCAGGTGGCGCCAGCCCTCGTCGGGGTTGCCGTAGCCGCGCGGGTCGGCCGCGAGTGCGAACGCCGCCTGTTCCTGGGTGAGTTCGGCGCGGGCGTCGAAGTGGTCGGGGCCCGGGTCCGCGGGATGCGTCAGGCGCAGCCCGCCCGCGGCGGCGACCTGGCCCTCGGCGACGCGGCGCACCCGGTCGCCGTCGTCGGCGGCGTACGGCAGCCCGGACAGCAGGTACGGCGCCCCGTCGAGCCGTTCCACGGCGACCGTCACCCACAGGCTGGTGCCGTCGGTGACGTACAGCGACCGCACATGGCGCAGCACATGGTCGCGGCCGACGACCGGTTTGGTGACCAGCTTGGCCGCGAGCCCGTCGGCGCTGACGTCGCGGACGCGCACCTCGCCCATGGGGCGGCACAGCAGGAAGCCGTCCGTGACCGGGCCGAACCCGTGCTGGCGGCGCACTGCGGCGGGCAGGTAGTAGGTGCCGGCCGCCTCGACGAGCGAGGGAGTCATGCGGCTGTCGAAGGCGACGGAGACCGTGCCGGAGCGCAGCTGGTGGCGGGCGGGTGCGGTCGACGGGACGCGGTGCCAGCGGGTGGTGTCCTGGATCTGCCAGACCAGCATGAAGGCGAAGTGCCCGTCGATGCGGCCGTCGCGCTGGACCGCGTGCCGTCCCGTGGGGGTACCTCCCACGCCCTTTGGGCAGTGGGGGAGGGTGTCGCCCCGGTAGCGGCCCAGGTCCGCGCCGATGCGTGCGCTGAAGTAGCGCAGGCCCAGGACGGATTCGAACCCGGAGTGCTGCTCGCTGTAGCGGGGGCCGCCGTTGTCGAAGCCGCCGCTCGTCAGACGGGCGTCGATGTAGCGGGCGAGCGCCTCTCCGTCCTCGGCGAACACCTCCTCGCCGCTGACCCGGTGGGCCTGGGCGAGGAAGGAGAGCGAGATCGGGCCGTAGTTGTTGTCGTACGCACCGCCGTGCTCGGGCGGCAGCAGGGCGCCCCGGTCGCGGACCCGGTGGGCGCGGATCTCGTCGGAGTACAGGGCGAGCGCGCGGGCGCGCACCTGGTCCCCCTGCGCGTCGGGGAGATGGCGGGCCAGCATCAGGCCGCCGACCACACAGCCGATGGCCTGGTTGCCCGCCTCCTGCGGGTTGAAGAAGGTCGCCTCGGTCAGCCGGCGCCAGTAGCCGTGGGCCAACTCCGTGAGCTCGGTGCGCTGTTCGTCGTCCAGGAGGCCGTCGGCCGCGTCGAGGACGTTGACCGCCTGGAGCAGCGCCCACACCGTGCTCGGCCAGTCACCGATGGGGTGGGCGCCCGCTTCCAGCACGTAACGGGCGTACGGCAGGCCCGAGTCGGTGGTGCGGAGGTTCGGGTAGCCGGGGTTGTCGTCGGTGTAGACACGCTCGCGCAGATGGAAGGCGAGACTGCGGCGCACCGCTTCCGGCAGCCGGGGGTCCCGGCCGCGCTGCCAGGCGAGGGCGAGCAGGGAGGTGATGCCGAGGGAGGTGTCGCCGATGTCGTCGCCCGCGTCGGGGTGTTCCAGGTTGCCCTCGGGGGTGAGGCGGGACAGGGCCTGCTCGGTGACGTCGGCGAGGACCGCGTCGTACGCCTCGGGGGTGTCCGGGAGGTCGTGCAACGGGCCGCGCTGGTGAGGGAGATGCACGGGTGGATCAGCCCTTCATGCCGGAGGTCGCCATGCCTTCCACCAGCCTCTTCTGGAAGATGAGGAAGCAGATGAGCGTGGGCGCAAGCGCGATGGTCGACATGGCGAACATTGCGCCGTACGAGGAGCCGCTCGTCTGGTCCAGGAACAGGGTCAGCCCGAGCGGGACCGTGAACGTGTCGTTCTGCTGGAGGTAGACGAGCTGGTGCAGGAAGTCGTCGTACGTCCAGATGAAGGTGAAGATCGTGGTGGTGATCAGGGCCGGCTTCATCAGCGGCAGGATGATCTTCCAGTAGATCTGCAGGGGGTTGGCGCCGTCCATCATGGCCGCCTGGTCCAGCTCGCGCGGGATGGAACGGATGAACTGGACCATCAGGAAGATGAAGAACGCGTCCGTGGCCAGGAACTTCGGCACGATCAGCGGGAGGTAGGTGTTGATCCAGGTCAGGTTGTAGAAGATCGTGTACTGCGGGATCAGGACGGCCTGCGTGGGCAGCATCAGCGTGCCGAGCATCAGTCCGAACCAGATCTTCTTGCCCCGGAACTCGAAGCGCGCGAACGCGTAGGCGGCCAGCGAGCAGGAGATGATGTTTCCGATCACCGCGCCGATCGTGACGATCAGCGAGTTGGTGATGTAGAGGGAGAAGGAGTTGCCGGAGCCGCTCCAGCCCTCGGAGTAGTTCTGCGGGTGCAGCCGGTCCGGGATCAGCCCGGGGTGGGTGAAGATCTCGGTGTCGGGCTTGAGCGAGCTGCTCAGCATCCACAGCAACGGGTACAGCATGACGACCGCGACGCCGATGAGCACGGTGTGGAGGAAGATGCGGCGGGTGCCGGTGGCCGAGCGGAGCTTCTGCAGCGGCGACGTCGAGGGGCGGGGCGGGGTGATGGCGGACATGGGGGGTGAGGACTCCTCGCTCAGGCGTCGAATTGGACTCTGACGACGTCAGTCGTCGTAATGCACCCAGTAGCGGCCGGCGACGAAGTTGACCGCCGTGAAGCCGGCGATGACCAGGAACAGCACCCAGGCCAGCGCCGAGGCGTACCCCATCTGCAGGTCGGTGAAGCCCTTCTTGTACAGGTAGAGGGAGTACAGCATGGTCGAGTTGAGCGGTCCCCCGGTGCCGTTGCTGATCACAAAGGCGGGGGTGAACGTCTTGAACGCGTCGATGATCTGCAGGACCACGTTGAAGAAGACGATCGGCGTGAGCAGCGGAAGGGTGATCCGGAAGAACCGGGTGACGGGCCGGGCGCCGTCGATCGCCGCCGCCCCTACACGTCCTTCGGCAGCTGTTTGAGTCCGGCGAGGAAGATGACCATCGGTGTGCCGAACTGCCAGACGGCGAGCAGGACGAGCGTGTAGAGCGCGGAGTCGGGGCTGGAGATCCAGTCCTGGCCCTTGATGCCGAACCAGCCGAGGAAGTCGTTGAACAGGCCGTCGCCGCCGAAGACCTGGCGCCACACGATGGCGATGGCCACCGCTCCGCCCAGCAGCGAGGGCAGATAGAAGGCGGCCCGGTACAGGCCCATGCCCTTCAGGTCCCGGTTGAGGAGCATCGCCACGCCGAGCGCGAGCGCCAGCTTCAGCGGCACGGAGACGAGGACGTACAGCAGGGTGGCGTGCACCGAGTCCCAGAACACCGGGTCGTCGGTGAACATGTGCGAGTAGTTCTCGGTGCCGACCCACTTGGCGGACGAGAGCAGGTCGAAGTCCGTGAACGACAGGTACAGCGAGTCCAGCATCGGGTAGATCGTCAGGCCGAACAGGCCGACGAACCAGGGGGCCAGGAAGAGGTACGGCCACCTGCCCCCGCCGCGCCGTCTGGCGGCGCGCCGGCGCATCCGTTCCCGCTCGCACTGGTCGGCGGGGATCGCCGGCGCCTCCCCCACGACCTCGTCGGTCTTGGTGGTGGTCATGCTCATCTTCTCCCTGCCCCTCTCCCGGTGCCTGACTGTGCTGGGGCGGGCGGTCAGCCCGCGAGGATCGACTGCGCCTGGTCGAAGAACTCGCTCAGCTGTGCCTTGATGGTCTTCTTGCCGAAGGCGACCGCCAGGTTGGACTGGAACAGCAGGTCCCAGATCTGGTCCGCGCCCTTGGGCGGGGGCACCGGCGCGGGCAGCGCGCCCGCGGCCTTGGAGACCCGCTGGGAGATGTAGTCGGCGTTCGCCATGTTCAGCTTGTCGGTCTCGGTCAGCCCGCCGGAGATCAGCGAACGGGCCTTCTCGGTCGGCGGGATGCCGCGCAGCAGCTGCATGTCCTTGATGGCGGTGGCGTCCTGGGCGAAGAAGTCCATGATCTTCACCGAGTCGGCGATCTGCTTGCCGGCCTTGGTGGCGCTCAGCAGCACACCGCCGTTGACGAAGTTGCCCTCGCGGGCGCCGGACCAGTCGCCCTGCGGGGTGGGCAGGAAGTCCAGCTGGGCGTCGGTGATCGAGCCGCCGGCGCCGTAGACACCGGAGTCGAAGGTGAACAGGGCCTTGCCGATGACCACCGCGTTCTTGGTGAGGTCGTTGTGCGCGGCCGAGGTGACAGCGGGCGGCGGGCAGGCGTGGTCCCGCCGCATCCCGGCCCAGAACTCCCACCACTCCTGCAGGGTGTCGGCGGTGAAGCCGAGCTTCTTGCCGTCGTCGGAGAAGAACTGCCGGCCCTTCTCTCGGGCGAAGATCTCGAAGCACTGGAGGGTGGAGCCGCCGCCGTCGTCGACGCCGTACTGCTTGCCGCCGCTCTTCTTGTAGACGTCGGTCGCGATCTTCTTCAGGTCGTTCCAGGTCCACTCGCGGTCGGGCAGCTTCAGGCCGAGCTGCTCCAGGCCGGAGCGGTTGACGGTGAGCTGGTTGACGCCGATGCCGGACGGGACGCCGTACAGCTTGCCGTCGACGGTGCCGGCGGCCAGGAGCGTCTTGGAGAAGCCGGTCAGGTCCAGGGACTTGCCGACGTAGGAGTCGAGCGGGGCGAGGATGCCCTTGCGGGCGTACTGCGCGACCAGCGCGGTGTCCATCTGCAGCAGGTCGGGGGCGCTGCCGCCGGCGACCTGGGTGTTGAACTTGTCGAAGTAGCCGTCGTAGCCCTGGTAACGGGTCTCGATCTCGATCTTCGAGTTCTTCTTCTCGAAGTAGGCGAGGGCCTTCTTGTACGCGGCGTGCCGGTCGTCGCTGCCCCACCAGGTCATGGTCAGCTTGCCGCTGTCGCTGCCCGCCCCGGTGCCGCCGGCACAGGCGGCGAGGGTGGGGCCGAGCGCGCCGGCGACGGCCAGTCCGCTCGCGGTGCGGAAGAGGGTTCTGCGCGAGATCTGGTGACCCACCGGGTCCTCCCTGAAGGTGCGTGACGGATCCCGGAGCCGGTCAACTCGGCTCGGGCGCCTTGGTGTTGGAATCGCTTTCCGGTACGCGGCCTCGCCCGGCCGCGCACCCCTGACGGGTGCGGTCCCCGGCCCTGACGGCCGTTGCCCAGCGAGCACGCCCTCGCGTGGCTGCCGTACGTCACGTACGGTCGGGACGCCCACCCTCGAGCCGGGGTCCCGCCCGGCTTAGAAAGCGCTTGTCCGGACATTGGCAGACCGAGTCGGAGGCCGTCAATCCTTCGCCCGCACGGCCTCGGTCACGGTTTGGACTCCGCGTGCGATCGCGAGCCCGGCCGCGCCGGTGACGGTGCCGAGGTCCCCGACCGTGCTGCTGACCACCTCGGTGGGCCAGCTCAGCCGCTCCAGTTCGGCCCGGACACCGGGCAGGAGCTGCGGGTCGGCGCCGGTGCTGCCGCCGAGCACGATCAGTCCGGGATCCAGCACGGCGGCCACGGCGGCGGCGAGCCGGCCCACGTCGGCGGCATGGCGGGCGACGACGGCGCGGGCCGTCGCCCGGCCCTCGGCGGCGAGGGCGAAGAGCTGCTCGGTGGTGCGGGGGCGCGGGCCGTCGGCGGACTGCCAGGCCTCCGCGGCCCGGTGCAGCAGGGAGTGCGCTCCGACGTACTCCTCCAGGGCCTCGCGGCGCGGCTCGCGGTCGTCGTCCCAGGGGTAGGGCAGCCGGGCCAGCTCGCCCGCGGCGCCGTTCGCTCCGCGCAGCACCCGGCCGCCGACGACGATGCCGAGGCCGACGCCCACGCCGATCCGCAGATAGCCGAAGGTGTGGCGGCCGCGGGCGGCGCCCTCGTGCAGCTCGGCGAGCGCCGCGCAGTTCACGTTGTTCTCGAGGTGGACGGGGACACCGGGCGGCAGTGCGACGGCCATCGCGTCGTAGGCGGGCCCGGCCTTGGCGGTCGCGGGCCGCATGCCGGTGCCCTCGTGGTCCTGTGCGGTGACGTCGCCGACGGCGACGACGATGGTGCGCAGCGGGGCGTCTGCGGGCAGCGCGGCGAGGGTCTCGCGTACGGCGTCTGCGGCATCGGCCCGGGAGGTGGTGGCCTCGGCGAGCAGGCTGCCGTCGAGGGCGCAGCCGCGTACCCGCGTGCGGTCGGGGCCGAGGTCCACGGCGAGCACGGTCCCGGCGGCCGGGCCGAGGCGGTAGACGGCGGCGGTGCGGCCGGTGCCGCTGGAGGCCGTACCGGAGTGGGCGGCGAGCCCCGCGGCCTCCAGCTCGGCCACGGCTGCGGAGACCGTCGGTTTCGAAAGTCCCGCGTCGGCCGCCAGCCTGGGGCGGGTGGCGGTGCCGGCCGCGGCCAGGACGGCGAACACCGCGCGGGCGCTCTCGCTCAGGATCATGCTCTCCCCCAGATTCGAGCCGCAGTCTGCTGGTGAGGGCGCCGGGATTGCGTGCCTCTTGACGCACTCTACTTCGTTAGTTAATTTCCTAACGAACTCCACGGTACTCGCCTGCCGTGACCGCAGCCGAAGCCCGTCCCGGGGCTTCCCGACACCTTCTGCAGCCGTTCATCCCGGCGCGGTTCGCCCGCCGTCGCAGCACAGCACCAGGGAGCACGGCCCCTGCAGCACAGCTCCCTGCGGACGACGAAAGAGGATCCGTGCAGGACGTTCCGCATCCCCTCGTGGTCGGGATCGACGTGGGCGGCACCAAGACCCATCTCCGGGCACTGGCCGGGGGCGAACTGGTCGCCGACCGCGTCCGTTCCAGCAGCGGCTGGCGGCCGCACGCCCCGGCCGCCGCCGCGGCCTGGCTGGCGGCACTGCTCGACGACGCCCTGCCGGCCGGTCTCCGCCCGGCCGCCCTCGCCGTGGGCGGGCACGCCTGCGAGACACCACGCCAGTGCGCCGCGATCCGGGCCGCCCTGGGCGACGTCCTGGACGCGCCCGCGCTGATCGTCGGCGACGCCGAACTCCTCGTCCCCGCCGCCGGGCTGGAGAAGGGGGTCGGTCTGGTCGCGGGCACCGGCTCGGTCGCGGTCGGCCGCGCGGCGGACGGCGCCCCGGTGCAGGTCGGCGGCTGGGGCGCGGCCCTCGGCGACGAGGGCGGCTCGGCCGGGCTGGTCCGGGAGGCCGCACGGGCCTGCTGGGCCGCCCACGACCGCGGCGCCGCGCCCGACGCGCTGGCCTCCGCACTGCTCGCCGCGTTCGGCGTGCCCGAAGTGCCCGCGCTCGGCGCGGCGTTGGAGGGCGCCACGGACGTCTCCGCCGAGTGGGGCCGGCACGCCCCGGTCCTCTTCTCGGCCGCAGAAGCGGGCTCCGGGCTCGCCCGCGACGTGATAGCGGCCGGGGGCCGCTCCCTCGCCGCGCTCGTGGTCCGGCTCGCCGACCGCGGCCTCGCCGTGGACGACGTGGTGGTCGCGGGCAGCACAGTCCTCGCCCAGCCGCTCCTGTACGACGCCTTCACGGCCGCGCTCGCCGCCGCCCTGCCCGACGCACGGCCGCACCCGTTGCGGGTGCCGCCCGTCAACGGGGCGGTGGCGCTGGGGCGTTCGATCCTGTGAACGGCACGCCCCGCATTCACCTGCCCCACACGCCCGCGTCGCCGGGGACTCCCCGACGGGACACGACCCCGCCCTAGATATTCACTCGTTCAACTTCTTTCCCACGGGATCGCACAATCCGGCACATCGCGGCCGGGCGTCCCGGCCGCGCGCGCCGGGCGGTCCCGTGGGCCACTCCCCGGCCGTCGTCCGGCCGAAGAACTCCAGAGAGGCACACGCATGCCGTCACCCGCCGGGC
This sequence comes from Streptomyces sp. NPDC101165, assembly GCF_044768135.1. Lineage (NCBI taxonomy): Bacteria > Bacillati > Actinomycetota > Actinomycetes > Kitasatosporales > Streptomycetaceae > Streptomyces > Streptomyces sp. NPDC101165. Next base: position 313,151 of record NZ_JBIWPG010000003.1, on the reverse strand, counting down.
TCCGCTCCTCCTCGCCGGCCCGTGGAACCGCCCTGGGCCGACGCGGTTTCCTCAAGACCTCGCTGGGCGCGTCGGCGGGCGTGCTCGTCGCACCGACCTTCGCCGCGTGGCTGTCCGCCGCCGACGCCAAGGCCGCTACCGTCCCCGCTGCGTTCGTCGACGACTACCGGACCAACGTCCTCGCCAACCTCACCCCCGAGACCAACGCGGTGGTCCGGATCCTCGGCGGCTTCGCCCAGGTGTGGAAGACCGGCTCGGCCTGGAACACCGGTACCCCGCTGCGCCCCGAGGTACTGCGCGCCAACATGCTCTACTGCGCCCGGACCACCACCGAGCGCACCGACGCGCAGGCGAAGGAGGCGTTCGTCTACGACCGCCAGCACCAGAGCTACGCGATGATCGCCGGCCTCGGCCCGCTGGCCGACCTCTACCGGGCGGGCGCCAGGGCGGTCACCTCGATCACCGGCGCACCCGACGGCACCCCGGCGACCACCGTCAGCGACGCGGTGCCCGCGAACGCCCCGGCCGGCTCGGCCCTCGGCGCCGGTGCCCACGACTCCGCGCTCGGCAAGGTCGCCGAACTGGTCGACACCGTGCGCGGTCCGTACGCCTCCGGCAACCCGGCCAAGTACGCCTACCAGTACCCGCGTCCGTGGCGCATGAACGCGGACAGCGAGGTCGTCGACACCGGCGCGAAGGACGCGCTCGGCTACCCGGTGTACGAGTCCGACGTGGTGGTCGCCCCGCAGTTGCTGCGGCAGCGCGGCACCTCACCGGCCGACGACGGCGGATTCCCGAGCGGCCACACCAACGCCTTCCACCTGGCCGCCCTCGCCTACGCGTACGCGGTGCCCGAGCGGTTCCAGGAGCTGGTGACGCGCGCCTTCGAGCTGAGCCACACCCGGATCGTGGCGGGCATGCACCACACCGTCGACGTCATCGGCGGCCGCGTCATGGCCACCGCGCTGGCCGCTGCCACCCTCGCCGACCCGGCCAACGCCGGGCTGAAGGCCGCCGCCCGCGCCCAGGCCCTCGCCCACTTCACCGCGCAGACCGGCACCACCGCCGACACCCTGTACGCCTACGCGCACCAGGACACCGACCCGTACGCCGACCGGGACGCCAACGCCCGTTCGGTCCGGCCCCGGTTGACGTACGTGCTCACCCGGCAGGGCCACAGCGCGCCGCTGACCGTGCCGAAGGGCGCCGAGGTGCTGTTGGAGACCCGGCTGCCGTACCTGGACGCGGACCAGCGTCGCGAGGTGCTGCGCACCACCGGGCTGCCCGCCGGATACGTGCTGCTCGACGGCGCCGAGCAGTGGGGGCGGCTGGACCTGTTCGCCGCCGCCGACGGTTACGGCGCCTTCGACTCCGACGTCACCGTCACCCTGGACGCGGCCGCCGGCGGTTTCTCGGCGGCCGACAGCTGGCGCAACGACATCGACGGGTGCGGCGGCCTGGCCAAGCGGGGCACCGGCACGCTGACGCTGAGCGGCCGCAACCGGTACACGGGCGGGACGGTGCTGAAGTCCGGTGCGCTGACGGCCGGTTCCGAGGACGCCCTCGGCCACGGGGACGTGCGGGTCTCGGGCGGCACCCTGCGGGTCGACGAGCGGCTGCGGGTGCGGGGCGGGTACGCCCAGGACTCCGGCACCCTGAAGGTCACCCTGTGCACGGGCCACAAGGCGCCACTGACCGTGAAGCACCTGGCGGTACTGGGCCGTTCGGCCGTGCTGTCGCTGCGACTGGACACCGAGCGGCCGCCGGCCGCGGGCAGCATGCTGCCGGTGCTCGACGTGCCCCGGCTGCGCGGGCAGTTCGACCGCGTGGAGGTGAACTCCGACGTGCTGCGGGCCGTACCCGTGTACACGGCAGAAGGTCTGTCGGTACGACTCGTGAAGCGGTGACGCCCCGGTGGCGGGAGCGGTGCGACAGTAGGGCCATGATCCGGCTTCGGCGACAGGGCCCGGCTCCCGCCACCGCACGGCCGGTGCCACCGTGGGGCGGATGATGGCGCGCGCACAGCACACGGCCCAGGTCCTCGTAGCCGAGGCCCCCGCGGACGACGGCCCCCGGCGGCGTACGGCCCGGGACCGGCTGTACGCCGGGCTGCGCCGCCGGCGGCGGTGGCTGGTGCCGCTCCTGGTGGCACTGCTGCTGGCCCAGATGGCCGCCGCGATGGTCACCACGGCGGTCCGGCAGACGCCCACCATCGACGAACCCGTGTACGTGGCAACGGCCACCGACTATGTGCGTGAGCACCGGGTGCGGTACAACCCCGAGCACCCGCCGCTCGGCAAGTTGCTGATCGCGGCCGGGGTGGCGGTGGCGGACCCGCACTACGACCCGTCGTACACCGGCACCCAGGGCGAGGTGGGCCGGCATCTGCTGTACGAGTCGGGCAACGATCCATGGCGGCTGATGCTGTGGGCACGGCTGCCGGTGATCGCGCTGACCCTGCTGTTCGCGCTGGTGGTGTTCGCGTTCGCGCATGAGCTGACGGGTTCGGCGGGCGGGCTGGCGGCGCTCGCGCTGTACGCCTTCTCGCCGGACGTGATCGCGCACGGCTCGCTGGCCACGCTGGACGTGCCGGCGGCCGGGTTCGTGCTGACGTCCGTCTGGCTGGTGTGGCGGGCCCGGGACCGGCCCCGGTTGTATCTGCCGCTCTCCGGGGCGGCCCTCGGGGCGGCGGTGGCGACGAAGATGAGCGCGCTGCCGGCGATCCCCGTGGTGATGCTGCTCGCGGTGGTGTCGGTGGGGGCGGCCCGGCGGGGTGCCGAGCGGCGCCGGAAGGCGCTCCTGGGGCTCGCGGGGGCGGCGGTCGTGGCGCTGGTGGCGGTCGCCGTCGTGTGGGGCACGTATCTGGCGGTCGATCCCCTGCTGCGGTTCACACCCGCCGAGCCGGTGCCGGCCGTGCACGGGCTGCGCGGGCGCGTGACGGACCTGCTGCCGTTGCCGGAGGCGTACCGGGCGGGGATGCGGGTGCAGTTCGGGCTGGAGGACTACCCCTGGCAGGGCTATCTGTTCGGGCGTCTGTACACGGGATCGCTCTGGTACTACCTGCCCGTCGCCCTGCTGGTGAAGACACCGCTCGGGCTGCTCGCGCTGGGCGCGGCCGGTGCCGTGGCCGTACTGACGGTGCGACGGCTTCGGCCCGCCGCACCGTATCTGCTGCTGCCGCCCGCGGTGCTGCTGGCGGCGGCGATGACGGGTTCGCGGGACTTCGGGACCCGGTACGCATTGTTCGTGCCGGTGTTCCTCGCGGTGGCGGGAGCGTGCGTGCGCGCGCTGCGATGGCGCTGGTCGGGTGTGCTGACGGGGCTCCTGGTGCTGTGGGTGGCGGTGAGTTCGCTGCGCACGTTCCCGTACTACCTGCCGTACGCCAACGAGGCGTTCGGCGGGCCGGCCAACACCCACCGGCTGCTGCACGACTCCAACGTGGACTGGGGCCAGGACCTCGGCCGGCTCGCCGACCGGCTCCGGCAGCGGTACCCGGGCGAGCGGGTGTGGCTGGTCTACAAGGGCAGCGGCGTGCCGTCGTACTACGGCATCCGTGCCGTCGATCCGCGCACGGTGCCGCCCGGCCGGGTGCACGGACTGCTCGTCGTGTCGGACTCCGCGGTGGCCAAGGCACGTGGTCGATTGGCTGAATTGATCGAGTCAAGCCGCCCAGTCGATCAAGTGGGTCATTCGATCACCTTGTATCGGCGGTGAGCCTGCCTGCCCGTCACAGCCCCTGGTCATGACGGTCGGTGAGCTATGTTGAGTGGTCGTGGGAGACAAAGAAGAAGGGTCGGCGCCCTCGCCGCAGCAGGCACGCGCCCAGGCATCAGCGATCACCTCGGGCAAGACCGCGCCGGAGGCCGGGGCCGCACCGACCTCCCAGCTCAGGGAACTCTTCGACGGCCCCCGGCTGTCCCCGGGCCAGCGTCGCGTCGCCCAGTACCTGATCGAGCACATCACCGAGGCGGCGTTCCTGTCGATCACCGAGCTGGCGGACCGGGTGGGCGTCAGCCAGCCCTCCGTGACCCGCTTCGCGGCCGCCGTCGGCTTCAGCGGCTACCCGGCGCTGCGGGAGAAGCTCCAGTCGATCGCACTGAGCACGCTGGCGGGCGGGCCCGGCGAGGTGGACCGCGCCAACGAGCTCCAGGCGGCCGTCGACGCCGAGATCCAGAACCTGGAGAACATGCGCCGCGACTTCGCCGACCCCGACCGGGTGATCCAGGTCGGCCGCGCGCTGTCCCGCTCCACCCCGCTGACCGTGCTGGGACTGCGCATCTCCGTGTCGCTGGCCGAGTACTTCGGCTATGCCGCCCGCCGCATCCATCCCGACGTACGGCTGGTGACGCGCGGCGGCAGCGTGGCCTACGACGCGCTGCTGCAGTCGCGCGAGGCCGGCGGCACCTGGGTGCTGGCGTTCGCCATGCCCCGGCACGCACAGGAGACGCTCACGGCGCTCCGGGTCGCACGCGAGGCGGGCCTGAAGGTTGCCCTGATCACCGACCTGGCGCTCGGCCCGCTGGCCGACGAGGCCGACGTCACCTTCGCCACCGGCACCGGCTCCCGCCTGGTCTTCGACTCCTACGCGGCGCCCGGAGTGATGGCCGCGGCCCTGCTGCAGGCCATGACCGACGCCGATCCGGAGCGCACGCAGGCCCGCCTGGAGAAGTACGAACAGGTCGCCGACCAGCAGCAGTTCTTCCTGAAGGACTGAACCTTCCGGCCGCGGGAGACCCTTCCCGCAGTTCTTCCTGTCATCCGCACCCCGCACGGGGATCTTTCGCCGTCAGAGGATCATTCAACGCATATCCCGCATGAATGTTTTCATACGTCTTGCAAACCCGTCGGTATATATAAATACTGCTCACGGATCTCGCCCGGTCGACTTTGGGCTCGTTCCACACCTGCGGGACTCACCGCTCGCACACCGCCCCGAGAAAGCCGACGGACCGCCCATGCGCACGCAAGCACTCCAGCCGCGCAGGTCCTCCGCGCCCGGGGCCCCCGCACGGACACCCTCTGCCGCCGTCCCCTACCCACGTCGGCGATCAGGGTGTTCGGTGGCGCACCGCCCAGGCGATGCGCCCGTGGCGGCCCCGGCCATCCCCTAGGCCGGGGCCGCCCCAAACCGTCGGACCACCCTCACGACGCCGCACACCGGAAGCGATTGCCCATGTCCTTGACCACCACCACGCGCCTCAGCCCCGACTGGCCCTGCCAGGTCAAGATGCCCGGCAGCTACGACTGGGAACGCTCGGCGGCCAAGTGGCTGCGCGAGCTGGTCCCGGCGCGCTACGCCAGCTACCCGACGCTGATCCGGCACCCCGTCCTGCTCGCCCGGCATGCGCAGATCCAGGTCCAGCAGGAGATCCGGGTGGCCCGGACGGCTCTGCAGACCGCGCGGGCCGAGCTGCCCGTCCTCGGCCTGCCCGAGTCGGTCATCGAGCACACGATCAAGCTGTACGCGGCCGAGGTGCTCCAGCTGCAGCACATCGCGCGCAGCGTCCGTGCGGTCAGCGAGGCGCTGGCAGCCCGCGGCATGCCTCGCTGAAGCACGGCGCCGGCCTTCGTCGGTCAGCTCTGCCGTCGCCGGTCGTCGCCGTGTCGTCGGTCGTCACGGTGCCGTCAGTCGTCGTTGCGGTGTCGCCAGTACCAGCAGACGCCTACGGCCAGGGCCAGCAGGAGGACGGCGGGCACTAGCAGGCCCGGGATGCGGGAGCCGGTCATCGGCGTGGCCTTCGGTCGTGGTGCGAGGTGCGCCCGGCGGCGGGCCGCAGGGTGAGGCCCATGGTGGGGCCTGCCGGCCGGTCGTCCACGATGTTTTTCCGAGGCGTTGCCCGATGTTCGAGCCCGGCTGCTCAGCCGCCGACGTCGAGGCTCGTCCGGGATTCCAGTGCGCGGCGCGTGTCGTTGCCGTAGACGCCTGTCTCGTCGCCGCTGATGCCGTACCAGAGCTGGAAGCGGGCCACGGCCGCCGTGAGGACGGCGTCGTAGGTGCCGCTGGTCGAGCCGTCCCGGTAGATGTCGGGAACGCGCAACAGGCGCTGCTGCAGATCGGCGACCTGTGGGCCGGTGTCGCCCTGCCGGAGGGTGCCCGCGCCGTCGGGGTCGGCGGCCGGGGTGGTGGCAGGCGCGGCCGGCGTGGTGGCGGGCGCGACCGGAGCGGTGGTCGTCGGTGTGGTCGTGGTGGTGTGGGACGGCTGTGGGCTCGCGTCCGCCTCCTGTCGCGTGGGGAGCAGGAGGGCGCAGCCGAAGCCGACCACCGCGGCCGCTCCGACGGCCACGGCGACGGCGCCACGGCGGGTCCCCGCGGCCGAGCGGCGGGTGCCGTTCCGCGGGGTCTGCCGGGTGGCCGGGAAGGGGGGCAGTTCCTGGGTGTCGTCCTCGGTGACGGATGTCCGGGGCGCGCCGGCACCGGACAGGGGTGCCGTGCCGAAGGACTCGAAGGACTCGAAGGTCTCGCGCTCCGGGAGCATCTCGCGCATCAGCTCCGCGAGGGCGTCGAAGCGGCGCAGTCGTACGACTCGGACGGGTTCGAGGACCGGTCCGGGGTGCGGCTGTTCAGGGTCGGGCGGTGTCGGCACCCTGCTCTCCTTCCGTCCCGTGCGTACGGGATCCGCGGTCCCCGTGCTGAGATACGGCGCACACGGCGCACCCGTTCAGCCCCACCCCTCTCCCCCTCTCCCCTAAACGCTCGAAACGCTCAACTCGATAAGAAGCATTGAGTGTTTGAGCGAGTGCATGCTAGAAACCGCCGTCATGACGGCTCCTTGGTCACGTCGTGGTTTCCTGACCGCTTCCGCGGGCACCGCTGCCGCCCTGGGGCTCGGCACCCGGGCGTTCGCGGCCTCGGACGAGTTCGCGACGCTGCGCGCGAAGTGGCGCACCCTGATCCTCGGCGAGGGCTTCGACCCGACCGCCGAACCGTTCACGTCCCGGCTCGCCGACCTGGGCGCCACGGCGCGCGGGCTGCTCGCCACGATGGCCCCGGCCACCGGCTCGCTCTGGCCCGACCTGGTGTACGCCGACCCGGACACCGACCAGGAGTCCTACAGCTACTCGGGCAACATGAACGCCAGTTGCACCCGGCTGAACACGCTCGCGCAGGCCAACAGCCACGACCAGCAGGGCGTGGCCGTGCCCTCGCTCGGCTTCACCGGCGTGAACTTCTGGTTCGGCGGAACGGTCGGAACGCTCACCGCGAGCGATCCGTGCAGCGTGATGATCACCGAGAAGGACGACGGCACCGCGGTGCTCGCGGTGAGCGAACCGATGCGCATGCGCACAAGTCTGACCCTGACCTGGCGGCGGCCGGTCGCGACGGTGGCGTCCGCGCCGGCCACGGTCACCTCGGCGACGACCGGCTCCGCGCTGACCCTGGCCTTCGGGGATCTGACCGCGACGGCGGGCGCGACGCAGCGGATCACCGTCAGGCTGGGGTGAGCGCGCCCTGGACGAAGCGGCTCAGGGACGCCGTCAGCGCGGTGACGAAGGCGTCCCGGGCCTCCTCCGGGAGGGTGTCCAGGGACAGGTAGGGGTTGAGGTCCTCCAGCTCGACCAGGAGCAGCTCGCCGTCCGGCGCACGGCAGGCGTCCACCCGCTGGACGCCGTGGCCGAGCCCGTTCCAGTCGATGAAGTGGCGGGCGAACTCCAGGTCGGCGGCGGTGGCGGCGTACGGCCGCAGCTCCCAGCGGCGCGCCGGGTCGGGTGCGTAGAGGGCGTACTGGAAGTCGTCGTCGACGAAGTAGAAGGACACCTCGTAGGCGAAGTCGACGCACGGCTGGACGAGGACGGTGCCGTCGGTGAGGCCGGCGACGCCGGCGGCGGGCAGGATCCGCAGGCCGAGGGAGTCGGCGCCGATCTTGGGCTTCACCACGTAGCGCTCGGCCACCGGCAGCTTGTGCAGGTCCTCGGCGCGGTCGACGGTGGGGATGACCGGGAAACCGGCGGCGCTCAGGTCGAGCAGGTACTGCTTGCCGGCCATGTCCGCCTTGCCGCTGAGCGGGTTGTACACCAGGGTGCCGCTGTCGAGCGCACGCGCGCGGAAGGCTTCGTACTCCTTCTGGTAGCCGAGGACGGGCCCGCTGTTGCGCACGACGACCGCGTCGTAGGCGTCCATCAGCGCGGCCGCGTCCAGCGGATGGCACAGGGCGAGGTCGAAGTGCTCACGCAGCCGCGAGGTCAGGAAGACGTCCTCGTCGCCGTAACGGCGCCCGTTGGCCGGGTACGCCAGGTCGGTGACGTAGAGGACGCGGGGACGTGCGGCGGACATGCGGATCTCCTCGAACAGCTGGGGTGCAGAAAGGTTACGTCCAGGGGTGGCCGCTCCCGTCCCCGGCCCGGCCCTCCGTACAATTTGAGGCCGAACGATCTCCCGTGGCCGGGATCCGGCCGTGGGTGTCCCGCTCAGCGACCCGAGGAGCGCCCGTGCCCGGCCAGCGATCCATCACCGAAGCCGAACGGCTCGCGTCCGCGAAGCTCGGCGGCGTCCCGATCCGCCGGGAGCAGATGGCGGCCGTGGCCAACATCTACCGGGCCGCCTCCGCGGTGCGGCAGCACCTGGAGAACTCGGTGCTGCGCGGCTCCGACCTGACCTGGACCGCGTTCGTCGTGCTCTGGGTGGTCTGGGTGTGGGGCGAGTCGGAGACCCGGCACGTGGCGGAGGAGGCCGGGATCTCCAAGGGCACGCTCACCGGCGTGGCGCGCACGCTGGAGTCGCGCGGGCTCATCGGCCGGGCCGGGCATCCGGACGACGGGCGGCTGGTGCTGCTGAGCCTCACCGACAAGGGCGAGGATCTGATGCAGCGGGTCTTCCCGCAGTTCAACGAGGAGGAGGCGTTCGTCACCGCCGGCCTGAGCGACGCCGAGTGCCGCAGCCTCGCGGAGGGGCTGCGGCGGGTCGTCCTGCAGGTCGAGGAGCACGGCGAGGAGCGCCGCCGGGAGCTGCTCGGCGGGGCCGAGCCGGCACCCCGGCGCAGTGGGCGGCGCGCCAGGAACTGACCGGTGGTCACAGGCGGGTACGGGCGGCGCTCACCAGGGCGTCGAACAGGCCCTGCTGGGCGGGGTCTTCGTGTGCCGTGTCCTCGGGGTGCCACTGCACGGCGGTGAACCAGCCCCGGGCGCCCGGGAGTTCGAGCCCTTCGACGGTGCCGTCGGCGGCGGTGGCCGTGACGGTCAGGCTCTGGCCCGGGCGGTCCACTCGCTGGTGGTGGTAGCAGGAGGCGTCCGTCTTCTCGGCGCCGGTGGCTTCCTCGAGCAGGGTGCCGCGCCGGATCCGTACCGGGTGCACGAGGTGCCGGTGTTCGTGTTCCGGGCCGCCCATGTCCTGTTCCAGGCTGCCGCCGAGGGCCACGTTGACGACCTGCAGTCCCCGGCAGACGGCCAGCAGGGGCAGGCCCGCGTCGAGGGCGTGGCGGGCGACCCGGAGGTCGAAGGTGTCCTGCAGTTCGTCCACGTCGTAGACGCTGTCGTGGGTGGTGGCGGCGCCGTAGCGGTGCGGGGCGAGGTCGCCGCCGCCGGGGAGCAGGACGCCGTCGAAGCGGGCGAGCCGGGCGGCGACGTCGCTCTCGGCGGGGTGGATGCCCGCGGGTTCTCCGCCGGCCCGCCAGACGGCCTCGATCAGGGCGCGGGCGTTGACCTCGGCGGCGTACCGCAGCGCGGAGGTGGTCGCGGAGAAGCGGGCGGGTACGGCGATCAGCGGGCGGTGGGTCACAGCTGGATCCAGGTCGTCTTGAGCTCGGTGTACTTCTCCAGGGCGTGCGCGGACTTGTCGCGGCCGTTGCCGGACTGCTTCATGCCGCCGAAGGGGACGGTCAGGTCGCCCTCCTCGTAGCAGTTGACCCAGACCGTGCCCGCCTTCAGCTGCCGCGAGACCCGGTGCGCGGTGGACAGGTCGGAGGTCCACAGGCCGGCGGCGAGGCCGTAATCGGTGGCGTTGGCGAGCCGTACCGCCTCGTCGAGGTCGTCGAAGGTGAGGACGGCGAGCACGGGGCCGAAGATCTCCTCGCGGGCCAGCCGCATCCCGGGGCCGACGCGGTCGAAGACGGTGGGGCTGAGGTAGCTGCCGCCGGTCTCGGCGAGGGCGCGGGCGCCGCCGGTGCGCAGGCGGGCGCCCTCGGCGCCAGCGGTGGTGACGTGGTCCAGGACACGGTCCAGGTGGGCTTCGCCGACGAGGGCGCCCATCTCGGTGGCGGGGTCGAGCGGGTCGCCGACGCGAAGTTCCCGGGCCCTTCGTACGACGGCCTCGGTGACGCGCTCGGCGATCGAGGAGTGCACGAGGAGCCGGGAGGGCGCGGTGCACATCTCGCCCTGGTTGAAGAAGATGCCCCAGGCCGCGGTGGCGGCCGCGCGGTCGAGGTCGGGTGCGTCGGGCAGGACGATGTTGGGGGACTTGCCGCCGAGTTCGAGCCAGACCCGCTTGAGGTTGGAGTCGGCGGAGTAGCGCAGGAAGTGACGGCCGACGGCGGTGGAGCCGGTGAAGGCGAGGACGTCGACGTCCGGGTGCAGGCCGATCGCGCGGCCCGCGGTGGGGCCGTCGCCAGTGACGATGTTGAGCACACCCGGGGGCAGTCCCGCCTCGGTGCCGATCCGGCCGAGCAGCAGCGCCGACAGCGGGGAGGACTCGGACGGCTTCAGGACGACCGTGCAGCCGGCCGCGAGTGCCGGGGCCACCTTCCAACTCGCCAGCGTGAGCGGGAAGTTCCAGGGGACGACCGCGCCGACCACGCCCGCCGGTTCGCGGGTGACGAGGGCGAGGGCGTCGGGGGCGGTGTGCGGGGACTCGTCGGTGAGCTTGTCGGCCAGCTGGCCGTACCAGCGGAAGGTGTTGATCGCGGCGCGCAGTTCGATGGCGTACGCGTCGGTGATCGGCTTGCCCATCTCCAGGGTGACGGTGAGGGCGAGCTTCTCCCGCTGTTCTTCGAGGAGTTCGGCGATACGGAGCAGCACGCGGCCGCGTTCGGCGGGTGCCAGGCGCGGCCAGGGGCCGGAGTCGAAGGCGCGGCGGGCAGCGGCGACCGCGTGGTCGACCTCGGCCTGCCGCGCGTCGGCGACTTCGGTGAGGATCTGTCCGTCGCGGGGCGAGACGACGGCGAAGGTCGTCCCTCCCCCGGGTTCGTCGGTCCCGTCGATGTGGTGCAGCGCGGGCAGGTCGAGGGTCTTGGCCCGGCGCAGCAGTTCGTCATGGGTGACGTCCGGCATGGTGTTCCTGTCCAGGGTAGGGGGCCCGGCCCCTGACGGAGCCGGGCCCGACGGGGTGCGTCAACGGTCAGCGGTGGGCCGGGAGTGGACCACGCGCGCGGTCCCGGCGCCCAGGAGCAGCACCGCGGGTACGGCCGCGACGAGCCAGGTGGCGGTGGTGGCGTCGCCGCCGATGAGGGTCGTGAAGTTGGCGAGGACCACCCAGATCACGGCGGCGATGCCGAGGGCACCGAGGGACGGGGCGATCAGGGTGTTCCAGCGCCGGGTGTCGAGGCGCTCGCGGCGGAAGAAGACGATCACGGAGACCGAGGTCAGGAAGTACAGGAGCATGCAGGCGAGGACGCCCACGCCGCTGAGCCAGGAGAAGAGGGTGAGGACCGGGTCCTTGCCCGCGAGGGCGAACGGGATCACCAGCAGCACCGCGATCACCGTCTGCACGATGCCCGCCGCCCACGGCGAGTGCCGCTTGTTGAGCGAGCGCAGCCCGCGGGGCAGCAGGCCCTCGCGGCTGAGGGAGAACAGGTAGCGGTTGGCGGAGTTGTGGAAGGCGAGGATGCCGGCGAACAGGGAGGTGCCCAGCAGGACGGGCAGCACGTCGTCGGCCCAGCCGCCGAAGAGCTGCGCGATGGGCGCGAAGACGAACACGGTGGCGTCGCCGCCCGCCAGCGCCTTGCCCGCCGCCCCGGTGACCTTCGTGGCGCCGTACGAGGAGACGAGCATCCACGAGGTGAAGGCGAAGAAGCCGGTCACCACGGCGACCGACAGGTAGGTCGCCCGGGGCACCGTCCGGTGCGGCCGGCGGGCCTCCTCGCCGTAGATCGCGGTGGCCTCGAAGCCGAACATGGACGCGACGGCGAACATCAGGGCCACGCCCGGGGCGCCCTGCAGGACGGCACTCGGGGAGAAGGTGTCGGCGACACCGAGGCCCTCGGGGCCACCGCCCTTGAACAGGGTGACGAGGGCGAAGGCGAGCAGGATGCTGAACTCGGCCAGCACGAACACGGCGAGCACCTTGGCGCCGAGCTCGATTCCTGCGGCGCCGAGCGCCTGGACGACGACCATGGTCACCAGGGCCCACACCCACCAGGCGAGGTGCACGCCGGCGTAGTGCTCGACCAGGCCGGCGACCGTGAAGCCGTACAGGCCGTACATCGCGGCCTGGACCGTGCAGTACGCGAAGAGGGCCACGGCGGCGCTGCCGCTGCCGGTGGTCCGGCCGAGGCCCTTGCCGATGTAGGTGTAGAAGGCGCCCGCGTTCACCACGTGCCGGCCCATGGCCACGAATCCCACCGAGAACAGCAGGATCACCGCGCCCGCGACGGCGTAGGCGGCCGGGGCCCCGGGTCCGTTGCCCACGGCGACGGCGATCGGGACGGCGCCGGCGATGCCGGTGAGCGGCGCCTGGGCGGAGAGGACGAAGAAGAGGATGCCCAGGACTCCCAGGGCGTTGCGCTTGAGGGTTCCTGCCGGCTGTGGGGCCTCTCCGGCCCGGGGCGCTGCGTCGACCGTCTGACTGTCCACTCGGATCACCTGCTGAGGAGGGGAGGGAGGTTTTGTTTTGAGCCAAACGAGTTGCCTCATGGTGAGCTGGAACTATCCATCTGGCAAGGGGTGCGGGCGGGGAATTTACGGTCCGGAAACCGCCTGTGGGATCGCATGAGAGACCCCCCGCCGCAACCGCGACGGGGGGTTCCCTACCGGGCACGCTCAGTCGCCGTCCGGGGGCCGCTCGCCCAGGTCGCGCAGGAGGGACCGCAGCTCGGCGAGGCAGGCCTCGGTGTCCGCGCGGTCGGCGATGCCGGTCAGCTGGTGCAGGACGAGACCGTCCAGGGCGGCGAAGACCAGCCGGTTGAAGGCCGGGCTCACCCCGGGCGGCAGGATCCGGTCCAGCTCGCGCTGCGAGGCACCGAAGTACTCGGCGTACAGCTCACGCACCTGCGGCAGCAGCTCGGGGCGGCGGCGGGCCTCCAGCAGCAGCTCGTACTGGTACGCCTGCCCGTCCGCGTCCTCCTCCACCATGTCCGTGAGACCGGCGACGAAGTCGTCGGGGCGGCCGGTGCCGGGTTCCAGGAGGCTGCTGCTGAGGCTGGTGCGGATCGCGTAGGCCAGGGACTCCTCGATGAGCGCGTCCCGGGACCCGAAGTGGTGCACGACCAGACCGTGGGTGACGCCCGCCTCCTCGGCGACCGCACGGTAGGTCAGGTGACGCAGACCCCGGCGCCCGACGACCCGCACGGCGGCCCTGAGCAGCGCCTCACGGCCCTCGCCGTAACCGAGCCGCTTGCGGGAGGGCGGGCGGCGTTCCTGCGAGGTCCCGGCGGATTCGGTCATGGCGGTGACCATACCCGCCGCCCGCGCCGCGCAGGGGCCGCGGTTCACCGCCGTGGCGGCCTGACGCCGCGGAACTCCCAGTCGCCGCCCAGCGCGGTGGACAGCACCTCCTCGGACTCGGTGGGCTGCGCGCCGACGTCGGTCCGGACCGGAGCGGGCCCGGTGACGACGTGGTTGGTGAGCCGGCCGAGGCCCTCGACCTCCACCTCCACGACGTCGCCGGGCCGCACGGGCCGCGAGTTGGCGGGCGTGCCGGACAGCAGCACGTCACCGGGGTACAGGGTGATGGTGCGGGCGATGTCGGCGACGAGGTAGTGCATGTCCCACTTCATCTCGTCGGTCGAACCGTCCTGGACGACCTCGCCGTTGACGTGGGTCCGCAGCCGCTTGCCGTGGAAGTCCCAGTCGGTGACCAGGCCCGGGCCGAGCGGGCACAGGGTGTCGGAGCCCTTGACCCGGAGCATGGAGCCCGCGTCGGTGTCCCGGAAGTCGTGCAGGCCGTAGTCGTTGGCGACCGTGTAGCCCGCGATGTACTCCCCCGCCTCGGCGGGCGAGATGTTACGGGCCGTCCTCCCGATGACAATCGCCACCTCACCCTCGTAGTTCAGCCACTTGCAGCCCTCGGGCCGGACGATCGCGCCCCGGTGGGAGTTGAGGGAGGAGGTCGGCTTGTGGAAGTAGGTCGGGGTGTCGGGGAGCTCGATGCGGAACTCCTCCACGCGGCTGCGGTGGTTGAGGTGGACGGCGATGATCTTGGAGGGGACCACCGGGGGCAGGTGCGTGGCGTCCTCGGTCTTGACGCGGCGGCCGTCACCTGCGACGAGTTCCGCTCCGTCGACGGTGACCTGGACGGCGGCGCCGTCGAGGAGGATGCGGCGGTATTCGGGCATGGCGGTTCTCCTAGACGCGGCTGTGCGGGGTACGCGGGGACGGTGCGGCGGGCCGGCCGGTGCCGGTCCAGCCGGCGGCCGGGCGGTCGAACCAGAGGTGCACCTGGCCGGTGCCGACGGAGTTCTCGTACTCGCCGTACTGGCGGGCCCTGGCGACGCAGGCCTGCTCGCCGAGGGCGCCGGCCATCATCAGGTAGTGGAAGAACTTCGCCTCGGGCTTGAACCTCCAGAACTCGTCCATGGTGTCGAGGACCTTGTCGTGGCGGCCCTCCTTGAACCAGGCGATGCGCTCGTAGTCCGCCTCCCGGGCCTGAGGCGTGCGGATGTGCACCGGGTCGCTGGACTCGTGGTCGCGCAGCTCGCGCAGTGGCCAGAAGGTGTGTGAGAGCGCACCAGAGGCGATGAGCAGCACCCGGCGCCCCGGAGTGGCGGCGATGCCGTCGGCGAGGGCCCGCCCGAGCCTGAGATGGTCCTCCATGTCGCCGGTCTGGCAGACGCCGATCGTCACCCACCGCTTGTCCGGCAGGCCCTCTCCGAGGAACTTCCAGAGGTTGATGGTGGCGTAGTAGATCGGCAGGTGGTCGTCCTCGATCGGAGTGATCCACGTGCCGTGCTGGTCGGCGAACCGCGCCACGTTGTGGGCGAGTTCGGGATCGCCGGGAAAGTCGTACGGCATCCGGCACATGCCGCGCGGCAGCTCCTCGGAGGTGAAGAGCCCGGCCCGGCGCTGCTGGGCGGCGACGACGAACTCGACGGTGGTCGCCCAGTGCGAGTCGAGAACGACGACGGTGTCGTATTCGTTGGCGGCATCCCGCTCGAAGACGTCCTTGCGGAGCTGCTGCAGGCCGGTGACGAGGGTGATCTCCTTGCCCTCGTTCAGCTCCAGCCGGTCGGCCTCCGGCAGCACGATGGTGGGGACGTGGGCGAGCAGCCCCGCCCCGACGATCTCACCCATGGTCCTTCCATCCCTTCGGGGCGGTGACGGTGTTCTTCAGGTCGCAGTAGAAGTCGAAACTCCAGGTCCCGCCCTCGCGTCCGACACCGGAGAGGCGGGAGCCGCCGAAGGGTGCCTGCAGGTCGCGCACGAAGAAGCAGTTGACCCAGACGGTGCCGGCGACGAGCCGCGCGGTGACGCGCTCGGAGCGCGCCCGGTCGCCCGTGGCGACGGTGGCGGCGAGGCCGAAGCGGGTGTCGTCGGCGAGCCGGACGGCCTCGTCCTCGGTGGCGAAGGTCTGCAGGGTCAGGACGGGCCCGAAGACCTCCTCCTGCACGATCTCCGAGTCCTGGGCGACGTCGGTGAGGAGCGTCGGCGCGTAGTACCGGCCGTCGTGCGGGTGCCCGCCGATGACGGCACGGGCGCCCGCCTCGATCGCCCGCCGCACGAACCCGTCGATCTTCGCCAGCTGGCGGGGGTGGATGTTGGGCCCGATGTCGGTGCCCTCGTCACGCGGATCCCCCTGCGTGAGCCGTCCGGCCTTCTCCACGAAGCGCCGGGTGAACTCCTCGGCGACCGACTCCTCGACGAGGATCCGCGTGGCGGCGAGGCACACCTGCCCGGCGTTGTCGTACTGCTCCACGGCGAGGTCGACGGCGAGGTCGAGGTCGGCGTCCGCGAACACCAACAACGGTGACTTGCCACCGAGTTCAAGACTGAGCGGGGTCAGGTTGGCGGCGGCCGAGGCGGCGATACGGCGAGCGGTGGGCACGGAACCGGTGAAGCTGATCCGGCGCACGTCCGGGTGCGAGGTGAGCGCGTCCCCGATCTCGGCTCCGTAACCCTGCACGACGTTCAGCACCCCGGCCGGCAGCCCTGCCTCGGCGGCGATGTCGGCGAGCAGCGAGGCGGTCAACGGAGACCACTCGGCGGGCTTGAGAACCACGGTGTTGCCCGCGGCGAGAGCCGGGGCGACCTTCCAGGTGGCCAGCATCAGCGGGGCGTTCCACGGCGTGATCAGCACACAGGGGCCGGCCGGGTCCCAGCTGACGTGGTTGCTGTGCCCCCGCGTCTCGAAGTCCTCGTGGTCGAGCCGGAGCAGCCAGTCCGCGAAGAACCGGAAGTTGTGGGCGACGCGGGGCATGACGCCCCTGCGGTGCGAGCGCAGCAGAGCACCGTTGTCGGTGGTCTCCACGACGGCCAGCTCTTCGATCCGCTTCTCGACACCGTCGGCGACGGCGTGCAGGATCCGGGCGCGCTCGGCACGGGAGGTGGCGGCCCAGGCGGGGAAGGCGGCCTTGGCGGCGACAATGGCGGCTTCGGCCTCGGCTGGGCCGCCGCGGGCGATCTCGCCGAGGGCGGTGCCGTCTATGGGCGAGTGATCGGTGAAGGTGTCACCGGAGGCGATCCGTTGGCCACCAATCCAGTGCCGGGTGTCGATGGAAACACCGGAGACTGTGATTTTGTCGGACATGAGCAAGGGTTCCAATCTGAACACAGGGAAGGCGACTTACCCAGGGGCACGGGGAACTGCGCGACCAGCCACGACGAACCCGCAGCCGACCGGGAACCTCACTCGCCAGACGCCCCCGACGTACCGGACTCGAGCAGCCGACCGCCGTCCCAGACCACCCCGACCTGCCGGTAGTACGCAGCGATCGGTTCACGAATCTCCAGCCGCGCCAACTCCTCCGTCGGCGCCTCGAACAACTCCAACTCGGCCTCACCGACCCACGGTTGCCCACCCTCGAAGGAAGCGGCTCCCGACTCGATCAGCTCGTCCAGCGCCAGCCCCTTGCCCTTCTCGATCGAGGGCAGCCACCGGTGATGGACCATGGGGTGCCCGTTGACGAACCCATTCGTGTCCGACGGCTCCCGCAGAGTCACCACGGCCTGGGCCAACCGCCGATCAGCGGCAGCGAGTGTCGCCCCAAAACGTGCCCCCGCCTCGATCCGGGGAGCGGGCCCGTACGGATGCGGCCGCGTCTGGTGAATGGACCCGAGTTTCTTCGGATACCCCTGGTGCAGCCCCCGCGCGATCGCGAAGTCCTTGTCCACCCAGATGTACACGCACCGCGAGTACGTCTGCCCCCGGTACGTGCAGCGGACGACCGCGAAGGCCTCCTTGTACTGCGCCAGCACCGGATCGAGCAGCTGCGAGCCCGACTGGGAGCAGGACTGCCAGTCGGCCCAGATCAGGGCGACCGCGCCTGGGTCCTCGTCGGCCAACTCCAGTGGCTCGGGCAGCAGTTCACGCACTCGTGCGGGATCCGTGCGGTATTCGACGGTGAGCAGGTCGCCGGAGTAACCCCAGGGCGGCTCGGGGATCAGCGACGAGGCACCCGTCGCCGTCTTGGGGTGGAAGTAACCGCGGACACTGGTCACTTGAGGCTCCTTACGCGGTGAGGGCGGGCTGCTTCAGCAGTTCGGCGCGGTAGCGGGCGGCGGCGGACACGGCGCCGGGGCCGCCGAGCGCGACGACGCCGACCAGGCGGCCGTCGCGGTGGTAGCCGGCGAGGAGGTCGCCGTCGGTGTCGCCGTCGAGGACCCGGACGTCGGCGAGGCCGAGCGCGGGCGCGCCGAAGGACTGCAGCCGGAAGTCGTGCTGGTCGCTCCAGAAGGTGGGCAGCGGCGCGAACGGCGCCGGCTCCGGCTCACCGCCGACGAGATGGGCGACCAGGGCCTTCGCGGCCTGCTTCGCGGTGTCCGTGGGGATGGACCAGTGCTCGACCCGGCGGGGTACGCCGTCGTAGCGGGCGTTGGGGAAGCGGGCGACGTCACCGACGGCCACGACCTCCGGGCGGCCGCCGACCCGCAGCAGCTCGTCCGTGAGGACACCGTCGGTCAGGTCGAGGCCGTTCCCGTCCAGCCACTCGGTGTTGGCGATCGAACCGATCGATTCGACCACGACGTCCGCCGGTACGACCGAGCCGTCGTCCAGCACCACGCCGGTGACCGTTCGATCGCCCTCGAAGCCGTGGACACCGGTGCCGAGCCGGAACCGTACGCCCCGTGCCTCGTGCCGCTGCAGCAGCGACCGGGCGAGCAGCTCACCGAGCGGGCCGACCATGGGCAGGGGCAGCGGGTCGACGACGGTCACTTCGGCGACGCCGAGTCCGACCGCGGTGGCGGCGACCTCGCAGCCGATGAACCCGGCGCCGACCACGACCACCCGGGCGCCGGGCCGGGTCAGCGCCTCGCGCAGACCCTGGGCGTCGGCGAGGGTGCGGACCGTGTGCCGGCCGGTGAGCGGGCCGGGGCAGCGCAGCCGGCGGGGCCGCATGCCGGTGGCGACGACCAGGCCGTCGTACGGGAGCACCTCGCCGCCGTCGAGTTCCAGGGTCCGCTCGTCGAGCCGGGCCGCGACGGCCCTGCGGCCGAGGCGCCATTCGACGTCGGCGACGCTCGCCCGGGGGCGGAAGGCCAGCGACTCGAAGGGCGCCTTGCCCGCGAGGACCTCCTTGGAGAGCGGCGGGCGGTTGTAGGGCATGTGGGACTCGTCCCCGACCAGGGTGATCGCCCCGGTCCAGCCGGCCGCACGCAGTTGTTCGGCGGCGCGCAGGCCGGCCATGGACGCGCCGGCGACGAGGATGCGACCGCTCATGGGTCAGTCCTCGATCCGGATGGCCTGCAGCGGGCAGACGTCGGCGGCTTCCTCGACCTCGTCACGCAGGGCGTCGTCGGGGTCGCTGACGTAGGCGAGGCGCCCGTCGGTGTCGAGCTGGAAGACGTCGGGTGCCGCGAAGACGCACTGGCCGTGGTCCTGGCACTTGTTCATGTCGACGACGACCTTCATGGCCGGTCCTCCTGAGGGTGAGGGCGTCGAGGCGGAGTGAAGGGGGAGAAGTGGGGCCCGTCCGGCTCAGGAAGGGCCCCGGCCAACGGGGTGCGGTGACCGCACCCCGAACTCGTTTGGCTTCAAACAAGGTAGGCAGGCACCACCCCCTGGTCAATACCTATCCGGATGGATAAATTCTTGCCGCGGAAACCTTGCGGTCCGGCATGACGCTGCCTACCGTTTGGCTTCAAACAACATGCCCGGGGCTGCCCGGGAGCCGCCCCGCACGGGCCCCTCCCCCGCCGCGTCCCGGCCTTCTCTGCCACGCCACCCGCCTCCCGGACAGCGCGTCCCGGAGGTGCCCGACGTCCGCCCCAGGAGACAACGGTGAGCGCTCATGACATCCAGGAAGTCCGCCGCCACATGGACCGGCTCGCCGCCGACGGCATCGACGTCGTCCGGGTGACCTATCCCGATCTGATCGGCACCGAGCGGGCGCGCGACGTCCTGTCGGCGGAGCTGCCCCGGGCCGTGGAGCACGGGCTGGCCTTCTGCCGGGCCGTCTACCACACCAGCCCTCAGGGCGACGTGGTCCCGGTGAGCGGCGGTCTGGACGCGGGGCTGCCCGACATCGCCGTACGACCGGACCTCGACACGCTGACCGCGCTGCCGTGGGAGCCCGGCGTCGCGACCTGTCTCGCGGAGATCGTCGACCCGGCCACCGGGTCTGCGGCGCCCGAATCGCCCCGCGATCTGCTGCGCACGGTCCTGGAGCGGTGCCGGGAGCACGGGCTGCGCCCGGTCGTCGGACCGGAGCTGGAGTACTACCTGTGCGAACCGGACCCCGCCGGAGGCTGGCGCCGCTACGCCCGCGACCCCGGTGTCGTGTACACCGCCGGCCTGCGCGCCGACCCCGACAACCACCTGCTGCGCACCCTGCGCCAGGTGCGTGATCTGAACATCGGGGTGATCAGCGGAAACCACGAGTTCGACGGCGGTCAGTTCGAGATCAACCTGATCCATTCGGACGCCCTGTCGGCAGCCGACCGCTCCTTCCGCTTCAAGGCCGCGATCAAGGAGCTGGCCCGCCGGGAGGGCAGGCTGGCCACCTTCATGGCCAAGCCGTTCAACGACTCCGGCGGCTCCGGCTTCCACCTGCACCTGTCCTGCGACGACGTCGACGACCGCAACGCCTTCGACGACCCCTCGGGCTCGTACGGCCTGTCCACCACCGCCCGCCGGGCCGTGGCCGGCGTCCTCGCCCATGCCCCGGCGCTCGCGGCACTGCTCAATCCGACGGTGAACTCGTACAAGCGCTTCGGCCCGGACACCCTCGCCCCCTGGCTGATCGACTGGGGGCTGGACAACCGCAGCGCCATGGTCCGCATCCCGCCGGAGCGGGGCAGCGGCGCCCGCCTGGAGCTGCGGCTGGGCGACGCGAGCGCCAACCCGTACCTCGCGATCGCCGGCACGATCGCCGCCGCCCTGCTGGGCGTCCTGGCCGGAGAGGAACCACCCGCCCCGCTGGAGGGCTACGGCTACGACACCGCCAGGTCGGCGCTGCTGCCGGCGACCCTGTCCGACGCCCTGGACGCGCTGGAGGCGGACACCGCCCTGGCCGAGATCCTCGGCAAGGACTTCACCACGTCCTTCCTCTCCTACAAGCGCAACGAGGTCGAGCGCTTCCAACGGTTCGTCACCGACTGGGAGTTCACCGAGTACGCCTACCACCTGTGAACCGAGGAGCCACCGATGACCACCGAGACCCCGACCGCCGCCGCGAGCGAGCCGATGCCCCTGGCGGACGTCGACCTCGCCGATCTCGACCACTTCACCGACGGCATCACCCCGTGGCGCATGTTCCACACGCTGCGCCACGAGGACCCGGTGCACTGGCAGCCGGAGGAGGCGCCCAACTCCGGTTTCTGGGCGGTCACCCGGCACGCCGACATCGCCCGGGTCGACCGGGACGCCCGGACGTTCACCTCGACCCGGTTCGTCAACCTGGAGGAGCTGGACGACGACCAGATCAAGAAGCGGGCCTCCATCCTGGAGCTGGACGGCGTCCGCCACCGTGCGCTGCGCAGCCTGATCCAGCGGCAGTTCGGCGCGAGCGTCATCAACAGCTACTCCGACTTCCTGCGCGGCCTGACGGCGAAGACCCTGGACGCGGCGCTCGCCAAGGGCAGCTTCGACTTCGTCGCGGATGTCTCCGCCGACTTCCCCATCAACGTGCTGGCCCGCCTGCTGGACGTGCCGCCGGAGGACAACCAGCAGCTCATCGACTGGGGCAACCGCATCATCGGCAACACCGACCCCGACTACGCGGACGTCCTGCTGCACAGCGAGGAGAGCGAGAAGTACCGCGACCTGCCGTTCCGTTCCCCCGCCTCGCTCGAAGTCTTCGAGTACGGACGGGAGCTGGCCCGGCAGCGGCGCGGCAAGGACGGCACCGACCTGGTGTCCAGGCTGGTCAACACCACCCCGCGCGACGGTGTCCCGCTCTCCGCGCAGGACTTCGACAACTACTTCCTGCTCCTGGTGGTGGCCGGCAACGAGACGACCCGGCACACCATCACCCACTCGATGCTGGCCCTCCTCCAGCACTCCGAGCAGCTCGCCCGCCTCCGGGACGATCCCTCCCTGATCCCGACGGCCGTCGAGGAGTTCCTGCGCTGGGCCTCCCCCGTCTACCACTTCCGCCGCACCGCGACCCGCGACGTCGAGCTCGGCGGCAAGCGGATCAGGGAGGGCGACAAGGTCGTCATGTGGTACGCCTCCGGCAACCGCGACGAGGAGGTCTTCGGCAACCCGTACGCGTTCGACGTGGCCCGGCAGGACAACGACCACGTCACCTTCGGCAAGGGCAGCCCGCACCTGTGTCTCGGCAACCTGCTCGCCCGCACCGAGATCCGGATCATGTTCGAGGAACTGATCCCGCGCCTCGCGGACATCCGCCTGACCGGTGACGTCCCGCGGGTGCGCTCGAACTTCGTCAACGGCATCAAGAAGCTGCCGGTGGAGGTCACCCTCGCCTGACGGCGGGCGGCCTCACAGTCCCGCCGCCCACAGCTCCTCCCGGTCGATCCCCGAAAGGCCCCGGCGCACCGTGCGCCGGGGCGCCTTCCCGATCGGCGTGTACGACGGGACGGCGAGCACCCTGCAGCCGGCCGCCTCGGCCGCCGTGACCCCGGTGGGCGAGTCCTCGACCGCGAGACAGGCGGCGGGGTCCACGCCGAGGGCCCGGGCTGCGGCGAGGTAGGGGTCGGCAGCCGGTTTGGTGCGGGGCGTCTCGCCCTCGGCGAGGGTCGTACGGAACCTGTCGGCGCCCAGCACCTTGAGCGCGGCGTCCACGACGGGCCGCGCGGACGCCGAGACCAGCGCCATGGGAAGGTCCAACTCCGCAATTGTGTCGAGGAGTTCGAGAGCGCCCGGGAGCGGGGCGGCCTCCTGCTGAACCGTCTCCAGGAACCGTGCGTCGAGGTGCTCCGCGAGGTCCCGCGGGTCGGCGCCGGTCAGACGGTGCAGATGCCGGGCGGTGTCCGCGGTGGACCGGCCGAGGGCGTCGAAGAGGTCGTCGATGCCGATCCCGGGCACCCGCTCCCGGACCGTGCGCAGCCACAGCGACTCGGTGTCGACGAGCGTGCCGTCCATGTCGAGGAGTACGGCGTGCGGCTCGGCCGCGAAGGGGTGGCCGTCCAGGGTCCAGTGCCGGTCGGGGTGCCGGCCCAGGGCGGCGAAGACCTGTGCGGCGACGTCGGCGTGCCGTACCCGCGGGGGTGCCTGGCCGATACCGGGGCCGGCCGCCGCCAGCCAGGCCGTGCGCTCCTCGGCGGAGCGGCCGCCGTGGCCGCCCGCGTCGACGTGACCGTGGTCGGTGACCACCAGGTACGTCCACTCCTCCTCGGCGAACGTGCGGCGGGCACGGACGGCCGCGAGCAGCCTGCCCACGCGGGCGTCGGCGCGGCGGACCGACGCCTCGTAGGCCGCCCCGCAGCCGAGGACGTGCGCGGTCTCGTCGGGCGCGCCGAGATGGACGAAGGACGCCTCGACGTCCTCCTCGGCGAGGATCTGCGCGGCGGCCTCGGTGATCCGTTCGTCGCAGTCCTCCCAGGCCTCGGGGGTGTCGGCCTCCGGAGCGGCGAACACCGTCCGGGACGCCGCCCGGAACAGGGGTCCGCCGTCGCGCGGCTGCAGCAGGGGCCGCCAGCCTGCGGCGACGAAGGTGCGCCGGCCGTCGTGGTGGTCGAGGCGGGTGGCGAAGTCGGGGAAGACGTCGAGGCGGTGGCCGCCGAAGTCGTTGCTCCACACTCCGTGTTTGGCGGGGCTCACTCCGGTGACGACCGTCGCCCAGCAGGGTCCGGACATGGTGGGCGTGTCGTCCGCGACCTCCACGGGCGTGAGGAATCCCTCGGCGGCGAGGGCGTCGAGGTGCGGCGTGGGCTGGCGGTGCAGTACGTCGAGACGTACACCGTCGATGCCGACGACGAGGACGCGGCGTGCGGCGACGGGCATGGCGCTCCTTACGGTCGATCAGGCGGACCGGGACAGCTCGTCCGGTCCTACTCCATAAGCGAACGGAAGGCCCTGGGCGTAACGCGCCACCTCGTCGGTGGCCCAGTCGGCCATGCGGCCCGGCTCGTTGCCGAGGGAGCCGGCGATGCGCGGGGTCAACAACACGTTCGGCAGGGTGTACAGGGGTGAGTCGGCCGGCGGTACGTCCGGTTCGGTGACGTCGAGGACCGCGGTCGCCCTCGGTGCCGCTCGGGATCTCGGTGAACCTGACCTTGATGTCCTTGTGCGTCCTGTTGAACGCCTCGACCGTCGACTTGGCGCCGAGCGTCCAGGTCCAGTAGTCGATGGTCACCGGCTTGCCGTCGGACGCGGAGCCGGTCGAACCGCCGCTGCCGCCACAGGCGGTGGCGAGCAGGCCGAGGGCGGCGACGGCGGCGGTTGCGGCGATACGGAACGATCGTGACGTACGCGTCATGGCACGGCTCCTACGAGACCTCGTACGGGAAGAGGCGGTCGCAGGACAGCTTTGTGCGCAGCCGATCAACGTCAAGAGCGTTCGCGCAAGATAATCAAAACGATCGCTATTCGATCGCTTCGCTCACCCTGCACTGCTCGATGGCGTCAGCGGGTGTCGGGAGGCGCCAGGAGGCCTCAGGAGGCGCTTCCGGTGGGTGGCGTGCCCCCGCACGACGAGCGGATCCGCAGCTCGGGGAGCAGGTCGAGGTGCTGCCGGGGGCTGGGCCGCTCCCCCGTCGCCCGCTCGGCGAGGCAGCGCAGCAGAAGCTTCGCGGCGAGGTCGCCCACCGCGTGCTTCGGTGGGGCGACGGCGGTGAGGGGCACGTCGGCGAGGCCCGCGACCTCGTCGTCGTAGGCGATGAGCGCGAGGTCGTCGGGCACCCGCACGCCGCGCGCCTGGAGCCGGGGCACGAGCACGATGGCGTCCTCGTCGCTGTGCACCAGGGCCGCGGTGACGCCGCGTTCGCGGACCGCCTTGACGAGGTAGTCGACGGAGGCGTCGTAGTCGCCGTGTTCCCGCACGCTCGGGGCGCCTTCGTCGACGTCGATGCCGCGCGAGCGTACGGCCGCCTGGAAGCCGGCGCCGATCTGGACGGCGTGCGGGCCCTCCTGGAGGACGGCGGTGATCCGGCGATGCCCGAGGGCGGCGAAGTGACCGACGGCCAGGGCGGCGCCGTGGGCGCGGTCGGTGCGGACCCGGTCGAGGTCGGCCGCGGGGTTGCCGGGCAGGGCGGAGCGCTCCACCAGGACGGTGGGCACCTCGCACTCCATGAGCCACTTCTCCTGCCCGTCCTCGGGAACGCCGCCGAACCGGCTGGGCGCCACCAGCAGCCCCTGGGCACCGCCCGCGACCAGGTGTTCCGCCTGCACGGAGTCCTCGGTGTCGACGTAGCCGGAGACGCCGAGGACCAGCCGTCCACCCTGGGCGCCGACGGCCTCGCGGGCACCGCGCACGATGTCGGCGAAGATGTAGTTCGTGGTCGGCACGATCATTCCGATCACGGCGCCCCCGGCGGGCTCCGGTCGCGGCTCGGGGGCGGCGGCGGTGTCGCCGGGCCAGACCACCGCGCCGTGCAGCCGCTGCACCCGGCCCTGCGCCGCCAGGGTCTCCGCGTCGCGCCGCAACGTGACCGCCGAGACACCGAGTTCGGCCGCCAGTTCGGCGACGCGGAGGCTGCCCCGCTCCCGGACGAGTTCGAGCACCCGCTCGTGGCGCTGGTCGACGTGCAGTCGCATGGGGCTCCCCCTGGAACAGTGATCCCGAGTCACTCACTCTACGCTCACAATCGTATCGATCGTTTCCAATCAATTCGATCGCTCCGATGTTCGGAGAGGAGACCTCAGAGCACTCAGTTCCCCCATACTTGCCCTTCTGCTGCACTGAGTGTCATGAAACCGGGCCGGGTGCTACGTTCCCGTTCATGAGCTCCAGCAGCGCGGCGCCGACCGCGAAGCCGCCGATGCGGGACGCCCTGGTCGCGGCGGCCTTCCAGCTCTTCCTGGAACGCGGGTACGAACAGACCACCGTGGACGACATCGTGGCGCTGGCCGGGGTCGGCCGCCGCTCGTTCTTCCGCTACTTCCCCTCGAAGGAGGACGTGGTCTTCCCCGACCACGAGCGCTGCCTGGCCGACATGACCGCGTTCCTCGCCGCGAGCGACGAGGCGGACGAACCGGTCCGGCGGGTGTGCGACGCGGCCCGGCTGGTGCTGCGGATGTACGCGGAGAACCCGACCTTCTCCGTACAGCGCTACCGGCTCACCAAGAAGGTGCCCGGGCTGCGCGCCTACGAGCTGTCCGTGGTCTGGCGCTACGAGCGCGCGCTCGCCGAGTATCTGCGCGGGCGGTTCGCCGGGCAGCACGACGGGACACTGCACGCCGACGTGATCGCCGCCGCCGTCGTCGCCGCGCACAACAACGCCCTGCGCTCCTGGCTGCGTTCGGACGGCGAGGGCGACGCGGGCACGGCGGTGGACCATGCCCTGGGATACGTCCAGGCCGTCTTCGCCCCCTCGGCACATCCACGCCCCACCCCGGCCGGCGAGCACCCCGACGTCAGGCACTCCGATGTCACGCGCCCGGAAGGCGCGCACCCGGAAATGGCGCACCTCGACATCGAGCACCCCGACGACGTGGTCGTCCTCGTCACACGCCGGGACGCACCGCTGTGGCGGGTGGTGCAGGAGTTCGAGTCGGCCGTCGGCCGCGCCTGACCCGCACCACCTGGGACCCCTGACACAAAGCCTCCGCAGATTTGGGGTACGGAGTGCCTTTACGAGTGACACTGAGTGCCATACTCTGTCGGCGTGCACGGTGGCACGGCAACCGGGCACACACGCGTGCGGTTCACTCCGGGCGCGTGGGATTCCGGCCGAGGGCAGGGAGTTGACCAGCGTGTACCACCACTCAGCGAGCGCCACGATTCCGGCGGCAGGCTCCGCGGGGGCGGGTCTCCTCGACCCCGCCGTCGCGGACTCCAAGGACGCCATCGTCTTCCAGCGCTGCACCTGGTGCGGCACGGCGATGTACCACCGGCTGCTGTGTCCTGTGTGCCAGGGCAGCGAGCTGCGCACGGAGCGCAGCGAGGGCGCCGGGACGGTGCGCCACTCCACCGTGGTGCACCGCAACACTCCCGCGGCGCGCAACGTGTCGCTGATCGAGATGGCCGAGGGGTTCGTCGTACGGGGCCGGGTCATGGGGCCGCCCGTCGGCATCCACAGCGGGGACCGGGTACGGCTGTCCACGACCAAGGACCCGGTCCGGGGCGAGCCGGTCTTCCAGCTGATCGACGAGCCGTACCGCGCCTGGACCTGAGGCCGCCCCGGCCGCGATCCCGCGGCCTGCGCGAAGATGCCCCCATGAACATGGCATCGGCATCGGAACCGACCTCCGCATCGGAATCGGAGCAGGTGAGCGCGGCGATCGAGGGTGAGCTCGCGCTCATGGACCCTCGCGTGCGCTCCTCTCGGGACCTGACCCGGCAGTGGCTCGACCCGGAGTTCGTCGAGGTCGGCGCCTCAGGAACGCGATGGACGCTGCAGGACATCCTGGCCGCGCTGCCGGACCTGGCGGGCAGCACGGACGAGGGCCCCCGTTACGAGCCTTCGGAGATGAGCGGGGTCCTGCTGGCTCCGGGTCTGGTGCATCTGACGTACGAGACCGTGCTCGACGGGCGTCACGCGCGCCGCAGTTCGCTGTGGCGCCGGCGGGACGCGCGGTCGGGCTGGCGGATGTACTACCACCAGGCCACCCCGGTGCCGTCCCCGGCCGGATAGTCACACCTCTCCCAAGTCACGTGCGGCGGGCGGAAGTTGCCGTTCTCCCGGACCGCTGACCCATCGTTGCCGTGCGCCGGACTGCAGGCCGCGCGATGTGATCCACCACTTGCCCTTCACAGGCAACCCACAGTGTCTCCTTCCCGTCCTCCCGGGACGAGGGGCGCCCGGGACCGCCGGGACGCCCGAGGACGGGGTCAGAGGAGGAACTGTGGTCCGTGCCCGGCGCATATGGGTCACCGCCGCCGCGTTGCTCGCGGTGGCGGGCGCATCCCCAGGGGCGGCAGTCGCACAGGGGCAACCATCGTCACAGTCGGCGGCGTTGATCGCAGCGGCCGACGGGAAGCTGCCGCCAGGGTGGGGGATCACCGGCGGCCGGTCGGGGTCGCGGCAGCTGGTGTGGCGGTCGGACCGGCCGGTGCCCATGGGGGACTCGCGCGTGGAATTCCGGGCGGGCGGACGCCTCTTGGGGCTTCCGCAGCCGGCCAAGGACGGACGCACCTTCCGGCTGCCGATCGACGGGCAGCACGCCGGCGAGCTGGGCGGGCTGCAAGTCTGGTCCGGCGGACGGCGACTGGACGGCAAGGCCGCCGTCCCGACCGGATCCGCGGTGCAGCCGCCGGCACCGCTGCCGGCCAACTCCGTGGACCCGGGCAAGCCCGGTTCGTACCGCACCAAGACCGGTGAGTACAGCCTGAAGTCGGTCCGGCTGCCGGGCTTCTCCGCCCCGGTGGAGATGCGCGCGGTGGTCGTCGCCCCCACCGGCGCCCATGGCCCGCGCCCGCTCGCGCTGTTCCTGCACGGCCGCCACTTCACCTGCTACAAGGGCCAGGACATCACCGGCGACTGGCCCTGCCCGGCCGGGACGAAGGCGGTGCCGAGCCACCGCGGTTACCTGCGCGACCAGAAGCTGCTGGCCTCCCAGGGCTATGTGACCGTGTCGATCTCCGCGAACGGCATCAACGGCCAGGACGGGAACGCCGAGGACGGCGGCGCGCAGGCGCGTTCGTCCCTGGTGCGGCTGCACCTGGCTCAGTGGGCCGACTGGGCCGCGCACCCCGAGACCGCCCCGCAGGTCGTGCAGGACGCGCCCCGCGCCGACCTGTCCCGCGTCCTGCTGGTCGGGCACTCGCGCGGCGGCGAGGGCGTCGACCGGGCCGCTATGGACAGCCTGTACCCGCCGCCCGCCGCCCAGGACGGCTACCACGGGCCGGTGCGCTGGACGATCCGCGGTCTGGTCCTCATCGGCCCCACCGTGTTCGGCCAGAACCCGGTGCCCGACGTGCCGTCCGTGTCGGTCCTGCCGGGCTGCGACGGTGACGTCTCCGACCTCCAGGGCGAGATGTACGTCGACGGCACGCGTGGGGTGAGCCGCGGTGCCGCACTGCACAGCGCGGTGTACGTCATCGGCGCCAACCACAACTTCTTCAACTCCGAGTGGACGCCGGGGCAGGCCACCGCGCCCGCCCAGGACGACTTCTCGGACGATCCGCAGCACCCCGATCCGGTGTGCGGCAAGCGGGCCGCGACCCGGCTGACCGCCGACCAGCAGCACCGGGCCGGTTCGACCTACATCGCGGCCGCCGCACGGCTGTTCCTCGCCGGTGACGACAAGGTGCGGCCGCTGCTGGACGGTTCCGGCAAGCGGGCGCCGTCGGCGGACCCGGCGCGGGTCCTCAGCCATGCGGTGGGCGGGCGCCGTGACGCCGGGTTCCTGCCGGACGGCGGGGTGTCCGTGACGGGCGCCAAGCTGTGCGCGGCGGTCGACCCCTCCCCGGCCAAGGCCTGCCTGGGCCAGGGTGCCAAGGGAAGCTCTCCGCACTTCGTGCAGTGGGAGACCGACCGCGAACCCGGCCGGCACGCGATCGCGCTGCACTGGACCCACGCGGGCACCCCGGCACGGGTGGCGGTGAAGGACCCGGTCTCGTTGGCCGGTGACAAGGCGCTCGCGCTGCGGCTGTTCGTGCCGCCGAACTCCCGGGGCACGCGCCTGGACGTGTCCGTCACCGACGCCTCCGGCCGCACGGCGGTCCTCGGCAAGGTGAAGGTCGACGGGCTGCCGGGCAGCGAGAGCACCGCGTCCTACTGGGCGCGGGAGATCCGGGTGCCGCTGACGGCGGCCACGCGCGCCGGGCTCGACCTGCATCAGGTCAAGTCTCTTGTGCTGACCCCCCGTTCGGGCTCCGGCCGGGCCTGGCTGATGGACGCGTGGGGCTGGCGGCCCGGTCTGCCGGCGGTGAAGGCGGCCGGTCTGCCGCGCGTGGACGTCGGCCGTACGACCGTCGACGAGGGCGACTCCGGCACCCGCACCTACCGGGTTCCGGTCGAGGTGTCGGGGCAGGGCAGCGGACAGGTCCGGGTGTACGTCTTCGACCCGGCCACCGGCAAGGTCACGAACCGGCTGGTCACCGTGCGTCCCGGCGGTCACGACATCGACGTGCCGGTCGAGGTGAAGGGCAACACGCGCTACGGCCAGGACGTGTCGTACGACATCAGCGTCAAGGCGGTCCGCGGCGCGGTCGTCGGCTCGTACCGGGGCGGGATCACCGTGCACGAAGACGACCCGGCGCCCAAGATGACCGTCACCCCCGTCGCCGACAAGGTGTCCGAGGGGAAGGCCCTGAAGTGGCGGGTCTCGCTGTCCGAGGCCGTCGACGTGGACATGAGCGCGTTCTTCCTGGCGGTGGCGCCCGACGGGGCCGAGCTGTCCACCAAGGACGTGTCCGCGCGCTGGCTGCGGGACCATACGGGTGTCTCGCCGGACCCGGAGCGGCCGCTGTCCAAGCTGCCGGGCGGCCTCTACCTGTGGGTGGGCATCCCGGCGGGCAAGACCAGTGCGGACATCACCATTCCCACGGTCAAGGACCGGGTGCGGGAGTCCGCGGAGTCGGTGCGGTTCCAGCAGATCGACGACCAGACCGGCAAACCGCAGCCCGGTGGCCTGGAGTTGAACGGCTCGGTGCTCGACGCGTCGTAGCCGCCTGGAACCCCTGTCGTAGCCGCCTGAAGCCCTGAGGAAGCAGCAGCCTCCTCAGGGCTTCGGCGTCACCCGGATCCCGACCGTGCCCTCCAGCCCGCGCCGCAGCCGGCTGCCCAGCAGGGTGAGCCGTCCGACGATGCCGTACTTGCGGGCGATGAGGGTGCGGTAGCGGGCGGTGGTGGCCGCGTCGGCGATCTCGGCGGTGGCCGGGACCTGGGCGCCGGTGGGATTGCCGCGCAGGTCGCAGGGGCCGACGAGGACGTCGGCGCGCCGGCGGATGCGCTTGACCTTCCAGCTGTCGCCCGCCGTCCACACGCCCAGGGCGTCTCCGTCCCGGATCACCCACACCGGCGTCGCGACGGGGGTGCCGTCCTTGCGGTAGCTGGTGACCAGCAGGTACTTGCCGGAGCCGAGCCGGTCCAGCTGCGTGTCGTCCATTCCGGCAGTGTAGGAGGCCGCGCGCCCCTCGTTCAGGCCAGGGCCGCCGCCATCCGCCGTACCCCCTCCGTGAGGATCTCCGGAGAGGTCGCCAGGTTCAGGCGCACGTACCCGGCGCCGCCGGTGCCGAAGCGCACGCCGGGGCTGAGGGCGACCCGGCCGCGGTCGAGGAACACCTCGGCGGGGTCGTCGCCGAGGCCGAGCGCACGGCAGTCGAGCCAGGCCAGATAGGTGGCCTCGGCGGGACACGGGCGGACGGCCGGCAGATGCTCGGCGAGCAGGTCGGTCAGCAGGCGCCGGTTGGCGTGGAGGCCGGTCAGCAGGGCGTCCAGCCATTCGATGCCCTCGTTCAGGGCGGCGGTGTGGGCGATGACGCCGAGGTGGCTGGGTCCGTGGCTGACCTCCTCGGGCAGCCGCGCGAGGTCGGCGGCGGCGCCGGTTCCGGCGACGGCCAGCGCGGCCTTGAGTCCGGCCAGGTTCCAGCCCTTGGACGCCGACATCAGCGACAGGCCGCGCTCGGCGCCGGGCACGCTCAGGTACGGCACGTAGGTGACACCGGGGGCGACGAGCGGGGCGTGGATCTCGTCCGCGACGACACGGACGCCGTACCGCTCGGCGAGGTCGGCCACGACGGCCAGTTCGGCGGCGGTGTGCACGGTGCCGGTGGGGTTGTGCGGGCTGCACAGCAGGAACGCGGCCCGGCCGCCGCCCGCGGTCGCCGCCCGGAACGTCGCCGCCAGCCGATCGAGGTCGATGCGCAGGTCGGCACCGAGCCGGGCCTCGACCACGCGGCGGTCCATGTGGCTCACGAACTGGTAGAACGGCGGATACACGGGCGCGTTCACGATCACCGGATCCCCTGGACCGGTGACCAGTTTGAGCATCTCGACCACACCGAGCATCACGTCCGGAACGATCGCGGTGTGCTCCACGGCGATCCCGTGCCAGTTCCAGCGCTTGGCGGCGAACCCGGCCAGCGCTTCGGCGTAGGCGGTGCCGGCGGGGTAGCCGGTGTCCCCGAGGGCGAGCGCGTCGGTGACGGCCCGGACGACCGGCTCGGCGAGGGGTACGTCCATCTCGGCCACCCACAGCGGCAGCACGTCCTCGGGGTAGGCGCGCCACTTCATGCTCGTACGACGTCGCAGCCGCTCCAGGCCGAGGACGCGCAGCGGGTCGGGTTCGCCGGGTGTGTCGTGCGGGATGCTGGTCATGGGGCTCAAGATAGGCGGCTGCGGCGCGACCGGAAACGGGGCGAGCCGGGCGGGCGGGGCGGCCGAGGGCCGCTTCCCGGAGGCCGCCCGCGGCACGTCGGGCTCGGACGGGGAGAACGTCACCGGCGGGACCACGGACGTGTTCGCGCACCCGAGCGTGACGCTGCCGGTGGACCGGGCCGGAGTCGGTGTGGGGCGACGCGCGCAACCGGTCCCGGCCCGGTCCGGACGCGGAAAGCCCGGGACGTGCGGCACAGATCAACTCGGGCGTCTAGATTGCGTCTTGAATGGCGCACCTCTCTTCAGGCATCCAGGAGCTGAACCCACGTGACCGACAACCCGGCAGCCACCAACGACGTGGCCGTGTCGCTGCGCGCCCGTATCAACACCAGCCAGCCGCACACGGCCCGGATATGGAACTACTGGCTCGGCGGCAAGGACAACTACGAGGTCGACCGCGCGGCCGGCGACCAGATCCGCCGGCTCCACCCGGGTATCGGGGAGTACGCGCGCGCCGACCGGCTGTTCCTGGGCCGGGCGGTACGCCACCTGGTCGGCGAGCTCGGCATCCGCCAGTTCCTGGACATCGGCACCGGGCTGCCCACCGCCGACAACACGCACGAGGTCGCCCAGCGGGTCGCCCCGGACGCCCGGATCGTGTACGTCGACAACGACCCGCTCGTCCTCGCGCACGCCCGCGCCCTGCTCACCAGCACGCCCGAGGGCCGGACCGACTACCTGGACGAGGACCTGCGCAACGTCGACGCGATCCTCGAACACGCCTCGAAGACGCTGGACTTCAGCCGGCCGGTGGCACTGATGCTGCTCGGCGTGGTCATCTTCATCGGCGACGACGAGGACCCGTACGGCCTGGTGCGGCAGCTGACGGACCGGCTGCCGTCGGGCAGCCACCTGGTGCTGTCGCACACCATCACCAGCCCGTCGATGCCGGACGTGGACGAGGCGGTCAAGTTCTGGAACGAGCACGGCACTCCGAAGCTGACCCAGCGCACGCCCGAGGACGTCACCCGTTTCTTCGACGGTCTCGAACTGCTGGAGCCGGGCGTGGTGTCCTGCTCGCGCTGGCGCCCGGAGGACGGCGACGGCACCGAGCCGGAGGAGGTCGCCATGTTCGGCGGGGTGGCGCGCAAGGCCTGACGGCGCCTCGCGTGAGCCGGCGGCGGGTGCGGGTCGAGAAGATCACCGCCGCCGGTGAACACCACCGGGCCGGGCCACGTACTCAAGGTCGGGCGCTCGACGACCGGAGGGCCCCGTGGTGCCGGTAGGGGTATCGCGCGTTCGGGTTCGGGAGCCATGCATGAGGCACGCACGACGACGGGTCGTCCGGCGAGTGACACGCCTGGCGGCGGTCGGCGGACTCCTCCTGGGAGGTGCGATGGTCGCCCAGGCGGCCATGGCGAGCGAGACTCCCCCGGCGTCCGCCAGGACGCTCAGCTCGGCCGGGACGGCCGGTGACACGGGCGCCGCGCTGGTGGCGAAGCTCGGCGCGGCGCGGACGGCGGGCAGCTGGATCGGCGGCGACGGGCGGCCCGTCGTAGCGGTGACCGACGCGCAGGCGGCGCAGACGGTACGCCGTGCGGGGGCCCGGGCGAAGGTTGTGTCGCACAGCATGAACGAGCTGAAGTCGGCCACGACGACCCTGCGTTCGGCGCCCCGTGTGGCGGGCACCGCCTGGTCGATGGACTACCGGACCAACCGGATCGTGGTGCAGGCCGACCGCACGGTGTCGGCCGACGACTGGTCCCGGATGACCCAAGTCGCCGCGCGGATAGGCACGTTCGTGCACATGGAGCGCACGAAGGGCACGTTCACCACGCGGCTGAACGGGGCGCAGCCGATCCTGTCGACGGGCGGCCGCTGCTCGGCGGGCTTCAACGTGAGCAACGGGCAGAGCGACTTCATCCTCACCGCCGGCCACTGCGGGCCCGCCGGATCGATCTGGTTCGCCGACAACCAGGGCAACCAGCAGCTGGGCAAGACGGTCACCAGCAACTTCCCCGGCAACGACTTCTCGCTCGTCCAGTACAACTCCGGCAAGGCCGGCGAGGGTGCCGACGTGGTCGCGATCGGCGGCGGCAAGGGCGTGCGGATCACCGGTGCGGCCGATCCGACGGTCGGGCAGCGGGTGTTCCGCAGCGGCAGCACCAGCGGGCTGCACGACGGCCAGGTGACCGGGCTGAACTCGACCGTGAACTATCCCGAGGGCACGGTCACCGGACTCGTCGAGACCAACGTGTGCGCCGAACCGGGCGACAGCGGCGGCCCGCTGTTCTCCGAGGGCGTCGCGCTGGGCGTCACCTCGGGCGGCAACGGGGACTGCAAGACGGGCGGGACGACGTTCTTCCAGCCGATCACCAAGGCGATGGCGGCGCTGAACGTCCGGCTCCTCGTGTCGGCGCAGAACGCGGGCGGCGCCCAGGGCGCGGCACCCTCCCCGGCGCAGTCCGCCGTAGCCGGCCAGGGTGCGGTCGCGCCGAGCGCGGCCTCGCCCGGTTCCTCGGCGCCGGTCACGGCCGCCGCACAGGGTGAGACGCTGCTGGCAAAGCTGACGGACACCCGGAACGTCGGTCCCGGGCTGCTGGTCATCGCGGGGAGTCTGATCGCGCTGGTCGCGACCCGCTACATCCGTGCCGAGCAGGACCGCAAGGCGTACCAGCGGTACTACTCGGCGACGTGGGGCTGACGGGCGAGTTCAGGCCGCCTGGTGCGGCTGCGGGGCCGCCGCGGCCCACTCCATCACGAGGCGCTGGTACTCCGCGCGCTGCTCGGTGGTCAGTGTCCCGCCCGACCGGCGCCACAAGGCCCTGATCTCCTCGTTGACCTCGTCGGCCGATCGCTCGGAGACGGCTTCAACAGTGGTGGACATGTTGTGAAGCATATGCCGGGCGACGTGAAGGCGCTGTGAGTAAGTACACCTGATACGGACATTCCGGACCGTGTTACTCGTCACGTCAATATGTCAAGTGGCGGCGGGAGTTCACGCCCGGTCCGCGCCGAGCACGAGGACCTGGATCGCCAACACCGCCGCTCCGCGCGCCCAGTCGTGGAAGTCGGAGATCTTGGTCTCCAGGCCGACCGGAGCGGCCTGCGGGTGCCGGTGGGCGGCGATGGTGTCGCGCACCGCGTCCCCCGCCACATCCATGAGGCCGACGCCTTCTCCGGCGAGCAGGATCTTCTGCGGCATCGCGAAGTTGGCGATCTGTGCGACCAGAGTGCCCAGGGCCCGGGCGGCCTCGTCGATCACCCGCGAGGCCATGGGCTCGTCCGCGGCCGCAGCGGCGAGGATCTCCTCGTAGGTGGCGTCCTGGCCGGTGGCGGCGCGGATCTGGTAGCGAATGCTGGGGATGCCGAGCAGGGACACGGCGCTGCCGCGCTCGCCGTCCGGGGTGAGCGGGCCGTTGGGGTTGATGATCAGGTGCCGGCCGAAGCCGCGGTCCTCCTCGGCATAGGGCACCCGCTTGCCGCCGAGCACGAGCCCGTAGCCGAAGCCCGCGCCGATGGTCAGGACGACGAACCGGTCGAGGCCGCGCCCGGCGCCGAACCAGGTCTCGGCCTCGACGAGGGCGGCCACGTCGTTCTCCACGACCACCGGCAGCCCGGTGCGCTCCTGGACCAGCTCGCCGAGCGGAACGTTCCGCCACCCCAGGAAGGGCGACTCCCCGACCACCGCACGCTCACGCACCAGCCCGCCCACGCCGATGCCGATGCCCGCGAGGGCCGGGTGGCGCGCGGCCGGTTCGGCGGTCATCTCCGCCAGCAGGTCGGCGACGGCAGCGGGGTCGTGGCCGGTCAGTGGCCGGTCGAGGCGGGCGACGACCTCGCTGCGCAGCGTGGTGACGACGCCGTAGACCATGTCCTCGGTGATCTTGAAGCCGAGGAAGGAGCGGGACTCGGCGACGACGTCGAGCGGCTGCGAGGGCCGACCCTGGCGCGTCTGGGCCGGGGCACCCGCCTCGGGCACCTCCACCAGCAGGCCGGACTCGATCAGCGGCTTGGTCAGCCGGGTGAGGCTGCCCTGCGAGAGATCCAGCCGACGGGCCAGCTCGGTGCGGGACAGCGGGCCGTGCACCAGGACCTCGATCGCCACGGAGCGTTCCCCCGGGCTCAGCGCACCCTGCCGGGCATCGTCGCGCACGAGTCCGCGCGGCAGGGCGGGGTCCGGCTGGAGATCCCCGACTTCGGGGACGCGCCGGACAACTGAGGGCGGCTCAGGTGCCCGGCTTGCGGCCGTACACGAAGACGTCGTCGCCCGTCTTCAGCAACGACCAGTACTTCTTGGCCTCCGTCGTGGTCATGTTGACGCAGCCGTGGGAGCCCGGCGGGTTCCACATGCTGAGGTTCACGGAGTGGAAGGCCTGGCCGCCGTCGAAGAACTGGCTGTAGGGCATCGGCACGTCGTAGATGTCCGAGACGTGGTCGATGTCCCGCCAGTAGATCTTCTTCAGGCCGGTACGGGTCTCGTACCCGTTCCGTCCGGTGCGCACCGGCACGGGCCCGTAGACGAGCCTGTTGCCGTCCTGGATCCAGCTCAGCTGGAGCGAGAGGTTCACGCAGGCGATACGGCCCTTGTTCACCGGGCACTTGCCGTCCTTGTTCGGGTTGTTCCCGACGGCCTTCTGCTTGTTCATCAGGTCCATCACGCCCCAGGTGACGGGCCCGGCGTAGCCGATGGCGGGTGTGATGCCGTGCTTGTTCTGGAAGGCCTGGATGGCCCTGCAGTCGGTGGAGGACTGCTTTCCGTCGACCGGGCGGCCGAGGAACTTCTCCACCTGCTTCTGGTACGGCCCCGCCTGCGTGGTGCAGCTCGCGGCCTGGGCCGGTGCCGCGGTGAAGGCAAGCGTGAGCGGCGCCACCAGTGCGGTGACGCCGAGTGCGACGACACCTCGTCTGCGTATGTCCCCCATGTCGACCCCTTCCCCTTCTCCCCTGTGTTCCCAGGGCCTCCCCCGGGTGGTCCCCTTCGGATTCCCGTGCTCTCGGCCTACTAGACCTGCCGCCCGAGCCGACGGTTGTAGTTCCGGCCACGCTGTGACGGAACGGTGAACTTCGTCGCCGCTTCGTCGCCGCGCGGAGGCCGGGTCAGGCGGTTTCGGGGCTCCCCGAGCACGCGCGCAAGAGGCCCACCGCCCGCGTCAGCGTCTCCTCCGTCGCCGTGAACGGCAGGCGCAGGTGGCGGACGAGGGTGGTGCGGTCGACGGCGAAGTGCGGGCCCGGGGTCACGGCGAGTCCGTGTGCGGCGGCCCGGGCCGCGAGGTCGGTGGCGCTCGTGCCCGCGCCGAGGCGCAGCCACAGGGTGAGGCCGCCGTCCGGGACGGTGTACGTCCATCCGGTCTCGGTGAGCAGGCCGGCGAGGTGGTCGCGCTGGGCGCGCAGCCGGTCGCGGCGGTCGGCGAGGAGGTCCGGGAGCGGTGCGCCGAGGAGTTCGGCGGCGATGAGCTGCTCCAGCGGGGGCGGGGAGAGCTGAGCCTGGAGCGGGCTCAGCCGCAGCTGTCGTACGAGGTCCGCGCTCGCCCTGATCCAGCCGACCCTGAGGCCGCTCCACAGGGTCTTGCTCGCCGAGCCGATCTGGATCACCCGGGCCCCGGCGAGGTGGGGTTCGGTGCCGGGCGGTGTCCTCAGGTCCAGGTCGCGCATCGTCTCGTCGGCGAGGAGGGTCATCCCGTACCGGTCGGCGAGGGCGGCGATCGCACGGCGCGTCGCTGCGTCCATGTGGGCGCCGGTCGGGTTGTGGAAGTCGGGCATCAGGTAGGCGAGTCGGGGACCGTGGCGGCGTACGGCGTCCGTGAGGCGGGCGGTGTCCCAGCCGTCGGGTGCCGTGACGGGGACGGCCAGCAGGCGGGTGCGGCGGGCCCGCAGGACGGCGAGGGCGCCGGGGTAGCTGGGGTTCTCCACGACGACGGGCGACCGGCGGTCGGTGTGGAGGTGGTCGAGGAGCAGGGTGAGGGCGGCCTGGGCGCCCGCGGTGACGAGGATCTGCTCCGGGCGGGTGGCGAGCCCGGCGCGGGTGTAGCGGTCGGCGAGCAGTTCGCGCAGGCGGGGCAGGCCGGCGCCGGTGACGCCGGAGTCGACGAGCAGGGCGGCGCTGCGTTCGGCGGCGTGGGCGAGGGCGGTGCGGAAGGCCTCGTGGGGTGCGGCGGTGACGGCGAGGGTGAGGTCGAGGTCGGCGCCCGGGGCGCCGCCCCGGTCCTGGGACCAGGGCGTGGTGCGCTCGGTGAGCCGGGCGGGCAGGCGGACGACGCTGCCGCTGCCGTGCCGGGTGGCGAGCCAGCCGTCGTCGCGCAGCAGGGTCAGCGCGGCCACCACCGTGCCACGGCTCAGGTGCAGGGTGCGGGCGAGTTCCCGCTCCGAGGGCAGCCGGGAGCCGGCCGGGAGCCGCCCGTCGACGACCGCCTCGCGCACCGCCGTGGCGAGGGAGCGGGCGCGCGGGCCGGGCCGGGCACGCCAGTCATCGAGCGCGGCGACGAAACCTGTGTTCACTGGTCCAGTTTCGCTCAAGTGGACCAGTTGTACGGCTCGCGTCGGGCCTACGCTGCGGCTCATGCACCCCACACTCGCCGACGATCTCGCCCGGCTTCCCGAACTCCTGCAGTCCGCCCGTGACTTCGCCGCCGATGAGGTCGCGGGCCTGGCCGAGCGGCCGGTCGCCGCACCCGGTCGGCCGCCCGGGCGTGCGCCCCTCCCGGACGAGGGCGCGGGCGGCGCGGGCGCCCTCGCGCGGTTCGCCGAGCGATGGGCGCCGGGCTTTTCCGGTTCGGCCGGGCCCCGCTACCTGGGCTTCGTCACCGGCGGCGCGACCCCCGCGTCGGTCGCCGGGGACTGGCTGACCTCCGCGTTCGACCAGAACGTGTCCGGGGCGGTCGGTTCCTGGGCGGCGGAGCTGGAGCGGGAGACCGTGGCGTGGCTGCGCGAGCTGTTCGGGCTGGGCGAGGCGCACAGCGGGGCGTTCGTGACCGGAGCGACGGTGTCCAACACGGTCGGTCTTGCGATCGCCCGCGAGTGGCTCGGCGAGCGGCTCGGGGTGGACGTCTCCCGGGCGGGGGCCGCCGCGCTCGGCCCGGTCGACGTGCTCTCCGGCAGTCCGCACTCCAGCGTGGTGAAGGCCCTGTCGGTGCTGGGCATCGGCCGGGACCGGCTGCGGCGGGTGCCGCTGCTGCCGGGCAACCGGGAGGCCGTGGACGTGGCCGCGCTGGACACCGCACTGGCGGGGCTGGGCGGGCGGCCCGCGATCGTCGTCGCGAACGCGGGGACCGTGGACACCGTCGACTTCGACGACCTGCGGGCGATCGCCGCGTTGAAGGAGCGCCACGAGTTCTGGCTGCACGTGGACGCCGCGTTCGGCGGCTTCGCCGCCCTCTCCCCCGAGTACGCCGCTCTGGTCGACGGGCTGGACGCGGCCGACTCGGTCTGCGTGGACCTGCACAAGTGGCTCAACGTGCCCTATGACGCGGCCGTCCAGTTCACCCGCCGCCGCGACCTCCAGGTCGCCGTGTTCCACAACGCCTCGCCGTACCTGGGCCTGCCCACCGGCGAGCCCGACTTCCTGCACCTCACCCCGGAGAACTCCCGGCGGCTGCGCGCCCTGCCGGCCTGGTTCTCCCTGGCGGCCTACGGCCGGGCCGGGCACCGCGAGATCGTCGAGCGGAACGTGGCCCTCGCCCGCCGGCTGGGCGAGGGCGTCGACGCCCTGCCGGGCCTGCGCCTGCCGGCCCCGGTCCGGCTCAACGTCGTCTGCTTCACGCTCGCCGAGGAGAAGCCGGCGCAGGAGCGGGTGGCCGCGCTGGCGCGGGCGGTCGCCGAGTCCGGGGAGGCGTTCCTGACGCCGACCGTGTACGGCGGGGTGCCCGCGCTGCGGGCCGCGTTCAGCAACTGGCGCACCACCGAGGCCGACGTCCGCCGCGTCCTGGACGTGCTCACGACGGCTTCCGGCTGACGGCTCAGGACTGTTCGAGGGCGGTGCGGAACCCGGTCTGCACGGCCGTCGGGCCGAGTCGGCGCAGCGCGGCCGCGGTCCGCTCCGCCTCGGTCCCGTCCCGGTCGTTCACGGGCACCCGCCCGCCCTCCTCGGCGAGCCGCCGGGCGGTGGCGGCGCCGGTGACGAGAACTCCCTGTCCTGTGACGCGCTTGAGCTCGGTCGTGGGGTGGCCGTAGGTCCGTACGGGCTCGGTTTCACCGGTATCCGGTCACGTCCGCCGGCTTGCCCGGGTCCTGCACCTCGACCAGGTACCGCCAGGCGTCGGGACGGCTGCCGTCGAGGTCGGTGAACCCGTACTCCCGGGCGAGGCCGCCGCTGGAGAGGGACTGCCCGTTGAAGCGGGCCACCTCGGGGTCGCCGGCCAGCGCGGCGACGGCGCGGCCGACGAAGCGGGGGGTCTCGGAGATGGCGAAGTGCGGTTCGCGGTCGAGGGCGTCGCGCCAGTTGTCCTCGCGTACACCGAAGGCGTCGAGCATGATCTCCGAGCGCAGCCAGCCGGGGGTCAGCGCGAGGGCGGTGGCGCCGCGCGGGCCGAGTTCGTGGCCGAGCGCGAAGGCCATGCGCAGCACGGAGGCCTTGGCGAGGTCGTAGAAGAGGTTCACGCGGTAGGTGTCGCGGTTGTACTCGGCGGTGCCGTCGGTGACCTCCACGACCAGTCCGCCCGGGTGGCGCAGCAGGAGCGGCAGCGCGAAGTGGCTGGTGACGGCGTGCGTTTCGACCGCGAGCCGGAGCAGCCGGAGCCCGTTGTCGAGGTCGTGCTCCCACACCGGCGTGTCCCACTCGAAGAGCTTCTCGCCGCCCCAGATGTCGTTGACGAGGAGATCCAGGCGGCCCTGTTCGTCGGCGATGCGGTCCACGAGGGCCCGCACCGCGGACTTGTCCAGGTGATCGACGGGGACGGCGACGCCGTGTCCGCCCGCCGCCGAGACGAGATCGGCGGTGTCCTCGACGGTCTCGGGGCGGTCGTACTCGGAGCGGTGGGCTCGGGTGCTGCGTCCGGTGACGTAGACGGTGGCGCCGGCCGCGCCGAGTTCCACGGCGATGCCTCGCCCCGCGCCCCGGGTCGCCCCCGCGACCAGCGCTACCTTGCCTTCCAGCGGCCCTGCCATGTCCGACCTCCCGTGCGGTACGACTCTCGTCGTCGTCCACTCTCACGGCAATGCCGGACATCTCCTGTCGCCTTTTCTCAGCGGTGCAGTCCGGTCAGTGCCCGCGTGCGATCCACTCCTCCAGGTGGGGTGCCTCGGCGCCGATCGTGGTGGAGTCGCCGTGTCCGGTGAGGACCTTGGTCTCCGGCGGGAGAGTGAGGAGCCGGTCGCGGATGGACTCGATGATCGTCGGGAAGTGGGAGTACGAGCGTCCCGTGGCGCCGGGGCCGCCCTGGAAGAGGGTGTCGCCACTGAAGACGACGCCGAGCCCGGGGTCGTACAGGCAGACGGCGCCGGGGGCGTGGCCCGGGGTGTGCAGAACCGTCAGGTCGGCGCCGGCGGCCTCGATGACCTGGCCGTCGTCGAGATGGCGGTCGGGGTCGCGGTGGGGGTGGGTGAGCTTCCACAGCGGCAGGTCGTCCGGGTGGAGCCAGATGGTGGCGCCGGTGAGGTCGGCGAGGGCGGGGGCCGCGTCGATGTGGTCGTTGTGGGCGTGGGTGCACAGGATGGCGGTGAGCCGGCGGTCGCCGACGGCGCGGGCGATGGCCTCGGCGTCGTGGGCGGCGTCGATGACGACCACCTCGTGGTCGTCGCCGACGATCCACACGTTGTTGTCGACGTCCCAGGTGCCGCCGTCGAGGGTGAACTGGCCGGAGGTGACGAGGCGTTCGATGCGGGCGGTCATCACAGCACCACCACCGAGCGCAGCACGTCGCCCTGGTGCATCCGCTCGAACGCCTTCTCCACCTCGTCGAGTTGGATGGTCTCGGTGACGAACGCGTCCAGCGGCAGGCGGCCCTGGAGATGGAGGTCGATCAGCATCGGGAAGTCCCGGGAGGGCAGACAGTCCCCGTACCAGCTGGACTTGAGCGCGCCGCCGCGCCCGAAGACGTCCAGCAGCGGCAGTTCGAGCTTCATCTCGGGGGTGGGGACGCCGACGAGGACGACGGTGCCGGCCAGATCGCGGGCGTAGAAGGCCTGCTTGTACGTCTCGGGACGGCCGACCGCCTCGATGACGACGTCGGCGCCGAAGCCGCCGGTCAGCTCTCGGATCGCCTCGACCGGGTCGGTCTCCTTGGAGTTGACCGTGTGGGTGGCGCCCAGCGTGCGGGCCTTCTCCAGCTTGCGGTCGTCGATGTCCACGGCGATGATCCGGGCCGCGCCGGCGAGGTTCGACCCGGCGATGGCCGCGTCACCGACGCCACCGCAGCCGATGACGGCGACCGAGTCGCCGCGGCCGACGCCCCCGGTGTTGATGGCGGCGCCGATGCCGGCCATCACGCCGCAGCCGAGCAGCCCGGCCACGGCCGGGGAGACGGCCGGGTCGACCTTGGTGCACTGTCCGGCCGCGACCAGCGTCTTCTCGGCGAACGCGCCGATGCCGAGGGCCGGCGACAGCTCCGTGCCGTCGGTCAGGGTCATCTTCTGCTTCGCGTTGTGGGTGTTGAAGCAGTACCAGGGGCGGCCGCGCAGGCAGGCCCGGCAATTTCCGCACACAGCACGCCAGTTGAGGACGACGAAGTCACCGGGCGCCACATCGGTGACCCCCTCGCCGACCGACTCCACCACGCCGGCGGCCTCGTGGCCGAGCAGGAAGGGGAACTCGTCCGAGATGCCGCCCTGTTTGTAGTGCAGATCGGTGTGACAGACACCGCAGGCCTGGACGCGTACGACGGCTTCGCCGGGTCCCGGGTCCGGGACCACGATCGTCTCGACCCGTACGGGCTCGTCCTTCCCCGGTGCGATCACGCCGCGTACTTCCTGCGCCATGGCCTGGCCCCTTTTCCTCGATGTGCCTTCGGAGCCGACCCTACGCGCGAGGGCCCGTCGACGGCATGGACCACGACGGCGACAGTGGATCTTTCGGCCGTCGCCGCGTGGTCCGGGCGGGCAGCGGTGAGGGCCGTCCCGGGCGGGACGGCCCTCGGGTGCGTGGGGGGGCTCAGGCCTGGACGGCGGGCAGCAGACCGGTCACGGGCGCGACGAGGTCGGTGAGCTGGTGCAGCTCGTTCAGCCGCTGCAGTTCGCTGACCTGGTTCAGCGGGCGGAGTTGGTCCGAGACCCGCGGGATCTGCCCCTGGTGCTGTGCGGGGATGTCGCTGACGGCGAGCGAGTCCACCATGGTCATCGGGTTGATCCGCCCGGAGTTCGATGCGCTCGCGTCGGCCGCGTTCGCCAGCGGAGCGGCGAGGCCCGTGACGCCGACGGCCAGACCGACGGCGGCGACGATACGTCGTGTTGAGATCATGCCCTCAGCAACGGCGGCGGGCCCGGCCCGGACACGGCCCCCGGCCGCCGCTCACCCGTCAGGCGGACCGCCTCGGCTGCGCTTGCCGTTGCCGCCGGGGCGGAGGACTCTCGGAGGTGGGGCCCGTGCGGCCTGTTCCCGCCGGGCCATGGGCGCCTTAAGGAGGTCACCATGGGCGCTGCGACAGGCTCCACCTTCGACACCGAGACACTGCGCCGGGGCATAGAAGGGAACACCGGGAACACCCTGCTCGCCCTCTACGCGGACGACGCCGAGATCCGCATCATCGACCGCAACACCCAGCCAAGTCATCCCAAGGTCCTGCACGGTCGGCGCGAGATAGCCGAGCTGCTCGACGACGTCTACAGCCGCGACATGACGCACAAGCTGGACCACTGCGTCATCCAGGGCGATCGTGCCGCCTTCTCCGAGTCCTGCGAGTACGAGGACGGCACGCGGGTCCTCGCCGAGTCCATGATCACCCTGCGTGACGGGAAGATCGCCGAACAGATTCTGATCCAGGCATGGGACGAGTAGGGAGAAGGGTCGCGAGGGTCCAGGTCACCTCCCGGCTGACCTGGACCTTCTCGGCCCGGGCGACGTTGGGCCGGGCACGTCCCCGCTCTCGGCTGCCAGGACCAGTTTCCGCAACAGGTCTGCAAGTGTCCGCCGCTCTTCTTCGGTCAGTGCTGCGAGCAGCGCACCCTCACCCGCGTCCTCCGCTGCCGCATGCGCCTCGAATGCGGCGTGCCCGGCCCCGGTGAGCCGTACCCGCACCCGCCTGCGGTCACCGGTCTCGTGGGTACGGGTGATCAGCCCGGCCTCCTCGACGGCCCCGAGCCGAGCCGACAGCGCTCCCCGGGTCAGGCCGAGCCGTTCGGCGAGCAGCGAGGGACTCGACTCGTACGGCGGCCCGGACCTGCGCAGCATCAACAGCACCTTGTACTGCCAGTACTTGAGGCCGTCGGAGTCCAGCACGTCCCGGCGGGCCTGGCCGGTGCGCCGGCCGAGGATCGCCAGCCTCGCGATGATCGCCTCCTTGACCGGGTCCAGCCAGTCCAGCTCGCGCGCCCAGACGGCCACGTGCCGGTCCACCGAGTCCTGCACTGTCTGCCTCCCGCAGTGGTTTTCTTGTGGATCATTTTTCGCCCAACTACTTTGCCCGGCATGACCTCTGCAGCGCACGCATTTGTTGATGTCGATGAACTCCTCCGAGCCACACGTGAGTTGAGCGTCGCTGGCCGCTGGGAGCGGGCCGCACGGCTGCTCGACGCGGCCGCCACCGACGATCCCGCCGCCCGTGCACGGATCACCCGGGCCGCGGCCGAAGTCGCCCTGGACCGCGA
The DNA here is from genome assembly GCF_044768135.1 of Streptomyces sp. NPDC101165. Classification (NCBI taxonomy): domain Bacteria; kingdom Bacillati; phylum Actinomycetota; class Actinomycetes; order Kitasatosporales; family Streptomycetaceae; genus Streptomyces; species Streptomyces sp. NPDC101165. The sequence continues at coordinate 268,349 of NZ_JBIWPG010000003.1, read as the reverse complement.
CTGGTTCGCGGGGACGGACACCGCGGCCGAGCGGCTCGAGGCGGCGGAGAAGGAGTTCCCGGACGGCGACTGGGACACCGGCTTCCTCCGGCTCAGGCACAGCTACGGCCGGCTGCTCCTGGTCGACGGCACCCTGCGCATCGGCCCGGACGGCAAGGACCCCGAGGCGCTCGCCGCGCTCCTCGACCGGGCGCGGGAGCTGCACGACAGCGCCCCGGACGAGGTGCGGCGGGGCTGGGCGGCGATGTACCGGGGGCTGATCACGGAGAACCACTTCGCCGAGCGGGCGGCCGCCGCCGGACACTACACGGCCGCGCTGCGCGCCGGAGAGGCCGGCGTGGACGGTCTGCTGGCCCGCGAGGCGCTGCGGCATCTCGGCGACCAGGACCACGACGCCGGTGACGGCGAGCGGGCCGGGGAGCGCTGGCGGCGAGCCACCGCGCTGGGCGCCCGGGCAGGCACGGTGCCGGGCACCCTCTCCCAGCAGTTGCTGCTGGCCGTGCTGGCCCGGGACGCGGGCGACGAGGCGGGCGCCGTCGCGCTGGCGGCGGAGATCGTCCGCTGGGCCGGTGCGATCGGCGCGGACCGGCTGGCCGCCCAGGCGGACGCCTTCCTCGCCGGGGCGGATCCCACGGCACCCGGGCCCACGGACGCGGACTGAGCGCCGCCCGCACTCTCGGTTAGGCTGTGGGCGGGCCGTGACTGGCGCTGAGGTGGAGTACCACCGGGGAGCGGCCCGTGGAGCATGCCGCGCGCCTGGGCGATGAAGGTCAACCCAGCTCAGGAGCGCAGATGACACAGGCCCGGCTCATGGACGGCACCGCCCTCGCCCGCCGCATCGTCGAGGAGACCGCGAAGAAGGCCGCCGATCTCACCGAGCGGACGGGCAGCACGCCCTGTCTGGCCACGGTGCTGGTCGGCGAGGACCCGGCGTCCGTCACCTACGTCCGCATGAAGCAGAACCGCTGCCGCAAGGCCGGCATCGAGTCCCGGCACGTGGCGCTGCCCGCCGCCACGACCACCGCCGAACTCGTCGGCACCCTGCGGGAGTTGTCGGCCGATCCGACCGTGCACGGCATTCTGCTCCAGCACCCGGTGGGCGACCACATCGACGAGCGGGCCGCGTTCGAGGCGATCGCGCCGGAGAAGGACGTCGACGGTGTCACCTTCGCCTCGTTCGCCACGATGAGCTTCGGCCTGCCGGGCTTCGTCTCCTGCACGCCCGGCGGCATCATCCGGCTGCTCGACGAGTACGACGTCGACCCGGCCGGGAAGCGGGCCGTGGTGGTGGGCCGCAGCGCGATCCTCGGCAAGCCGGTGGGCATGCTGCTGCTGGCCCGGGACGCGACCGTGACGTACTGCCACTCGCGCACCCGGGACCTGTCGGCCGCGGTCCGCGAGGCGGACATCGTGGTCGCCGCCGTGGGCCGGCCGCGTCTCATCCGGGGCCAGGACATCAAGCCGGGCGCGGTCGTCGTCGACGCGGGCTACAACGCGGGGAACGTCGGCGACGTCGACTTCGACTCGGCCGTGGAGCGGGCCTCCCTGATCACGCCGGTGCCGGGCGGTGTCGGCCCGATGACGATCGCCACGCTGCTGGAGCAGACCGTCGACGGCGCCGCCCGGCAGCTCGGGGTGTGATCAGCGCATCCAGGCGCGGTACTCCATGACGTCCCCGGCCTTCACCCGGTACGCGCGCTCGGCCCGGGTGAAGGTGGTCTCCATGCCGAGCACGGCGCCGGTGCGCGGTTCCAGGATCAGCATGTGGCGGACGCCCCGGGTGTCGTACACGTACGCATGACCGGGGCGGCCCAGGCGGTCGGTCACCTCACCGGCCGGCCGCACCCCCTCGGCCTCGGCGAACAGCCGGACGAGGGCCGCCGACTCGCGGGCGCCCAGGGTCCAGTGGTCGAGCAGTTCCCCGACGGCGTCGAACAGTTCGGCGGTCTTCAGCGGGGCCGTGCTGCGGTTGATCTCGGGCCGGACGATCTCGGTGAGGTAGGCCCGCAGACGCGCCGCGGTGTGCGGCGGGGTTCCCTCGGGCGGGACGTCGCTCCACATCGGCGGGTACGTCGTCCGGCTGACCACATGACCGTCCGCCACCTCGTGCGGGTCGTCGCCCTCGTCGGTGAGGACCGGGCGGCCCGGCCTGCGCGGGTCGGTCGCCACGACCAGTTCGGTGTGGCTGTCGTCCGACCGCCAGCGCACCACCCGCTCCTCCGGGACGGTGACGGGGTGCTTGCCGTCGCTCATGCCGAGGCTCCACGACTGCACGTGTGTGCCCTTGCGCAGGCGCGGTGAGCCGCCCGACGCGGCCGCGTCGGCCAGGGCGACCATCTCCTTGAGGGGGACGGGCGTGGAGTGCAGGCGGACGGTCAGCGGGCGCGGCGCGGCGACGGCCCGCGGTGTGCTCGGACCGCCGAGCACGGCGTTGACTGCGACCACCAGGACGACGGCGGTGGCGGCGAGACCCCAGACCAGCCGGGCGCGCGGGGTACGGCCGGGGAGCGCCGGAAGCAGCCGGAGACGGCGCCGTCGGCGGTCCTCGTGCAGCAGCTGCTCCAACTGCCGCTCGGCGCGGTGGTCCAGCGGCCCGTCGCCGAAGTGAGGGGCGTCGGTCGGCACCGGGTTGGCGCGGCGGAGGAGTTCGAGTTCGTCAGCCATGTCGGTGGTCCTCGCAGAGGGTCGCTTCGGCGGGGGCGGGCAGGGCTGCCGCGGCGGGCCGCATCCGGTCGATCTCGGCTCTCAGCCGGCGCCGGGCCCGGTGCAGGCGCATGACCGCCGCCCGTCTGCCGCAGCCGAGGGCCACCGCGATCTCCTCGGCGTCGAGTTCCTCCCATGCCGCGAGGCGCAGCACTTCCTGGTCCGCCGGGGAGAGCCGGGCCAGCGCCTCGTGCACCCAGGCGCCGGGGGCCTCCATGTCGGGGCTGTCCACGATGTGCCGGCCGTGCGCCGCCTCGTCGTTGCCCAGCCGGTCCACCAGCCGGCGCCGCCGTCCGTAGCCGCGTACCGCGTTGGCCAGGCAGTTGCGTGCCACCCCGTACAGCCAGGGCAGCGGCGCCTCGGGCAGGTCGGACCGGCGGCGCCAGGCCACCGTGAACACCTCCGCCACCACTTCCTCCACCTCGTCGGCCGGCCCCTGCAGTCGCCTGGCGACATAGCGGCTGACCGCCCAGTAGTGCTCGCGATAGGCAGCGGCGAAGATCTCGTCGTTGCTCATGTTCGGTACGTGTCCGGCACCCCCCGGATCGTCACACCCTTCTTCCGTGATGCTCGTCGCGCCGTCCGAGTGTGACCGACGGGCCGGGCGCGGACACAGGCGGGGCGTGAAGAGGATCAGAGACATCAGGGCCGTGCGGTGGCTGACGACCACCGATCACAAGACGATCGGAACGCTCTACTTGGTCACAGCGTTCGCGTTCTTCCTGATCGGTGGTGTGATGGCGCTGCTCATGCGCGCCGAGCTGGCCCGTCCGGGCCTGCAGATCATGTCGAACGAGCAGTTCAACCAGGCGTTCACGATGCACGGCACGATCATGCTGCTGATGTTCGCGACGCCGCTGTTCGCCGGTTTCGCGAACTGGATCATGCCGCTGCAGATCGGCGCGCCCGACGTGGCGTTCCCGCGGCTGAACATGTTCGCCTACTGGCTCTACCTGTTCGGCTCGCTCATCGCGGTGGGCGGCTTCCTCACCCCGCAGGGGGCGGCCGACTTCGGCTGGTTCGCCTACTCCCCGCTGTCGGACGCGGTCCGCTCGCCGGGCATCGGCGCCGACATGTGGATCATGGGTCTGGCCTTCTCCGGCTTCGGCACCATCCTCGGCGCGGTCAACTTCATCACCACGATCATCTGCATGCGTGCCCCGGGCATGACCATGTTCCGCATGCCGATCTTCGTGTGGAACGTGCTGCTGACGGGTGTGCTCGTCCTGCTGGCCTTCCCGGTGCTGGCGGCCGCGCTGTTCGCCCTGGAGGCGGACCGCAAGTTCGGCGCCCATGTATTCGACGCCGCGAACGGGGGAGCCCTGCTGTGGCAACACCTCTTCTGGTTCTTCGGCCATCCAGAGGTGTACATCATCGCGCTGCCGTTCTTCGGCATCATCTCCGAGGTCATCCCGGTCTTCTCGCGTAAGCCGATGTTCGGCTACATGGGTCTGATCGCGGCCACCATCTCCATCGCCGGTCTGTCCGTGACGGTGTGGGCCCACCACATGTACGTCACCGGCGGTGTGCTGCTGCCGTTCTTCTCCTTCATGACGTTCCTGATCGCCGTACCGACCGGTGTGAAGTTCTTCAACTGGATCGGAACCATGTGGCGCGGCAGCCTCTCCTTCGAGACGCCGATGCTGTGGGCGACGGGCTTCCTGGTGACGTTCGTGTTCGGTGGCCTGACCGGGGTGATGCTGGCCTCGCCGCCGCTGGACTTCCCGACCTCCGACACCTATTTCGTGGTGGCCCACTTCCACTACGTCATCTTCGGCACGGTCGTCTTCGCCATGTTCTCCGGCTTCCACTTCTGGTGGCCGAAGTGGACCGGCAGGATGCTGGACGAGCGCCTCGGCAAGATCACGTTCTGGACCCTGTTCATCGGCTTCCACGGCACGTTCCTCGTGCAGCACTGGCTGGGCGTCAACGGCATGCAGCGCCGGATCCCCGACTATCTGGCGGTCGAAGGGCTCACCACGCTCAACACGGTCTCGACGATCTTCTCGTTCCTGCTCGGCGCGTCCATGCTCCCGTTCTTCTACAACGTCTGGAAGACGGCCAAGTACGGCGAGAAGGTCGAGACCGACGACCCCTGGGGCTACGGCCGTTCCCTCGAGTGGGCGACCTCCTGCCCGCCGCCCCGGCACAACTTCCTCTCCCTCCCGCAGATCCGCAGCGAATCCCCGGCGTTCGACCTGCACCATCCGCGGGTCGGGCGGCAGGAGCGGGAGCTGACCGCGCGATGAGCACGGGAGAGGAACGGGCGCTCGTCCAGGAGATCGAGGGCCATCTGCTGCTCGCCGCCGCACGGGAGGAGGGCCGTACGGCGGCGGCCCGTGCGGCCGCCCGGCTCGGCTGGCTCACCGACACCCAACGGGACGATCTGGAGCGGCTCTTCGAGACGGAGTACCTGGCCCTGTCCCGCACCTCGTGGCGGCGCACCGCCGAACGCGCCGAGGAGCTGCGGCACACCTACGAGGCCAGGTACCGGGCGCTGCGGCAGCGGCTGGTGGCCTGGTGCGTGCTGGGCTGCGCCCTGCCGGCGGCGACGAGCCTGCTGGTGCTCGCCGCCGCCTAGGCCGCGGTGTCAGGTCCGGGACCACCTCTGGTTGTCGCCGCCGTTGCAGGCCCACAGCACCAGGGACGTGCCGTTGCCGGTGCCGCCGTTGTACGCGTCCAGGCACAGGCCCGCGTGGACGTTGGTGATCGTGCCGTCGGCGTTCACGTTCCACTGCTGGTTGCTCTGGCCGTTGCAGTCCCAGATCACCACCTTGGTGCCGTTGGTGGTGCCGAGGTTGTAGGCGTCGAGGCACTTGTCGCCGTAGACCACGAGTTCCTTGCGGGAGGTGTAGGTCCAGTCCTGATTGGCGCCACCGTTGCAGTCCCACAGTTCGGCCTGGGTGCCGTTGGTGATCGTGTTGTCGTAGACGTCGGCGCAGCGGCCGGACTGCTTGCCGGCGAGCAGGGTGCCACTGGTGCCGGGGACGGGTCTCACCGTGAGGGTGCCCAGGGTGGGACCGCCGGTCAGGGTCAGGGAGTTGCTGGATCCCTTGGTGAGGTGCACCTGGGCCGAGACCGTGCCCGGGGTGGATCCGGTGGGCGGGAAGGAGACGGTGGTCGCGGTCTGCCCGTTGACCTGGAGCGTGCCGGTGACGGCGGTGGACGCCGTGTTGGTGTAGGCGAGGTCGACCACGTCCAGGCCGGTGCCCGCCGCACCGACGCCGGTGTACTTGCCGGTGGACGTGGTGCTGTAGCCGCTGCTCGCCGCCTCGGTGCCGGTCACCTTGAGCATCACCGAGCCGCCCGCGGGGACGCTGGTGGTGTAACTCGTCGCGTAGGAGCCGAGGTTCTGCTGCGCCCACAGGTCGCGGACGCTCGCCACGGCACCGGTGAGGCCGAGGTCGGACCAGCGGACGGTGATGTCCTTGGCGGACGAGGTGCGGTTGAGGAGCACGACGGCCCGGTTCCCGGTGCCGGTGAGGACCTTGCCGTACACCTGCAGGCCCGTCGTGTCCTCGGCGACCTTGACGCCCTGGAGGCCGCGCGGGTCCTGGTCGACGGCGATGACGTCCGGGTTCTTGAGGACGGCGGCCGTCTCGCTCGACATGGTGGTGAGGTCGTTGCCGGCCAGGAGCGGGGCGCCGGAGATCGCCCACAGGGACATGTGGGTGCGGTTCTGCGCGGCGGTGAAGCCGGGCATGCCGACCATCAGCATGTCGGGGTCGTTGTAGTAGCCCGTGTGCTGTGCGGCCGGGTGCAGGGCCTGGTCGAAGTTGGACAGCATGTCGGTCTGCGAAGGCGCGTTGCCGTAGTAGACGATGTCCGTGCTGGTCCGCCACATGGGGGCGAGGCCCGGCGCCCAGTTCCAGGGGTTCTTCTTGCCCCAGTTGCAGGCCGAGAGGGTCAGCGGGCGGCCGGTGGTGGCGGTGGCCCTGGTGACGGCGGAGCTGATCGCCTTGTACGTGGTCGCCGCGTCCAGCCCTTCGGCGTCACCGCCGCACCAGTCGACCTTCACGAAGTCGAAACCCCACGTGGAGAACTGCAGCATGTCCTGGTCGTAGTGGCCCTCGCTGCCGGTGTTCGCGGCGGCGGGGCGGCCGGTCGGGTAGTAGTAGCCGCAGCCGTTCTTGCCCGCGTCGGTGTAGATGCCGGCCTTCAGACCCTTGCTGTGGATGTAGTCGGCGATGGCGCTCATGCCGCCGGGCCACTCGGAGGTGTCGACGGTGATGTTGCCGGCACTGTCCCGGGTGCCCTGCCACCAGCCCTCGTCGATGTTGACGTACTGGTATCCGGCGGCGGGGAGTCCGGCCGAGACGAACGCGTCGACCTGCTGCTTGACGACGCTGTGGTCGATCTTCGCGGCGAAGCTGTTCCAGGAGGCCCAGCCCATGGGGGCGGTGGGGACGGACACCTGACGGGTGGTCGCCGCCTGCGCCGGGCCCGGCTGGGCGAACAGGAGGGCGGCGGCCGCGGTCAGGGCGAGGACCAGGGCGCGTACGGCGGCGGTTCTGCAGCGTCTTGCGAGACCGGGTGGGGGGTACATCGGCTCCTCCGCGTGCGGGACGGCATACATCGGCGATCGAGATTTCGAACAAGGATCGGCTAACCGAACATACTGCGCGCCGACCGTAGAGCCGCCCCGGGGTGAAGTCAACGGATGCGGCAGGCGTGAAGTCGTCGGGCGCGCCGGGTCGTTGGGCCGCTGTACGGCGCGGCGCCGCCATACTGGCCGCCATGCGGGTTGCCATCATGACGGCGGGATCCCGGGGCGACGTGGCCCCTTACACCGGCCTCGGGTACCGGCTCGGCCGCGCCGGGCACGAGGTCACCCTGGTCACACACGGCTGCTTCGAGCCGCTGGTGGCGGGTTCCGGGGTGCGGTTCCACGCGCTGCCGGTCGATCCGCGCGCGGAGCTGGAGTCACCGCGGGGCCGGGGGCTGCACCGCAGCACCAGCGGCGCCGGGAAGCTGGTGCGGGTGGTCGAGCTGGCCCGGCGGCTGGTGGGGCGGATGACCGACGACCTGGTGGCGGCGGCACGGCAGAGCGATGTGCTGCTGCTGTCGGCCTCGCTGGCACCGCTCGGGCACGCCATCGCCGAGGGGCTGCGACTGCCGAGCATGGGCCTCTACCTGCAACCCCTCGCCCCCACCCAGGAGTTCGCCCCTCCGGTGCTCGGTGGTGGCACGTTCGGGGCTCCGACCAACCGGCTCGCCGGGCACGGAGTGAACCTCGCCGTGGAGCACGTCTTCGCCGCGACCGTGCCTGCGGTCCGCGCCCGCCTCGGGCTGCCGCCGGTCGGCACCGGCCCCGCCCGGCGTGCCCGGGAGCGGCGGCTCTGGCCGGTGCACCACGGCTTCAGCCCGCTGGTGGTGCCCAGACCCCGGGACTGGCGGCCGGGCCTGGACGTGTGCGGCTACTGGTGGCCGTACGATTCCGAGAATGAACTCCCTTACAAACTACGGGAGTTCCTCGACGCCGGTCCGCCGCCGGTGTTCGTCGGGCTGGGCAGCGCCACCGTGCCGGACGCCCGTCGGCTGAGCGCACAGGTCGTGGCGGCGCTGCGGCGGGCCGGGCTGCGTGGGGTGATCCAGCGCGGCTGGGGCGGCCTCGCGGCGGACGGCGACGACATGCTGACCATCGGCGAGGTGGCGCACTCGGCGCTCTTCCCGCGGACGGCCGCCGTGGTCCACCACGCCGGGGCGGGCACGACCGCGGCGGGCCTGCGTGCCGGGGTGCCGGCCGTGCCGGTCCCGATCCAGTTCGACGAGGGGTTCTGGTCCGCCCGGCTGGTGTCGCTGGGCGTCGCCCCGGCCGCCGTACCGCTGCGCCGGCTGACCGTCGGCGCCCTGTCCACGGCGCTGCTCCGGGCGACACGCGAGGCGTCGTACGCCGAGCGGGCCCGAGCGCTCGGCGCGCGGATCCGTGCGGAGGACGGGGTGACGCCGGTGCTGGACGCGGTGAACGCACTGGGCGGCTGATCCTCAGCCGGCGGTGAGTACCATCCGGAAGCGGGCGGCGCCGGCGAGCATCTTCTGGAAGGCCTCGTCCGCGCGGTCCAGCGGCACTGGCTCGATCATCGGGCGGATGCCGTGCAGGGCGCTGAACGCCATGGTGTCCTCGACGTCCTGCGCGGTGCCGGACGGGTGGCCGCGGACGATCCGTCCGCTCATCAGCAGCTGGACCGGGGTGATGCCCATCGGTTCGACGTCCGCTCCGATGACCACCAGCTCGCCGCGGTGGGCGAGGCCGTCCACGGTGGACGTGATGGCCTCGGAGTTCCCGGCGGTGGCGAGGACGACCTTGGCGCCGCCGAGGGACTGCAGCGCCTCGGCGACCGGGGTGCCTGAGGTGCTGTCGACGTAGTGGTGGGCGCCGAGCTGTTTGGCGAAGTCGGCCTTGTCGGGGCCGCGGGCGATCGCCACGGTCTCGAAGCCCATCGCGACCGCGTACTGCACCCCGAGGTGCCCGAGGCCACCGAGGCCGAGCACGGCCACCAGGTCCCCCGACCGGGCGGCGCTGCGCCGCAGCCCGTTGTACGTGGTCACGCCCGCGCAGGCCATGGGCCCGGCGTCGCTCGCGGACAGCCCCTCGGGGATCCGGGCCAGGGCGTCGACGGGCGCGATCACCTTCTCGCCGAAGCCTCCGTCGTACGCCCATCCCGGGACCTTCAGGTTCTGGCACACGACAAAGTCGCCCTCACGGCAGGGCACGCAGTGGCCGCAGCTGCCGCCGAACCATCCGACGGCCACCCGGTCGCCCACCCGCCAGCCGCGCTCATGGGCCTCCGGGCCCAGCTCCTCGATCTGCCCGGCGATCTCGTGCCCGGGTACTTCCGGGAACCTCACGCCCGGTAGTCCCGCGTTCCAGAAGATGGCGTCGCTGTGGCAGATCCCGCAGGCCTCCACGGCGATCCGCACCTCGCCGGGCCCGGGCTGCGGCACCTCCCGCTCGGTCAGCTCGAACGTGCCGCCCGGGGCGGTCACCTGCGCGACTCGGTAGGTACTCATGCGTCACTCCGGAGAACGGGTACGTAGGCCCCCCGGTCCAGCAGACCAGCTCCGGGCCGATCGCGCGCGTCGAACCCCGTGCGCCCTGCGAGCACACCCCCGATGAACTGGGGAAACGTGCCTCGGCCGGACCGAACCGGCCGGTCAGGCAGCCTCGGGGCGCCAGCCCTCCGGGCGCAGGATGCCCAGCAGTTGGCGGACGAGTTCGTCGACGACCTCGTCCAGGCTCGCGTCCACCCAGCCGGCGCTCCAGTCGTGCAGCAGACCGTTGACGCTGCCGATGAAGGCCGTGGCCGCGAGGCGGTAGTCGCGCGGTGCCGCCTCCCCGCGGGCGACCGCCGCATCGGCCTCGGAGCGGATCAGGTCGACCCAGCGGGCCCGGCGGGCCAGCCGCTGCTCCTCCAGGCGGGCGCTGACGCCGATGATCTCCACGAAGGCGATCCGGATGCGGCGCGGGTCGGAGGTGACGTCACGGGCGTAGGCGTGGAACAGCACGGCGACCCGCTCGGCCAGCGGCAGCCCCTCGGCCGCCGCGAGCGCGTCCAGCACCGCCTGTTCCGCCCAGCGGTTGACCTCCAGGTGCAGCGCGGCGAGGACGTCCTCCAGGGTGCGGAACTCCTCGTAGAACTGGCGGGTGGACAGACCCGCGGCCTGGCTCAGCGCGGCGACCGTCGTGGCGCGGAAGCCCGGGCTGTCACCGAACGTCTGCAGTGCCGCGGCCAGGAACCGGCGGCGCCGGTCGGCCTGCCGTTCCTCGGCGGACCTGCCGCCGTAGCGGCCCGTCGGCGCCTTGAGCCTCCCCGTCACGCTTCCCCCTCCGTCACCCACCGATGACCAATCTTGTCGTGCACACATCTTGTCGAGAAGGGTGCCCCCTCCTTACTTTTCAGTAAGTTCACTGTGAATCCAACCGTGTTCAGATTTCCCCGAGGAAAGAGAGCAGTCATGCCTGCCTCCAGAACCAGGCACCTTTGCTCCGTGGCCGCCGCCCTCGTCCTGACCGTCGCCGGCCCGGCGACCGCCGCCTCCGCGGCTTCGTCCGACGCCGCGGATCTGCGCGAGGTGCTGTTCGTGGGCAACAACTGGGACGGCACCGCCGATGTCATCAAGTCCTCCGGCGACTTCGCGAAGGTCGGCCGGATCAACGTCATCCCGGACAAGGACCAGCGGATGGCGGCGATCAACGCGGACCCCATCAAGTGGATCTACTTCATGGCGATCCGCAACAGCGTCGGCGAGGGCCACGACCAGTTCGCCGACGACATGTACTCCACACCCGACGGCAGGTCGGTCGTGGTCTCCCGCCCGAGCTTCGCCGACGTCGTCTCCATCGACCTGGCCACCGGGAAGATCAACTGGCGTTTCCCGGTGGCCGGTTACCGAGCGGACCACATGGCCGTCTCGCCGGACGGCACCCGGGTCGCCGTGTCCGCCTCCACCGCGAACACCGTGCACGTGCTGGACATCGACACGGGCAAGCAGCTGGGGTCGTTCGCGACCGGCGACAAGCCGCACGAGAACATCTTCACCAAGGACGGCAAGTACATCTGGAACATGGCCATCGGGGACGTCAACACCGCCCTGGACGACCCGGCCTGGGACTGGACGAAGGGCGACCGGCACATCACGGTCGTGGACGCGACCACGTACAAGCAGGTCAAGGTCATCGACATGCGTCAGCGGCTGGACGCGATCGGGCTGAAGGACTTCTCGGACGCCGTGCGCCCGGCCGTCTTCTCCCCCGACGAGTCGAAGCTGTACTTCCAGGTGTCGTTCTTCAACGGATTCCTGGAGTACGACGTGGCCTCCGACAAGATCACCCGGGTCAAGACGCTGCCGAAGAACCCGGCGACCAGCGAGGACCGCACCACCTGGGTCAACGACTCGCGCCACCACGGCATCTCGATGAACCCCGCGGGCACCAAGCTGTGCGTCGCGGGCACCATGGACGACTACGCCACGGTGGTGGACCGGGCCACCCTCCAGGAGGGCACGCTGGTCCCGGCGTCCAAGCCGTACTGGGCCACGGTCAGCGGCGACGGCAAGGACTGCATCGTCTCCGAGAGCGGCGCCGACCAGGTCACGGCGATCGACTTCGCCACCGGCCGGAAGGTGACGTCGATCCCGGTCGGCGACCATCCGCAGCGCGTCCGGCTGGGGCATGTGCAGGCCGACTGGAACGGTCCCGCCGGAAGTTGAGCCGCTGTTGTACGGCCTCCGGGGTGCCCCCACTCACTCCGGAGGCCGTGACGCCGTCAGAAGTGCGCCTTCGCCCAGGAGGCCAGCTCGGAGCCGGCGGCGCTCAGCAGGTCCGCCGAGGGCGCCGTGGCCCCGTTGGTCACCAGGGCGTAGTGCAGGACGCCGGAGTCCGCGTCGGTCAGCAGCAGTCGGCGGCTGCCGGTGCCGCCCGGCTCGGGGGCCACGCCCACCGGGGTCTGCGCGGTGTACGCGGGCGGTGCGTAGGCCGTGCCCAGGTCGGAGACGACGGTGGTCGCCGAGGTGGGGAAGGACGCCGGCAGGTGCAGTTCGGTCGGTGCGGTGCCGCTGCCGGAGCGCCACACCAGCAGCCCGTACTGGCCCGAGCCCACCAGCCGCGCCACGTTCGGCAGCGAACTCGGGACCGGGTTCCAGGTCAGGGTCGCCGAGCCGTCCCGGGAGCGGTCCTCGTAGGTGAAGGCGAGCGTCGAACCGGCGGTGGCGCTCGGGTAGACACGGTCGAGCAGCCGCGCGTCCTGACGGAGGGTCGCGTTCCCGGAGTCGTCGAGCTTCACGGCGGACAGATCCTCGTCGTTCCAGGCGTCGCCGGAGGTGAGGACCTTGCCGGGGTTGCCGTTCATCAGCTCGTGGTGGCGGCCGTTGTAGAGGTCCCACTGCCACTGCGAGCCGGACAGCACCGGACCGGACGCGGCCGGGTTCGTCCACCAACTCGCGCCGGGAACACGTGAGTCGAGCGCCTGGTACATCGCCTTGAGCACGGTGGGCGCCTTGTCGGACACCGTGCCGGACAGCGGGTGCCCGAACTCGCTGACCACGGCCGCGGTCCCGGCGGCCGAGGCACGGTCGCGGACGGTGCCGAAGTCGGAGGCGTACTGGCCGTCGGCCGCCTTGCCCCACATCAGGATGCCGGAGATGGCCTTCTGGTCGTAGAAGTGGGTGTTGAAGACATAGCGCGGGCCGAGCGTGCCCGCGTCCAGCAGTCCGCCCTCCTGCTTCTGGGTGGAGATGTTCGCGTTCCAGAAGAGGTTGGGCTCGAGGAAGGCGGGCTTGTCCTGCCAGCCGGCGGCGTCCATACGGGCCCGGAACTTCACGTAGAACGGCCAGAGCAGGTCGCGTTCCCAGGTGCGGGAGGTCTGCCCGGAGTCGTAGCTGCCCGCGTGCGGCTCGTTGTACGGGTCGAAGCCGACGACGCCCGCGAACTCGTCGTCGGTGAGGTGCTGCCGGAGGTAGGCCATGGCCGTCCGGGCCGTGGCGAGGAAGGCGTCCTGCAGACCGTAGCTGTTGTGCCAGAAGTCGTACTGCGCCTTCTGCACAGCCGCGTTCTGGGTGATGTTCTGACCCCAGAAGAGGCAGATCCCGCAGGACTCCTTGGGGTAACTTCCGGCGTCCACCGCCCACTCGGGGGCGCCGTCGCCCGTGTACCAGCTGCCGGTGTTGAAAAGGTGGCGGGAGTAGAGGTCCTGGTGGAAGTCGGGGTAGACCCGGATGCCCGCGTCCAGGAAGGCGCGCATCTGCTCGGTCACCGCGGCCAGGTAGGCGGTGTCCACCCGGCCTCGCGCGGGTTCGGCGTGCGCCCAGGAGAGCAGGAAACGGACCGCGTTGCCGCCGCCGAGGGCCCGCAGCGCGGTCGCCGACCTGCGGGCGTCGGCGACCGACGCGAAGGGCAGGCCGCCGTTCTCCTCCAGTTTGGTCTCGCCGGAGACGTTGTAGCCGCGCAGCACGACCTCGCGGCCCTGGCCGTCGGTGAAGCGGCCGTTCTGGACGGTGAGCGGGGTGCCGTCGAACCAGAGCGAGTCGGAGGGAGAGGCAGGGGTGGCGGCGGTGGCGGGCGGGGCACCCGCCACCGTCAGGAGTCCGCAGAGGACGACCAGGACAAGAAAGAGACGCGCCCTGATGGTGGACATGTACACCACAGTCCGGGGATGCCGGGACAGCGTCAATACTACTGACTCAGAAGTAAGTTGACTCTCAGTCAGCTCAACCGTCTCAGTCGCCGACCCTGCGGGTGACGTTCAGCAGGTACTCCTTCCGGTTGAGCGGGTTGTGGTCGGTGCGCGGGCGCTCGGGCAGCGGGCCGCGGGTGACCGGTGCGTAGTGGGCGAAGGCGGACTCCAGCTCGCCCTCGCCCCGGGTCAGCCCCGGCAGCCGCTGCTCCAGTTCATGGACCCGGGCGGCGGGCACGGCGCCCGCCAGGACACCTTCCCGCCCGTGCGCCTCGGCGCTTTCCGCCACCGCGCCCAGCCGGGCCAGCACCGGCAGCAGGGCGCCCAGCGTGTCCGCCGGGGCCTCGATGCGGAAGCGGTGCATCGGCTCGTACACCTGGGTGCCCGCCCGGCGCAGCGCCTCGATCAGGACGAGCGGGGTCAGACCGCGGAAGTCGTAGCCGGTGCTCGACATGCTCTTGTCGAAACCCTGGTGGGCATGGCTCTGCCGGGGCGAGTAGCCGGAGTGGGTCATGGTGACGGTGCAGTCGGGGATCTGCCAGCCGTGCAGGCCCTGGCCGAGCGTCTCGCGGACGGTGTCCTCGACGGCCTTGAAGAAGGCGTACGGCATGGAGCCCAGCTCGACCTCGAGCCGGAACCGCACGCCGGAGCCGGGCGGGGCGGGGTCGACACGCAGGCCGACGGTGGCCAGGAAGGGGTTGGGGTCCTTCTTGTTGAACTCCACGGCCTGCCCGGCACCGACCGGCCGCTCGATGCACAGGGTGGTGGTCTCCCGGAAGGTGACGTCCAGGCCGTACTCGTCGGCGAGGGTGGCCTGGATGACCTCCTTCTGCACCTCGCCGTAGAGGGAGACCGAGGTCTCCCCCCGCAGCTCGTCGTGGCGGACGCCGATGAGCGGGTCCTGTTCGGCCAGCTGGGTGAGCGCGAGGTGCAGGGAGCGCCGGTCCGTACCGGCCCCCGGGGCGACGACGGTCTCCAGGGTGGGCGGCGCGAAGTGGTGCTCGTACACCCGCCCCGGCACACCGATCGCGTCACCGATCCGGATGCCACCGAGTCCCCACACCTTGGCGATCCGCCCGGCGCCGACACGGTCCTGCCGGAGGTCGGTGCCGTTCTCGAAGACGGCGAGTGCGGTGACCCGCCCCTCCGCCCGAGCGCCCTTGCCCTCCTTGCCCTCCTTGCGGCCGACCCCGCCCGCCTCGTGACCGTCCCCGAACAGAACCCGCTCGCGCACGCGCAGCACGCCGGAGAGGATCCGCGCGTAGGCGATCTTCTCCCCCGCCGGTCCCCGCTCGACCTTGAACACCGTGCCGGACAGGGGGCCGTCCGGGTCGCCGGAGGCGGTGGGCAGCAGGCGTTCGATGCCGGCGATCAGCTCGGGCACGCCGGCGCCTGTGATGGCGGAGCCGAAGTAGACCGGGTGGACCAGGGCCCGTCGGGTCTGGGTGGCGAGGGCGCCGTGGAGGCGGGTGTCGCAGACGTCGCCCGCCACGTAGGCGCGGAGCACGTCGTCGTCGTGGTCGGCGAGCGTGTCCAGGGCGGCCGGGAGCAGACGGGGCACGAAGCGGGCGTCGCGGGTGCCGAGCGCGGCGGCCGTCCCCATGGGCACGAGCGGTACGGCCAGCCTGCGGGCCAGATCGCGCAGGACCGCCTCCTCACGGGCGCCCCGCCGGTCGATCTTGTTGACGAACACGAGGGTGGGGATGCGCAGCCGGCGCAGGGTCCGCATCAGCACCCTGGTCTGCGCCTGGACGCCCTCGACGGCCGAGACGACCAGGACCGCGCCGTCCAGCACACCGAGCACCCGCTCCACCTCGGCGATGAAGTCCGGGTGACCGGGGGTGTCGATGAGGTTGACGGTGACCGAGTCGAGCGGGAACGACACGACGGCCGACTTGATGGTGATCCCGCGCTGCCGCTCCAGCGCGAGGGTGTCCGTCCGGGTGCTGCCGTCGTCGACGCTGCCGACCTCGTCGGTGACTCCGGCCGCGTGCAGCAGCCGTTCGGTCAGGCTGGTCTTACCGGCGTCTACGTGCGCGAGAATTCCGAGATTGAGCAGATGCACTGAGCGTGATGTCCTTCGGCATGGGTGGGATTCCTTCCTGGGTGGACATGCACGCAGTGCGCATCGGTGGTCCTCTCTGGGTGACGTCGGGTCAGGGGAAGTGCAGCAGGGCCGCTCCTTGACAGCAATGGATTAATGTTCAACAAAAGCCCCGCCGCAGCACTCGCCGCCTCCAGAGCACGGCCATAGAGTGACGTACATCACGTCGATCTGGCTGATTCTCGCTCCTGCCCGCACGGTCTGGAGGGCACATGACCCACATCAAGGTGAACGTGGACGGCACGGCGTACGAGGACGACGTCGAACCCCGTCTGCTCCTGGCCCACTACCTGCGCGACCGCCTCGGCCTGACCGGCACCCCGATCGGCTGCGACACCTCGAACTGCGGCGCGTGCACGGTCGACCTGGACGGGGCGACCGTCAAGAGCTGCTCGGTGCTGGCCGTGCAGGCGGACGGCGGCACGGTGACCACCGTCCAGGGGCTGGCCAAGGACGGCGAGTGGACCGCGCTGCAGCACGCCTTCCACGAGCGGCACGCTCTCCAGTGCGGCTACTGCACCCCCGGGATGATCATGGCGGCGCGCGACCTGCTGCGCGAGAACCCGCACCCCACCTCGGAGGAGGTCCGGGAGGCCCTGGAGGGCAACCTGTGCCGGTGCACCGGCTACCAGAACATCGTCCGCGCGGTGCTCGCCGCCTCCGGGCAGCAGCTCCCCGAGGAGGCCAGGGCATGACCGATCAGGCCGTAGAACACGAGGTGGGCCGGCCCCGGCTGCGCAAGGAGGACGCCCACCTGGTCACGGGCCAGACCAACTGGACCGACAACATCCAGGTCGCCGGACTGCTGCACCTGGCCGTCCTGCGCAGCCCGATGGCCCACGCCCGGGTCACCCGCGTCGACGTGTCCCCCGCCCTGGAACGCCCCGGTGTCGTCGCGGCGTTCAGCGGCGCCGACCTCGCCGAGGGGATGGGCTCCCTGCCCTGCGCCTGGCCGGTGACCGAGGACATCGTGCACCCCGACCACCCGCCGATCGCCGTCGACGAGGTCCGCTACGCCGGTGACCCGGTGGCGGTCGTGGTGGCCCGCGACCGGTACGCGGCCGCCGACGCGCTGGAGGCCGTCGAGGTCGACTACGAGCCGCTGCCGCCGGTCCTGGACCTGGAGGCCGCGCTGGCGGACGGCGCCCCGCTGGTCCACTCCGACAAGGGCACCAACCGCTGCTACACCTGGCCGCTGGCCACCGGCGAGAACTTCGAGTCGGTCCGGCAGCGCGCCGACGTCACGCTCAAGCGCCGCTACCACCAGCAGCGGCTCATCCCCAACGCCATGGAGCCACGCGCGGTCGTCGTCACCCCGCTCGCCGCCTCCGGCGAGTACACCGTCTATTCGGCGACCCAGATCCCGCACATCCTGCGGATCATGCTCGCCGTGGTCACCGGGATCCCCGAGCAGAAGCTGCGCGTGGTCGCCCCGGACGTGGGCGGCGGCTTCGGCTCCAAGCTCCAGGTGTACGGCGAGGAGGCCCTCGCGCTCGCCGTCGCACGCAAGCTCGGCCGTCCGGTGAAGTGGACCGAGTCCCGCTCCGAGGGCTACCTCGCCACCCACCACGGCCGCGGCATGATCCAGGACGTGGAGATCGCCGCCACCCGGGACGGCAAGCTCCTCGGTCTGAAGGCCGACCTGCTCGTCGACATGGGCGCCTACCTCATGCTCGTCACTCCGGGTATCCCGATCCTCGGCGCCTTCATGTACCCGGGGATCTACAAGATGGACGCCTACGAGTTCAACTGCACCGGCGTCTTCACGACCCGCACGCCCACCGACGCCTACCGCGGCGCCGGACGCCCGGAGGCGACGTTCGCCATCGAGCGGATCATGGACGAGCTGGCCGCCGAACTCGGCCTGGACCCGGTGGAGGTACGGCGCCGGAACTGGATCCGGCACGAGGAGTTCCCGTACACCTCGATCGCCGGGCTGACCTACGACAGCGGCAACTACGAGGCGGCGACCGAGAAGGCGCTGGCCCTGTTCGGGTACGACGACCTGCGCGCCGAGCAGCAGAAGCGCATCGAACGCGGCGACCCCGTACGCCTCGGCATCGGCGTGTCGACGTACACCGAGATGTGCGGGCTCGCGCCGAGCCGGGTGCTGCGCGACCTGCGGTACGCGGCCGGCGGCTGGGAGGCGGCGAGCATCCGCATGCTGCC
Source organism: Streptomyces sp. NPDC101165 (assembly GCF_044768135.1). Taxonomy (NCBI): domain Bacteria; kingdom Bacillati; phylum Actinomycetota; class Actinomycetes; order Kitasatosporales; family Streptomycetaceae; genus Streptomyces; species Streptomyces sp. NPDC101165. Next base: position 250,202 of record NZ_JBIWPG010000003.1, on the reverse strand, counting down.
CACCGGCAAGGTCGAGGTGGTCACCGGCACCAGCCCGCACGGGCAGGGCCACGAGACCTGCTGGAGCCAGATCGCGGCCGACGTGCTGGGCGTGCCGTTCGAGGACGTCGAGGTGGTGCACGGCGACACCCTGGCCGCCCCGCAGGGCATGGACACCTACGGCTCGCGGTCGCTGGCCGTCGGCGGCGAGGCCGTGCACCGGGCGGCGACGAAGGTGGTCGAGAAGGCACGGAAGGTCGCCGCGCATCTGCTGGAGGCGAGCGAGCAGGACCTGGAGTTCACGAACGGCGTGTTCTCGGTGAAGGGCTCCCCGGAGGCGCAGAAGACCATCCAGGAGATCGCCTTCGAGACGTTCACCTCGCACGATCTGCCCGACGGCGTCGAGCCGACCATCAACGCCGAGACCCTGGTCGACCCGGAGAACTTCTCCTATCCGCACGGCACCCACCTGTGCGCGGTAGAGATCGACACGGAGACCGGGCAGACGCGGATCAGGTCGTACGTCTGCGTCGACGACGTCGGCCGGGTCGTCAACCCGATGATCGTCGAGGGCCAGGTGCACGGCGGTATCGCACAGGGCATCGCGCAGGCGCTGTACGAGGAGGCCGTGTACGACGACGAGGGCAACCTCGTCTCCGGCACGATGGCCGACTACCTCGTGCCGTCGGCGGCGGACCTGCCGGAGTTCGTGACCGACCGGACGGAGACGCCGGCGTCCTCGAACGCCATGGGGGTCAAGGGAGTCGGCGAGGCCGGGACGATCGCGTCGACGCCGGCCGTGGTCAACGCCGTGGTGGACGCGCTCAGGCTGCTGGGCGTGCACGACGTGCGGATGCCCTGCACCCCCGAGCGGGTGTGGCGAGCGGTGAAGGAGGCGTCGGCATGATTCCCCCGGTGTTCGAGTACGCCCGTCCGACCAGCGTCGACGAGGCGGTGCGCGCGCTCGCGGACGCGGGCGAGGAGGCGAAGGTGCTGGCCGGCGGGCAGAGCCTGCTGCCGCTGCTGCGGCTGCGGCTCGCCTTCCCGGAGCTGGTCGTGGACGTGGGCCGGATCCCGGAGCTGCGCGGGGTCCGTGAGGACGGCGACACGCTCGTCATCGGCGCGCTGACCACGCACCACGACGTCATCCGTGACCCGCTGGTGCGCCGGCACGCCGGTCTGCTCGCGGAGGCGACGGCCACCGTCGCCGACCCCGCGGTACGGCACCGGGGCACCCTGGGCGGCTCGCTCGCGCACGCCGACCCCGCCGGCGACCTGCCCGCGGTGATGCTGGCGATGGACGGCGAGATGGTCGTCGCCGGGCCGGACGGGCGCCGGACGATCCCGGCCCGGGACTTCTTCGTCGACTACCTCCAGTCGGCCCTGGCCCCCGACGAACTCCTGGTGGAGGTGCGGGTGCCGAAGGCGGACGGCTGGGGCTTCCACTACGAGAAGTTCCACCGGGTCGCGCAGGCCTGGGCGATCGTCGGCGTCGCGGCGCTCGTACGGCGCGACGACGGACGGATCGCCGAGGCGCGCATCGGACTCACCAACATGGGCGCGACCCCGCTGCGGGCCACGGCGGCCGAGGAGGCGCTGTCCGGTGCCGACGGTCCCGAGGCCGTGGCGCGGGCCGCCGAGACGGCGGCCGAGGGCACCCGGCCGTCGCAGGACCTGTCGGCCTCGCCCGAGTACCGGGAGCACCTCGCGCGGGTGCTGACCAGGCGGGCGGTGCTGACCGCCGGCGGAATGGGGTGAGCGCCGATCACCTGGATGGACGACCCGGAGCAGGTGCGGGCCCGCCTGGAGGAGACGGGGTACCTCGTCGACGAAGGGCTGGGCATCACCTGCTTCCTGGCACTGAGGCTGCACCGGCCGCTCTTCTGCGAGGGCGACGCGGGCGTGGGCAAGACTGCGCTCGCGACCGCCCTGGCCGAAGCGCTCGACGCGCCGCTGATCCGTCTGCAGTGCCACGAGGGCATCGACGCCTCCCAGGCCCTGTACGACTGGGACTTCCCGCGCCAGCTGCTGCACCTGAGGGCCGCCGAGGCGGCCGGTGTCCAGGACGCGGACCGTCTGGAGAGCGAGCTGTACGACCGGCGCTTCCTCATCGCCCGGCCGTTGCTGCTGGCGTTGCAGACGCAGCCGTCGGTGCTGCTGGTCGACGAGATCGACCGGGCCGACGACGAGTTCGAGGCGTTCCTGCTGGAGCTGCTCTCCGAGTACTCCGTCACGATCCCGGAGCTGGGCACGCTGCGGGCCGAGGAGCCGCCGGTGGTCGTGCTGACCTCGAACCGGACCCGGGAGGTGCACGACGCGCTGAAGCGGCGGTGCCTGTACCACTGGTTCGACCATCCCTCCTTCGCCCGCGAACTGGCCATCGTGCGCACCCGGTTGCCGCAGGTGTCGGCGCGGCTGGCCGAGCAGGTCACCGCGCTGGTGCAGGCGTTGCGGGGCGCGGACCTGCTGAAGCCGCCCGGGGTGGCCGAGACGATCGACTGGGCCGAGGCCCTCGACGCGCTGGGCGCCGGCGAGGTGGACGCGGAACTGGCCGTGGCGACGCTGGGCTCGGCGCTGAAGTACCGGGAGGACGTGGACCGGGCAAAGGCGCTCGACCTCACGGCGGTCCTGGCGACGCGGGGGACGTGAGCGCCATGGCCGGACCGGGACGCAGGGGAAACGGGACTTCGGGGACCGGGGGCGGGAATCGGCCTCCCGGCGGACCGGAGGACGTGACCCTCGTCGGTCCGGCGACGCCCGGCACGAGCGGACCCACCGGTGCCGGGGACCTGCCCTCGGGCGGACCGGGGGGTGTGCCGGCCGGGACGGGCGGGGCCGCGGGGGCGGATGCCGTGCTGCTCGGGTTCGTGCGGGCGGTGCGGGCCGCGGGGGTCGACGCGAGCACCGAGCGGGCGTACGCCTTCCTGCGTGCCGTGGACGTGGTGCGGCCCGGGGTGCGGGCCGACGTGTACTGGGCGGGGCGGGCGACGCTGTGCGGCGGCCACGACGATCTGGAGCGGTACGAGAGGGTGTTCGCCGCCTACTTCGGCCCGTCGGGCGAGCCCGCCCGGCAGGTGGTGCGGCACGCTCCCCCGCCCCGGCTGCGACTCGTCGTGCGGGACGCGCCGGCCGGGAGCCGCGCCCCGGGCGAGAGCGAGCCTGCCGGGCCGCCGACGGCTGCCCTCGCCAGTGCCACCGAGGTGCTGCGGCACCGCGACGTCGCCGAGCTGGACGCCGCCGATCGGGCCCATCTCAACCGGCTGCTGGCCGCGTTCGCGCTGTCCGGGCAGACCCGGCGCTCCGCGCGGCGGCGTCCGGCCCGGCGCGGGGACGTCGACCCGCGCCGCACCGTACGGGAACTGCTGCGGCGGGGCGGTGAGCCGGCCCGGCTGCGGCGGCACGCGCGCGTGGACCGGCCCCGCCGGATCGTGCTGCTCGTCGACGTGAGCGGGTCGATGGCGCCGTACGCCGACGCCCTGCTCAGGTTCGCGCACGCCGCGGTGCGCGGGGGCCGTACCGAGGTGTTCACGATCGGCACCCGGCTGACCCGGGTGACCCGGGAACTCTCGCACCGCGACCCGGACCTGTCGATGGCCGCGCTGGCGGAGGCCGTCCCCGACTGGCGCGGCGGGACCCGGCTGGGCGAGCTGCTGCGCGAGTTCCTCAACCGCTGGGGGCAGCGCGGCATGGCGCGCGGCGCGGTCGTCGTCCTGCTCTCGGACGGCTGGGAGCGCGATGATCCGGAGCTGCTCGGCGCGCAGATGCGCCGACTGCACGGGCTGGCGCACCGGGTGGTGTGGGCGAACCCGCGCAAGGCACGCCCGGGTTACGCGCCCCTCGCGGCCGGGATGGCGGCGGCCCTGCCCAGCGTGGACGACTTCGTCGAGGGGCACAGCCTTGCGGCGCTGGAGCGGCTGGCCGCGGTGGTGCGCGGGGCGGAGACCGAGAGGGTCCCGGTGGTCCGGGTGAGAGGAGCGGAGCGTGCGTGAGATTCTGCCGGCGCTGGAGCGCTGGTACGCGGCCCGGATCCCGTTCGGTCTGGCGACGGTCGTCGCGGTCAGCCGCAGCGCGCCGCGCGGGCCCGGCGCCGCCATGGCGGTGGGGTCGGACGACGAGGTCGTGGGAAGCGTGTCCGGGGGCTGCGTGGAGGGGGCGGTGTTCGAGCTCGCGCAGGAAGTGGTGGCGAGCGGCGAGGCCCGGCTGGAGAGCTTCGGGTACAGCGACGAGGACGCGTTCGCGGTCGGACTGACCTGCGGCGGCGAGATCACCCTGCTGGTACGGCCGGTGACGCCCGAGACCGACCCGGCGTTCGGGGCGGTCGCCGGGTCCGTCGCCGCGGGTGAGCCCGTGACCGTGGCCACGGTGGTCGACGGGCCCGCCCCGCGCGGGGCCACGCTGGCCGTCTGGCCGGGCACCGAGGCCGGCACGCTCGGCACGGCCGGGCTCGACGTCGCGGTCACCGCCGACGCGCGCGGCGAACTCGCCCTCGGCGCCTCGGTGCTCAGGCACTACGGGCCGCGCGGCGAGCGCCGCGAGGACGCCGTCACCGTGTTCCTGCAGTCGTTCGCACCGCCGCCGCGCATGCTGGTCTTCGGCGCGATCGACTACGCGGCCTCGGTGGCCCGCATCGGCGACTTCCTCGGCTACCGGGTCACCGTGTGCGACGCCCGCCCGGTCTTCGCCACGCCCAAGCGCTTCCCGGCGGGCGTGGAGGTCGTCGTCGAATGGCCGCACCGCTACCTCGGGAGCACCGAGACCGACGAGCGCACGGTGATCTGCGTCCTCACCCACGACCCGAAGTTCGACGTGCCGCTGCTCGAGGAGGCACTGCGCCGACCGGCCGCCTACATCGGGGCGATGGGCAGCCGTCGTACCCACGACGAACGGCGCGCTCGGCTGACCGAGGCCGGTCTCACCGAGGCCGAGCTGTCCCGGCTGCGCTCGCCGCTCGGGCTCGACCTCGGCGCCCGTACGCCCGAGGAGGTCGCCGTGTCCGTCGCCGCCGAGATCGTCGCCCTGCGCTGGGGCGGCAGCGGCGCGCCCCTGACCACGACTGCGGGGGCCATCCACCCACGTGCCACAGCCTGAGTGCGAGGAGGAAGTCATGGAGCTGCACCACGAGTTCACCGTCCCCGTCGGGGTCGACGACGCCTGGCCCGCGCTCCTCGACATCGAACGCGTCGCGCCCTGCCTGCCGGGCGCGGTGGTGGAGGAGTACGACGGCAGGACCGTGACCGGCTCGGTGAAGGTCAAGGTCGGCCCGGTCACCCTGACCTACCGGGGCACCGCGGTCTTCGAGGAGCAGGACGAGGCGGCGCACCGGATGGTGCTCGTGGCGAGCGGCCGGGAGACCCGGGGGCAGGGCACCGCGCGGGCGACGGTCACCGGCACGCTGAGCGGGCGCGACGGCGGTACGGCCGTGTCGGTGCGGACCGATCTGACGGTGACCGGGCGCCCCGCGCAGTTCGGCCGCGGCCTCCTGTCGGAGGTGGGCGACCGTCTGGTGGGCCAGTTCGCCACCTGCCTCGCCCAGCGGCTGACCGAGCGCCCCGCGCAGATCACCGACACCGACGAGCGACAGGAACCGCCCGCCGAGGAGGAAGCGGCCGAGCCGCTCGACCTTCTGCGAGCGGCCGCGGTACCGGTGGCCAAGCGAGCCGCGGAGGCGGCCGTGGTGCTCGCCGTGCTGGTGATGGTCGCCGCGGGGGCGCGGCGGTGCAGGCGGGCCCTGCACCGGTAGTCGCCGGCCCGCCTCCCGACGGGGCTCAGGCACCCTCGGCCACCAGCGCGTGCAGATGCTCGTCGTGCCAGCCGTCGGCGTGCAGCAGGGAGGAGCGCATCGTGCCCTCGAAGGCGTAGCCGGCCTTCTCCGCGACGCGGCAGGACGCCGGGTTGCCTAGCGCGTGGCACAGCCGCAGACGGTGCAGGCCGAGGTCGTCCAGCGCCCACCGGCTCAGCCGCCGGGCCGCCTCGACGACGATGCCGCCGCCGCGCGACTCGGGCAGCACCCAGTACATGATCTCGGCGTTGCCGCCCGCCAGACTGACGTCGTGGAACCCGGCGAGCCCCAGGGGCGGGCCGCCGGGCCGGGCGATCGCCCAGACGGCACCGGTCTCGGTGCGCCACCGCTCGTGCATGCGCTCGATCCGGGCCCGGGCCTCGTCACGGGTGCGGACGGAGAACAGGTTCCACAGCTGGATCGCCGGGTCCGACCCGGCGGTGAGCAGCGCGTCGGCGTCGGCGTCGTCGGTGCGCCAGGGCCGCAGCTCCAGACCGCCCGGGAGTTCGAGTACGGGCTGGTCGCGCTCGGCCATGCTTCCCGCGGGTACGACGTCGGGTATGTCGTAGTCGGAGATCATCGACGCATCGTGCCACAGGCCCGCTACCGCCGGGGCAGCCGCCGCAGAGTGACGTCGGTGAGGGCGCCGTCGGCGAGCGTCGCCGTGAGGTAGGTGCAGTGCGGCTGGCGGCGGCGGTCGGTCGGGGAGCCGGGGTTGAGCAGCCGCAGTCCGCCGGGGGCGACGGTGTCCCAGGGGATGTGGCTGTGGCCGAAGACCAGCACGTCCAGGTCGGGGAAGCGGGCGGCACAGCGGGCCTCGCGTCCCTGCGCGGCGCCGGTCTCGTGCACCACGCCGAAGCGCAGGCCGCCCAGTTCGGCGTACGCCACCTCGGGGAGCCGGGCCCGCAGCTCGGGGCCGTCGTTGTTGCCGTACACGCCGATCAGCCGGCGGCTGCGGCTCTCCAGCAGGTCGAGGGTGGCGGTGTCGACCCAGTCCCCGGCGTGGAACACGACGTCCGCGTGCGGGAGTTCGGCGAGCAGCTGGGCGGGGAGCCGCTCGGCGCGCTTGGGGAGGTGGGTGTCCGACATCAACAGGAGGCGCACCCCACCAGCCTAGGCAGCGATGCGGATCGAGGGGCGCGACCCGGCCGTCCTCCGGAGCTTCAGGTGAAAGAGAGAGAAACAGATCTTCAGGTAAGGCTGAACAGTTTGCACTGGACAGTCTCGGCTGACGGTTCTACGCTGGCGGCATGGCTCACATCTCGGACTCCGCCGCCCGCACCGCGCGCGACCTGCGCGTGGTGTTCAGCCGGCTGCGACGCCGTATCCGCGAGGTCGCGCAGGACTCCGACCTGACCCCGTCGCAGGAGTCGGCACTCTCTCTCGTCGGCAAGCACGGCGCGGCCACGGCCAGCGCCCTGGCCGCCGCGGAGGGCGTGCGGCCCCAGTCGATGGCGACCACGCTGGCCGCCCTGGAGCAGCACGACCTGATCCGGCGTGCCCCGGACCCCGACGACGGCCGCCGCCAGCTGGTCACCCTGACCGAGGCCGGCCGGGCCCGGGTCGAGGGCAACAAGCAGCTGCGTGAGGAGTGGCTGGCGCGCGCCTTCGAGGACCGCTACACCGAGGAGGAGCGGCAGACGGTCCTGAGCGCCCTTGAGCTGCTGGAACGGCTCTCGCAGCCGTGACACCGAGACCCGCCCCGCGCACCCGGCGGAACGCCCGCCCCTCCCCGGCCGGTCACCCGGCCGGCCCACTCCCCCGAAAGGCCTGATCGACCCATGTCCGTCAGCACCCTCGACCCCCGTACCGCGCTCGTCGTGATCGACCTGCAGAGCGGCATCGTGGGCATGCCCACCCAGCCGCACGCCGCCGCGGACGTGGTGGCCCGTACGACCGAACTCGCCGACGCCTTCCGGGCCCGCGACCTGCCCGTGGTCCTGGTCCGGGTCTCCTTCGCAGCCGACTGGGCGGACGCCGTTCCCGGCCGGACCGAGCGCCAGGCGCGCGGTCTCGCCTTCCCGGAGGGCTGGGACGTCATCGTCGACGAACTGTCAGGACACCCCGGCGACATCCACGTCACCAAGCACAACTGGAGCGCCCTGCACGGCACCGACCTGGACGTCCAGCTGCGCCGCCGTGGTGTCACCCAGATCGTGCTGACCGGCATCGCCACCAGCATCGGTGTCGAGTCCACCGCCCGCGACGCCTACGCCCACGGCTACCACGTCACCCTCGCCACCGACGCGATGGCCGACAGCGACGCCGAGGCACACCGGGGCAGCGTGGAGCGGATCTTCCCGCGGCTCGGCGAGAGCGGTACGACGGCGGAGATCCTGGAGCTCCTCGCCAAGACCCACGCCTGACCGCCCAGTTGAGGCATTCCTTGTGCGGGCGGACGTCCGCCCGCGCAAGGGCCCGGGTTAACATTCGGCCACGCGCACCGTGCCACCCAGGCGACGGAAAGCGAACCAAGGGGGCTTGGAAGCCGGATGCCGGTCAAGGTCAGCGTCGTCGTACCTGTGTACAACCCCGGGCCGTACATCGAAGACTGCATCGCCTCGCTGCTGCGACAGTCGCTGCCCCCCGAAGAGTTCGAGGTCCTCTTCGTCGACGACGGCTCCACCGACGCCACCCCGGCGCGGCTGGACGCGCTCGCCGCCGAGCACCCGCACATCAGGGTCGTCCACCAGGAGAACTCCGGCTGGTCCGGCAAGCCCCGCAACGTGGGCATCGACGCCTCCCGGGGCGAGTTCGTGATGTTCGTCGACAACGACGACCACCTCGGCGACGAGGCCCTGGAGCGGATGTACGAGTACGGGGTCGCCCACAAGGCCGACGTGATCGTCGGCAAGATGGCCGGGAAGGGCCGCCCGGTGCCGGTGGAGCTGTTCCGCCGCAACCACCCGTACGCCACGGTGGACAACGCGCCGCTGATCGACAGCCTCACCCCGCACAAGATGCTCCGGCGCTCCTTCCTGGACCGCACGGAGCTCAGGTTTCCCGAGGGCCGGCGGCGCCTCGAGGACCACGTCTTCATCACCGAGGCCTACCTGCGCGCCGACAACGTGTCGGTGCTGAGCGACTACGTCTGCTACTACCACGTCAAACGCGACGACGCCGCCAACGCAGGCGTCCAGCGCTTCGAGCCGGCCGGCTACTTCAAGAACCTCCGCGAGGCCCTGGACGTCGTCGAGCGGTACACCGAGCCTGGGCCGCTGCGCGACAGGCTGCTGCGCCGCTGGCTGCGGGTGGAGATGGTCGAGCGGATGAGCGGGCCCCGGCTGCTGGCGCTGCCGGACGACTACCGGCGGGAGCTGTTCCGGGAGATGCACGCGGTGGTCGGGGAGCGTTTCGGCCCCGGCGTCGCGCCCGGGCTGCGGCCGGGCGGGCGGGTCGTCGCCGCGCTGATCCGGGACGACCGGTACGACGACCTGGTCGCCTACGCCGAGTGGGAGGCCGGTGTCCGGCCCAAGGCCGCCCCGACGGGCGTCGAGTGGCAGGACGGGACCCTGCGGGTGCGGTTCAGCGCCGAGTTCACCGATGCCGACGGCCCGCTGGCCGTCCGCCCCGACGGGCCGCGGCCCCCGGCGGACGGTGCGCCCGCCGACCTCGCCGAGGCGGTGTCCTGGCTGGCCGCGGCCGCCGACGAGGGCTTCGAGGAGGCGACCGCCGACCTGATCCTGCGCGACCGGGAGACCGCCGCCTCCTTCTTCCAGCCCGTGGAGGTCACCCGGGAACGCGTGGCGGCCGGGGACGGCCGGACCCGGCTGGTGCTGCGCGGCACGGCCACCGTCGACCCCGCCGCGGCGGCGGGCGGCGCCCCGCTGCACGGCGGGCTGTGGGACGCCTACGTCCGGGTCGGCCTCGGCGGCTGGACCAAGGAATGCCGGCTGGGCCCCGCCCCGGCGCAGGGACTTGCGCTGCCGCCCGCCGGTCTGGTCGCCGACCGGGTCGTGCTGCCGTACTGGACGAAGCAGTACCGCAACCTCTCCCTGGACGTCGACCGCGCCGTCAGGTCGCTGGGCCTGCACCGGCTCACCCCGGCGGACGCGGCCGTCTCCGACACCGAGGTGCTGACCGTCGCGCTGCCGTTGTACGTCCCGGACACCACCGAGGTCCTGGTGCGGCTGAAGGACAGCACCTCGCGCCGCAGCTTCGACCGGGGCTCCGCGCTGACCCCCGCGAACGGCGCGCGCTCGCTGCTCGAGGTGCGGGTGCCGGTGCCGCTCCTGAGGAACGCCAGGTGGCGGGCGGCACTCGTGCTGCCCCGGGGCGGCGGGCAGGAGCGTGCGCTCGTGCTGCCCCTGCTGTTGAAGGTGGGCCGCAGGCCCGGTGCCGTGGAGGTGACACCCACGGCACCGCCCGGTCTCCCGCAGCGGCTGCTGCGCGCGGCACGGCGTGTGCTGGGAGCCCTGCTGAAGAAGACGACCGGGAGGGTGTGACGGAGTGCGGCAGCTGGGCATGGCGGACACCTGGGTGCTGGAGCCCAAGGTGTTCCCGGACGAGCGGGGCAGCTTCCACGAGTGGTACCGGGGCGGGGAGTTCCGGGAGGCCACCGGTTACGACCTCACGCTCGCCCAGGCCAACTGCTCGGTGTCCCGGCGGGGCGTGCTGCGCGGCGTCCACTTCGCCGACGTACCGCCCGGGCAGGCCAAGTACCTCACCTGCGTGCGCGGTGCCGTCCTGGACGTCGTGGTGGACATCCGCGTCGGCTCGCCCACGTTCGGGCAGTGGGAGGCCGTACGCCTCGACGACGAGAACCGGCGCGCCGTGTTCCTCGCGGAGGGCCTCGGGCACGCCTTCATGGCGCTGACCGACGACGCCACCTTCGTGTACCTGTGCTCGGCCGGGTACGCGCCCGAGCGCGAGCACACCGTGCACCCCCTCGATCCCGAGCTGGGCATCGCCTGGCCGGCCGGCATCGAGCCGGTGCTGTCGGCCAAGGACGCCGAGGCGCCCACCCTCACCGAGGCGGAGCGGTCCGGGCTGCTGCCCACCTACGCGGACTGCTCCGCCCACTACGAGCGGCTGCGCGGCCGGTAGGCCGGGTTCAGCGATCGGCGCCGTACGGGGACACCGCGCGGCGCAGCTGCTCCCAGCCTCGGGAACGCCCGGTCCCACGGTTGCGGGCCGCGACCAGCGGCTTCCAGAAGCCCGCGCCGAGGAACTCCTCCGGCTCGACGGCCGTGGTGCGCCCCAGGACGGACTCGGGGACCTTCTGCGGGTCGGGGACCTCGAACTCCGCGACGATCTCGTCGTACTTGTCCTTGAGCACGGTGTTCTCGGGGTCGGCGCCGAAGACCACCAGCTGGCCGGTGGGCGCGGTGTCGACCAGGACCGTCACCAGGTCGGGGCGGTGGCGGTGCAGGATCTCGACGAGCTTGTAGACGTCCCCGGTCCAGGCGTTGGTGTGCCGGTCGCGGGCGGCCTCGTCGACGTTGCGCGGCAGCATGTCGTCGAAGACGATCACGCCGGCCCAGTCGGAGTGCCGCTCGATGTTGATGAAGTCCCGCAGCGCGTACTCGAACAGGTGCATGCCGTCGATGAACGACAGGTCCAGCGTGGTGCGCTTCCAGTAGCCGAAGGGGCTGCGGTTGCGGGCCAGGTTGCGCAGCGGGTGGCGGCCGCCCCTGAGGTGCGCGAGGGGATTGTCACGGGCGAAGAAGTCGTCGCTGGTCGCCTTCGCCAGGTGCACGTCGCAGCGGATCTCCGTGACCACCTTGAACGCCGGGTCGATCGCGATGCTGGGCACCCGGGACAGGGTCAGGCTGCGGCCGTCGTTGACGCCGATCTCCAGGTAGTTGCGGTTCGCGGTGACCTTGTGGAGCTCCCGCAGGAACTCGTGCCGTTTCACTGGGACATCTCCTTGCGGATGAGAGGCAGGGCTTCGGACAGAGCGGACCGCCAGTCCCGCGGCGGTGCCAGACCGGCCTCGCGCCACCGGGCGTGCCCGAGGGCGCTGTAGGCGGGTCGGGGCGCGGGCCGGGTGAAGGACCGGCTGTCGGTGGGGCGCACCCGGTCCGGGTCGGCGCCGGCCAGCCGGAACACCTCGCGGGCCAGCTCGTACCAGCTGCACTCGCCGGAACCGGTGGCGTGGAAGACGCCGTGCGCGGCGGTGGCGCCCAGGTCCGCGATCCGGGCGGCCACGTCGGCGCTCCAGGTCGGCTGACCGCGCTGGTCGTCGACGACGTCGACGGTGTCGCGGCGGGCCTCCAGTTCGAGCATCGTGCGCACGAAGTTGCGGCCGTGGACGCCGTACAGCCAGGCGGTGCGCACCACCACCGCGCCGCCCGGGAGTTCGGCCAGCACGGCCCGCTCCCCGGCGAGCTTGGTGCGGCCGTAGGCGGTGCGCGGGGCCGGCGGGTGGTCCTCCGGGTAGGGGGTCATGGGGGTCCCCCCTGCTCGAGCGGAGCCGAGAGCTCGGGGGAGGATCTCGCCGGAGAAGACGTAGTCGGTGGAGACGTGGATCAGACGGGCGCCGTGCTCGGCGCAGGCGCGGGCGAGCAGCCGGGGGCCGTCGCCGTTGACGCACAGGGCGCGAGCCTCGTCGGTCTCGGCGTCGTCCACTGCCGTGTAGGCGGCACAGTTGACGACGACGTCGGGGCGGTGGGCGTCGAACGCGCGCCGCACGGCGCCGGGTTCGGTGATGTCGAGCGCCGCCCGGTCGAGTCCGGTGACGTGCTCGCCACGGTCCAGCAGCTCCTGCACGGTGTCCTGGCCGAGCATCCCGCCCGCGCCGGTGACCAGCCACTTCATCGTGCACCCTGCTTCTTCAGGGGCTCCCACCAGGCGCGGTTGTCCCGGTACCAGGCGACCGTGTCGGCGAGCCCGGTGGTGAAGTCGCGGCGCGGGCGGTAGCCGAGTTCGTCGCGGGCCTTGCTCCAGTCGACCGAGTAGCGCAGGTCGTGCCCCTTGCGGTCGCTCACGTACGCGACCCGGTCCCAGCCGGCCCCGCACGCGTCCAGGAGCAGGCCGGTCAGGTCCCGGTTGCTCAGCTCGGTACCACCGCCGATGTTGTACACCGCACCGGACCGGCCCCTGGTGCGCACCAGGTCGACGCCCTGGCAGTGGTCGTCGACGTGCAGCCAGTCGCGGACGTTGCGCCCGTCGCCGTACAGCGGGACGTCCAGGCCGTCCAGGAGGTTGGTGACGAAGAGCGGGATCACCTTCTCCGGGAACTGGTGCGGACCGTAGTTGTTCGAGCAGCGGGTGACCCGGACGTCCAGGCCGTGGGTGCGGTGATAGGCCAGGGCCAGCAGGTCGGAGGACGCCTTCGAGGCCGAGTACGGGGAGTTGGGCGCGAGGGGGTGCGTCTCGGGCCAGGAGCCGGACTCGATGGAGCCGTAGACCTCGTCGGTGGAGATGTGCACGAACGGGCCGACCCCGTACCGCAGCGCCGCGTCCAGCAGGGTCTGCGTCCCCACCACGTTGGTCAGGACGAACTCCCCCGCCCCCGCGATGGACCGGTCGACATGCGACTCGGCGGCGAAATGCACCACCTGGTCGGCCTCCGCCATCAGCTTGTCCACCAGCCCCGCGTCACAGATGTCGCCCCGGACGAAGTCGAGCCGGGGATGACCGGAAGGGAGGTTGGTCGGCGTGCCCGCGTAGGTGAGCTTGTCCAGCACCGTGATGCGGGGCGCGTCGGGCGAGTCGTCGGCGAGGAGCGTGCGGACGTACGTGGAGCCGATGAACCCGGCGGCGCCGGTGACGAGGAGGTTCATGAACGGATCTGCACCTTGCTGTGGTCTCCGAGAACCAGACGGTGGGCGCTGGGCACTCCGGCCGCCGGAGTGACCTCGACGTGCCGGCCGATCAGCGAGGACTCGATCCGGCCCACCCCGGCGATCGAGGAGTCCCGCAGCACGATGGAGAACTCCAGTTCACTGTCGGTGATCCGGCAGTTCTCCGCGATCGAGGTGAAGGGGCCGACGTAGGAGTCGCTGACGACGGTGCCGGCTCCTATGACGGCCGGGCCGACGATCCGGGAGTGGGTGATCCGCGCGCCCTCCTCGATCACCACCCGGCCGACGGTCTCCGACACCGCGTCCACCTCGCCGTCGATGCGCCGCTGCACGCCTTCGAGGACGGTCCGGTTGACCTCCAGCATGTCGCCGACGTTGCCGGTGTCCTTCCAGTAGCCCTCGATGACGGTGGAGCGCACGTCGGCCCGCGTGTCGATGAGCTGCTGGAGGGCGTGGGTGATCTCCAGCTCGCCCCGCCAGGACGGGCCGACGGCGCGTACGGCCTCGTGGATCGCCGGCGAGAACAGGTAGACGCCGACGAGCGCGAGGTCGCTCTTGGGGTGCTCCGGCTTCTCCTCCAGGCCGATCACCTGGCCGTCCGCGTCGAGTTCGGCGACGCCGAAGGAGCGCGGGTCGGGGACGTGGGTGAGGAGGATCTGGGCGTCGGGGCGGCTGGCCCGGAACTCGTCGACGAGGGCGCGGATGCCGCCGACGACGAAGTTGTCCCCGAGGTACATCACGAAGTCGTCGTCACCGAGGAAGTCCCGGGCGATCAGCACCGCGTGGGCGAGTCCGAGGGGGCGCTCCTGGGGGATGTAGGTGACGTCGAGGCCGAATTTCGCCCCGTCGCCGACCGCCTCCTCGATCTCCGCCGCGGTGTCTCCGACGATCATCCCGACCTGGGTGATCCCCGCTTCGGCGAGGGATTCGAGGCCGTAGAACAGCACGGGCTTGTTGGCCACCGGCACCAGCTGTTTCGCCGAGGTGTGCGTGATGGGGCGCAGTCGGGTACCGGCTCCGCCGGAGAGGACCAGAGCCTTCATTGGCCATACCCTAACGGCGATCGTCCGGATCGGACCTTCGTTTGTCCTACTGGTTTGTCACGGCGGTGTGGCTCTGGTGCCGTCGGCGGTTCATGTGGTGTCCATGCGGTACCGTCACCGGCGATGACGGAACTACCCGATATGTCGGACACCAGAAAGATCGTCGCGCGGTACACGGCCCCCGCCCCACGGCCCGGCCGGACCCTGCTGCGCTGGGTCGGCACGACCGACCACAAGGTGATCGGCCGCCTCTACATGGTCACGGCGTTCTGTTTCTTTCTCCTCGCCGGACTGCTGGCCCTCGCGATGCGCGCCGAACTGGCCCGGCCGGGGCTGCAGTTCCTGACCGAGCAGGGCTACAACGAGTTCTTCACCGTCCACGGCACGATCATGATGCTGCTGTTCGCGACGCCGATGTTCGCCGGGTTCACCAACGCCGTGATGCCGCTGCAGATCGGCGCGCCGGACGTGGCCTTCCCGCGGCTGAACGCGCTGTCGTACTGGATGTACCTGTTCGGCGGGCTGATGGTGGTGTCCGGGTTCCTGGTGCCGGGCGGTGCGGCCGCGTTCGGCTGGTTCGCGTACGCGCCGCTGAACAGCGCCTACTTCTCCCCCGGCGCGGGCGGCGACCTGTGGACGATGGGGCTGGTGGTGACCGGTGTGTCGACGACGCTGGGCGCGGTCAACTTCATCGCGACGATCGTGTGCCTGCGCGCGCCGGGCATGACCATGTTCCGGATGCCGATGTTCACCTGGAACGTGCTGTTCACCTCGATCCTGGTGCTGCCCGCGTTCCCGGTGCTGACGGCGGACCTGCTGGTGCTGGAGTCGGACCGGAAGTTCGGCTCGCAGGTCTTCGACGCGGCGAACGGGGGCGCTGTGCTGTGGCAGCACCTGTTCTGGTTCTTCGGGCATCCGGAGGTCTACATCGTGGCGCTGCCGTTCTTCGGGATCATCTCCGAGATCATTCCGGTGTTCTCCCGCAAGCCGCTCTTCGGCTATCTGCCGATGATCGGGGCGACGATCGCGATCACCATGCTGTCGGCAGTGGTGTGGGCGCATCACATGTTCGCGACCGGCGCGGTGTTGCTGCCGTTCTTCGCCATCATGTCGTTCCTGATCGCCGTGCCCACGGGCATCAAGTTCTTCGCGTGGATCGGGACGATGGTCCGCGGGTCCGTCTCGTTCGAGACGCCGATGCTGTGGTCGCTGGGGTTCCTGGTGACCTTCCTGCTGGGCGGGTTGAGCGGGGTGCTGATCGCCTCGCCGCCGCTGGACTTCCACCTCACCGACTCGTACTTCATCGTCGCGCATCTGCACTACGTGCTGTTCGGGACGGTGGTGTTCGCGATGTTCGCCGGCTTCTACTTCTGGTGGCCGAAGTTCACCGGGAAGATGCTGGACGAGCGGCTCGGGAAACTGCACTTCTGGCTGCTGTTCCCCTCGTTCCAGCTGACCTTCTTCGTGCAGCACTGGCTCGGCGAGGAGGGGATGCCCCGCCGGTACGCGGACTATCTGCCCTCGGACGGCTTCACGCTGCTCAACACCCTGTCGTCGGTGGGCGCGTTCCTGCTCGGCCTCTCCACGCTGCCGTTCCTCTACAACGTCTGGCGCACCTCCACGACGGCCGGGAAGGTCACCGAGGACGACCCGTGGGGGTGGGGCCGGGGCCTGGAGTGGGCGACGTCCTGCCCGCCACCGCGCCACAACTTCCTGGCACTGCCCCGGGTGCGGTCGGAGTCGCCGGCCTTCGACCTGCATCATCCGGAGGTCGCGCAGATGGCCGAGGGCACCGAGCGGAAGGGCCTGCGATGAAGGCCGAGGCGTTGCTGTTCGGCGGGGTGGCCCTGTTCTTCGGCGGGTCCGCCGCCCTGTACGGGGTGTGGTCCCAGGACGACACGGGCACGACCGTGCTGGTCGTGGCCTGCGGTATGGCGGCGCTGGACGCCTTCTTCTACCTGATCCAGTACCGGCGCCGCGGCAGTCGGGCGCAGGACCGCAAGGACGCGGAGGTGGTGGACGGGGCCGGTCCGGTGGCGTTCTTCCCGCACGAGAGCCCGTGGCCCATCGTCACCGCGCTCGGGTTCGCGGTGGCGGCGACCGGCGTGGTCTTCGGGCTCTGGCTGTTCCTCATCGGTCTGGGTGTTCTGGCGCGCGGGGTTTTCGGGATGGTGTTCCAGTACGTGCACCGGTGAGCGGCCTGCGCGGCGCGCCGGGCCGGAACCGCTCGACGGGCTCGTGGCCGCTCTGGTAGCCGCCGGTCACGCTCTGGCGGATCTCGCCGGTGGACACGCCCTCGGCGAGGCGCGCGCACTCGGCCTCCGTCAGCGCCCGGCACAGCCAGCGGGTCACCACGAAGGCAAGGACCGGCGCGACCACGAGGGCTACACGCAGCACCCAGGTCAGGGCGTTGACGGAGATGCGGAAGGTCTGGGCGATGATGTCGTTGCCGCCGGCCAGCAGCAGGACGGCGTAGAAGACGGTGCCCGCCACGCCGAGGCCGGTGCGGACGGGGCGCTCGCGCGGCCGGTCGCACAGGTGCTGCTCGTACTGCCACTCCCCCGTCAGGCGCTGCTCCACGAACGGGTAGGCGTACAGCACGGTGAAGAGCAGCCCGGGCAGGACGACCGCCGGGAGCAGCACGTTCCACATGAGGGTGTGTCCGGCGACATTGGTCTCCCACGGCGGCACCAGCCGCAGGGCCCCCTCCAGGAAGCCGACGTACCAGTCGGGCTGGGAGCCGGTGGAGACCACGTCGGGGCGGTAGGGGCCGTAGTTCCAGATCGGGTTGACCTGGGCGAGGCCGGACAGCAGCACGAGCACGCCGGAGACGGTCATGGACAGACCCACGGTGAGGGCGGTGAAGTGCGGGAGGAGCGGCTTGCCGACCGCGTTGCGGTTGCTGCGGCGGGGGCCGCGCCACTGAGTGTGCTTCAGGTAGAACACCAGGGTCAGATGCACCGTCACCAGGCCGATGAGCGCGCCCGGGAGCAGCAGGATGTGCACCGGGTAGAGCCGCGTGATGATGTCGTGCCCCGGGTACTGGCCGCCGAAGACGAAGAAGGCGACGTACGTGCCGACCACCGGGAGGGACAGCATGATGCCCTCCGCGATGCGCAGGCCGGTGCCGGAGAGCAGGTCGTCGGGGAGCGAGTAGCCGGCGAAGCCCTCGGCGAGCGCCAGGACGAACAGGGTGAGCCCGATCGCCCAGTTCAGCTCGCGGGGCCGGCGGAAGGCCCCGGTGAAGAAGATCCGCAGCATGTGCAGACCGATCGCGGCGACGAACACGAGCGCGGCCCAGTGGTGGGCCTGCCGGATGAGCAGTCCGCCGCGCACGTCGAAGCTGATGCGCAGGGTGGAGTCGAAGGCCGCCGACATGAGCACGCCCTGCAGCGGCTCGTAGGAGCCGTGGTAGACGACCTCGCGCATCTCCGGCTGGAAGAAGAAGGTCAGCCACACGCCGGTCAGGATCAGCACGAGGAGGCTGTAGAGGGCGATTTCGCCGAGCAGGAAGGACCAGTGCTCGGGGAACGCCTTGCGCAGCAGCTGCCCGCCCTCCAGGAGGGGCAGCCGTGCGTCCGCCGCGTCCGCGAGCCGCTCGGCGCGGCGGCCGGCTCGGCTCATGTGTCCTCGGCTGCCGCCGCCCGCTCCACCTCGGCCTCCACCTCGGCACGCGGGCGGTCCGCCTCCCTGGCGTAGTCGCTCACCGCGGTCTGCACGTCCCGCGCGAGCTCCCGCCAGGCGCGCAGGGCCGTCTCGTAGGTGTCCGACTGCGCGCCCGTCATCCCGCGCTCGGCGGGCGGACCGTAGGTGTCGCGCAGTTCCTCGACCATGCGGTGCGCCGCGTCGGCCGCGCGCTGCTTCTCCACCAGTTCTTCGAAGGTGTGTGCCACGACAGCAGACCCTAGGCACGGCGGGCCTGTGGGCTCCTCCGACCTGCCGGGAGGGGCCCCGACCGGTACCCGAGTGGCCGTCAGGTCTCGGGGACGAGGTCGGCCCACACCTGTTTGCCGCCGCTGACCGGCACCGTCCCCCAGTTCTCCGACACCGCCTCCACGAGCAGGATGCCGCGGCCGCCGGTGGCCTCCCAGCCGACGTTGGTGTTCTTGACGGGGCTGCGTGGCGAGGTGTCGGCGACGGCGAGCCGCAGCCGGTGGTTGACCAGGCTGAGGTCGAGACGGACCTGGCCGTCGGTGTGCACCAGGGCGTTGGTGACCAGCTCGGAGACGACCAGGAGGGCCGCGTCCATGGTGCCGGACGAGACGCCCCAGGTGCGCAGCGTGCGCCGGGTGAAGCGGCGGGCGTGCCGGACAGCTTCGGGGACCCGCCACACGGTCCAGGTCTCGCGCAGCGGGCGTACGGCCATGCCGTCGTAGCGCATCAGCAGCAGGGCGACGTCGTCGCCGCGGTGGGCGCCGGTGAGCAGGGCGTCGGCGACGAGGCCGAGGTGGCCGGGGTCGGCGGCGGCGAGTTCGCCCGTGAGCCGCTCCAGGCCCACGTCGATGTCGGTCTCGGCGGACTCCACCAGACCGTCGGTGGTGAGCGCGAGGATGGTGCCGGGCTGGAGGCGGAGCGGGGTGATCGGGAACTCGGCCCGGTTGAGCACACCGAGCGGCGGGCCGCCCTCGGCCTCGACGATCTCGGTGGAGCCGTCCGGGTGGCGCAGCACCGGCGGCAGATGACCGGCACGCACGCACCAGGCGGTGCCCTGCTCCATGTCGACGTCGACGTAGCAGCAGGTGGCGAAGAGGTCGGTCTCCATGTCCAGCAGCAGCCGGTTGGCGTGCGCGACGACCACGTCCGGGGTGTGGCCCTCGGCGGCGTAGGCACGCAGGGCGGTGCGCATCTGGCCCATCAGGGTGGCGGCGCCCGCGTTGTGGCCCTGGACGTCGCCGATGACGAAGGCCACGTGGTTGTCGGCGAGCGGGATCACGTCGTACCAGTCGCCGCCGACCTCGAGCCCCGCGGTGGTGGGCAGGTACCGGGCGACGGCGACCGCGCCGGGCAGCCGGGGCAGGCGCCGGGGCAGCAGGGTGCGCTGGAGCATGCCGACGAGTTCGTGCTCGGCGTCGAAGGCGTGGGCGCGCAGCAGGGCCTGCCCGGCGAGGCCGGCGGAGGCGGTGAGCAGGGCGCGCTCGTCGGGGGCGAACTCGTGCGGCTGGTCCCAGCCGACCAGGCAGGCGCCGGCCATGCGGCCGCCCGCCGGCAGCGGCAGCACGGCCAGGCCGCCGGGGCCGACGCCGGCGAGGGCGGGCTCCAGCGGGGAGCCTGCGGGCCAGATCCGGGCGCGGCCCTCGCGCAGGGCGGCGGCGAGGGTGGGCATGGCGCGCACCGGCGCGTCGGGCCATTCGGTGCGCCACTCGGAGCGCCACAGCTCGGGCCAGGCCTCGGGTTCGGGCGGGTCGAGGACGGTGACGACGAGGCGGTCGTTCTCCAGCTCGGCGAGGGCGATGCGGTCGGCCTTGAGGGGTTTGCGCAGGGCGTCGACGACGGCCTTGCCGACGTCCTTGACGGTGCCGGCCATGGCGAGGGCGGCGGCCAGCCGCTGCACGCGGGCCACGTCGGTGACGCCGGAGCGCACGGTGGAGGCGTCCGCGACGGTGCCGACGAGCCGGGCCGGGCGCCCCTCGCCGCCGGGCAGCAGCCGGCCGCTGAGCCGCAGCCACCTGGGCGGTCCGGCGGGCTGCAGAGCGCGGAACTCCAGCTCGCGGTCGCCGATGGACATGTGGTCGGCCTCGACCACCGACATCAGTGCGGGCAGGTCCTCGGGCACGGTGCGGGCGAGCAGCGTCTCCACCTTGCCGTCGAACGCGTCCCGGCCGATCCCGAAGAGGCGCAGGATCTCGTCGCCGACCTCGACCCGGCCGGTGTCCATGGCCAGGCTGAACGCGTCGCCGGGCAGCTCACCGGTGTCGGCGCCCGGACCGGTCGGCAGGGGCACGGCGACCGCCCGGGCGATCAGCTGCAGGCAGGCGCGGTCGTCGGTACCGAAGCCGCCGGGGTGCTCGCTGACGGCGAGCAGACAGCCGCTGCCGGCCGGGCCGAGCGGCAGCGCACCGACGGAGAACTCGGCCGACGGCGTGCGGCGCGCGTCGGCGCAGTCGGCCAGCTCGTCCGGGCCGAGCCATCGGGGCCGCCCGGTGCGGTGGGCCTCGGCGACCGGGGAGCCGCCCGTGGCCGGATAGCCGTCGCGCAGGCCGTACAGCGTGCGGGGCAGACCCGCCGACTCGGTCAGACACAGCAAGGAGGGGTCGTCGCCGGGCACGTAGACGCCCACGAACGCCGCCCCGGCGAACACGAGTGCCTGTTCGAGGACCCGGCGCAGCCGGTCGGGAGAGGCGGGCACGGCGATGAGTGTTTCAAGGGCGATTTCGGCACGCTCGGCTCTCGTTCTGCGCACCGCAGCACCCTCACTGGCCACTTGGCCATTACAGCGCGTATGAGCCGCCTGCGCAGCCCCTGTGAAGGCTTCGCGTGCCGTCTGTGGAGACGTGGCTCGAAAGATGCCGAACACATCTTTACCCATGCGTTCCGCACGGTGATCTCGTGACAGCCGTGACTGTCCGCGACCGTCTGCCTGCTGCGAGTGTCTACCCGGTCAACCGAAGGAGGGGGCGGGAGACGTATGGACAAGCGGTACGAGGTGTACGCGCTGGCCGACGGGCACTTCTACGACACGCCCGACCGGCTCTCGACGGGCGGGAGCGAGTCCGCGCCGCTGTTCCCGACGGCGCGCCGCGCGGTCCCCGACGGCTGGCACACGGCGCGCACCGGCGACTGGCTGACGCTGACCCCGCTCGGCGGGGACGGCGAGCCGCTCCCGTCCCCGGCCCAGGGCTGGAAGATCCACTCCTCGGCGACGGCGGCCGACGCGGAGCGGATCGCCGGGATCGTGTGGGACTACTGCATGCCGCGCCGCATCCCGTTCAAGTTCGTGCCGGCCCCGCATCTGCTGCACCTGCGCAACGCCAAGTACGCGGGCCGCGACACCAGTGGCAAGTTCGTCACCGTCTACCCCGCCGACGAGGAACAGCTGCACGAGGTGCTGCGCGAGCTGGGCGCGCTGCTGGAGGGCTGCGAGGGGCCGTACGTCCTGACCGACCTGCGCTGGCACGACGGTCCGCTCTACATCCGCTACGGCGCCTTCGCGCGCCGGTTCGTCGTCGACGAGCGCGGTTCGCTGGTCCTGGCCGTGACCGACGGCGAGGGGCGGCTGGTCCCGGACCGGCGGGCACCGTCCTTCCAGGTGCCCGAGTGGGTCACGCTGCCGGAGTTCCTGCGTCCGCACCTGGCGGCACGCAACACCACGACGGTGGGCGAGCTGCCGTACCGCATCGAGAAGGCGCTGCACTTCTCCAACGGCGGCGGGGTGTACGTCGGCACGGACACCCGGGACGGGCGCCGGGTGGTGCTGAAGGAGGGGCGTCCGCACGCGGGGCTCGCCGCCGACGGGGCGGACGCGGTGGAACGGCTGGCGCGGGAGAAGGCCGCGCTGGAGCGGGTCGCCGGGACGGGTGTGGTGCCGGAGGTGCGGGACTGGTTCACGCTCGGCGACCACCGGTTCCTGGTGATGGACTTCCTCGAGGGCCGCCCGCTCAACTCGTTCTTCGCCGAACGGCATCCGCTGCTCACGGCCGACCCGGATCCGGCGAAGGTCGCCTCGTACACGGCGTGGGCGCTGCGCATCCACCGGGCGGTGGAGCGGGCGGTGGCGGCGGTGCACGCGCGCGGGCTGGTCTTCCACGACCTGCACGTCTTCAACGTCATGGTCGCGCCGGACGACGAGACGGTGTACCTCATCGACTTCGAGGCGGCCGCCCCGGTCGCGGAGAACGGCCGGCAGACGGTGGCCCACCCGGGCTTCTTCGCCCCGCCGGACCGCCGGGGCATCGACGTCGACCGGTATGCGCTGGCCTGTCTGCGCCTGGCCCTGTTCCTGCCGGTGACCACGCTGTTCGTGGTGGACCGCGGCAAGGCGGCCCATCTGGCGGACGTCATCGCGGAGCAATTCCCGGACGTACCGCGCGCCTTCCTGGACGAGGCGGTCGCGGAGATCACCCGGGACACCGCGGGCGGGCCCGCCCGTCGGACGTCCGCTCCGCCGGTGGTGCCGGGCGACTGGCCCTACAGCCGGGACTCCATGGTCAAGGCGATCCTCGCCGCCGCGACCCCGGAACGCGACGACCGGCTCTTCCCGGGCGACATCGCCCAGTTCTCCGACGGCGGCGGTCTCGGACTCGCGCACGGCACGGCCGGGGTGCTGTACGCGCTGGAGGTGTCCGGCGCCGGCCGGTACGACGAGGGCGAGCGCTGGCTGCTGGACCACACCGCCCCGCCGCCGCCCGGCACCCCGCTCGGCCTGTACGACGGTCTCGCGGGCGTGGCGCTGGTCCTGGACCGGCTCGGCCACCGGCAGCGGGCGCTGGAGCTGATCGGCGGCGTGCTGCGGGAGAACTGGCGCAACCTCTCCTCCGACCTGCACGGCGGCCTCGCCGGACTCGGCCTGGTCCTCGGCCATCTGGCCGCCGTGACCGGGGAGCCGGCGCTGCGCGATCGTGCCGCCGAGGCCGCCGAGATCCTCGTACGACGCCTCGCCGAACCGGTCCCGGACCCGCCCCGGCGGCGGGCCGGGCTGCTGCGGGGCGCGAGCGGGCCCGCGCTGTTCCTGCTGCGGCGGTACCAGGAGACCGGTGAACCCCGGCTGCTGGCGGCGGCGGCCGAGGCACTCCGGCGCGACCTGGCCTGCTGCGTCGTCCAGAAGGCGAGCGGCGCCCTGGAGGTGGACGAGGGCTGGCGGACGCTGCCGTATGTCGGCGACGGGAGCGTGGGGATCGGGCTGGTCCTCGACGACTACCTGGCGCAGGCGGGCGGCGCTCTCATCGAATCGGCCGACGCCACAAGGGAGTTCGAGCGGGCCCGGGCGGGCATCCTGACCGCCGCCACCTCCCGTTTCTACGCACAGCCCGGTCTGTTCCAGGGTCGCGCCGGCATGGTGCTGCACCTCGCCCGGAGCACCGCCCCGGGCGCCGGCTTGGAGCGGCTCGCGCAGCAGATCGACGGGCTCGGCTGGCCGGCGATGGCCTATCAGGGCCAACTCGCCTTCCCCGGGCACCAGATGATGCGGCTCTCCATGGACCTCGCCACCGGAACGGCAGGCTGCCTGCTCGCGCTCGCGGCGGCCCACGACGCCGGGCGCACCGCGCACCTGCCGTTCCTTCCGCCGCCACCGGCGGCCCCCACCCGCGGCTCCGCGACCTGACGGAGTCGTGACACAACCCCGTCCCCAATGAAGGGAAAGGACACGATCATGGCACTTCTCGACCTGCAGACCCTGGAGTCCGACGAGCTGTCCCACACCGGCGCGAGCACGGTGAGCCTGCTCTCCTGCGTCTCGGCGGCGAGCATCCTGCTCTGTCTCTGACCGGGCCGGTGAGTCCACGGCTCCGGGCAGCCCTCTTCCCCGTCCGGGAGGGGGCTGCCCGGAGCCTTCCCGTCCGCCCCGACGCGAGGCCGCAGCCGATGACGCCCTCCCCCGAAGCTCCCGCTCGTCTGCCGCGTGCCGTGCTCCGGCACGGCGGCGCCCGCTGCGCGGCCCTGTGCGCCGTGAGCACGGCCGCCTCGGCCGCCGGACTGCTGCTGCCCGCCGCGCTCGGCCGGACCCTCGACCTGCTGCTCGCCCACGCTCCGGCAACCCGCTGGGTGGCCTGCTGCGCGGGCCTGGTGCTGCTGATCGCCGTACTGGACGGATGCGCGGGCGTGCTCACCGGCACGGTCGACGCCAAGTCCACCGCGTGGCTGCGCCGCCGGGTCACCGGGCAGGTGCTGGCCCTGGGCCCGCGCGCGGGCGCCCGGTTCGGCGCCGGGGACCTGGTGGCCCGGCTGGTCGGCAACGCCGCGCAGGCGGGGACGGCGCCGGCCGCGGTGGCCGCGCTGGTCGCCGCGCTCGCCGGGCCGGTCGGGGGCGTGGTGGCGCTCGGCGTCATCGACCCGTGGCTGGCGGCGGTGTTCCTCGCCGGTGCGCCGGTACTGGCGCTGCTGCTGCGGGCCTTCGCGCGGGACACCTCGGCGTGCGTGGCCGACTACCAGCGGGTGCAGGGGCGGATGGCGGCCGCTCTCACGGAGGCGGTCGGCGGCTTCCGCACCATCCGGGCCGCGGCCGCGGAGGACCGCGAGACGGCCCGGATCCTCGCACCGCTGCCCGAACTGTCCCACGCCGGGCACCGCATGTGGCGGGTGCAGGGGCGGGCCGCCGCACAGGCGGTCACCGTGGCACCGCTGCTGAACCTGGGCGTGGTCGCGGTGGCCGGGCTGCTGCTCGTCCACCATCGCCTGTCCGTGGGCGAGGTGCTGGCCGCCTCCCGGTACGCGGTCCTCGCCACGGGAGTCGGCGTGCTGGTCGGACAACTCGCCGCGCTCGCCCGGGCCCGAGCGGCGACCGGACGGCTCGCCGAGGTGCTGGCGGAACCGGCGCCCGGGTACGGCACCCGAGGGCTGCCGTCCGGCGCCGGGCAGCTGGAGCTGCGCGGCGTGACGGCGGGCCGGGGCGGCCGCACCGTCCTGGCCGGCGTGGACCTGCTCGTCCCCGGCGGCACGACCCTCGCCGTGGTCGGCCGCTCCGGCACGGGCAAGTCCCTGCTGGCCGAACTCGCCGGCCGACTCGCCGACCCGGACGCGGGCGAGGTCCTGCTCGACGGGATCCCCCTGCGCGACCTCGGCCACGCCGACCTGCGCGGCGCGGTCTCCTACGCCTTCGAACGCCCCGCCCTGCTGGGCACGACCGTCGAGGACGCCATCGCGTTCGGGCTCACCAGGCCCTCCCCCGACCGGATCCGGTCGGCAGCGCGCACGGCCCACGCCGACGGCTTCGTCCGCCGCCTGCCCGACGGCTACGCCACCCGCTGCGCCGACGCGCCCCGCTCCGGCGGCGAGTCCCAGCGTCTGGGCCTCGCCCGCGCCTTCGCCCACGGCGGCCGCCTGCTGATCCTCGACGACGCCCTCTCCAGCCTCGACACGGTCACCGAACACCGGATCGCCCAGTCCCTGATGGCCCCGGGAACGGGCCCGACCCGTCTGCTGATCGCCCACCGCACGGCCACGGCGGCCCGCGCCGACGCCGTCGCCTGGCTGGACGGGGGCCGGATACGAGCGGTGGGCCCCCACGCCGAGCTGTGGCGGGACGCGGAGTACCGGGCGGTGTTCGGGGCATGACCGCGCGGGCAGGTGTCCTGGAGGCGGTACGGACGCGATGGCGGGTGCTGGTCCGGCTCGGGCTCTGGTCGGTCCTGGAGGCCGGGCAGACCTTCCTGGCCGGCTATGCGCTGGCCCGGGCGCTGGACGACGGGTTCCTCGGCGGGGACACACGGGTCGGTCTGCTGTGGCTCGGCGCGGCCGGGCTCGCGGTGGGCGCCGGGGCGTACGGGACCGGGCGGGTGTACGGCGTGGTCGCCGCGCTGGTCGAGCCGGTCCGGGACCGCCTCGTGGCAGGGGTGGTCGGGCGCGGGGTGCGGGAGGCGGACGCCGGGGCGCTGTCCGGGCTCACCCAGCAGGTGGAGATCGCCCGGGACACGCTGGCCGGACTGGTGCTGGTCTCCCGCTCCTTCCTGTTCACCGTCGCCGGCGCGCTGGTCGGCCTGTTCTCGCTGGCCCCCCTGCTGCTGACGGTCGTCGTGCCCCCACTGCTGGCCGGACTCTGCATGTTCGCGGCGACGCTGCGACCGCTGGCCCGGCGTCAGGAGGCCTTCCTCGCCGCCGACGAAGCGCTGGCCGAGCAGCTGGGTGCGGTGTGCCCGGGGCTGCGGGACGTCACGGCCGCCGGTGCCGAGGCGCAGACGGCGGCCGCCGTCGCGGAGTCGGTCGACGCGGAACAGCGGGCCGCCCGCGCCCTGGCCCGCTGGAGCGTGGCCCGGGTGGCCGCGCTCGCGGTGGGCGGCGAGCTGCCGGTGGTCCTGCTGCTCGCCACCGCGCCCTGGCTGCTCCGCCACGACGTGACGCCGGGTGCGCTGGTGGGCGCCCTCGCCTACGTCACCCAGTCCCTGCTCCCGGCCCTCCAGAACCTCGTCCACGGCCTGGGCACCAGCGGGTCCCGGCTCACGGTCGTCCTACGGCGTCTGGCGCCACCTACGGTCTCCGGGGAACGGCGGCGCGAGGACCGGAGCGAGTCCCCCCGGACCGCGGGAACTCCACCACCCGCCGCCCCCGCCCTGGCCCTCACCTCCGTCACCTTCGCCTACGGCCCCGCGAGCGAGCCCGTCCTCGACGGACTCGACCTCATGGTCCCGGCGGGGTCGCACCTCGCCGTCGTAGGGCCGAGCGGAATCGGCAAGTCGACGCTCACGGGGCTCGTCGCCGGGCTGCTGGACGCACGGGAGGGGGCGATCCGGGTGTACGGGCACGCCGTTCCGGGAGCGGAAGCGGCCGCCTCCCGCGTGCTGATCCCGCAGGAGGCGTACGTCCATGGCGGGACCCTCGCCGAGAACCTGGGCCTCTTCCGCCGGGATTCGGTGCCGGAGGCGGAGCTGCTGGCCGCTGCCGAGGCGGTCGGGCTGACGCCGCTGCTGCGCGCGCTGGGCGGGCCCGGGGGCAGGGTCGATCCGGGCGCGCTCTCGGCGGGCGAGCGGCAGCTGATCGCGTTGACCCGGGCCTATCTGTCACCCGCGCCGCTCGCCCTGCTGGACGAGGCGACCTGTCATCTGGACCCGGCGGCAGAGGCACGGGCCGAGCAGGCGTTCGCGGCGCGGCCGGGCGGCACCCTCGTGGTCGTCGCCCACCGCATCAGCTCGGCCCGCCGCGCCGACCGCGTCCTGGTGCTGGACGGCCCGCGCACCGCCTGCGGCACCCACGACGAACTGCTGCGGACCTCGGACCTGTACCGGGACCTGGTCGGCGGCTGGACGGCGCGGCCCACCGCACCGGTCCGGTGATCACACCCATCCCTCGCCCCGGGATATCCGGATCGCGTCGACGCGGTTGCGCGCCCCGGTCTTGCGGGTGATCGCCGCCATGTAGTTGCGCACCGTGCCGTGGGACAGGTGCAGGCTGCCGGCGATCTCCGCGACGGACGCCCCGCCGGCCGCCAGGGACAGCACGCTCAGCTCGCGTCTGGTGAGCGGCATCTGCGCCGCTTTGAGGAAGCCGAAGCCCAGCGACGCATCGACGAAACGTTCCCTCTCCGCGACGCAGCGGATCGCGCGTACCAGCCGCTCCGGTGAGCCCCCCTTGTCGACGAAGCCGAGCGCGCCCGCCTCGGCAGCCCGCTTCAGCAGCCCGGGCCGATTAGCACTCGCAAGCACCACCAGCGCCGGCGGCCGGCCGCCCCTGCCGGGCGGGCACAGGTCGCCGAGCGGCGGCACGCCATGGCCGTCGGCGCAGTCCAGGTCCGCCGCGCACACGTCCGGGCACCCGGACCGTACCCGCGCGGCCGCGCCACGCCAGGGTGTGTCCTCCACGTACAGGCCAGACTCCTCCCGTAACCACTCGGCCAGAACCGATCGCACCAGACACGCGTCGTGCACCAGCAGTACCCGGATCAATGCCCGCCCCTCCAGTCGGCCGCACTTCGCCCCGTATCGCCGGGCTCTCGTCTTCAGGTGTTCCGCGCGTGCCCCATTCTTGGACGCGTTCGCCGTTCGCGGGCGCGCAGAATCGGCCATCAAGGTGCGCGGGGGCGCACGCACGGCGCCCTTGTGCCGCCGCACGCTTCGGGTGCGGAGGCATGATCCCGTCCCGACGGGGTATCCGCAGGCTCCCGGGGCGACCGGGCTCCCGCGCAGGTCACGGCTGCGGCCGCAGGCGTGCGCAGGGCGCTCGCCGTGCGCCGCACGCCCCCGCGAGGCAGCCTTGACCCCGAGACGCGACGCGCGGCCCTGCGAGGAGGTGGTCGGCGTGTCCGACGGGCCGGGGCCGGCACAGCCACAGACAGTCGACAGGACTCAGGTCGGCCGACCGCTGCTGTCCATCGCGCTGGCCTCGATGCTCGAGGACGTGCACGCGCACTCCGGCGCGGTGTACCTGCTCAGGCCCGACGAGCCGGTCCTGGAGATGGCGGTGATGGCGGGCATGCCCCGCGCGTTCGCGGCGCCGTGGGAGCGGGTCGGGCTGAGCGCGCCGATCCCGGTGGCGGACGCGGTGCGCGAGCGGCGGCTGGTGTGGGTGGGCGGCGAGGAGCAGATGGCGCGCTGCTATCCGCGGATCTCGGTGGTGCTGCCGTACCCGTTCGCGCTGGCCGCGCTGCCGGTGGCGACGGCCGGGACCGTGTACGGCGCCGTGTTCGTGACCTGGCCCGGTGCGCATCCGTCGGAGCTGTCCGACCGGGAGCGCGAGAATCTGACGGCGGCCTGCGAGCGGCTGGCCCTGCGGCTGGAGCGGGCCGCCGCGGAGAACCGGCCGATCGGCCCCGAGGTCGACCTGTTGGCGACGCCGCTGTCGGGCGTGTCGGACACGCTGGGGTCGGTGGAGGCGGCGCGGATGGTGTCCCGGCTGCCGTACGGGCTGGTGTCGCTGGACCTGCACGGCCGGATCGTCTTCGTCAACACGGCCGCCGCCGACCTGCTCGGGCGACCCGCCGGGGAGCTGCTAGGCATCCTGCCGTGGGTGTCCGTGCCGTGGCTGAACGACCCGATGTACGAGGACCGGTACCGGGCCGCGCTGATCAGCCAGCAGGTGACGTCGTTCGTGGCGCTGCGCCCTCCCGGCGAGTGGCTGTCGTTCCGGATGTATCCGAGCGAGACCGGGCTGAGCGTGCGGATCAGCCGGGCGCGGGCAGTGGCGGAGATGGCGCGGGAGGTGCCGCGGACGGGGCCGGGGCCCTCGCGGCTGGTGACCATCACTCAGGTGCTGAGCCTGGCCGCGGCGCTGACCGAGGCGGTGGGGGTGCAGGACGTGGTGCAGTTGGTGTGGGACGAGGTCGCCCCGTCGGTCGGCTGCCAGGCGCTGGTGATCCTCGCTGCGCAGGCGGGGCGGCTGCACGTGCTCGGGCACCGCGGGTACGCGGACCCGTATGTGGTGGAGCGCTTCGACGGCCTGCCGCTGAGCGAACGCACCCCGGGCACCCAGGCCTTGAACAGCGGGGTGCCGGCGTTCTTCGACTCGTGGGAACAGATGGCGCGGCTGTACCCGAACCGGCCCCCGGACGGGTTCGCGTCCTGGGCGTATGTGCCGCTGGTGGCGTCCGGTCGGCCGGTGGGCACGTGTGTGCTGGCGTACACCGACCCGCATGTCTTCCTCGCCGACGAGCGGGCGGTCCTCACCAGCCTCGGCGGTCTGATCGCGCAGGCGCTGGCGCGCGCCCAGCTGTACGACGCCAAGCACCGGCTGGCGCAGGGGCTGCAGGAGTCGCTGCTGCCGCGCACGCTGGCGGCGCTGCCCGGCATCGAGGCGGCCGCCCGCTATCTGCCGGCCACTCAGGGCATGGAGATCGGCGGCGACTTCTATGACCTCGTGCCGACCCGGCCGCTGGCCGCGGCGGTGATCGGGGACGTCCAGGGGCACAACGTCACGGCGGCCGCGCTGATGGGGCAGATCCGCACCGGGGTACGGGCGTACACCACGGTGGGTCAGGCGCCGCAGGACGTGATGAGCAGCACCAACCGGCTGCTCATCGACCTGGGCGCCGACCTGTTCGCCAGCTGCCTCTACCTACGGCTCGACCCGGCACAGGGCCAGGCCGTGATGGCACGCGCCGGGCATCCGCCACCGCTGCTGCGGCGCCCGGACGGGCAGGTGCGGGTGCTGGACCTCGCCGGCGGCCCACTGCTCGGGATCGACGCGTCGGCCACGTACCCGACGACCGAGGTGTCCCTGGTCCCGGGCTCGGTCCTCGCCCTCTACACGGACGGTCTCGTGGAGTCTCCCGATGTGGACATCGAGGACTCCCTGGTCGACCTCGGCGCGCTGCTCGCCGAAGCCGGCGACCAGCCGCTGGAGGACCTGGCCGACGAACTCGTACGGCACAGCGCGGCGGCGCGGGAGCGGGTGGACGACGTGGCGGTCCTGCTGCTGCGGGCCCGCGAGGACCGGTGAGCCGCCGGGCCCGACGACCGTGGTCCGGCCCTCCCGCCGGAGGGCCGGACCGCCCCTGCCGACCGGAACCGCGGCGGGCCGGTCAGGGATTCCCGGGCCGGCTCGACCGGTCCCGTGGCACGGGCGGCTCGGCAGGTCCCATCGCCGGGGCGGCTCAGCCGGTCCCATCGCCGGGCAGCTCCGCCGGTCCCATCGCGTGGACGGCCCACCGGGTCCCACTGCGGGGCGGCTTGGCCGGGCCCATCGAGAGGCCGGACCGCCGGATCCCGGTGCGGGACGGCCCGGCGGTCCAGCCGAAAAGCCAGCCCGCCGGATCCCGCTGAGCGACGGCTTGGCCGGTCACGTCGCGAGGCCGCCCACCGGATCCCGATGCGGGGGCGGGACGGCCCGGCGGCCCAGCCGAAAGGCCAGCCTGCCGGATCCCGATGAGCGACAGCTCAGCCGGTCACAGCAAAAGGCCGCCGATCGGATCCCCGTGCGGGATGGCTCGGCGGTCCAGTCGACGGGGCGGACCGCCGGATCCCGATGAGCGACAGCCCCGCGGCCCAGCCGAAAGCCGGCCCACCAGATCCCGGTGAACAACGGCCCGGCGGCCCAGCCGAAAGGCTGGACCGCCGGATCCCGCTGGAGGAGGGTCAGTGACTGTCGGTCAGGGACGACGACCCGTCGCCCGTGCCGGCGCCGGACTGGTCCCCGGTGCCGGTGCCTGCGCCGGACTGGTCCCCGGTGCCGGTGCCCGCGCCGGACTGGTCCCCGGTGCCCGTGCCTGCGCCGGACTGGTCCCCGGTGCCCGTGCCCTCGCCGGTGCCGCTCTGGTCGCCCGCCGAGGCGGACGGGTCGGCGGAGCCACCGATCTGGTCGCCGCCCGCCTGGTCACCGGCCCCCGCCTGGTCCCCGGCCGAGGCCGACGGGTCGGCGGTGCCGGCCTGGTCGCCCGCACCCGCCTGGCCGCCCGCGCCGTTGCCGCCGTCGCCGAGGGTGGCGCCGGTGGCCTGCAGGGCGGCGGTGACCGGCTGGAAGAAGGTCTCGCCGCCGCTGGTGCAGTCACCACTGCCGCCGGAGGTGAGGCCGACCGCGCCGCCGTCCTGGGTGAACAGGGAGCCGCCGCTGTCGCCGGGCTCGGCGCAGACGTTGGTCTGGATGAGGCCGTTGACGGTGTCGACGCCGTTCGGGTCGGTCTCGCTCTGGAAGTTGACGGTGGCGTCGAGGCCCGTCACCTGGCCGTTGTGCAGCCCGGTGGTGGAGCCCATCCGGAACACGGTCTCGCCGACGGTGGCGTCCTGGGCCTGGGTGATCTGTACGGTCTGGCCGTTGCCGGCGTTGACCTCGCTGGGCGCCTGGGTGGTGGCGTCGTTGTACTTCACGAGGGAGAAGTCGTTGCCCGGGAACTTGGCCTGGTCCACGGTGGCGATGGGCTGGCCGTTCTGGGAGTCGGACCAGTCCTTGGCGGCGACCCCGCAGTGACCGGCCGTCAGGAAGGCGGGGCTGCCGTCCGAGGCCTTGACGTTGAAGCCGAGGGAGCAGCGCACGTTGCCGCCCTGCACCTGGGAGAAGATGGCGTCGCCGCCGGAGACGAAGGTCTTGAAGCTGCCGGCGGACTTCTTGAGGGTCGCCATGCCGGAGCCGAGGCTCTGCACGGTCGACTGGAGCCGGTTCCACTTGGCGCCGGTGACGCTGGAGTCGGCGGTCACCGCGACCTTGTTGGTGCGCGGGTCCACGGCCCAGGCGGTGCCCGGGATGGTCGCCTTGGTCTTCAGCGTCCGTGCCGCGGCCTTGAGTTCGGAGGTGCTGTTCTCGACCTGGCGGACGGCCGCGCCGGCCTTCTCCGCCTGCTGGACGATGTTGTTGTCGCCGCTGACCACGTTGACGACCAGCTGCTTCTTGCCGCTGTCGTAGTAGGACCCGGCGATGGCGTCACCGAGCGCCTTCTGCAGCTGCGCGGCGAGATCCGAGGCGTCCGAGGCCTTCAGGGTCTTCGCGGTGCCGGCGGCGCCCGCCGCGTTGTTCTGGTCCTGCGACGCGTTGGCGTTGGGCAGCAGGAGGGCCGCCGCTCCGAGCGCCGCGACACCGCCCACCGCTATCGCGGCCTTGCGCTTGGGCATTCGCTTGTGACTCAAAATTCTCGACCTCCTGGGGACGGGGGTCTGCCGCTGTCGGGCAGTTGATCGGGGGGCGCCTGGATGGCTGTAGGTACGGGCGGCTCATGCGGTGCGTTCAATTCCGTTCGCCAACTTCCGCCCCGTGGAGTCGAATCAGCCACGCTCCGCGTGTCGCGCCGAGCGGCCGGGAAGAATCACCCATATGACGATGACCACCGCCGAAGCCGACAAGATCCTCTCCGCCAACTTCGCCCCCTGGGTGCTCGACCTCGGACTGTCCGTCCAGGCCCTGGGCGAGGACCGCGCGATCCTGCGTCTGCCCTGGTCGGAGCGGCTGGCCCGGGAGGGCGGCGCACTGTCGGGGCAGGCGCTCATGGCGGCCGCCGACACGGCGACGGTGATCGCGGTCTCGGCCGCACGGGGCGGCTTCGTGCCGATGACGACCGTCCAGCAGTCGACGTCCTTCCAGCGGGCGGTGACCGGTTCGGATGTCCTGATCGAAGCGGTCCTGACCAAGCTGGGCCGGCGGATGGCGTTCGCGGACGTCACGCTGACCGACGCCGCGTCAGGTGCGCTCGCGGCCCGCGCCGGCACGGTCTATGCGCTGATGGGCTGACACGCCTGTGCCACTGATGCGCTGACGCGTCTCTGTACCGACGGACCGACACGCTCAGCCACCGATCGGTAGCGTTCCGTTCCGATCATTTACCGGAATCCCCGCTTCAGGGAATCTGCACATTGAATACTCAACCAAGTCACTGACGCCCCCGGTTCTGCACATCCGTGCGCCCCCCGGCACGCCTTTGGCGCCGAGTGCCGGATTCGCCGCCCGGCGGACAAGGGCCGGGGTGAGGCGATGCGGTGCGGCATGTGAAGGAGTCGCCGACAAGCCGTGCGCGCGCCTGCACGGTTGGGGCTCCGGCTGAGGCAAGTGCGCTGGTGAGAGGCCTGGTTGATTGGAAGCCCGGCCCGCGTGCGTGCTTTGATCCATCGCACCGCGGGGGTCCCCCGGGCTCCCGGGCACGGGGGTTCCGGCACCCGCGGTCGCGGCCGTCGTCTGTCCCCAGAGGGGGCCGCTTCCCCCCTTGTGAAATATCCATACGAAGGGAAGTTCCACCATGAACTCCACCCCCCAGGTTGAGACCGTCGAGATCTCGGACGCCGAGCTGGACAACGTCTCCGGCGGCCTTTCCGTGAACGCCCTGAACACCGTGACCGGCGCCGTCAACGGCGTCGCCCCGGTTTCCGGCGCTGTCGACACGGTCGTCGGCACCGTCGAGGGTGTCACCGGCCTGAACGTGGCCCCGGTCACCGGCCTGGTCGCCGGTCTCTGATCGCACCTCGGTGTCACCGAAGTCCCGGAGCCGTCCCACGGCTCCGGGACTCTCGGGTGCCCGTGGGTGCCCCCAGCAGGTCGTAACGATGTCTCTCCTCGGGTGAGGGAAGTTCCGTGCAGTTCCGCCAACAGGCCCTCGCCAAGCTCCAGTCGCCGGAGGAGCTGGACCTTCCGGTGCGGCTGGCCCGCCCCCAGGGCTGGCTCGCGCTCGGCGTCACCGTCGTCGTCATGGCCGCGGCCTCCGTATGGGCGGTGACCGGCTCGGTCACCTCCACGGTGAGCGCGCAGGCCGTCCTCACCCACGGGCAGGGCAGCTATCTGCTGCAGAGCCCCGTGGCCGGCCAGGTCACGGCCGTACTCGCCGAACAGGGCGAACGGCTGCCCGCGAACGCCCCCGTCCTCAAGGTGCGCACGAGTCAGGGCGATTCCGTGGTCCGCACGGTCGCCGCGGGCCGCGTCACCGCGCTCGCCGCCACCATCGGCCAGATCATCCAGACCGGTGCGAACATCGCGGCGGTGGAGAAGGTCGCCCACGCCTCCGATCCGCTGTACGCCACCGTCTACGTCCCCGCCGAGAACGCCGCCGCCATCCCGGCACACGCCGCCGTGGACCTCACCGTGTCCTCGGTGCCGACCCAGCAGTACGGCGTGCTGCGCGGGCATGTGAAGTCGGTGGACCGGACCGCCCAGTCCGCCCAGTCGATCGCCGCGTTCCTCGGGGACAGCCAGCTGGGCGAGCAGTTCACGAAGAAGGGCCGCCCGGTGGCGGTCCTGGTCGCGCTCGACAGCTCGTCCGGCACGAAGAGCGGCTTCCGGTGGTCCTCGGCCGACGGGCCGCCGTACAAGCTCGACTCCATGACCCTCGCCTCCGGTTCGATCCGGCTGGCCGACCAGCGTCCCGTCGATTGGCTGCTGCCGTGAGCACCACTCAGGAAACCCGCGGCCGCAGACGGGCCGCCCCGGCCCGGCGCCCGGTCCCCAAGTCCCGCGGCCGCGCGGTCCGTACGCCGACCGTGCTCCAGATGGAGGCCGTCGAGTGCGGCGCCGCCTCCCTCGCGATGGTCCTCGGCCACCACGGCCGGCACGTCCCGCTGGAGGAGCTGCGCATCGCCTGCGGTGTCTCCCGCGACGGCTCGCGCGCCAGCAACCTGCTGAAGGCGGCCCGTAGTTACGGCCTGACCGCCAAGGGCATGCAGATGGACCTGGCCGCGCTCGCCGAGGTGACGGCACCGGCCGTCCTCTTCTGGGAGTTCAACCACTACGTCGTCTACGACGGCATGGGCCGCCGCTTCGGCCGGCGCGGGGTGTACATCAACGACCCCGCGAAGGGCCGCCGGTTCGTGCCCATGGAGGAGTTCGACGGCAGCTTCACCGGTGTCGTGCTCGTGATGGAGCCCGGCGACGGCTTCACCAAGGGCGGCCGCAAGGCCGGCGTGCTCGGCGCGATGCCGGCCCGGCTGCGCGGCACCGCGGGCACCCTGCCCGCCGCCGTGCTGGCCAGCCTGCTGCTGGTGGCGGTGGGCGCCGCGATGCCCGCGCTCAGCCGTACCTACATCGACATGTTCCTCATCGGCGGCCAGACCTCGCTGCTCGGCGTGCTGTTCGCCTCGATGGCCACCTGTGTCCTGCTCACCCTGATGCTGACCTGGCTCCAGCAGGCCAACCTGCTGCACGGCCGGATCATCTCCTCCACCCTCTCCAGCGCCCGGTTCCTGCGCCATCTGCTGCGGCTGCCGGTCACGTTCTTCTCCCAGCGCAGCCCGGCCGACCTGGTGCAGCGGCTGCAGTCCAACGACCAGGTCGCCGAGACCCTGGCCCGCGACCTCGCGGCGGCCGGCGTGGACGCGATCGTGGTCGTGCTGTACGCCGTGCTGCTGTACACCTACGACCCGCAACTGACGTTCGTCGGTATCGGCGTGGCCCTGCTCAACGTGGTGGCGATGCGGCTGGTCGTACGGCTGCGCGCGACCCGTACGGCGAAGCTGCGCGCGGACACCGCACGGCTCACCAACACGTCGTACACCGGTCTCCAGCTGATCGAGACGATGAAGGCGACCGGCGGCGAGGACGGCTACTTCCGCAAGTGGGCGGGGCAGCACGCCACCACGCTGGAGGAGCAGCAGCGGCTCGGCGTGCCGAGCGCCTGGCTGGGGGTGGTCGCGCCGACGCTCGCCACGCTCAACAGCGCGCTCATCCTGTGGATCGGCGGAATGCGGGCGGTCGAGGGGCACATCTCGGTCGGCCTGCTGGTCGCCTTCCAGGCGCTGGTCACCCGTTTCACGGCGCCGCTCACCCGGCTCAACGGCGTGGCGGGCCGCATCCAGGACTTCGCCGCCGACGTGGCCCGGCTGAAGGACGTGGAGAACTTCCAGGCCGACCCGCTCTACGCCCGCCCCGGCGGCGCCGACTCCACGCGGCGGCTGCACGGGCACGTCGAGCTGGAGAACGTCACCTTCGGCTACAGCCCGCTGGACAAACCGCTGCTGACCGGGTTCGACCTGACCGTGGGCCCCGGGCAGCAGGTGGCGCTGGTGGGCGGCTCGGGCAGTGGCAAGTCGACGGTGTCCCGGCTGATCTCGGGTCTGTACGCGCCCTGGGACGGCGTGATCCGCATCGACGGCCGTCGCCTCGAGGACATCCCGCGCGGCGCGCTCGCCTCCTCGGTCTCCTTCGTGGACCAGGACGTGTTCCTCTTCGAGGGCTCGGTCCGCGACAACGTGACCCTGTGGGACCCGTCGGTCCCGGACGAGGCCGTGGTCGAGGCGCTGCGGGACGCGGCCCTGTACGACGTGGTGATGCGCCGCCCCGGCGGCGTCCACAGCAAGGTCGAGCAGGACGGCCGGAACTTCTCCGGCGGGCAGCGTCAGCGCCTGGAGATCGCCCGGGCGTTGGTGCGGCGGCCCAGCATCCTCGTGCTGGACGAGGTGACCAGCGCGCTGGACGCGGAGACCGAGCTGGTCGTGATGGACAACCTGCGCCGGCGCGGCTGCGCCTGCGTGGTGATCGCCCACCGGCTGAGCACCGTCCGCGACAGCGACGAGATCGTGGTGCTCCAGCACGGCACGGTCGTCGAGCGCGGGCGGCACGAGGAGCTGGTGGCGCACGGCGGCACGTACGCCGCACTGGTCAGGGAGCGGTGAGATGACGACTGTTCAGGAGGGGTACGAAGGCGATCTCGTGCTCGGCGCGCTGGGGTCCATGGGCACGCGCGTCGACTGCGCGGGCCTCAACCGGCTGGACCTGGAAGGCCCGCAGGTGCTGTGGCTGGTCGCGGCCGGAGCCCTGGACCTGTTCGCGGTGGACGCCGCCCAGCAGGGCCACTGGCACCACCTCGGCCGGCTGGAGGCGGGCGCGCTGTTGCTCGGCCCGGTCGCCGGACCGCAGCACACCCTGGTCGCGCGCCCGGCGCGGGACTGCGTGGTGCACCGGATCAACCTGCGCGAGCTGTACCAGCCGGCCCACACCCAGACGTGGTCGTACGACGAGTACGGCAACCCGCAGTACGTGCCCCCGGCGTCGAGCCCGCTGGAGTACGCGGTCGCGCTGGGCGTCGGCCGTGGCCTGTCCGTCCTCTTCCAGGCCCCGATGGCCGAGGAGCGGTCCGCCGCACAGGGGGGTGCCCCCGCGGGAGCTCGTTCGAGCGTGGGGGACGACGACGACGTGTTCTGGATGCAGGTGCCGCCGGGCAGCGTGCAGTACGGCTCCCTGTACGGTGCGGAGGCCGCCGCCGACCTGCTGATGGACCCGGCGCTGTGGCAGAGCATGGTCGACCAGCAGTACCGGCTGCTGACCGCGCTGGACCGGTGGATCGAGCAGCTGGAGCGCACGCACGAGACGCGTACGGCCGCCGGTATCAAGGCCGGTGAGGCGGTCCGCGCCCAGGCCGACCAGACCCTGCTCGCCTCCATCGGCAAGCGCTCGGCCCGGCGGACGACGGCTGCGGACGCCGACGCGAGCTACGCGGCCTGCAAGCTGGTCGCCGAGGCGGCCGGGATCACCCTGGCCGAGCCCGCGCAGAGCGGCACCGAGAGCGAACGCCTCGACCCGGTCGAGCGGGTGGCCCTGGCCTCCAGGGTGCGCACCCGGGCCGTCCGCCTGGACGGACGCTGGTGGCGGGAGAACGTGGGCCCGCTGGTCGGGCACCGGGCGCTGTCCGGGGCGCCGGTCGCGCTGCTGTGGCGGCGCGGCGGCTATGTGGCTGTGCACCCGGGCACCGGACGCGAGACGCCGATCGAGAAGGCGAACGCGGAGGAGTTCGAGCCGCGCGCGGTGATGTTCTACCGGCCGCTGCCCGAGCGGGGGCTCAGCCCGCTCGGTCTGCTCCGGTTCAGCCTGCACGGCACCCGCGGGGACCTGCTGAACCTGATGCTCGCCGGGCTGGTGACGGTGGCGATCGGCGCACTGGTGCCGATCGCCACGGGCAAGGTGCTCGGCGAGTACGTGCCCAGGGCCCAGACGGGCCTGATCGTCCAGGTCTGTCTGGCGGTGATGATCAGCGGGGTCGTGTCGGCCGCGTTCACCCTGCTGGAGAACCTGACCATCCTGCGTCTGGAGGGCCGTATCGAGTCGGCGCTCCAGCCGGCCGTCTGGGACCGGCTGCTCAGGCTCCCGACCCGGTTCTTCACCCAGCGCTCCACCGGTGAACTCGCCAGTGCCGCCATGGGCATCAGCGCGATCCGGCGGCTGCTGGCGGGCGTCGGCCCGGTGGTCGCGCAGTCGGTGACGGTCGGTGCGATGAACCTCGGTCTGCTGCTCTGGTACAGCGTGCCCATGGCGCTCGCGGCGATCGGCATGCTCGTCCTCATCGCGGCCGTGTTCCTGGGACTCGGGCTGTGGCAGGTGCGCTGGCAGCGCCGTCTCGTGACGCTCGGCAACAAGCTGAACAACCAGGCGTTCCAGACGCTGCGCGGCCTGCCCAAGCTACGGGTCGCGGCGGCGGAGAACTACGCCTACGCCGCCTGGGCCGGGGAGTTCGCGCGCAGCCGGGAACTCCAGCAGAAGGTCGGCCGGATCAAGAACCTGACCACCGTGCTGGGCGCGGTCTATCTGCCGGTGTGCACCCTGCTGATGTTCATGCTGCTGGCCGGTCCGGCCAGGGGCGCGATGTCGGCGGCGGCCTTCCTCACCTTCAACACGTCGGTGACGATGGTGCTGACCTCGGTCACCCAGCTCACGGGTTCCTTCGTCTCGGCGGTGGCCGCGCTGCCGCTGTTCGAGGAGATCAAGCCGGTCCTGGACGCCACGCCCGAGGTGCGCACGGCGAGCACCCGGCCGGGTCCGCTGTCCGGCGCGGTGGAGGCCCGCCGGCTGTCCTTCCGGTACGCCGACGACGGCCCGCTCGTCCTGGACGACGTGTCGTTCGCCGTACGCCCGGGCGAGTTCGTGGCGGTCGTCGGCCCCAGCGGCTGCGGCAAGTCCACGCTGCTGCGGCTGCTCATCGGCTTCGACAAGCCGGTCTCGGGCAGCGTCCTGTACGACGGGCAGGACCTGGCCGCCCTCGACCGGTCGGCGGTGCGCCGGCAGTGCGGGGTCGTGCTCCAGCATGCGCAGCCGTTCACCGGCTCCATCCTGGACGTCATCTGCGGCACGGAGCCGTACGCGCCGGAGGAGGCGATGGCGGCGGCCGAGATGGCGGGGCTCGCGGAGGACATCAAGCGCATGCCCATGGGCCTGCACACGATCGTCGCGGGCAACGGCGCGATCTCCGGCGGGCAGCGGCAGCGCCTGATGATCGCCCAGGCGCTGATCCGGCGCCCGCGCATCCTGTTCTTCGACGAGGCGACCAGCGCCCTCGACAACGACACGCAGCGCATCGTCATCGAGAGCACCCGGGGGCTCAACGCCACGCGCATCGTCATCGCCCACCGCCTGTCCACGGTGCTGGACGCGGACCGGGTCGTCGTCATGGAGGACGGCAAGGTCATCCAGCAGGGCCCGCCCGCGCAGCTGCTCGCGGACACCGGGGGGCGGCTGCACGAGCTGGTGCGCAGACAGCTGACGTAGGGCGTCCGGCGCCGGTGGCCGGGTCGCCGCGCCGGTCCTCCCGGGCGACCATGGTTCCCGGGGGCAGCACGGGAGACGCTCATGACGGACACCGAGGTACTGATCGCCGGGGCGGGCCCGGTCGGCCTGACCGCCGCCCTCGAACTGAGCAGGCGGGGTGTCGGCTGCCGGCTCGTCGACAGGCTTCCGGAGCGGTTGCCGTACGCCAAGGCGGTCGGGATCCAGCCGAGGACGCTGGAGGTCTGGGACCGGACGGGCGTGGCCCGTGCGGCCCTTGACGCGGCCGTCCCGCTGCGCGGACAGCTCACGTACGTGAACGGCGCCGAACAGGGGCGCATGGAGCTGTCGCTGCCGCCGGAGGTGCCGTACGGGTTCGCGGCGCTGCCGCAGTACGAGACCGAGCGCATCCTCGAAGAGCGCCTGGCCTGCTACGGCGGGCACATCGAGCGCGGCACGGAGCTGCTGTCCTTCACCCAGGACGCCGACGGTGTCACCAGCCGGCTGCGCACTGCGGCCGGCGGGGAGTTGGAGGTCCGCTCCCTCTTCCTGGTCGGCTGCGACGGCGCGCACAGCGTCGTGCGCAAGACGCTGGGGCTCTCCTTCGAGGGCGGGGCGCTGCCGGAGGAGTACATGCTCGCGGACGTGGAGGTGGACTGGGACCTGGCACCGGGATGGACCGTGCGCTCGATGCACCGCACTCCCGACGGAGCGGTGGACGACGTACTCGTGTGCATCCCGCTGCCCGGCCGGTGCCGCTACCGCATGTCCATGCGGGTGCCGCCGGAACTCTCGCAGCAGGACCGGGCGGAGGCGGGGGACGCGGTCGCCCACGGCCTGGACACGGGGCGCGCTCCGCGCCCGGAGCACATCCAGGCGGTCCTGGACCGGCTGTCCCCCTGGCCGACGACCGCGTCGGCGATGCGCTGGTCGTCGGTGTTCCGCATCAGCCATCGCATCGTGGACCGCTACGGCGAGGGCCGGGTCTTCGTGGCGGGCGACGCCGCGCACATCCATCCGCCGACCGGTGCCCAGGGCATGAACACCGGGATCCAGGACGCCTACAACCTGGGGTGGAAGCTGGCTCTCGCGACGCGGGGCATCGCCCGCCCGGGGCTGCTGGAGAGCTATCACGCCGAGCGCAAACCGGTCGGGGACGAAGTGGTGGGCCGCACCCTGCGGCACGCGGCACAGGGCGTCCAGGCCGACCCGGACGATCCCGTGACCGTGGGGCTGCGGGAGGCACAGTTGCTGGTCGCCTACCCGGACAGTCCGCTGGTCGAGCCCGGCGCGGGGGGGGCGCCGCCCCCCCCCCCCCCCCGGGGGGGGGGGGGGGGCCGGGGGGGGGGGGGGGGGGCCCCCCCCCGCCGCACGCCCCCCGCGCGGGCGAGGCCGA